>JAYVIR010000001.1:0-54052 GCA_043770095.1 Eubacteriales bacterium
CTTTTGTAAGGCTTGTTTTAAAATCAATGGCAACATCAACTACAGAAGGTTCTGCTTGAAAGAACTTATTTTTTAAGAGTTTTGGCGATTCTGCTGAAAATAAATAGTGTGGTTCTAGATAAGGATTTTCAATATAGGGTTTCTCACCTGAGCTCGCATAAATGCGTGCTTGATGATTCTCTTTTAGCCACTTATTCCCCCCACAGTGATCTGCATGGGCATGCGTATTGATTACAGCACTTATCTTAACCTCTTTTAAGAGATCAGTAGCTTTAAGCGCTTTGATTATTTTTTTAGGAACATCAGCCTCAACGCCTGAATCGATTAAAATCCAACCAGTTTCGCCTTTTAAAATACCCACAGTTGCAGGTCCTCTAAAAAGGCCAACTTCATTTTCTACTAACCACTGAATTGACAAAGAAATCCCCTCCTCATTAAAGCAATCTTTATTGCATTATACTAAAGAATCTCATTAAGTCAAAAATGAGAAAAGGCAGTGTGTCATCCACATCTGCCTTTAAATTAGAGAACTGCCTTCACACTAAACGATTGTACTTTAGCATTGCTCATCATAAGCAGCAATCGATTCAGCTGATTCACTTCACTCATGCCCGCATCATAATCAATTGGCGCTATGTTGGCTTTAGGATAAGCTTTTTTAAGCGCTTTGATCATACCTTTGCCCACAATATGATTAGGAAGACACGCAAACGGTTGGAGGCAGACAATATTATTGACGCCCGTTCCAAGAAGTTCAATCATCTCCGCTGTAAGGAACCAACCTTCTCCAGTCTGATGACCAAGTGAAATGATTTTCTTAGTAGCGAATGCCTTCTCCTCAATCCTATTTGGCACTGTAAAGCGTTTGCTTTTTTGAAGTGCTTTTCTCATGTCTTTTCTGTAAAATTCTATAAACCCAATGAGAGCATCACTCCCATATTTTTTTATAACAGATGTATCAAGTAGTTCATGCTTTATGGTGTGATTATAAGCACAGTAGAGAAGGAAATCTGTTAAATCTGGAACAATTACTTCTGCCCCCATCCCTTCCAACGTTTCAATCAAGTTATTGTTAGCCGCTGGGTGATATTTGACTAAAATTTCACCAACAATACCCACCTTAGGTTTCTCAATAGAAAGTATTGGAATTTGATCAAACTGAGCCACTATTTCTTTTAGCTGACGTCTGAATACAATCAAACTTCCCTTTTCAATCGATTCTAGAACCTTTTGATTCCAATGCTCATAAAGTGCATTCGTGTCTCCTGTATGTCGCTCATAAGGTCTTATTTGATAAACAAGCCTCATAAACAAGTCGCCATAAATAAGGGCAATTGCCAATTTGTTCAGCAAGGATGCACTGAGTCTAAAGCCTTCATTTTTTTCAAGACCACCTGCGTTAAGCGAAATGACAGGAATGTGACCCAGCCCTGAATCTGTAAGTGCTTTTCTTAGGAATCCAATGTAATTGGTCGCACGACAGCCGCCTCCAGTTTGAGAAATCATGACGCTGGTTTTTTGCAGATCATATCGACCCGATTTAAGCGCCGACATAATTTGACCAATGGTTATGATGGAAGGATAACAGGCGTCATTATGAACATGTTGAAGACCCTCTTGCACCGCAAGGTCATCCACTACAGGCAACACTTCCAAATTGTAGCCATCACTTCTAAAAGCGGCTTCAAACAGCCTAAAGTGCACTGGGGACATTTGTGGCGCTAAAATAGTATGCGTTGCTTTCATTTCCTTTGTAAATTCAATCCGTTTAGGTTTTTGACCTGGATTTTTCAATGAACTTTTCCTGAGTGACGATATTTCTTTTCTGCTGAGTTCGCCTCTAGAAAGATTAGTGGATTCAATTCTGCGTTTTTCACGTTCTGCCATAACAGCCATCAAGGAACGCACACGTATCCTAGCAGCACCCAAATTGTTGATTTCATCTATTTTAATGACCGTATGACTTTTGCCACGTTTTTGAAGAATTTCTTGAACCTGATCAATTGTAACGGCATCTAGACCACATCCGAAAGAATTGAGCTGAATAAGCTCCATATCGTCATTTTTACTGACAAGCTCCGCCGCATGGTAAAGTCTCGTATGATAAGTCCATTGATCAACAACTCTTAAAGGTCTTTCAAGAGGGCTAAGATGGACAACTGATTCTTCTGAAATGACTGCCATTCCGTAGTTGGCAATAAGCTGAGGAATGCCATGATTAATCTCTGGGTCTAGGTGATACGGACGGCCAGCCAAGATAATAATTTTGCGTTTTTCTTTACGAGCGGTTTCAATCATTTCTTCAGCTTTGATCTTCAAGTCATTTTTATAAATTTCTAACTCTCCGTAGGCGCAATCTACTGCCCTTTCAATGTCTCTAGGATCGATTTTATAAAAAACAAGTTGCTTTTGAGTCATCTTGACCATTTTGTTTCTATCAAAAAGCGGTAAAAACGGATTAAAATAGCGAACACCAGGCTTTTCTAAGTTGCCCAAGTTGAGCCTAATAGTTTCAGGATAAGACGTCACGATTGGGCAATTATAGTGATTGTCTGCATCTAAAGATTCCTTAATTTCGTAAGGAATACTTGGATAGAAAATCAAATTAACGCCTCTCTCAATAAGGTCTTCGATATGCCCGTGTACCATTTTCGCAGGATAACAAATAGACTCTGATGGAATCGTTTCCATTCCTTTTTGAAAAATTTCTCTCGAAGAGCGACTAGAAAGTTCAACCCTAAAGCCTAAGTCTGTAAAGAATCGGTACCAAAATGGGTAGTTTTCATAAATATTAAGCACCCTTGGAATACCAACCGTACCCCTAAACGCCTTCTCAGGACTTAACGGCTTATATTGGAATAATCTTTGGTATTTGTATTCGTAGAAGTTAGGACCTCGGTCAATGACAACATGCTCTTTAAGACCTCTTTCACATCGATTTCCCGAAACGAATCGTCTGCCATTTGAAAAGGTCTGAATGGTGAGTAAGCACGTATTTCCACAAAGCTTACATCGGTCATTTGTCGTGACAGCTTCCAAAGTGTCAAGTTCAGCCGGAGGTAATAATTTGGACACAAAACCCTCTTGATAGTTTTCCTTTGCAATCAAGGCAGAACCAAATGCACCCATCAACCCAGCAATATCAGGTCGAACGACTTCCACGCCTGTTGTCAGTTCAAATGCTCTAAGAACGGCGTCGTTTAGGAATGTTCCACCTTGTACCACTAATTTGTCTCCAAGTTCTTTGGTATTTTTTAAACGAATCACTTTATAAAGCGCATTCTTAACAACAGAATAAGCAATCCCTGCAGAAATGTCTGCAACTAAGGCGCCTTCCTTTTGCGCTTGCTTAACCTTGGAATTCATAAATACCGTACACCTTGTGCCTAAATCTACAGGTTGAGCAGATTTAAGCGCTTCAAGTGCAAAGTTTTCCACTGAAAGCCCCATTGCTTTGGCAAATGTTTCAATGAATGATCCACAACCAGAAGAACAGGCTTCATTAAGCATAATGCTCTCTATATGTCCGTCTTTTATTTTTAAACTTTTCATATCCTGACCGCCAATGTCAATTACAAAACTGACGCCAGGTTTAAAATAATCTGCTGCACGATAGTGCGTAATGGTTTCAATTTCACCTTCATCGACTAGAAGTGCCGCTTTTAATAAGTGTTCACCATAGCCCGTTACAACACTTTGACCAATAAAAGAACCTTTTGGCATGCGTTTATAAAGTTCACCAAGCGCCCCTCTTGCAGACGTTAGTGGATTCCCTTTATTAGACTCATAAAACTCGTAAAGTATCTGTCCATCTTGGTCAATGGCAACTACCTTCGTAGTCGTTGAGCCAGCATCTATTCCAACGAAAATAGGACCTACATGGATTTGTAAGTCTTTTCTTTTAGCAATATGTTTTTGATGACGCTTTTGAAAAACGTTAAATTCATTCACACTTGCAAAAAGAGGTCTAATGGTCATACTGTCCAAAAGGTGAACCTCTTCAAGCGTTTGCAATCGATGCAAAAGAACTTCCATCGAAATATCAGAATCTAACTTACTGGCTTCAATAGCGCTGCCCATTGCCACCATGTAATGCGCAAATTCAGGCGCAATAATGTCTTCTTCTGCAAGGGCCAATGTATGGCTAAAACGCTCTCTCAGTTCTGATAAGAAGTAAAGCGGCCCACCTAGGAAGGCAACTTTACCTTTGATAGATTTTCCGCAGGCAAGTCCGCTAATCGTTTGATTTACAACCGCTTGAAAAATAGAAGCGGCCAAATCTTCTTTAGGGACGCCTTCGTTTAACAGTGGCTGTAGATCTGTTTTTGCAAAGACGCCACATCTAGAAGCAATCGGATGAATGGTTTTATGACGCTTAGACAATTCATTAAGTCCTGATGCGTCTGTGTTCAGGAGAATGGCCATTTGGTCAATAAAAGCACCTGTACCGCCTGCACACACACCATTCATGCGTTGTTCTATTGGTGTTGCAAAAAATGTGATTTTAGCATCTTCTCCGCCTAATTCAATGGCGACATCTGTTTCTGGAAATAAACGTTCAACAGCCTTTGTTCCCGCGATAACCTCTTGAATAAAAGGTATTTTGAGTTGTTCGGCTATCATCAATCCACCAGAACCCGTGATTTGAAGCTTCACATTAGCATTTCCAATCTTAATAAAAGCTTCCTTAAGAATAATCTCTACGGTCTTTTTTATTTCTGCACCATGTCTCATATACTGTGAGAATATGATGTTTAATTGTTCGTCTACTACAACTAATTTAACGGTTGTCGATCCTATATCAAGTCCACCTAAAAGGCTTGCTGACATCGAAGTCACCTCATTTATGCTCATTTTAATTACTCTAAGATTATACGCCCATAAGTCCAAGGCTACAACCTTAAAATTGTGAATTATTTGTGAACAGAATTGAGGCTCTTCTCTAACCAATCGACAACATCTTTGTAAATTTCTTCTTTGTTCATTTCATTGGTAAGTTCATGACGTGCCTGAGGGTATATTTTTACCAACACATTTTGAATGCCAGCACTTCTATATTGAGCGGCTACCTGCTCAATTGCTTTGCCGCGCAGTGACAGAGGATCGTTTTCGCCAGATATGAATAAGTAGGGTTTATCCTTTGGGATTTGATTAACACTGCTATTTTTAGAAAGCTCAATAATCCCATTTAGGAAATCCACATAGAACGAACTTGTAAATACCAATCCGCAAAGTGGGTCTTCAATATACTTATAAACTTCAATTTCATCCCTATTGAGCCAATCAAACTCTGTTTTATTGGGTTTAAATTTATTGTTGAATTTTCCAAAGGAAAGAGTGGTCATGAGTTGTGAGCGATGTTTTGGCCCTTTGAATTTTTGTTCTAACTTTGCAACTTGAAGCGCTACCTGATTGAGCAAGCTAGAATTGTTTCCAGTGCCGCAAATGACAGCACCATCAATCTCTGCCCCAAATCGGCTGAGGTAGTGCCTAAGCGCAAATGAACCCATGCTATGGCCAAAAATAAATAGTGGCAGCTCAGGTCTCTCTTTTTTAATATGCATGGTCATTGTATGTAAATCGTCCACTAGTTTGTTCCAACCATCAGAATCGCTTAAATAGCCTAAATCGTCAGTTGTTTTTACAGAAGCGCCATGACCTCTATGATTATGCCCGTAAACGATAAATCCGTGTTCGTTTAGAAAAGCTGCAAAGCCGTCATATCTTAAAATATGCTCTGCCATACCGTGAGAGAGTTGAACAATTGCTTTAGGCGATTCAATTTCATCCCAGGCAATGCCATGAAGCTCAAGTTGATCTTTACCCATCAATTTAAATGTTCTCATTTAACGTCCACCCTTATTAACTTATTTTCGTATTAAAAAAACTATATTTATTAGTATAGCACTTCTGATAAACACCTTCTATAGTCATAAAAGGCATAGTGTCTAAATAGTTTTTGTGGTACAATAAATGCGTTACTTAATCAGGAGGTCTTAAGATGAACTACTATACGTTGGTTATTGCTGGTGTTGGCTATTTAATTGGAAGCATTCCATTCTCATACATCGTCAGTCAAAAGCTTGGTCATGTCGATATTCGAAAACATGGCAGTGGCAATACTGGAGCAACAAATGTCTATCGTACTTTAGGTAGAAAAATTGGACTCATTGCCTTCGTTGGAGATTTTTTAAAAGGTGCGCTTGCTGTTCTAATTGGCTATTTAATGGGCGGAACTGATGCAGGGACAATTTGTGGAACCGTTGCCGTTTTAGGGCATTGTTACCCCTTCTCACTTGGCTTTAAAGGTGGCAAAGGCGTTGCAACTGCAGCTGGTATGGTCATGGCCACTCAGCCTCTCATCGGATTAATCACTTTGGTTGTGCATTTAACCACTTTGAAAACAATCAAGTATATGTCTGTCTCTTCAATTATTGCAGCACTTATGTTACCTCTGCTTGCAATCATGTTAAATACCTCAGACGTTTACGTTGGGTGTTCTGTTTTCTTAGGGTTTTTCGTCATTTATCGTCATAAATCGAATATTCAAAAATTACTCCGAGGCGAAGAAAATCCTTTTAACTTCTAGCAATCTATGTTATTCTAATAGAGGCTTATGCTAAGTACTCTCTTTTATAGGGGTTACAGCGTATTCCAAACTCATCTACGGGAGTAGATGGGTGCTGGTGTGTCCTCTGGTCTTCAAAACCAGTTTGAGGGGTTAAGAGCCTCTTAGGTGGGTTCGATTCCCACGTACTCCCGCCATAAAGCTAAAATAAAAGCACTGATTACGGGTTATGCTGTAATCAGTGCTTTTGTTTTTTTATTTCAACATATCAATAAAATTACATTTAAGCATTTAATTTATATATTGTGATACAGTATAAATAAAATATTATATGTGAGGTTATCTTATGAACGGTCCCAGACTTATTATTGATATTCTTCTAATTCTTTTTGTTTTAATGGCAGTACCAACTTTCATAGCCTATCATACCTTCTATTCCAGATTTAAATTTACGCCATTTTTGAGTTCTGTATCAAAAGATAAAATAACGAAACGAAAAGCCTTAATTGTCATTTCGTTGGGTGCGCTTGGCATGCTATTTTGTCGTCTATTTATGGTTTCGTTTGTAATGTCGTAAATCATTCACGTTCACTATTTCAGAGCATTAGCCAGACCTACTTGATATATTCAACTTTGCCAGTATCTAAATCATATTTTGCGCCTATTACAATCACTTTTTTCTCTTCGATCAGCTTTTTAATAATGTCACTCTTGATGACTTCTTGAACGGCATTTCTAATATTTTGATCTTCTGTTTGGGTATAATAAGCATCTTTTTCTAGCTTGATAAGTTTATTACTTGTCATGACAAGTTCATACGCAGGTTGAATTCTTTTTACAATTTCGCCTATACTGCCTTCTGGATGGCCACCATCAACCGTTGCTTTAACAGCGCCACACTTTTCATGCCCTAAGACGATGATAACCGATGTCCCCAAATGTTCAGCACCATATTCTATACTTCCCATTATAACGGGATCAACTATATTTCCAGCATCACGAACAACAAATAAATCACCAAGCGCCTGATCAAATATAAGCTCTGGTGGGACTCTTGAATCAGAGCAGCTTAAAATTGTGGCAAATGGCTTTTGTCCATTCGTGGATAAATCGGCTCTTTTAGCAATTGATACATTGTCTTGCATGGCCTGATCACTTGTAAATCTAAGATTACCATCTTCCAAAAGTTTAAACGCTTGTGCAGACGTTGTTACTGGATCATGTTCATAAGTATTATCAGCCACCTTGCTAGAAGTAGTCATTTTACCAGCTGTACAACCACTCAGTGTAAAAGAGAATACCAATATTACTACCACGGCAATACATCGACTTAAAGATAATGGGCTCACTTAGTTTCACCTCCGCTATACTTGTTTGGTTTTACCTGTTCCATCAAATCCTCTGCGCTTATTTCAGGGTGATGATAGCGTCCTAGCTTTTTAGTGTAATGCTTTACACCAATTGCCTGAACAGGACAATAGTTGAAGCAAGCGTAACAATAATGACATACCTCGCCTACCCACTTTGGTTTATCGTTGTCCATTTTAATTCTTCGTGTTGTGCATAGTTTTTCACAAAGACCGCACCCTGTGCATGATTCGTCTAAGAGAAATGACAGTTTTGGTTTCGAATTTTCGCCTATTTTCCATACTTGGGACATAAACCAATAGTTAAAACCTTTACAATTTAAAGCACTTTCCAATAACAAACCCTTATTATGTACTTGTATGGCTTTTAAAATATTATCAACTTGTTCTTCTAGCCTTACCATCATTTCAGAAACCTTTTCAGGCGTTATATCTTGTTCCCAGTTAAGACGCATTAATGGTTTCGGCGCAACGCCTTTTGGCGTATTATTGATGGCTTCAATTTCAAAATAGGCATCTAATTTCAACTGACTGTCTTTTGCTAACTTGTAGAGATTAGCACCTGCCAACCCTGGAATGCCCCCATGAGATGCAACTGCAAAAATATAACTAGTTTCAAGAAGCTTCAAAGTCTTCACGAATTCTGCTACCCGCCACGGCACTGCATTCATATGCACAGGGTAGATCAGACCAATCATTGTAGTCTCTTCGCAGATATAATCTGCTGGGTTGCTGTTTAACATGGGTATTACAACAGAATTCTCAATGCGACTGGCGATTTTTCGTGCAATTGCCAATGAATTACCTGTTCCTGTGAAATAGAATAGAACGGTTTTTGACATTTGAACCTCCCTTTGTTGATTTGTCGATTTGTTAATACAAAACCCTACTAATGGTTCATTTCAGCGTAATGTTTATCGAAAAATTCCATTAGAAATGCTTTGTCTATGACTTCTTTTTCATCAAGTAATGTTATTTCAAAGGTTGGCGAAACGACTATGTCAAAGTACCACTCAACAATTTCATTATTAGAATCGTAGACTGCGCCGGCACACCAATTCTGATGATCTGGTAGAAACACTAAGCAAGAATATCC
The DNA here is from genome assembly GCA_043770095.1 of Eubacteriales bacterium. Lineage (GTDB taxonomy): Bacteria > Bacillota > Clostridia > Peptostreptococcales > Acidaminobacteraceae > JBGSUZ01. Next base: position 9,032 of record JAYVIR010000001.1, read on the forward strand.
AGAATCAAATAAGATCGTTTCAGAGTGTGGATATTCAACTTGAATCTTTTCAGTCACCTCATGAACTTTTACAAATGATATATACCCACGATAGCTGTCTTCAATATGTATAATATCTGAAAATACCAGAACAAACGCTAGTTTTCCACCTTTCAAAAGTACTTTATTAAGGTTAAACGTCTCAGAATGAAATGCAATTTTCGAAGTACCAAGAAAAAACTTATTGCCACAAAATAGAATAAGCACCTGCCCGTTCGCTGTATTAACTCATATTTGGACGAGCGCGTTAAATTCGTGAACGTCGTAATTAGACTTGTTGCCAATACTGTTAAAAAGATGATTAAAGATGAAATGCCTAAGAAGTCTTCCACTCGGCATCATTTGGCGTGATTTTATACTCATAGGCATTTGATTTTTCAGATCCATTTCTGCGTTTGGAATCCATACAAAGAATTTTATTTTGATCTAACCATACCCTATATTTACATAACCATCAATTTACAATTATAACTTTTGAAAAAACAAACGCCTTGTCATTTTAAAATTAAAAAATGACAAGGCGTAATCTTTATCCTTCGTTGTTGGCATTGATAGCCTTAATGCCTTCAACATATTGATCCATATCAAACTTTCGCTCTAAACCAGCCGCATTCATATATCTTAGTTTCCCAAATATAGGACGCTCCGTCCACGCGCGATCATGCTGACCAAAACACCAAGCGATTCCAGTATACGAGTTTGGGTCTCTCCCATCTAAAGCATACTTGTTATTCAAATAAATGGCGATTTCATAAGCCTCTTTGTATGTTCTTGTCCATTCAACAATTTTTTTACACCAATACATCCGCATGTAGTTGTGCATTTCACCAGTTAAGACCATCTCAAGATTGGCCGCATTCCAGTAAGGATCATGAGTCTGACTTTGCTCAAATTCAGCCCGTTTATAAATATAAGCCCTCGGATCGCCCTCATGTTGTGCCATGGTTTGATAAGCCCATGGATAGGTCATCCCCTCAAATTGATCATACCCATCAGGGTTGTAATACACAAAATTCATCGACAATTCCCGACGAACGATCAGTTCTTCTAAGAAAGCCTGTCCATTTTCTCCCGCTCTTGCTTGCCTCACCGTCAATGCAATATCCACCGGCGAAATCTGACCAAAGTGCAAATAGGCACTTAGATTTGAGCTGTACTGAAATTCAGGATGATTGCTCAAATCATAATAGGGCAGTTTGTCCTCTACAAATGTTTTTAACAGCCTCTGTGCTTCCTGTTCTCCCCCTTTGAAGCGCTTTGAGGGTAGAACGCTTATGTCTATCTTCAAATCATCTAGCCACTCGCTCAGTGTCAACTGAGCGTGATCCACAATTGGGAGTTTAAGTTCTAGGCTATTATGCATTACACATGGTATTTCAAGGGGTACCAAGAATTCGTCCCACAGCTTATGGATCTTCGTTCTAATCGTACGTGCGGCATACTCTTGTTTTATTGACGTCTTTTCGACTGGCACCACAACGTCACTTTCAATTTGGTAAATGGGCGCCTGACCCGCCTTATCAAGCACGGCTTGACGCCAAGCCCTTTGGATTCGTGTGTAGCCTCTGTCCATAAAAAGGGCGGCCATGTTGTGATTCATTACTGGTTTTAGAGCTGATTGTGGTTCACCCCTTAATAGGATGAACTGAATCCCCATCGTTTGTAACGTATCACGAACCTCACTTATGCCTTCTAACATAAAGGTATAGTGCCTTAGATTCGCTTCAGGATAGGCATCTGCTAATACAAAACAGACAATAAGGGGTAACTTGTGGTCATTGGCATAATGAATGGCAGCTGCAAGGGCATGATTATACTGTATCCTCATAGAGGCCTGCATCCAGTAAATAACGTATTGTCCAGACGCAATAGGAGGTGACTTAGAGTCACTCATTGGTGACTTTAAGTCATTCATTGGTGACTTTAAGTCACTCATCGGTGACTCTAAGTCACTCATTCGTTTGATACGACTCTCTTGGATCATTTTATGCCCCTTTCATGCCTTAAAGACCTTTCCCCGAATCCGTGACTTCAAAAAGAGACACTGGAAATGGTTCAAATATAGTTTGTCCCTTAAGATATGGCTCATCAAATCGGATGACCCATGAGTTTAAAATGCCTAGCATAACGGAAAATGGGATGCGCTTTTTATTGTATAATTCCATTTTTTCAAGGAAAAATGCTTTTTCAGCACTGTTTAAGTGCTTTTTAAAATAACCGAAAATATGGAGTAAAACGTTTATGTTTCTTTGTATTGAAAGAGGCTGCGAAGTGGCTTTTATCAGATATTCTTCATATTTTTTGATAAGGGTTTGAAGATCATCTTTCTCATGATTGGCCACGACTTTTCCCATCGATGAAAGATGCTTTTGACTAAACGCCATAAAGAGATACTTGTTGGTGGAATGAAACCTGATTAGCTCTGATAATTTGCCACTCGCTTTTGCTTTCTTGAAGTCGCGCATTAAGAAAACCCGCATCATAAAGTGTTCTCTTAGATTAAAATTCAGCAGTCGCCCTTCATTTTCAACAGGAATCATAGGGAACAACTCCTCCACCTTTCTTCCAAACAATCCTGTTGTCTTTCCAGGAATCATTGGGGACTTGCCAATCCCTCTGTATATTTTTACATCATTCATCCCACAAGAAGGAGATCGATGTTTTAAAATAAAACCATCGATTTCATTTTCGTCTAAGCCTCCTAAGAATGTTTTAGCGAAATCAAGCATGGCCTGAGTTTTATCAGTCCCACTCATAGAAAAGACCAAACAATCTTCCCCTTGTTCATTTCTAACGATTCTTAACGCCTCTCTTGGTACTGGAAGTCCAATTCCCATTTCTGGACAAACCGTGATATAGTCAACAAATGGCGCTAGTCCTTCTACCAAGTCACTATGAATGACGGCACCATCATATCGACATTTTGCTTGTCCAAGGCATTTACTGATCACAATTCTTGGCTTTTCAAATACTTTCATATGCACATCTCCTCAATATAAATTTACAACGATAATTAATTAATACCCACTCCAGTTGGAAAACCAACCATAAATTAACCCTAAATTGCAAATCTATTTAAATGCCTTATACGTAGAATATAGACACAACTAATGTTATAATTTTAAAGACGAATAATTTTCAAGGAGTTGTGCTAAATGGTGAGCATAGATGAAACGTTGATTCAAGACATTAATTTAGACTTAAGATATTTAAAACTTTTATCCAATGAATTTCCGACCATCGCTGCTGCGAGTTCTGAAATTATTAATTTACAGGCGATACTCAATCTTCCAAAAGGAACCGAACATTTCCTGACGGACATTCACGGTGAATATGAATCTTTTAACCACGTTCTGAGGAACGGTTCAGGCAATATCAAGCGCAAAATCATAGAATCCTTTGGCGATACCCTAAGCGATAAAGAAGTTAAAAGTTTGGCGACACTCATCTACTATCCAGAGCAAAAATTAGAAATAATACATAAAAATGCTGTCAATATCGATCAGTGGTATCATGTGACGATTGATCAGTTGGTTGAAATTTGCAGAAAAGCGGCTTTTAAGTACACTCGCATGAAAGTTAGAAAAGCTTTGCCAAAAGACTTTGCGTATATCATTGAAGAACTCATGTCAAAGGATCTTAATGAACTCCATAAAAAAGAATATTATAACGGCATCATTGAAACCATCATTAATATTGGAAGAGCTGACGAATTCATTATTGAAATGTCCAAGTTAATTCAAAGACTTGTCATCGACAGACTTCATATTATAGGCGATATTTTTGACAGGGGCCCTGGTCCTGAAATTGTTATGGACACGCTTATGAATTACCACTCAGTTGACATTCAATGGGGCAATCATGACGTCCTTTGGATGGGCGCAGCGGCAGGAAGTGAAGCCTGCATCGCAACGGTTCTTAGAATTTGTGCAAAATATTCCAATTTGGACACCATCGAAAATGGATACGGAATCAATATTTTACCGCTCGCTACTTTTGCGCTTGCTTTTTATGGAAGTGACCCTTGTGAAGCGTTTAAGCCAAATGTTAAAAATACCCCCGCTTACAACGAAAACGATTTAAGCCTCATCGCTAAAATGCACAAAGCCATTACAATCATTCAGTTTAAATTAGAAGGTGAAATCATTTCAAGACGCCCTCTCTTTGCAATGGAAGACCGTTTGCTCCTAACTAAAATTGATTATGTTAATGGCAATATCACATTAGATGGCAAAATTTATGAACTTAAAGATAAACATTTCCCAACAATCGATCCGCAAGATCCTTACACCCTTACATCCGAAGAAAAGGATCTTGTCGAAAAATTGAAATCTTCATTTATAAATAGTGATAGACTTCAAAAACACATTACTTACCTCTACGCCAATAGTAGTTTGTATTTAAAGTACAATTCCAACTTGATGTACCACGGCTGCATACCAATGACCGAAGACGGTCAATTTAAAAAGGTCACTATTTTCTCAAAAGAGAAACCTTATAGCGGAAAAATTTATTTGGATAAATTGGAAATTGCAGTAAGAGAGGGCTATTTCCATAAAAATAATCTTGAAGCCCAGCAGTATGGCATGGATGTTATTTGGTACCTTTGGAATGGAATCGATTCACCTCTCTTTGGCAAAGACAAAATGACGACTTTTGAACGCCTTTTCATCAGCGATAAAGAGACACACGTTGAGAAGAAAAACCCTTACTTCTACTTAGAGAATAGCGAAAAAATGTGTGAAATGATTTTCGAAGAATTCGGCTTAGACCCCAATTTTTCTCACATCATAAACGGACATGTGCCTGTTAAACTACAACAGGGGGAAAGTCCGATCAGAGCTAATGGGAAACTGCTCGTTATTGACGGTGGTTTTTCAAAAGCCTATCAACCCACTACTGGGATTGCCGGTTATACGCTCATCTACAATTCATTTGGCTTGTCATTAGTTTCCCATGACCCGTTTGAGTCCACTCAAAAAGCGATTGAAGAAGAAATAGATATTCACTCTACTATTATGGTTTTAGAGAAAGAAAGTCTGAGAATAAGGGTTAGAGACACTGACGATGGCATAACCTTAAGCGTACAGATTAAAGACTTAGAACTGCTTTTAGACGCTTATCGTTCTGGGATTATAAAGGAACGTATTGAATAAAAAAATCGCCCTGCTGGTTGAGTCCTGCAGGGCAATTTTTGGGTTGTGTCATATAATCTAATCAAGTGTATTTGGCTTACTTGTGTAAAAATTCATTGTTGTTAAAAACACCTGTGCGCGTTATGGTTATGCCAGCATCATTTTTATAAGTGAGAGTTCCTTTGCCATGTCTTTTATCATTTAGCCACTGACCTACATATATCTCACCATCAGGAAGAGTCACTGTACCTTGTCCATTTCTTTGATCATTTTGCCACTCACCTACATATATTTCACCATTGGCAGAAGTCATTGTACCTTGTCCTGAGAATTGGTCATCTTTAATATTGCCTACATATTTACTACCGTTGGCAAAAGTAAATATACCTTGACCATTTCCTTTATCATTTAGCCACTGACCTACATATTTATCCCCATCAGCAAAAGTAACGGTGCCCTGTCCAAAATACAAATCATCTTTAAAATTGCCTACATATTCATTACCATTTGGATAAGTAGCTATACCTTGACCATTTCTTTGATCATTTAGCCACTGACCTACATATTTCTCACCATCAGCAAAAGTAAGTGTACCTAGCCCTGAGAATAAGTCGTCTTTATAATTACCTACATATTTAGTACCATCAGCATAAGTCATTGTACCTTGCCCTGAGAATAGGTCATCTTCAAAATTGCCTATATATTTACCACCATCGGCGTACGTAAATGTACCCTGTCCAGAGAACATATTATCTTTAAAATTGCCTACATATTTATTACCATTGGCATAAGTAGATGTTCCCTGCCCATTTCTTTTATCATTTTGCCATTCACATATGTATTTATTACCAGTTGAAGATATAAGTGTACCTTGTCCAAAGAAAAGGCCATCTTTAAAATTGCCCACATATTGATTACCATCTGCCCAAGTATATGTACCCTCTCCAGAGCATAGGCCATCTTTAAATTCACCGAAATAAACATTATCTTTTTCTATAATTTGTATACCTTTTCCATTCGCCTTGCCATCTTTGACTTGTCCTGTATACTTAGTACCGTCAGGGAGGGTGAGTGTTTGCTTTTCAACTGAACTTATAGAAAGTCTATAAGCTTCAACAAGCACTCTATTTTTTAAAACAAAACTAAAGTTTTTTGCGTTTGAAAGAATAATGCTATTTTTATTGGCATCATTTTGCATCGCACTTATTGATTTATAAAATTTTGCGGTAAACGGACCCATTACTTGGTCTGCACACGTTTCAGTTATGTTAACTGTACCATTTTCTGTTTTGGAAAATGTAAGTGTAAGAGCAGTGCCATCAGAATCTTTTGTAATAATTGAAATGTATTTATTATCCAAACTTAATACAGTAGCACATTTTTCAAATTTCGCAGGTGCTACCAAATTAGTTGTGCCTTCTTTGATGCTATAGATTTTAACCCCTTCTTTAGCAACGTAGTAGAATAAATTTGTTTCAGTCATGGTGCTAAAGCCATAAATATCTGTGATTGATTTAAACGTGTTTGTGGTTTGAGCACTTGCAAAACTACCAATATTAAATAGTAATAGCGAAACCATAAGCATTGTTAGAATTTTTTTCATTTGAGTACCTACCTTTCCATCTCATTATTTTTATGTCGCTTCATTTTTGTGCATTTGAAAATATTAACATAGATACATATTATTTGTCAATGTCTATATCAACTTCATTTGAAACGTTTGTTTTTATACCAAAAAGGCGTCCGTTTATAATACAAACGGACGCCTTTTTAAAATGACATCATTCCCAAGTTTTCCACACATCAGGTTGGTAACCTACAGTCGCAAATTTTCCATTTCTAACAATAGGCGTTTTTAAAATCTTCTGATTCTCAATGAGTATTTCCTGTACCAACCCCGCGCCGTGTATTTTATCTAGGTTTTTTTCAAAATAAAGGTCACAATTCTTATCAATTAGCGCATCTATCCCGACAGCTCTTTTGATATTTTCAAATTCTCTTACACCCATGCCGAATTTAATCAAATCCACAAGCTGATACTTTATTTTTCGTTCTTTAAAATAACGCTCTGCCTTTTGCGTTTCAAAGCATTTCTTCTTGCCATAAATTTGTATGTTCATTTCCTTGCCCCTCTTGCTTTAATTATCGCGCTTATTGCTGATCCATTTTATTTCACGCACATTGATATAGTATTCATTTGCTTTCCAGTCGTTCACTTTTATAAAAGCACCAGCTTCATTAATCGATTTAATGGCTTCGGCTAATTCACCTTCCCATTCATACTCAAAAGTTGTGTCGTCAATCATTCTAATCAAATAAGTTTTCATAAATGTTCAGTTCCCCTTCCACTTCTGAGAAAGTAGCAAGTAATGGCACCAGTCTTAAAAAATGATCCGTTTGCATATGCACTTTCAAATGATCAACGCTTTCCCAGGCTTCAATAAAGCTTATAATTTCGGGTGTGTTTGTATCTTGACAGAGATCATATCGAATGCAGCCCTCTTCTTTTCTTGTAAGTTCTACCAATTCTCTCGCCGTTTCGATAAAGTCATCTGCAAAGCCTTCTTTAATAAATTTTTTAGCAACAACTTGAATCATATGTATTCTCTCCTTTTCATGGGTAATCATGGATTCGACTGACATTGACATTAAGTCTCATTTGCTTATATAATGAATACTTATTACGAAATCGTCATTAATATTTTGCATTTTATTGAGACCTCAACACGTCAAATCATATATGATAAAGATATCACATTTTAGGAGGTTTTACTCATGAAAGATCTTTTTATCAGAAATAGAGAAAAATTAAATGCCCATTTAAACGATGGAGACCTAGTGCTCCTATATCAAGGCTCTGCACCAAAAAGTACAGCAGATGCTCACTACACTTTTAAACCAAATAAGAACTTCTTCTACTTCACTGGTTTAAACCAAGAAAACTTCATTCTTGCCATACAAAAATTAAACAATAAGTTGAGCACAACCCTTTTCATCGAGTTCCCAAATTATGAAGTTGAAAAGTGGCACGGCAGAAAATTAAAGAAAGAAACCGCTACTGAAATTTCAGGCATTGAGACGGTTCTTTATACGCAAGAATACGAATCATGGCTTACAAAAAACTTCTACGGCGACAAAATCAAGAAAGTCTATTTCGATTTAGAAAAATTAGATTGGAATGAAGCCGATTCTTACAATCACAAGCAAGCTTTAGACATCCAAAAGCGCTTCCCATTTGCACCAATTGGCACAATCCACCCAGTGGCTCTTAAGCTTCGCATGTTTAAAGAAGCTGAAGAAATTGCACAAATGCAAAAGGCTGTAGACATCACTAAAAAAGGTCTTGAAGACGTCATGACATTCATGAAGCCTGGCGCGATGGAGTACCAGCTTGAGTCTACTTTTGCCCATTCTATTCGCATGAACGGCGCGGACGGCAACTCATTCCCTACAATTGCTGCAGGCGGTTCTGAGGCTGTAATCCTTCACTATGTTGAAAACAACAGACCACTTGAAGAAAACACACTGGTTCTCATCGACTTGGGCGCTCAGTACAAAGAGTACGCAGCGGACATTACAAGAACCTACCCTGTAAGCGGTAAGTTCTCAGCTAGACAAAAGGAAATATACAGAATCGTCCTAAAAGCTGAACAAGCGGTTATAGCGATGATGAAGCCTGGCGTGCCGTTTGCTGAATTAAATGAAACTTGCAAAAAAGTCCTCTCTGAAGAGCTTATGCACATCAAATTGATTGCTTCTGCAGAAGAACTTTCTAAATATTATTACCACGGCGTTAGCCACCACCTTGGACTTGACGTTCACGACCTTGGTGACAGAGAAACTGTCCTTGCAGAAGGCATGGTATTCACCGTTGAACCAGGTTTATACATTGCAGAAGAAAACATCGGGATTAGAATTGAAGACGATGTTCTCATTACTGCAACCGGTCACAGAGTTCTTTCAGCCGATATCATCCGTACCACAGACGAAATTGAAGCGTTCATGGCAAAAAGATAACACCGTTCTTTCACCCTCATTTCTGTTATAGGAGATTTAATATGCCTTATTTGTCAAATTTACCAACCAACGGAGAGCTCGGAATCATCGCTCTTCAAAGTTGTTCACAATTGGGTCAGAAAATTGACGAACATATCCGCATCAAAAGAGACGTGGACCGATCATTCCTTATTCGTTCGAAGGATGTTCGTTTCTCTAATGGAGAAGGCAAAGTCATCTTAGAAGAGACTGTCAGAGGTAAAGATATTTATATTTTATGCGATGTAGGTAACTATGATATCACCTACAACATGTTTGGTTTTGAAAATCACATGAGCCCAGACGAACATTTTCAAGACATCAAGAGAACCATTTCCGCTGTTAGAGGCAAGGCAAACCGCGTAACGGTAATTATGCCCCTCCTCTATGCTTCTAGACAACACAGAAGAAAAGGCAGAGAGTCTCTTGACTGCGCAATGGCTTTACAAGAATTAGAGCGACTTGGCGTTCATGAAATCATCACTTTCGATGCACATGACCCAAATGTTCAAAATGCCATTACACTGACTTCTTTTGAAAATCTTTACCCGACTTATGAAATTGTTAAAAGCATTATATCCAACGAAAAAGAATTGACCCTTCATAGAGACAACCTCTTAGTCATCAGCCCCGACACAGGCGCAATGGACAGAGCGGTCTACTATGCAGGCGTGCTCGGCGTAGACGTGGGTCTGTTCTATAAAAGAAGAGATCACTCAACGGTCGTTAATGGCAAGAACCCTATTATTCAGCACGAATATGTAGGCAGAGACGTTTCTGGAATTGATGTTCTGATTGTTGACGACATGATTGCCTCTGGCGAGTCTGTTGCCGATATTGCTCATGAGCTCAAAAGTAGAAATGCAAGAAATGTTTATGTTGCTTCTACCTTTGCTTTCTTTACTGAAGGCGTTGAGAAGTTCCAAAAGCTTTATGATGATGGTATCATTAAACGTGTTTATTCTACAAATTTGACCTATATTCCAGATCCGGTTAAAACAGCAGAATGGTTCTGTGAAGTGGATCTCTCTGACTTCCTTTCAAAAGTCATTAACAAATTAAACTTTGATCAGTCTATCGCACCTTACTTAGATGCAACCAGAATGATTAAAGAACTCCTTGAAAATAAATAAAAAGCTTAATTTTATCCAGTTTTTATTGTATAATGGTATTTGAGAGATTTGTTATCTTATATGAATTTAATGAAGGAGACTTAAATATGTCTAATAAAAACGTGGAAATGATGAAAGCTTTGCTTGAAGCAAAGAAAAAGAAAAATGCTACACACGATAGCATGAGACCTGATAAAAAAATCGGCAATGGTGCTACTTCAAAATCTAACAAGCGTATTGGTGTTAATAAAGTCTAGTCTCTAGTCTTTTTATAAGCTAGTTTTGCTAACAATGCGTTAAAAAGGGTTATACCATGTGAATTGGTATAACCCTTTTATTGTATTATTTTATTAACAAACACTTAGCCTAGTCTTGTTCCTCTCCAATCTCATAATCCAAGTAACCGCTAATAGCGCCCATCACTTGTTCCATAATTTCTAGATCTGCTAGAACATTACCCGTTTCTAATGAATGGTCGCCATCGTTAAACTCAATCACGACTGACTCTTCCTCCTTGTTTAGAAGGTTTTCGTCGTAATGCGTGTCCCCTGCTCCCATTAAAATTAACTTCTCTTTTAAGTCATCAGTATCAAAAGCTGGCGATACTGGGGTTAAGAAAATAATTTTGTGTGACAGATGAGGGTATTCGCGCTTGAGGCGTTTAATGAGAACCGTGCCTAGACTTTTTCCTACAAATACCAGATTCTTATGGTGCTCTGTAATCACCAAATCAACCGCTTCTTTTACCTCTTTGTATAACACCTCAAAATCTTCTGGAAAATGCGTCTTAGTAGGATTTTGAATAAACCCATAATTGACTGCTAGAACATCAATGCCAGACTGAATGCCTAGACAAGTTGTGTAATATAATAATGGCATATGAATAGAATAATTCTGTCCGCCGAGTACAATCATCAGCGTATCACTGTCTTGAGAATGGTATTCATGATATAAATGTTCACACCAATGGGACTTTGTAGTGATTTTATGTGTATTCATAAGTGTCACTCCTTTATGGTATTACAGCTATAATTTAGTCATTTCGAATATGATTTTCATTAATCCAGCTATACATGATTAGATCTTGGTACACGTTTCTAAAATAGGCATAATCTCTAAGAAGTCCTTCTTCCTCAAAACCCAATGACTCCAAAGCGCTTTGCGAAGCTTTATTTTCTGGGTATACGAGTGCTTCTATTCGGCGTAGGTTCAGTGTGTCTCCACCAAAATTCATCATCGCTTTAATGGCTTCTTTGATATATCCTCTGCCCCAATAGCGTTCATTTAACTCATATCCGATTTCAGCGCGTCTCGCCGTTTGGTTATGATTGTGAAAACCACAAGTTCCAATGACGTCTCCAGTCACCTTAAGTTCAATTGCCCAACGAATAGATTTTTTTTGGGCAAATGACGTTCGAAAATTCTCTATAATTTGAACGACTGACTCCATTTCAGCGAGCGGATACATGCCATACCACTTCATGACTTCTTCTGAAGAAAAAACTTCAAGCAGCGCATGGCAGTCTGCCAAATTAATGGCTCTTAAAATCAACCTTTCAGTTTCTAAAACTGGAAATTCTTCAAATGTATTTTCTATCATAATTTCACCCAGTACCTTCTCTTAATTTTGCCAGTGCCCTCTTCGACAACCTCATTTTTAAACTCTCCACCTACAGATAGAATGGTGTTTATTGAGGCAATATTACTTTGGTCGCACGTAATGAGCACATATGTAATACTTAAGTCTTTGCAGATATCTAGCGCTTTTAGAAGCATCCATCTGGCATGCCCTTTCCCTCTTTCACTTGGCCGTACACCATAACCGATATGTCCGCCTGTTTTTAGCAAAAAGTCGTTGAGTTCATGTCGAATATTAATGGCGCCGCAAAGCTTTCCCTGATCATCAATGACAAAGTGTGTCTGCGCAGTCACCCAGCCCTCTGGACAGGTAATCTTATGCTTGATTTGCTCCGTTTCTTCTAACCATGTTTCAAAACTTGAAACTTTGCAATCTGAAGCCATCGGAATGATTGGTTCTCCTGCATCACGCCATTCTTTAATATAGTCAAGATAGGCTTTCTTTTCAATGAATTTTGCTTCCAATAGTTTCATTTTAGGCACTTCCTTTTCTAAGTCGTTTGTAATAGCTTTTGATCAACCCATTTGAATAGGAAATTGTCTCTACGTGTTCAAATTGTAAGTCAATTCCTATAAAGTCAAAGAGACGAATGCCATCGCCTAATAGCCTTGGCACTCTTGTGATTGTCATTTCGTCAATTTTATCCTCCGCTAAGAAGGTTGAAATGGTCTGACCGCCATCAATGTATAGTTCTTTATACCCACTTTGGTGAATTTCATCAAGCATTTCAGTGACCGTTCCATTAATTATTTTGGCTTTTCCCTGTAAGTCCGTTGGTATATTTTTAAGCGAATTGGATACAATGAAAACGGGTTTATTAAACGGCCACTCATTAAATGACAAAATTTTGTCAAATGTATTTCGACCCATCACTAAAGCATCTATTCCTAACATAAACGATGCATAACCAAAGTCGTCATTTTCAGGGTTAGAAAGTTCATCCAGCCAATCTAAGCTGTGATTTCTCCGTGCGATGTAACCGTCTAGACTGGTTGCTATATAGACATGATTTGCCATAGTGATCGTCTCCTTCGTTAGTCCTAGCTTAATTGCATATAAAAATAGGAAACAAAACCTTCAACGGTTTCTTTCATATACTTTTTTTGAGTGATAAAACCAATTTTTTCATAACACTTTTTGGCTCTAATATTAAATTGTCTGACTTCAAGTCCAATTGGCAAATCCGGCTCACGTCGTTTGGCTTCTTCGATAAGGAGCTCCATTGATTTCGTGCCATACCCTTTTCCGCAGTCATCTGGCTTTATGCCTATTCCTAGACAAGAAACACCTTCAATGACCTGTATTCGGCCAAACCCAATTATTTCTCCGTCAAGAATTAGTGACTGATAATATTCGCTTCGTTCGTCTTCGCTTGAAAGCGACCAGCAATTACTGACAACCACTTCCCAGTCTGACAAATTATAGACCGCATATAGACCTTCATAACGCCATTTGCAAACTTCTATGGCCATTTCCTCTGTAAGAGGGTTAAGTTGAATTGCTGATTTCATTTTGATGTCCCTCCGCTATAGTTTGATTGCAGTACTAAAGTAATTATATAGAAAAATACAATTATTCACAATGAAAATCACCAAGACTTTTACAATCTTGGTGATTTTCATTATAACTATAAATTTACTAAATTCTAAATTTATTGATTAGTAAATCCAAATCAGTGATCAATTTAATGTTGTTCTTCATAATGACTGCTATTTTTTCAGTTTTAAGTGTAACGTCTTTTGTCATATAAAGAATATTTTCAACACTTTCAGCCTCACTGGTTGTTGCCTTGCTGACCTCTTGCATACTATCCGCAATAGAGACCATTGAACTGGTGATTTCTTCTGATATGGCGCTAAGTTCCATCATAATGGCATTAAATACGTGCGCATCCTCATTATACTGATCACCAATTGAAATGAGTTTTTCATAATCTTTTAAAACGTTTTTTTCCATGAAATTCAATATTTCAGTTGAGTCTTTAATCAAATCATTCACTGATTTTTGAGTAAAATCAATTGTCTTTTGAATATTGCTCACTGATTTAGCAGACTCATCTGCTAACTTGCCCACTTCTGAAGCAACAACGGCAAACCCTCGTCCAGCATCTCCCGCTCTTGCCGCTTCTATAGAGGCATTAAGAGCCAATAAATTGGTTTGGCTTGTAATACTCATAATGCCTTCTAGCATTGAATTGATTTTATCTACCTGTTTGGCATTTTCAATGGCATTTACAAGACGCGTCTTCACTCCGCTAAAGATAGTGTGCGCTTCATTACTAGATTTTACAGCATCCAATTTCATACCTACCGCTCTAGAACTAATATCTACAGCCTTTTGCGCACCTTCAGTCGCTTTATTAGCGACCACTTCAACAGCAATCTTAATTTCATCGATTGTTTCGCTCACCACTAAAGTCGTTGCATTGGTCTCCTCAATGATGGCCGAAATATCTGAAGTAGAATTTAACGCTGATCCAACGCCTTTCTCAAGACTGTTCATATCTCCTGTAATGGCTTTTGATTCAATTCCTAATTCTTCTGAAGTCTTTATCATACTCTGTAGCAACGTTTTCAAACCTGCACTTACGCTATCGAATGCACCTGCAATTTCGCCAAGTTCATCAGTTGAAGAGATATTCATTGATGATCTAAAGTCTAAATTCTTATAGTCCGTCGTGTGTGAAATGATGTTTCTTAGTGTTCTATTTAATGGGATGACAATCAAAGCAATTGACGCAAGTGAAAATAATATAATAATACTTGAGATAGTAATCACTTTTATATAAATACTTTTTTGGATTTCTTTTAGATCATCGACATAAACACCAGTACCAATAATCCAATTCCATTCTTTAAAACCTTTAACAAAAGAAATTTTAGGTTGAGGTTCATCCTTGCCTGGTTTTGGCCATTGATATCTTACAACACCTTGTCCATCAGTTTTAGCAACCCTAATAAACTCTTGGAAAAACAATTTTCCATCTGGATCTTTCATTTCCAAGACATTTGTATTATCCAGAGCTGGCTTAGCAGCGTGCATAATCACAATCCCATCATAATTGTTAATCCAAAAATATTCTACTTCTGAATATCTTAAATTCTTAATAATAGCCAATGCATCGGCTTTTGCAGCTTCCTCCGACTTGGCTCCCGACTTTGCTAAATTGTACTGGCGTGTCACTTCAGCAAATGGCAAATCAACCAATTCTTCGAGTTTAACTATCGTTCGATCTTCAATAATTTTGTTTACTGTAGGAATAATATAGAACATAATTAATAATGAGAAAAACAGAATAATGAATACGGCAAGCATTGTAATTTTATTTCTAAGTTTAATGTTGTTAAAATGCATACATCCATCTCCTTTAAATCTATGTACCAGACGTTTTCTATGTACTCTTAACGCGTATGTGATATTATATACCCTTTTATTGCCACTCTAATTTTATACTTTAAACCGTATTTCGTGATAAATGATATACTTAGAAAAGCGTAAAGGAGGTGATTTTGTGACCATGCTTAAACAAGTTTTTTGCTATCTTACAGGGCAAGTCTATGTCGACGAAATGCTTCTAATTCACCAAGGCAAAAGGCTTCTTCATATCTCAGACACGCCCAGATACTTATATCCTGCACTTGCACGACTTATTGAAAAACTTAAACCCGAGTACATTGTGCATTCAGGCGATTTAGTAGACAATATCAAATTGCAAATGTATCCATATTCACTTGTTTACTACCAAAAAGATGTTCAAATCTTGCTGTCTATGCTTAAATCTTCTAGCGCAGAAAAAATATTCATTGCTGTTGGCAATCACGACCACGCCCCTTTCATACATCAAATTGCTGGTAGGATTCACATTATAGATTTGTATGAACAAGTCACTATTGAAGGCATTTCCATCGCCATTAGCCACTTCCCTAAACCAATTCTAAGTGCCCCCTCTGAAATTAATCTTTTTGGGCACGATTTAACACTTAAAACACATTCAAATCAGGAACAACTTTTTTTAAACGGCATCTCAAACATTCATTTGATAGAGTTGGATTCAAAAATTGTACATTCACTCAATTATCCTTCTGGAACGGATGATCAACGTCTTGGGAAAAGTAGAATAAGATTTTAAGGAGGTTTTTTTATGTTTTCTTTAGTTCGTAATGGCCCAAAGATACTCTTGTTTAAGAGCCTGGAAGTGCAAAATTTAAAAGATTTTTTCGTTGAACAATTTAATGCCAAAGTTTATGATTTTGATACCGCTATTAATAAAGCAAATGAAAATTATACCATGTTGTTCATTTCTGAAGAGATGAAAGATGTTGTCGATAAGGAAAGTATTAAACAGATTTTGATCGTTAAAGAAGACACAGATGTCCTTCTCTGTCATCTGTTAAAAATGGATACCAAAGGTCTTATCAATGATATTCGTACAGCCCCACGCATTCTTCTCATGCGTATTGTGGGCGACCCCGACATTGTCATGAACCAAATCCAAATGGACTTAGGTGGCGAGCTGGGTAGTTTTATGGAGATGCTTGAAAGTGGAAATGAATTTACCACACTTGTTTCTCTCACAGAAAAACCTTTGAGCGGTAGAATGGGCACTGGAGATTTATTTGGGAAAACACTTAAATTAGAGGGCAATCATTATAAGTTTGTCAAAGAACTGCGCATGCACGCGCTGAAATACCTCAACGTTGGCATTGGCAACAAAGATTGGAACGAAATAGAAATTCGTATTTTTGACCGATATAGCGCCTATAAGCTCCACTATGATCGTTTGATTGAACTTTTTGAAAACTTGGAACTTGGAATTGTATTAGGCGAATCTTGGTCAAAAGACTACCCCCGCCTTTTCATGTCTGTAGAGGTTTATCGTGTCAGATTCTTTACATTCCATGACCCAAAATACATTAAAAAATTGCTTCTTGGGATGGAATATTTGGAAGACGGCACCCGAATTGTCGACTACGACGTCTATTTTAATCAGAAAAAAATGGATTGGACTGACGTGCTCGAAAAAAAGGATCCAAGAGCACGTAACCTCTCTGGCCTTAAATACAGGCAGGAAATTTTCTCGCGTTTAAGTAGCAAAGACGCTGAGGTGTTTTTAGAGCTTGAGAAAGAGATTTTTAAAACAAGAACGTGAAAAATAGGGCAACAAATCCTCAAATGCCTTAATTTCCACATCAGCAACTTCATTTTCACTACACAGATTTTTCCTGTTCAGCCAAATGGTTTTCATGCCCAAAGCTTTTGCAGGCGTTATATCCGCTTTTAGACTATCTCCAACCAGGATTATCTCGTTAGGTTCAAAATTAAAATGCGCTATTATTTCTTCAAACAACCGTCTGTCAGGCTTTCTGATTCCCCGACTGTAACTAAAAAAAAATTTATCAATATACTGCGATAAGCCTTGTTCTCTAAAAATGGATTCATAGATTTCGTCGAACAATATGCAGTTGGAAGCGACGGCAATTTTTACGCCATTTTCGTGAAGGTTCTTAAGAATTTCTTTTGCATTTTTACTGACGACCACTTCTTCACGGTACGCTCTATAAAATTCGCTCATTAGGTTTACATAATTTTTTTCTGTAAACCTAATTTTGTATTCTGTCAAAAATGGGTTTATATAACAGGTAACATCCAATTCAAGCCCTTGCTCTCTTATGTAAAAATCTTCAAGCCAAGGTTTTAGAAAACACGTTTCGAGCGTTTCAGGTGAGATTTCGACCGCAAATTGACTCAGTAAATACTCACTCATATAGCCTAATCCTAGTAAATCTTTTTCATCGTCTGTATGAATGCCTGCGTGAAAATTGAGCAACGTGTTTCCCATATCAAATATTACGAGCTTGGGTTTTGTCATGTGCCCACCACCTTAATACTCAAGCATCATGATATGCTCTTTACCAAACACCTGACCATTGAACTTAAAGCCGAGTCCTTCATAAAGTTTTACAGAGGCAAGCCCTTCTCTATCAACGCCCAAATAGACTTTGTTTCTTGTATGGTCAGATTTTATAGTGTCTAATAGCAAATTCATCGCTGCTTTTGAATGGCCTTTTCCTTGGAACTTTTCATCAATCATCAAACGGTAAAGCCAATATTCATTGTCGTCTTGATCGACACAATACATTAAAAATCCGACAGGCACTTCATTTTCATAAATTGCTAGTGGGTTGCACTCAGGCTGAACTTTCGACTGGGCAATAGAAACGGCATTTGAGGTCACCAAGTCAAGCTGATTCAGCCTCACTTTTAAATCGATAATGTCCCAAAAGTTTTCTGTGTCAATTTGTTTTAAGTGGATTATTGGTTTCATTGTCACACCTCCGAAAGTTTTGTTGTATTTTGTCATCATTTTTGCAAAGCGTTTACCTTAAAGAAAATAGATTTTAGCCTCTTGTAACATTTGAGAATACTCAAGTTCTAAGATTTGGCGCGCTGTATATTTTTTAAGCAAGTTCTGTACAATTTTTGTGCCGTAATAATATGCCAATCTTGAGGTCGTCATATTCCCAGAGTCAACCACACTAAACAACTGATCATAGAGTTGATAGTCTATTTGGTTCGTTTCAATGCAGTTCTTAAGCTTTTCAGAAATCTCTAAACGATGGTTCTCACAGTAGTCTACCCACTGATCCACTTTTGTTTTTTCTAAGTAACCAAACCAATAAACATCTTCAATCGGTTCATTTAGGCAGTCACCGCTTAATTTTGTAGCAATTCCTTCTGCTATCAGTCTTTTATAATAAATTTCTTCAACAGATGTGTACTCGCTAAAATAGAATGCAGGACTCAATTTGTAATGAAGTGGATGTACCATTTCGTGTAGCAGGAAAGTTTTTAGATTGTATAACCCAGCAACTTGCCTGATGACATTTAGGTCAAGGATGACATAGGCTTTTTCATCGACTATAATACCATGACCATCAATGCTGCCGTCACCATAAATCATGATCACGCCCTCAATATCAATTTCAGGAATAGAGGTCATTGCATTGCTCAAGTACCTAATCATGTTTTTAACACCCATAATAATGTTCATTGCACAGACATCAATTTCAGACATAATCTCTGGGCTGAGTTTCGCATTTTCAACATGAGACTCAATCCGTGCTTGGATCAGTTCATCCGTATTATTGGCCGCGTTTAAAAATCGATACAGGTTAAAATATTCTTTAAACTCATTTGTATGGTACGCGGAGCTAGCCGTTTTTGAAATGTTGTTAAATTGATCTTTGTATAGTTCGATGTATCTCATTTTTTATGATCTCCAGAGTTTAGTTTTCACAAATCATTGCCAGTTATTAAATTCAAGCCGCAATGGACTTTTTAATTATAGCATAACATCTGTCCAATCGATATTTCCGCCGCTTTTCTCACTTCGCCGTTTTCGTCTTCTAAGGCTTTGGCAAGCAAAACTTCGACTTCTGGTGTTAATATTCCAACTTGTCCAAGACTGCGAATGCATTCCCACCTAATAGCAGGTTCGATATTCTTTTCATATGCCTCAACTAAGGGCTGTATAACCGATTCAACCTTAAATCCGCTTAGTGCTCGCACGTATTTCCACGTTAGGAATGAATCGCTCCTATGGGCATTTAAAGCTTCTAGCATATAATTCAGAGATTGCGGATCATTTGTATTTGAAGCGATATTCCCAATTGCGTCAATTGCCTCAGACAATACGTACAGCTTAGCAGACTGAGCAGTTTGCAGCAACTCTGGAATTGCGGGACTTCCAATCTTTACAAGCGTTCTCGCTGCGATATCTCTAGGGAGCGGGTAACTCTTTTTATCAAAATATTTTATGGGAAGTTCGGTTTCTTGATTATTGTCAATTACCCCTAACAACTTAACAAGTCCTGTGACGGCAGGTTCTCCGAGCAGTCCTAACGTTTCCGATATGGCAATTTTTGAATATAGTGACTTCTCTGTTTGTAATGCCTCTAAAAGATTAGGAATTGACTCAATCAAAGTTTTTTTACCCATTAGAATTGCCGCAATGGTTCTTTCTTTTGAAGCATTACTCTTTAAAAGTTGTTCCAGTTGATTTTGAGTACAGCTTTCATAAATGCCAATTTGCGCTTCGTTTACTTGACCACGCGCTTCACGCGCTTTGTCTTTCATGCACTTAGCATTTAAAGTCATTCCAATTTACCTCAGTCGTTTTCCCATTTTCCCAGTCTTCTTTTGTTATGCCATAGCCAATCGCATCATAGACGCTTCCATCTTGATTGCTCCATGCATTTCGATGGTGTGCCTCTTTGGCAAAACCACACTTACTAAAAACGCATCTCATCGCATAATTGTCTTGTCTTGTATTGGCTTCGATTCTTTTTTTATCCGAATGGTTATTGAAGATGTAATCTACTAGCCATTTGACTGTTGTCGTTCCAATACCCGTGCCTTTATATTTGCTCAAAATTCTTATATCAAACAATGGATCGCCATCTTCTAAGTCATAAATTCTGAACATACCCACTTTTGTGTCTTGGTCCAATACAACCCAAAAAGTTTTGCAGTCGTCTCCTGTGTAATGCTGATTGTGATAATTTAATCTAATATTTTCTGCCTTGAGGTTCGGATTTCCATAAAAATGCCAGGTTTCTGATGTTAAAAAATCTACAAGGGTGTCAATGTCATCTTTGAATTCTTCGAAGTGTATTTTCATTGTTTTTATGCCTCCTCAAAACGTTTTAATTCAATTTCCATTTCAATCATTGAATCATCATTTTTATCAATAATCTCAACACTAATCCGGCTCACGATGGTTCTAAATTCATCATTTACGCCTTTACATTTCACACAAGCGGCGGCAAATAGCTCCGTGTCTAGAATTCTCCCCACCGTTAAATGGGGCTGATAAGTAAACATGGTGGATTTGAATTCCTTTAAAATGCCAGTATACAAACGTTCGTGAAGTAACCTTACTTGTTCTTCGCCCTCAATAACGTTTAAAAACAAGTACCCTCCAGCCGATGGTTCTACGCCTTTCATTGCCAATTGAAAGGGTTTTAACTCTATCATCATTAACTGCAAATGTGCCTTTAGCGATTCTGAGGAAATCTCGCTTTCAAAAGGGAAGACGATTGTTAAATGCGGTGAAACATACGTATATAAGGGGTCATAATCCGCTCTGAGTGTTTGAATAATCTGCTCGTTTTCGAATTTCGGAAAAATCATGATGCATCTATTTTTCTTCATTTAGTCAACACTTCCATTCAACTCTTTTTCCATTATTTTATCAAAACGGCTATCCATGCAGACACTTACATCGGTTGTGATAAACTTTCCGTTATAGAACAAGCTGAAAATGGTCGCAGGACTTGGCGCTGCTTGGGCATCTTCCATCGTTTCAAGTTTAATAATCTTGTAGGGCAAATGCCTATTCGTAAGCGTTTCAACCAGAGAAGTCGTCACATGAAATTCTGCAAAAGGACACCTGTTTGAAAAATACACAACTATGCCACTTTTTTCAGAGCACTCCCCACTGATGACGGATTCTTTGAACTTAGGCATTTCAGCATTTTTGTCAATTTTCATCACTAAAAGACTAAATCCAGATGATATGCTCTGACAATCTACAAAACCTTGTTTCAAAAGCCATTTGGTATCACTCATAAAGTGGTATTTTTTTGTGCCGACGACTGTAACCAACCCACTTTTCCCTTGACTTCTTGCATCTTCAATGGCGGTTTTTAGCAATTCTTTTGCATAACCTTGACCTTTATATTGTCCCGAAACCCAAAAACAATTGATCATTAAATAGTTTGGTGCATCTACTGGAACCCATGCCTTTTCAGCAGGTCCATATTCAATGAAGACTTTTGCTCTTGCATCAATTCTTCGAAAAATATAGCCATTATCAAATTCTTTTTTTAGCCAATCTTTTTTAAGTTCATAACTTTCTTTACATTTTTTATCAGAAAAAGCACAGCAAATATGTTCATTTGCAAGGTTGTCTGCATTTAGTTGAATTAATTTTTCCACCTTACTTCAGCTCCTTTAAAAAACATACAATTCTATTGGCTTCTGTGAACCCTACGCCTTTATGAAATTCTATGCTGAGTGTATTTGTAAGCTCACAGTCAGAACCCATTTGAGAGCAGCCATTTTGCCGTCCCCATTCTTCAGCAAAGGCAATCATTTCTTTTGAAGCGCCAGTCCTTCTATGGTTTTCATCGACATAGATTCCCTCGATATAGGCCACAGGTGTTGTTGAGCTGCCTTCCACATAGTCGCTTCTAAGAGATAGTTGAACGAAACCACAGTATTCATCCTGCTCATTTTTGTATAAATAACAAGATTGATCGTGGTTGCCAATGAAAATTTCAAAATCGTTTATTAAATCGTCTAATGCGGATTCAGGCCATAATTGTTTTGCTAACCGTGCGCACTCTTGTAAATTGATACTGCTGATTTCTTCAATCATGTATGAAAAGCGCCTCCTTAAAACGCACCTGTAACTAGAAAATAAGCTCAATCAACTTCCCTAATATGCGAAATAAAATGGAAAAGAAAATTTCAAATAGTTCAAAAAAGAAAGAGATTCTATTGTTAGTTTGCCTATCAAAGAAGCTATTTTTTGGACTTGATTTATACATTTTACTATTTTTAAACATTGAACCTGAGCATTTCATACTACTTTTCCAAAACATCTTTTGCCACTTCCTAATTTACGATATTTACAACACCAAATCATAAAACAATTCATTACCAATCCGATTAACACACTTAAATCCCAAAGATTCATGAAGCTTTTGAGAAACAATGTTATGTTCATATACGATGCTACCCATTATCTGTGTAAATCCAATTTCTTTTGCCCGCTCAATCATTGCTAGCATGACCAGTTTTCCAATACCTTTACCTCGATATTCTGAGGTACCGATAGCAATTGGCGGGTTCTGACACTTTATAGCAACATCTCCAATCGCCCTGTACTTGCTGTTTTCAAGAATTTCAATAAAGTATAATTCCGATACTCGGTTTAAATACATGTACATTCTCTCAACATATTTTTCATCAGGAATTTTAGACGCGTCCGTTATATTTTCCGAGTTATAATAAACCTCTTGGTCTTGATACCAAACGATCGCCTGTTGGTAGTCGCCTTGATAAGCACGTAATCTTAAACGATCATTAATCTGAATGATGGCGGGTTGCTGTATGTTTTCTATTGGCATAATTTGTACCCCATGAAATCCAAGTCATTAAATTCTAGTTTGTAGATAGAGGGCATTTTCATCGCTTTCCAGTTTGCATACCCAAATGAGGGGTCGTAATGATTTAGAAGTACAGAGAGAATTGTCCCATGTGTTCCAATCACTACGGTTTCATTTTCAGATTGATTTAAAATTTCATTAAGAACTCCTATGCCGCGTTCTTTAGTTTCACTTAAAGACTCTCCATCTTCCAGCTTATAATCGAAATTTTCCCATTGTAGTTTTACAAATCCGTTAAAATCATCTATATGACCATTTGCAACTTTTCTTTCCCTCAATGCTTCATTTTGCTCGATTTTAATGCCTCTTGAGAGGGCGAGCTTTTCAATCGTTTCAATAGCTCTTTTGTAAGGACTTGATAGAAATCTGTCAATTTTTATGCCTTCAAAATAATCTGCAATTTGATTGGCTTGTTCTATGCCTAATGAGGACAATGCCCTAAGTGACTCATCTGGAATGTAGGTTACTTCTGCATGTCTTACGAAATACACTAAAGTCATTTTCTAGCCTCATACTCACTTCTTAAAAGACCCATAATATATTCGTCGTGATACTTGCCATCTTTGTATATTTCTTGTCTGAGAACACCTTCTTTGACGAATCCGCTTTTCTCATAGCTTTTAACCGCTCTTTCATTGAAATCATAAACGTTCAATTTAATTTTATTGATGTTCATTTGCTCGAAAATAAACTTAACAAGCACATTCATCGCATCTGTTCCGTAGCCCTTGCCCCAGAACGTTTTTTCGCCAATATAAATACCGACGACAGCGACACTGTTTTTCCAGTCAAGCGAATTAATCCCGCACCCACCGATGTAGTTCTTTTCGTCCAATGACTCAATTGCGAAATTATACAGTTCCTTCATTGCACTTTGTCCGTCAATCCATTTCGTTTCATCTTCTAAAGTATATAAAAATGGAATGCCCGGCGTTAAAAACCGTTTGATTTCCGGGTCGTTCATAAACTTCAAAGCCTTTGGTATGTCCTCTTTTCTGTATTCTCTTAATCTGACTTTTTCACCTGTATACATAGCTTCGCCTCCATTTTATAGTATTTGCAATTAGGTTTCTCGGAGCCTTTCAAATAGAACACTTTCTTCAAAATGTTCATTAACTTTTATGAGTTCGCTCGACTTGGCTATGAACCTAAATCCATTCTTTAACAAAGCAATTTGAGAGCCAACATTATTAGGCGATGTACCTGCTTCTAGTTTCTGTAGGCCATGTGTTGCAAAAGCTTCACTTACGAGCAATTTAATTGCATTCGTTGCATAACCTTTGCCATTATGCTTTTCACTAATCCTATAACCTATTTCTGCTGTGTGAATTTCTTCACGGCATACAGAAAATAAATTGACCCGTCCTACCATTTGCCCTGATTCATCTCGAATTAAATACATGAAACAACTGCCCTGTTCTTGCTCTTGAATAAGTTCTTCAATGATAGAGGTAAATTGCTGAGTTTCATAGTATTCATTACCTCTAGAAGGTACCATCGTTTCAAAAAAAGTTCTGTTCTCTTTTTCAAATGTTAGTATTTCTGTAGCCGTTTCTCTTGAGATCATTTCAATCGTTATGTCTTGCATGCGCTTACCTCGCTTTATTCTTCAAATAATCTTCTGCACTAATTTCCAAATAAATATCAAATGGTTCTAAATGAGCAGGCCTAGGTTTACTCACAAATCCAAGTTTTTCATATAAAGCCCAAGCCTTTAGATTTTCAGGATTTGGGTCTACATAAGCTTTGCCGCATAAACCTGCTTCAAAAATTAAATCTAGTGTATTAACAAGCCCTGCCATTGCAA
Organism: Eubacteriales bacterium; assembly: GCA_043770095.1. Classification (GTDB taxonomy): domain Bacteria; phylum Bacillota; class Clostridia; order Peptostreptococcales; family Acidaminobacteraceae; genus JBGSUZ01. The sequence continues at coordinate 34,033 of JAYVIR010000001.1, forward strand.
TGCCTTTTCCACGTGCCTCTTTAATAAGCTTTATGTCTAGAGTCGCTAAGTCATTGCTTTCATCAATCTTGTAAAAAGTTTCTCCGCAATAACCTAAATTTGCCTCATATATGCTGAAGTGCTTTCTTACTGAAGCATTATGATTGTATTGATGCCACCTCTCAATTTCTTCATATGTAATGTTTAATCCATTTGGGAATCCGACGTATTTCATAACGTCGCCGTCGTTCCAGAGGTGCATGAGGTTTTCTAAATCATGATTTTTAGTTTCTTCGATGGTTAACTCTGTCATTTTGTAGCCTCCTTTAGGTTCCATTCATACAATATCCCTGTCGGCCCATTTGGATGTTCGTTTTTATCAAATTCCATTTTTTCGAATACATTTCTTGACAAAATATTCTCTGCATCGACTTCTGCAGTAAGTGTATTAGTATTTAGAATTTGCTTTCCATATTCAACGTACAACTTTACAATAAAGCTCATTTCCATATAATAATCATCAAATTTTAATTGCACTTAGACATATAATCATATTGCGCTTTGAGTAGCATTCAATTTTCCTCATCAAATATCCTTCCCCATCATCGCCATGTCTAAGTAATCTTCAAATCAGTTCTTTTTGTAAAATTCGCTGGTCAAATTGTCACGTGATGTAAATAAGAGCATGGTTCTGACGTCTTCAATCTTTAGTTTTTCTTCCATAAAAGTAAGCATTTTTCTTCCAATACCACTGCCTTGAGCTTCGTTAGCCACGAACATTTCGCGCAAGTTATAGTGCATGCCTTCAAACCACTGCTCACAGTTTCCTAAAAGTGCGCCTTTAAGTATGCCATCTTCTTCATAAATTACCCCTACAAAATGTGGTGAATTCACAATATCTTTAAGCCTCATATAGGCGCCGTCAACGCTCCAACTGTCATTCCAAGGTTCTGCATTAAATACGTCTAAATACAGCTGCGCACAGCTTTTCAAATGGTAGTTTTCTAATGCATAAATGTTGATCATAAGTTTTCCACCTCACGCAAGTCTACTCGATGTAAAATCTCATTTTTTTCACAATCGATGATCCCTATTGAACTCACCATGAGCTTAATAGGAAATACCCGGTGTCCTAGTTGCTGAATGCCTAATAAAATTTCATCTTTGGATAGTCTTGAGGCGATTGAACAATGAGGACTCCAATTTTCTTTTTTATATAGAGATTCAGTCTCAACGCTTTCACTTTTTAGAACCAAACTGACCGCTTCATATATTTCAAGTAGTGCTTCACTATACGATGGGTTTAAAAACAAAACTTTTTTCTTGTATGGAAAATAGCCAACGCTACTCATACTCAGTTCAAATTTTTGCACTTCTCTTAGGCTCTTTAACCCATCACTCACTCTGCCTACTTCTTCCTGAGACATTTCAGCGCCACTGATTGTCAGATGCGGCTTAATTTTTGAAAGGTAAGTGTGATCGCTGATGCCTAGATCGACCAACTCATTTTGGATTTCTTTTATTTGTAGTGTTGCTGCTCTTGAGAAAAATAGTACTATGCCAATATTCATGCAATCTCCTATCTGCTTCGTTATTTCACGAGTTCAAACACTGAGCAATTTGGAATATCTGCCGTATGCATTGCTCGTGTATAAGGTGAACAAATAATAATCTGAGAGTCTTGAAGCCTTTTGTCCAGTGATACTTTTTTTGCTTGTAAAATGCCAATTTCCGTTAATGGCGGCAAATCTCGACCATGACCTTTAAGCCCATGACGTTCGTTTAATTCCCAATCAGGTTCTCCGTGCCTTACTAAGTAGTATGTTGTCATTGTTTTATCACTCCTTAGAATTTCATTAACTCTGAATGGCAAACGCAACAGACACCCCATCATCGCACGACTTGAAGCCAAGTGATTCATAAAAATAACGGTCTCAGCCGAGTCTTGAGTTAATAACACTTTTTGCCTTACATCTTTGTATTCATCTAAAATAAGTTTGAGTAATTTTGTGCCTATGCCTTTGCGCTTATACTCTGTGAGCACTAAAATATCTTGAATATATAAGATTACAGAACCATCTCCGATTACACGAATCAGACCCACCAATTGTTCACCTTCCCAAGCAGTAATGATCATTAACGAATTGGCAATAGCTTGCATAAGTTTGGGCACGTCATTTGTGTAACTGCTCCACTTGGCATCTCGATAAAGTGCTAACACATCTGATTCTTTTAACGTTTTAGAATATTTATAAATTGTTTTTTTAATCTCACTTCTTATCAAGATCTCTAAAAATCATAAAATCTCCAACATTATTGGCTAAACATTTGTAACTCTAACCTATATTTTTTTCTTCATAAAATACCGTGTATGACCCTCTGGATTGTCTTCTAAAATCCCAAACACCTCGAATCCCAGCTTGATGTAAAAATCTTTTGCTTGAAAATCAAACGTATCTAAGTGAATCAAGTGACAACCTTTTTCTTTAGCAACCGCTTCGACTTCTTTCATCAAAATGGAACCATAGCCCTTTGTGCGGTGTGCCTCGTTGACCCACAAGATATCTACATACAAGCAGTTCCAACAGTACAGCATGCTATTAATGCCCGCCATAATATCGCCATTCGAATCCTTCATAACCCGATTGATTGAAACAAAAGGAGGATCCTGCGTAAAAGGTACTTTTGACATATTGTATTCAACGATTCCGCTATTCACAATGTCATATTCGTCGTCGGTACTTTTTGTGATGATGTAATTATCCATAGATTTGCTCCTTTATAAATATGCCTTTCAAAACTTCGCTTATTAACGCCCTGTTCATCCCTTTGACCAAGGATAGGTATAACCCAAATGCTCAAAGCCAATATCATAATAAAATTGCTGGCCTGAACCAACATAAAACGTTGTTGCGCCTAAGTCTGCACACCTTTGTATGCATGCTAGAACAGCAGCTTTTCCAAGTCCTTTTCTTCTGTGAATCGGATCAGTCGCCACTGGCTCAATATACGCTGTCCGATTCACTTCATCATGCCAAATACCGCTAAATGAAGCGTACTGACCATCTGGCGCTTCAACAACAAATGTCAAATCTCTTTTAAAATTAGGTGCTGAGTGCATGAGTTGTCGATCGCTTAAATCTCCACTTGGCTCTCCCTCATGATTAAAACCGCGCCAGAGCACCCTGTCTATTTTCGCAAGCTCATATGCCTCATCTAATCGAACGAGTCTGTAACCCGCAGGCAAATCTATTTGAACAGGCAACAGTTCGCTTGGAAACCAAGACATTCCTCTATACTCTGGATAGGCTTCACTTTTGGAGTAACCCATAGAAGCCGCCACTGCTTTTAATCCGATGTCACTTTCTGCTATAAATACTCTAAACGACTCAGTTTCACCCTCTTGCCTCAACAAGTTTTCCTGTGCATATTCAAGCATTGCCCTTTTAAGTTCAGGGTGACTAGGATCAATTGCCAAATAGACATCGCCAAAAGTATCTTCAGGATTTGCCATCCCAACAATTTCGCCATCAACTTCCCACAAGCCGATTTTAGGCAAGATTTCTACGTTGAGATTTGGATGATAATGCATATACTCCCAACGTGCTTCTAACCAATTGGTATTTTCTAAGCCAGGTCTATAGATGCGCTTTAAAAAATCAGACACACGCGCATAGTCTTTTAAATGCTCATAGGACTTGAAAACAGGACAATCATCAAACTGAGCAGAAACTGCATAGGCCTTATATTTGTCATATAATTCTTTCGAACAATTGATGTGAAGAAGCGTCCCCTCATCGCCATTAATTCGAGAGATTATTGACGCATTTTCACTTATGTGATGAACCGAGGTCCCGTCCGTATAAGGAATATGAAGCTCACAGGAAATTTCATCGCCAAAAAGAAGCTCTGTGATTTTTTTACCAATAAGCGCTAGCCCGATGCCATGCTTCGCCGACACGTAAATACCGTCTTCGCTTTCAAAAGGCAGGTTGTCAAACACTAAGTCTGCCTTATTAAACACAGAAATAATGGGAACGTCCGCTGCGCCAATTTCCTTTAGAGTCGTTTCGGTGACTTCCATTTGAAGCTTATAGTCAGGGTTAGACACGTCAATAATATGAAGCAGCAAATCCGCCTGAGTCACTTCTTCAAGCGTTGATCCAAACGCTTTTACAAGACCGTGAGGCAAATTGCTGACGAATCCGACCGTATCCGATACAAATATTTTTCGTTTATTGGCAAGCGTAATTCTGCGAACCGATGTGTCGAGTGTCGCAAAGAGCATGTCTTTTTCAAAAACCGCTTTCTCCAAATGCGCATGCTGCGCGCTTAAAAAGGCATTGAGCGTGGTCGATTTTCCTGCATTCGTGTACCCAACAAGTGCCACCACTGGCTCATGCGATTCTTTTCTCTTTTTGCGCTGCGTTTGACGTTCTTGTTGGATTTGATTTAACTGGATTTTAAGCTCATAAATCTTTTCTTCAGCACGCCTTTTGTCCAAATCAATTTTCTTTTCGCCGACCCCTTTATTCTTCGTGCCGACGCCGCCACCTTGCCTGCCAAGCGCAGAATATGAACCTGCCAGTCTAGGGAGTAAATACTGCATCTCTGCGAGTTCAACCTGAAGTACTGACTCACGCGTCTTGGCTCTTTTTCTAAAAATTTCTAAGATCAAAGCCGTCCGATCAAGCACAGGCGTTTGTAAGGCTTTTTCCAAATTTCTATGCTGTGTCGCTGACAATTCGTGATTGAACACAACCAAATCCGCCTTCTGTGCTTCAATAGCCATTCGTACTTCTTCAACCTTTCCCTGCCCGATGTAAGTCGCTGCACTAATTGACTTAATATTTTGTACCATGTGCTGTGCCATATCTAAGTCACATGCGAAGACCAAATTCTCAAGTTCTTCCATGAGTTGATCAAAATTTGCTTCATCGTGTAAATTGGCACTGATTAAAATTGCCTGTTCTTTCATATAGGTCACTCTCCTTTTGAAATAATCATCTTTTCGCGCTTTATAGCTTTTGCGGATCAAGCTTCATGCTTTTTTTAGCAAAAAAGACACCATGCCTATGGCATAGTGTCTAATATCGCTTAAAAACAAAACTAAAATGAACGCAAAACTATCCGTTATTTTATGTTTACAGCCATTTCACTTGAAAAAACTCAACTTTACCATATCTGTACTATTCGATTATGGATATCTCTTTCTCTCAAATTGAACATCGCGTAAACCACCTTTTCTTTTATTATTGTCAGAATAGCATAATAATTGGTATTTATCAAGAAAAATTTTTACGTTTAAATTAATTGTGCGTTTTACCTGTATTCATTGCGGACTCACTAATCAAATAGCATAACCTGACACGCCCGAACCATTTATCAGATTCGTCCATATGGTTTGCGTAACCATTAATCTTCTCCTGATACTCAAGCCCTTCAACTGCCAAATAATCAATGCTATTTTTTCCAATGCGATGCACGATCATTGGCCATTCTGCATCTGTCATCATGTCTTTGGAATGTAGGATTATTAGCTCTGCACACTTTCTTGAGAACATACATGAACCAGCAGTCACATCTGCTTCTTTTCCTAATTCTAAAGAAAATATTTTGTTAGAAATGGTTTCAGTCTCTACCCATTCTTTAGGATGCGTTCTAAAAGCCTTTTCAGTTCTTCCAATAATGAGATAATCATATTGATTGGCCGTTTCTAACATTTTTTCGAGTTCTGCTTCGCTATTTGCTTCATTATTTTCAAACCAAGTAAGCAATCGGTCGAAATCACAGTAATGGAAAATCTCATTATGTCCGCTCATTCCAAATTCAACAACCGCTCTTCTTGCATTTGCAACGCCGCTTTTTTTTATGATTTGTATATGAAATTCGCTACTTTCAAGTTCAGCAATCAAAGCAAGGTCTGTCTCGTCACTAACACAGATATAACAATCACGGTATAATTTTGAGAATAGGGGTGCATGCTTTTTAAGAAGGTCAATATTATTGCCACTTGGGTCATGTGTCACACAGATTAATGCGATATTTTCCATCTGTCGTCTCCATAAAATACCATCATTATGAACTTATTTTGTGTTGTTTCTCATTTTTTATTTAATATCATTTAGATTATAGTTCAGACATTTTAATATAATAGCCTGCTGCACATAAACAAGATTCTGTTTAAACCGATACCCAACGAAATATTTTGATTCAATAACAGCCTCGTGGATTTCCTCATTTCTGCAAAATGGTGGGCAAGGATTGACTAGAATGCTCTCTTTTGCCTTTTTCAACTTTGAGAGGTTTATTTGATACTTTTCATAGTATGCTTTGGTTCTTTCATCTTCCGGTATAGGATCCGTCAGTAAGACATCTGTAGTTTCAATCACATGATCCAACTCTGTGTGAAAGCTATAATTTAAGTTGTTATCTTTGACTCTTTCACTTTCAAAAAACACATGATTCAACTTCAAGTCTAACACTTCTGCCGCCTCAGTCCAAGTCTTTAGTATATTGGCATTTTCACCTACGAAAGTATATTCAAATGTGTCATAGTCCTTTGACAATTCTCTAAATGAATACAAATCCGATAGTATTTCACAAGATACTTCATAACATCTTCTGTTTTTTCTTTTTTATCAAGCGTACTCGGTGGAAATAAAACTGATTTTCCACCCAAGTTTGAAATGCCTTTCTTAAATGTCAGTCTAGTTCTAATACTTGTCTCTGGAAAGAATAAAACAATACACAGCCCGTTTAAACACTGTGTGAATCTGTTTGGATTCTCTTTAATTTTGTCGGTAATGGCAAAGATTTCTTCAATATCGTCCTTTGTGAGCTTTGAAATATTTACAAGATTCAATTGATTTTCCACCTTTCGTTGATATAAATCAATTCTGTGATTTTATGAGTGTTTGAAACCTTCGCAGTATTAGTCGTGCCCAAGTTTCTGAACTTCAAAAACACATTCCTTCGTTACTTTTTCAATATACTCTGTGATTTCGCCAAATTTGAATAGTTCAAAATGCGCTTCATCTCTTTCAGAATTAGTAAAATCATTTTTTAGGGCAAAAATAACTTCTTCAAAACAGCTTGGATTTATCTCCTCAATTTCAGGCATTTCTATTGAATGTAACGCATATTCCATTGCATAATGTTGAATCAGCGGTCTATTGCACTTCTTCAGATCTCGATAACTTTGTTCTAAAACGTCTGCTTGAATTTCTGCAGGATATTCGCTTAAATACTTGCTTTGAATAAAGTCAGACCAGTAAGCATCTGAAATCAAATGCACAAAATAACCCAATTCAAAATCATTATCAATACTTTTATGACCATACTTTTCAATAAACTTTACCCAATTTATAGCATTACTACAACCTTGCTCACAAGTATTTATAAAATGTGATTTCAGATAATCTAAATGCTTCTCACCAATCATATCTGGCGCTAAATTTCCAATTGCAAAAGAATTAAAGTCTTTTATGTTCAATTCTTTTGCCAAGTTAATTGAAATTGCATAATGCATCATTCTAGAGGCCATAGTTACTCCTATGTTTTGATTTTATGTGAAATGGCATAACGTTATAAGTTTTTTTTCAAAATGTAATCTACAAATCCCTGTTTAATCAAATTGCCTTCGTAAATTCTTTGAATGATTCTTTGTTCCTTTACGAGTAGCACCATATCATCAAAATACTGATCCGCTTCATTGTGATCATAATATGAATGAATTACAGGTTCATCATCCATTTGCTCATACTGATTATCGCCTAAATCAGGGCCTTCGCCACATCTAAAATCATCGATTGAAAGAAAATTTACAAACATTAGACCATTCGGTTTTAAGACTCTTTTAAGTTCATTAACTGCTTTTTCGATATTATTCTTTTGCATATGAAAAAATTGAGTTGTATGAATAAACAAAATCAAATGAGCATTTTTTTCATTTAATGTCCTCCAATGTATTCTAATTATTTCAAATACAGAATTCTGCTTATATATTTTTTCTCTTTTTCTAGTGTTTCATATACATGATCAATAATAGGGAAAATTTTCTCATTGCTTACATTACCAACTTTAATTAGATCTTTTTTTATCTGAATTGCTCGGTACAACGATAACGCTATTTCCTCATGATAAACTGAATATGTTCGATAATTGCAATAAATAAAGCGGTCTTTTTCTTCATCAATTTCACCCTAATTCCTTTTTAACTATTAGATGTCTAAGTTGTTGAATATTCTAAATTCGATTTCAATCTCTACTTATGTATGTCCGTTGAAGCACCGCTAGTTCGAGAAGCTGAGTTAAATAATCAGTACAAAATAAATAATTAAATTTATAACACTTAATATAAGAATGCTTGAACCCGTTGAAAAGTCGTAAAATCTCGAAAAAAAGTTTTGTGAAATGTTTCCAATGAAATTCGAAACATTAACCATATAATTCCCACCGTTTGGACTCCCAGGAAAAGATATATTATACTTGTTTTCTACACCAAACATAATTGCTAGTGCTAACAAGAAAAATATAATGCCCCAAAAAAACACTGCATTTTCCAACGAAAATGGTGGACCATAATTATTAGGATCACTATTACGTATATATGCCGTTATAAAAATTTCAGTTGCTAATAGTGCCATGGGAATCAATATTCTTTTTTTCATAGTAACACCCCTTTTTATCGAAAATACTGATCTATAAGCCCAACATATTCTTTTGGATTTTTCAAACTGATCTCTCCATGATTATATCCTTCTAATATCAATAGCTGGCTACTTTCAATCATCTCATGTAAAAGCCTTGCCGACTTGATCATAATTGACAATTCTTTACTTCCAACTAAAATGATTACATTAGAATTGCAATCGGTAATAGTTGCAGGCACACGATAATTACCATTACTCTTAGTAATATTAATTAAGCTTTCCTTCGTCATTAGGCAACTATCATGATAATATTCTTCAAAATTGGCTTCGCTAATATTTAGCGTTTTAGATTGAATCTTCGAGTACCATCTTTTATTAATCAATCCATAAAACACGTTATACATTGGAACTTCTAATTTTGTTATCATTTCCATTGGAATTAGTAGAGCACTTTCTATAATGCAATTTTTGCTGATTTCAGGGCTTTTTGAAAGTATTTCCGTTACAATCTGAGCACCAATAGACAACCCGCAAATTCCATATATTTTTCCTTTATAAAATTCATTAATCTGATTTATTATTTTATCTGCCGAATTTTCAATGCTAATAAATGGCGTGATATAATCCTCGCCATGCCCATCTATGATTGCAACTACTACAAAGTAGTCTTTTTCTAAAATATAGATTTCAGCTTTCCACGACCACCAAGACAGTCCTCCACCATGAATTAGCAGGATAGTTGGGTTGTTTTTATTCCCAAATTCTTTGAATAACATTAGAATTCCTCATTTCAAAATCTATATTTATAGCATCACTTTATTCTATTTTTTATATGATCCAATTCTAATAAACGTTTCTACCCCGTTTCCCCAATTCTTTAAATTATCCAAGCGTTCCCCATGATCTTCATGACCTGGCGTATTGAATGCCTCAATCAATTGAGTACACGGCAATTCCTTACATGTACCACAATGATGATGCCCTTTTTCTATAGAACACACTGCAATTTTACATACACCCCAAAACTGTACGCCAGCATTTGCTTGGCAGCCTTTACAACCTGTGCTCGTTACCCACTCGCAGTCACCGCAGTATGTACCGCATCTTCCAATCATATTTTCATCCACTAAGATCAGCTCCTTTATATCACTAATATTTCGCTAATACTTGTATTTTTGCCACTCATCAAGTTTTCTAACAAAACGCGCAGGACCGCTTATTTGTACATATTCATTATTGTATTCAACTATAATTTTGCCATCCAATGAATAAGAAAAAGGTAACTGATACTCACACCTAGAATCGGTTATGTGGATCGATTTAGCTTTATATTTTTTCAATATCAAGTTGAATTTCTCTTTCTCAAAATCAGTTTCTAAATAAGCCCTCTTCACCACCCAGTCGTTAAATAAAACATTTAAAGGCGTTATTAGTATAATTGGGATTAGAATACACATACTCGCATACAACGTTCTTTCACTTGGACCTTTCACAAGATACCATATCAATTCCAATAGCATTACGACAAATATACTTCCAAATAACGTGATTACAAATACTTTAAGTGTTCTCATAATACCCTCACTTATCTAGCTTTTGCTATATGATTTTACCTATGTGAACATTTGTCGTATACGTTAATACAACCTCGTCTTCATCGTTTTTAAACTTGTCAAATATCACTTGAACTTCATCCATCATATTTTGATAATTTTCTTGTCCTTCATTTGGCAAATAAGAATATGAAGATAATTCTCCCACAATTCTTTCTAAACTTGAGAACTGAGGATTAGGTATTTTTTTATAGTTAATTTCTGTATTTCCAAAGAAATCTTTCACAATATCTCTCTTTTCGTTCACCTTCGTAAAATCGGCACTATATTTTCCAATTATTTTCATTAAATTACCAGTAAAATCATCATCATCACTTTCTCTAACATTCCATAGAAGAATGACACTGCCATTAGGTTTCAATATCCTTGCAAACTCTTCCTTAGTCGGAATCGGGTCAAACCAATGAAACGCTTGTGCTGAAACAATGTGGTGAACAGAATTATTATCCAAATCAGTCTTTTCTGCACTACTTTCAATAGAATAAAATGCGTCATATAATTTTAGATTTTCTTCTGCTTCACATCGCATAGTTGAATTCGGCTCAATTCCATAAACTGTATTTCCAAAATCTAAAAATAATTTACTGCTAATGCCTGTACCTGAACCAATATCAGCAATTTTATCCTCTGCTTTCAAATCAATTGTAGCTGTTAAGTACTCAATCAGAGACTGCGCATAACTTGGGCGATATCTTGAATAATTCTTAGCTCTATCCGTAAACCGTTCTTTACTTTTTAAATCCATATATGCACCTCTGCCTTTTTATAATTTTTTACATTTTTCTGTTACCACGTCTAGATTCAACGGATAATCTAAGTCAAATTTTCTCCTTGATCTTAACGGGTACTTTCTAAATTTATAATAGTAATTTCAGGCTTGCTATTTACCCTTAAAAGTATTCTTGCTGTTCCTAAGCCTCGCGATATGTAAAAATGTTTTTCGTTATTTATTTTCATTCCAATATGATAATTTTTGTAAGCATTTCTTATACCCCTTAGAAATGGTACGTTTACTTGATTTCCATGAGTATGGCCTGTAAGCAACAGGTCATATTTTATATGATGCTCATCAATATATTTAATGATATTAGGCGAATGTGATAACAAAGTTGTAAAATCGGCGGATGCGTATTCAGGCTGATCTTCATATGCTTCAAGTCCGTATATTGAATTATCAAATCCATAAAAAACAAGGGTTTGACCGTTTGAATCATCCACTATCGAACTATTTACCAAAAACATCAAATTGTACATTTCTTCAAACTCTTTTAGCAATGGCTCAATATCGTATTGCTCCTTTTTAAAATGTTTTATTTTTTCTCGCTCATAATTCCCCAAAACAACAAGAATTTTATTAGTGACATTAATCAAATCACTCAATTGTCCATTTACAAACGAGGTTCTTCCATGTAAATCAGATATTTGAATGATTTTAATCGGTCTAACAATAGAGTCTTTCTGGATCGTATGAATCTCAAACTTAATATGAAATGTACTATACAAATAAAAAATGCCTGTCAAAACAGCAACCACCGCTATTAGAAATATCATTTAGCCAGTATCACCAATCCCTCAATTTCTTTAAAGCCATTATTACTATAAAACTTATACGATGGTAAGCCTTTTTCAGTATTCAATATGATCCCATTAAGACCATTTCTTTTTATATCAACTTCTATTTCCTTAATAAAAAGACTTCCAAGTCCTTTGCCCTGCAATTCATGATTAATGCAATATTCATCTATATAATACTATAGTCCTTGTATCCATGGCTTTTTCATGCCTAAGCTTAAACCTTCAATTTTGTCATCAATTAAAATGACATAACCTAAAAAGTAATTATTCGCGAAGTGATTTCTAAAAAAAGTTCTTACTTGATCTGTTGATTCATACACATCATTCCACGGTTCTCTTGAAAAAGTGGCTATAAATAGATCAACACATTCTTCTAACATACTTTCTTTCATTTTTACAACTTCAATTTTTTCCATGTTTTATCTCCATAGTTTCTTTTCATTAAGGTAATGATTATCAATAAGCCATTGAATCGATTTTTCAGTGTCTTCCAACCTATTGGTTTCTATACTCCAAATACAGTTAGGGGCATATTTTTCTAATGCAAAACATATCTCCTTAAAGTCTATAGTGCCACTTGTAAAATCCAAGTGCTGGTCTTCTAAACCGTTATTATTATGCAGATGAACAAAGCCAATTTTATCATTTAATCGCTCTATCCAGTTCAATACAGGTATTTTTGAATTGCAGTGAGCATGACCTACATCGAGACAAATACTTAGTCTTTTATCATTAACCGCAGAAACAACTTCCAAAATCAAATCCGGCGTATGCTCAAATTGATTTTCAAGATGAATAGAAATTCCATTATCTTTACCGTTTAGAAATTCATTGAAAACCATTTCCGCTCTTTTAGCCCAATAAGACGGCGAGCTTGTTCCAGGTATATATCCATGGTGAAAAATAACATTAGGACAATTCAACAAAGTTGAAATCTGATAAGAATATTCAAAACGAGCCATGGTAGCAGATTTAATAAGTTTATCTTTACTGCCTAAACACAAATCTTTGTATAGTCCATGAATGGAAACAATCTCGATGTCAGAGTAACTTATAAGATTATTGCTAATTTCTTCAAGATAAACATCAAAAACATCCGGTTCAGAAAACATATCTATATTTACTGATATGCCATATTTTTTACACAAGCGAGAGGCTTCTTTGTGATTTGATCGGTCACATATAATGATATCTTTCATTCTTAGATCCTTTCTATAGTTTAATCGCTTTCCAAATATAGCGCGTTTGTTTATGCACTATTTATCCTTCAACAGTATGGTCTTCAATCATTTTTTTAGTGATATCTTTATATTCCGGTAGCGAATACTCTGGATTTCCTGGAAATGCAGAGATATATTTTACAAACTCGTTCTCATTAGGAAAAACAGCAAATGCTCTGTCAAATATTTCGAACTCAATACTACTAAACCCATTCTCCTTCAAACGCTCTTGTACTTTATCAAATTCTGATGTGTGAATTCCCATTATTAGCCCTTTGGATTTTAAGATTCTCGAGTGATTAAGAATTGAAGTTGGTCCTCTTCTGCAAAATATAAAATCAAATTCATCATTATCGAATGGCAACGCTTCTTTATCTTTTGTCCATCCATAGGCAAAGTGAACATTACTAATTCCACTTTCATATAAGTTAGTCTTTGCAATTTTGAGTAATTCTTCCGAGTTATCAAAACCAACAATTCTATTTGCATATTGACCCATTTTTATAGTAAATTCACCGTCACCACATCCTGCATCCAATGCTTTGTCACAATTTTTAAGTTGCTCGATGACCCTCTTTTCAATTTAATTTCCATCTGCTTTCCTTTTTTATGGTTTTTTATTAGATACACTGGAAGTCCTATAAAAATCAGCAATACCAGTGCCGTATTTAAAATTTGAAATACTAGAGAGTAACCAAATTCAATCATTATATGCCTCCTTATTGTTGTTTTCGTATCCACTATATTTTGGATTTAAAGAATTTTTCCTTATTAAGTGCCTGAACTGCTGTCAGCATTATTGTTGCGCTTAACTTTTATCGCCAATAATCAGTTCCAAATGTTTTTGCTTTTTTGTGTTCTCCTATAGAGTCATATGTAGTATCAGATGTGAATAGCTTATTGTATGCATGAAGTATCGAAATAAGTAAACATGCTCCTATTATGGTACCGTAAGTCATTATTTCCCAAAATTGCGATGACCCTCGACCAATATACAATGCTATGCCTACAACAAAAAACCGTACAATATTCCAAATCCCATTACGGATTTTCCTTTTTTTAAGATAGATGATTATTGTCGTTATCAAAATGAATAGTAATGTAAATACACCAAGCCAAATGTTCATGTAAATCCTCCCTTTGGTTTATAGAGAAATATGCTCTCATACCCCTCGATTGAGTTCGATACAAATGCTTGTGCAGATTATATTAATTAAATAAAATTAAATTTATTTAAAATCCATTCAATTAACTTTTTCAGACATATTTTTTTACCAACCAAATCTGCAAATTCACACCAATACTTAGCAAAAATGATATTAAATAAAAGCAAAATAAGTATTCCAGGAAAAAACGGAATTTTCATATAATCAACCTCCTATAATAAATACTGCTTACGAAGTTAACTCGTACTCATCAATAATCTCCAGTACTTCGATATTGCCATCTATTAACACTTATAGAAAAATATTATCACTGTATCCCTTCCAATAACAGCGTGCCTGCTCTATTTTTCTATCAAATGATATTGTCTCTAAACCCGGCAGAAAATTTCCATCAGCTATGAAATAATTACCATCAGTCTTAAGTTTTACGATCTGTAGAATTTTACGATTATATGATTCAAAGACCGGCTGTTCTTTATCTTTTGAATACTCATTTTTCCTAAAAGTATGGAAATCTGTTTCGCCACCAATTTTATTATAGTATTGAATGATTTCTAATGAGTCTTCAAGTTTGGGGCATCTAAACAAGACTTCAATATCTTTTATAAACATTGTAATTCTCCCTGAATTAAGACTTTTACAAGAGCATATACAACTGGTACAATCATGATTACTTTCTATCTTGCTGTATTCCAAGCTCGTATTACTCTAAATGATATTTTGATTATTTAGTTATAATTCTATCAAAATCATGTAGTTCCTTCCATTTCGGCATAAAAAAATTTATATTGTATTATAAAATTAAAACCTGTATAAATTTATACAAGTTTTTACAAAAATTATGATTTAAAATTTTAATTATCTAACCTTTCATATACTGCTCCGCAAATTCACGTAGCTGGCTGCACGGTATTCCCGTTCCTCTGTAGATTGGCTATTGCCATGAAGTACCCGTAAGGCTGCGTGACAATAGCTAATTTTGTTAGTTTTAAGTTAAGCGATGTATTGGATTTTTTTAATTGCTCAACAAATTATTACAATACTCATTATTTAAACTTAGGAATCGTAAACGAATTTGTAGTATTGCCGCCGTGAAAACTTATGACTATTTTTTCAGGCAAATTCACAATATCACTTTTGCTAAATTTCAAAATAATTGTATTTTCACCTTTTTTAGCAAGTGTTTTGCGAAACATAAGACCAGGTGTATCATTTACTAAGCATGCTACAAATCCACAAACTGGTGTATCAACTTTAATCTTAACATACATATTTAATGTATCTTGAGCGGCACCAAATGATTTAAGCACCAAAGTCTTATGACTATTTGACCAAACTCTATAATCCAATGTTTGGTATGTCAGTCCATCATCAACATTTACGAAGAATGTCTTTTGGTTAGATTTAATAACTGGTAATTTATTGATATCTATCGCATTTGAAACATCTGATTGTTGTGTTGCTACTTTTTGTGTTGTTATATTTTGCATTGGTACAATTTCTTTAGTATAAATTTTAGCAAAGTCGTAAGATGTTTTTTTATCTTCATAACCATTCGTGTTTACAAGATCATTTCCGCTTGAAATGACCCATTTGCTCCAAGCCTCTAAAAATTGATCAGGTGATACATTGATTTCCTTTAGAAAAGCTGCCTGAACATCATCATTATTATATTGTTTCGTATTCATCTCATAAATTCGAGTCATAACTCTTCTTGCAGTGCTTTCTCCATAATTATATTTAATATATGTAATCATGGAACCTAAAGTTTTATAGGTATTTTGCCATTTTCCATTGTAATCCACCCCGTTTTTATAAAACCATTCCCATTTAAATAGATTCTTGTAATCATTTGCTATTGTTTTAAAATCAGCCGCTTCATAACTATAAAAGTATTGATTGATCATAATCGAGGCATCAGTTATCGGCTTAGGTGTTTTTTCTAACGAATAGAATACATTGTGGGTATTACCCGTTACTTCCTGATAAATGTTATTATGATTCTTTGTAGTTGTTGCAATACCTTTTAAACTTGCCAAAGTATGATTTAATTCATGAGAAAGCGTTCCTAGAAAAAATTGTTTCATATAGAGTGCTGATCTAGTCTTTGATGCTGAACCTCCGCCTGCCGATTCGAGCCGTCCAATCAAATCCTTACGATCTAATAAAATTGGAATATTTACCTTATCATTTATTATATATACTTTAAACTTATCTGTTCCTATAAGCGCAGGGTAGTAGTTTAGCGCCATTATTTTTTCATAAACAACGTCCATTTCTTTAAGATTTTGAATATTCATCGCTAAATCTGCAGAACTACCCACTTCGTAATAAACTTTAAAGTACTTTGTTTCTCGATATGAATAGGTTTGATTAACTTCATTATTAATCTCACTTTTAGGTATCATTGTATATTGATATTCACTTGGTTGCTCAAAATCAGTTATCAGGGTATCAATTGTCTTCTTTACAGCTTCATATGAGGCTATATAGGATAACTTGTCCAAATTCTTAACCTGATCCAACATAGAATCATCTATCCAAGAACCACTTTGCCTTAACATGAATAAATTTTTAGTACTTTTAATAATTTGCGATGATGATGCATTTCCAAAATCGTTTGAATTGTAAATAATATTCGATTTGTCGATTTTAGCACTGATATTTTTTGCAAGATCTATTTGAGCTGGATCAACGTAGTTTACGTTGATTGCTTGATTTCCACCTACCGATGTCCCCATTGCATACAAATCTAGAGTAGTGACAATATTAGTGAAATCTATTTTATCGACAAGTGCCTTAATGCCGTCTTGTGTTGTCCACTTGCTACCAACCATTGCAAAAATGAGTGTATACTTGGGTTGATGTTCTGAATAATATTTTGCTAGGTCAAGCATAACCGCTGGTGATACAACACTTGCAATCGTACTTGGGTAGCTGCTGCCATCTGGCAGTGTACCAAACCCGTCTATATTGCTTACAATCAAAATAGCCTTGTCTTCTCGTATTCCTGGTATTACACCAATCAGGTTGTTCGATTTAGCTGATTTTCTTTCAATATTTATTTTCAGAGACACTTTCGTATCATTCATTTTTGATGGTGTATCCGTCATAGATGTATTAAATATTTTTGAAGCAACTTCTTCTGAAATATAGATTATTGGAATACCATTATCTGTTGCACCTATAGGATGTTCATTATCTCCAATTTTGTATTCATAATTAACTATAACAAATACTGCTTTTGCACCCTTGCTTTTTGCCAATAACGCCCTGTCAGAAATTCCCAACGGCAAATTGCCTGTAGAATCTTTATACTTGAAAATAGCAATAGAATCGAATGGCATACCGATAAAATCCTTTTCTAAGCCAGTTCCAGCATAATAAATTTTATCTGTATCTACGGTAGCCGATGACGATCTCGCATTGACCATATAATCTTTCATCAGTATAAGGTTTTTTCCGTTAATCAACACTTTACTTTCTTTCAATGTGCCAATCTTCGTTTCATATGGTTGTTTATAAGACAAAGGATCTAGGATCGGTAACATCCCAACCTCCCTCATTTGTTTTTCAATATACGCTACAGCATTGTCATATCCCAACGTACCCGATTGCTTACCTTTGTACTCCTGAGATGACAATTTCTCGATAAAAACAAGCGGATTAAAATTAATAGTAGATGCAAATGTAATTGGCTTAACACTAATAAATATGCTTATTATTAATACAATATTTATTACCTTTGAGATTTTTTTTATATTCATTGTCATAATCACTCCTTTCGCTCATATCTTTTTCTAAAACCATCATCAAATCGTTTTCTTTTTCATTATAAAACGCGTTCAATCAGTTCAGTCTATAATGGTAATGTTTTATAATTCCAATTTTAAAACTTCTTCATCATCATCTTTAATACCTGTGTCAACAAATCCATATTTTATATAAAAATCATAGGGACTTGCTTCTTCGTCTTCTTTTAATGCACAAGATGTGTAAAATGTTTGCTTGCCTTCATTTCTAAATATGCTTGAAACTAAATCTAGTGCTTCACTTGCATAGCCTTTTTTCTGATAGTCGCAATCCCACAACAGATATCTAGCATCTTTTTCCCAGACACATCACCGAATAAATTTAATTCATTTTCTGATGTAAATTTTACACCATATATAGGAAGTGCAGTTGCACCAAACCATAAATCAGCATGCTGATTCCAATATTTTTTATTGATTTCGATTATTTCTTTTTTATCCACGAAGATGCTCATGTGTTGTTACTCAGGTGGCCTTCGTGTCAGCGAGCTCATGAATCTAAAAGTTTCTGACATCAATTCCTCGGCCATGCATATTCGCATTCGCTCTGGCAAAGGCTCTAAAGAACGACTAACGCTTTTATCTAACAGAAATCTTTTGCTCCTTAGACGATATTACATCGCCTATAAACCTACTGACTGGCTTTTCTTTAACGCCAAAACTGGAAAGCAGCTAAATACAAGAAGTCTGCAAATAGTCATGAATGAACATGTCGTTAAACTTAGATTTCCAGTGGGCACTTCACTTCATAGTTTACGCCATTGTTTTGCGACGCATCTTATCCGTAGTGGCGTTGATATTGCTGTAATTCAAAAGCTTATGGGACATTCAGATATCAGAACGACTTCTCAGTATTTACACCTAACAACTGCCGACACCCTGCTTATTGCCAGCCCGCTCGACACACTCGAGGTGTTTCATGACTGATTTACGCGCCGTTATCGACCGTTTTGCAAAGCCGCTTGCCAAGCAGAGAAAATTGTCTACTCACCAGTACAAAGTGCTTCGAGATCTTTCAACTAGTCGAACCGATGCCCTTGGAGGTCATGCCAATACTTGTCTTGGCTGTGGCAATCTTTCCATCGCCTACAACTCCTGCAGAAACAGGCATTGTCCGCTTTGTCAAAGTTTCAAGCGTGTGGTTTGGCAAATGGATCGGATGGCTGATCTTCTGAATATTCACTACTTCCATTTGGTTTTTACCGTGCCCGAGCAACTCAATTCGCTGATATATTGCAATCAAAACCTACTATATGGCTTGTTGTTTTATCGGCAGTAGTAGCTCTCCAACAACTCGCTAAAAACCCAAAACGTCTCGGCGCACAGCTTGGATTGACTGGCATTCTTCATACTTGGGGGCAAACGCTCAGCTATCATCCGCATGTTCATTTCATTGTACCTGGCGGTGGTTGTGTGAAAAAACTCAGCGTTTTATTCCTTCAAAGAAGAAATATTTGTTCCCAGTCAAAGTGATTTCTAAAGTATTTCGTGCCATTTTTCATAAAGAACTTGCCTTGCTAGTTTCTCATGGCAAAATCATAAATGGCAAATCAGGTGAAACGGTTCAAAAGAAAGCGCTTAAACCAATATTCGATGAACTCTATCAAAAAAATTTCGTTGTATTTGCCAAAGAGTCTTTGGCTTCACCTGTGAATGTGGTGAAATATTTATGCCAGTACACGCATAGGGTTGCCATTTCAAACCACAGAATCGTTGATATCACTGATACACATGTTTCTTTTCGGTATAAGGATTATGCACACAAGTTGAATTTTAAATTCAACTTGTTTAAAGTTCACCGAAGTAGCTCAAAGTGCTATTTGATAAGAATTATCGCTGGCTTCAAAGCGATTATTCTTATCAAAACTTTGTGCTACATTCAAATCATGGTAAGAGTAAAATAATGACTTTAGAAGGAACAGAGTTTCTTCGGCGGTTTCTCATGCATGTGCTCCCACCAAGGTTTGTTAAAATCCGATATTTTGGATTTTTCGCTGGTCG
>JAYVIR010000002.1:0-142705 GCA_043770095.1 Eubacteriales bacterium
ATTTAAATTGTCTTTTTTTAAAAAATTTCTAAACCTTATAGCCAAAGTATTGAATTCGCTTTGATGTTTCTTTTCTTTAAAAAAATCAATAATACCATAATCTTCTTTGATTTCTTCATCCGCATCAAGAATAAAAATCCATTCACTTTTTGCATATCCAATGCTAATATTTCTCATTTCGGAAAAATTATTATTCCAAGGATGATGGTAAACATTCTGTGTATAATTTTTAGCAATTTCAACCGTTCTATCTGTTGATCCCGTATCTACTATGATTAATTCTGAATCTATTGCTTTCAAAATATTTTGTATGCTTTTTAAACACCTTTCCAAATTGGCTTCTTCATCTTTTACCATCATGCATATACTTAACAGCAAGAAAACTCCCCCTAAAAAATAAAAGCCGAGAAATAATTCTCGGCTTTTCAAATTATTTTTGCTTATCTTAACAATTGTAAGACGCCTTGAGGTGCTTGGTTTGCTTGTGCAAGCATTGCTTGTGATGCTTGTGTCAAAATGTTTTGTTTTGTGAAGTTCATCATTTCTTTCGCCATGTCTACATCTCTAACTCTTGATTCAGCCGCTTGAAGGTTCTCAGAAGAGTTGTCAAGGTTTTTGATTGTATGCTCAAGTCTATTCTGCCATGCACCAAGTTTTGATCTTTCTGTTGAAACTTTAATGATTGCAGCATTGATTTGAGTAACCGTTTTACCCGCCGTTGCTGCTGATACAACTGAGACAGAACCAGCTGCAACGCCTAATAAAGTGTTAGTCATACTTGCAATTTTAACGTCTAATACTTGAGCATCATTCGCACCGATATGGAATTTTTTACCACTAAATGCGCCGGCAAGCAATTTTTGTGTATTGAATTCTGTGTTGTTTGCAATTCTTCCCACTTCTAATGACAATTCATCCATCTCTGTTTTAACTGCCGTTCTATCCCCAGCTACGTTAGTATCATTTGCAGCTTGTACTGCAAGTTCTCTCATTCTTTGGAGAATAGAATGCATTTCATCAAGTCCACCCTCAGCTGTTTGAATCAAAGAAATACCATCTTGAGCATTTCTTGAAGCTTGATCCAAGCCTCTAATTTGGCCTCTCATTTTTTCAGAGATTGATAATCCAGCTGCATCGTCGCCAGCTCTGTTGATTCTAGAACCTGAAGACAATTTTTCAATTGATTTTGAAGCGCCAGTTGTATTGATGCTAAGTTGTCTGTGTGTATTCATTGCCATTAAGTTATTATTGATTCTCATAAAAGTTCCTCCTTGAATTTAAGTTCTACTATAGCGTCCTTGCTATGATGAAGGGTTAATACCCGGCCGTGCTACTAACCCTTTCATACATCTTATCGACATATTAATAAGATATCTTTAACAATTTTAACCGAATTTCAATTTATTTTTAAAACATTTCTTTAGTAGTATATCTACCATCCGTAATCATCATTTGCATTGCTTTTCTATTTTTTGAATTGATCACAATTGGACTTTTAAGGTTTATCGTCATACTCTCTATGCTACCTGCAATTCTGCAAATCGTATAAACGCCAACTTCTTCTGCTGAGGTAATTTCAAGTTCTTCACAAACCTCTGTGGGAATATCAAATGCATAATTGGGTCTCATAAAGAAGGGAATAGTAACAACAAATGCAAGATTCGGTTCTTGTGTTGACTGTAACCACATAAATGGAACCGGCTCGTCTGTATCGTAATTGTTCAAAATGACAAATTTATTTTTGTCTTCAAACCCTGGTAGCCCTTCTTCAAAATGAATAACTGCATTTTCTTCAATCTCGATATTCCCAAAGTATTTTGTTTCAAAATTCATCGATTTTCGCCTCCTTGACATAATGGGTTAAAGTATCATTTTTTTATATACCCTTTTGCCTTCAAAATGAAACACTTTAAAATTTTGAATATAAACTACTTTTATTTCTTCTCTTCTGAAATTTTTTTCAATAGATAATTCCCCGAAATTGAAGCTCTGTTTTCTTCTTTTATTTTTTCGAATATTTCTTTTCTATGAACTTCAACCTCTTTTGGTGCTACGATGCCTAATTTTACTATGCCATTGCCCATATCTAAAATTTTTATTTCAATATTTCCATTAATTATTAATGACTCTTCTTTTTTTCTTGATAAAATCAGCATTTTTATTCCTCCACATTAAGTAGAAATTGAAACTTTAGAGGAAAATCTTCATTTAAAATGACTTGCTTCGCAATCCTTTTTTCTGTATTTATTACCAATGGCGCCTTTAAATTAAACGTGCTCTCCACCAATGGGTCTCTGAGTACAATAATATTGTATATTTCCATGTCATTCAAAGAATCCAAGCACAATTGTTTGACCACTTGTTCAGAAATTTCAAAATCGTATTCCGTGTAAAAAGCAAATGGTGTCGTTACTGTAAAAGCTAAATCTTCCACATCAATGGATTGGAGTGACCAATATGGTGTTTCTGGTATTTGAATCAATATAAATTCTTTTGCCGTTTCAAACCCATATAAGCCTTCGCTAAATGTTAATACGTCGGTCTCTTCATACGTTAGCATTCCAAAAATGTCAGTCATAATTTCCATCAAATCACTCCAATTATAGAATATATATTAAAAAATATTTGCTCATGTCCATTATCCTTTTAGATCAAGTTGCGATGGTTCAAATCTCATTTTTAAATTACGTTCCTGAATCAAATAAATATTAACCTTGCCTGGGTTGTATTCAGAATTTATTTTTCCTTCTAAAAGATTATTATTAACTGTCCCTTTTGTGACGTTTACAGTTGTAGTACCTTCTCTAACGCTTATTTTGGGCCTTGATCTTGGCATAGTAACCATGCCAAACTCTTTTTCAAACTGACCGTAAGCATTATAATTTGCCTGTTCCGCAATTGTATTTCCGCCATTTTGAATGTTCGTCAACTCATTGCCTTGTTCAGCAACCCTTCCAATACTTTGGTACATAAGTTGAACCGACATTGCCGCATTTTCACTTGTCAGCTCAAAAACATTTTTCAATCCACTTTCAGAAAAACATTGGCTTTGATCAATTTGAATTTGGGGCAAGGTAGACTCTATTTCAAGTTTTGGCGCCTCCGTTTTTAAAGAATTCTTTGCCAATGATGTCTGTCTATTCACCACTGCATTTTGTGTTTTAATGCCAATTTGTGCTGATTGAGATTCAATGACCAAAAGCATATAATCACCCTATTTCTATCTTATAAAATCTAATAACGACGGTTGAATAATCTTGCCTCCAACTGACAATGCAGATTTGTAAACGTTCTCAGCGTTCTTAAGCGCCATGATGACTTCTGCCATATCTGCATCTTGAGAATCACTTAACAGTCTCGTGAAAGTGACACTGTTTTCTGCAATCCGCGCTTCTATGAGTTCAAGTCGATTACTTCTTGCGCCAATATCCGCACGAACGGCTAACAATTGATTCATATGACCATCTATTTTTCCAACAAAACCCGAAATAGCGGTTGTATCGCCTATATCTAAATACCCAATAAATGTATTCATATCCTTAATCATTTTTGTTTCTGTCGTCACAACTTTTTGAATTCTAAGTTCTGGCTTAACTGGGTCTAAAGGATTAAGAACTGTTTCAAATTTAAGAGGCGCTGTACCTACAGTAACTTTACCCACTCCAAAAGCTGTATCTATAGAACTTTGGAGATTTGTCTGTAAAGTAGCTGGAGAATTGATCAAAATGGCATCATTCGGTATTAAAATGGTCTTCGTAACGCCATTATAGGTCATCACAAAACTTTTCCCGCGAAAATCTGCTACATTGGGCGCAGTTACGGCTCCACCAGTTACATTTGTATTTAATGAATTGACACCCGCTACAATCGTGGAAAGCGCTGTTGGTAATTGGTTTTCAGGGTTTGAAATATTCACAAGATTTGTCAACCCCGCACTTGCTGTGAGTGTTACATTATTTGTTGCACCAATATTTTTGGTACGAACAACTAATTTTTTATTGCCATCAAAATAGACATCTGCAACTGTTGATAATTTTGTAGTGCCACTCATTGAATTTCTATACTCATCGAGTACACTTTGCATATCCACCGGCTTTAAAGCAGTTCCTTTTAAATTTATTGTATTTACATTGAATGTCATTGCCCCAATGTTAACACCCAGCGTTTGCGCAGTGTAGTCTGTTGTCAAACTAAAATCAGTTTGAATTGCCGCCTTTTGAGCCGCTACACCTTTCACCATCACATCACTTGGCATCAAACTTGAAAAACTACTCACATCTAATTCATAGCCAAACAAATCAACCCCATAAGTACCTACAGGCATATATTCCTTAGGAGAAATTTCATAAATGGCTACAGGTTTATTGATCAGATCTTGCGCTGTAATAGGAATGTTGTATTTGCCATCACTGGTAAGTAAAGGTTTATCCGTAAAATAGGCTGAAAATTGATATTTACCAGTAAAGTTTGAATTACCACCTGAAATTAAATGATCTCGCAATTGTATGATTTCTTCTCTTATTTTTTGAGTATCATCTTTTGTATTGGTTCCATTTGCCGCTTTAACAATTAACTCTCTAACACGCTGAAGAACTGATCCCATTTCTGAGACCGTTGACTCACTAGCATCTAACATTGCCTGAGCATCTCTTGTATTCTTACTGTACTGCGTCATATCTGCAATATCTGTTTTAAACTTCAGAATTTTAGCCGCTGCTACCGGATCATCCGAAGCAAAAATAACTCTTTTACCCGTTGATAATTCATCTTGCTTTCGGCTCATCACATTTAAATTTGTATTTAAATTAGAAAGCATATTGGTGATCATCATGCTGTTGGTTACTCTCATATTTTCACCTCTTTATCCTACAAATCAATTTAATCCTAACAATCAAAATTCTATGGTTTATCGACCAGCACCCAACTTGTTCACTATGATGTCAATCATTTCGTCAAAAGTGCTTAGCATTCTTGCATTTGCATTATAACTTTGTTGGAAACGCACCATATCCGCCATTTCCTCATCTAACGATACACCTGAATAAGAATCTTTACTTACTGTTAATTGTTTCATTTGAACCCCTTGATTTGTATAGACTCGTGTCGCTTCTTGCTTATCAACCGCAAGGTTGGTAACCAAAGACTTAACAAAGTCGTCTGGACTACCCCAATCGTAAAGTTTGACGTTATTTCGACTGGCTGCCATTTTAAGTGCATTTGTATTTTTGCCCGGAAGCGGATTGGCGTTATCTGCTGCTGCAATTTTATTTAAATCTAGGTCTATGTCTCTAGAAATTGTCACTTGATCGGCTTTTAATCTGTCCGTCACATAATATTTGCCATCAATTAACTTCACAGATTTTTTAGCATAATCAGGGTTATTTTTTAATATGTTATTAATATTACTTCTAATAATTTGAGCATTACTCTCTTCAATTTCCTTTGTCATAAGTACAGGTGTCGCATTTATGCCTTGAATAACAGAAGAGGTTACGTCTATAGGCGCACCTTTATTTAACCCTTCCGCTAAGAAATAAGCATTGTACTCTGCTGTCGTCTTATCTGAAAAAGTAAAGAAATTAACACCGGTTGTGCTTGCAAGACCAAACCCTTGGCTATGAATATTGTTCATTTCAGAGGCCAATGTATCTATAAATTCATTGAGTTTGTCTACATAATATGGAATCCCTTTATTTGATCCGTCAATATTGTCTCTCATTTGAATAATAGCGGCAACTTTGCCTTCAGACGTTCTAAAATCAGCACCAGATTTCCACTTAAAATCGATAATATCGTCTACATCATCTTCATTTGCACGAGCTGTTCTAGGAATCGTATCCAATTGATCGTAACTAAAGTGGTTCACCAATTCATGGCCATTGATCATGACATGAAAACCCTTGTTATTGTCTTCATAGTAATCTACTTTTGTAAGTTTTGATAATTTATCTACAAGTAAATTTCTCTGATCACGAACATCATTGGCTTTTCCACCCGTAAGTTCAGAATTAAAAATAATTTTATTTAAACTCGAAATTTGCTGAGCAAAACCATTAATTTCTGTTGCAGCCACGCCCATTTCGAAGTTTGTATCTTTTTGCATTTTTTTGAGTGACTCCGACATATTTTGTATGCCTTCTGCAAGACCAATACCCCTTTGCCTTACCAAAGCTCTAACCGTTAGGTTCTCTGGCGTTTTGCTAAGTTCTTGCAAAGACGCATAGTAATTGTCCATCAATTTACCGAAACTTGCATCTGAAGGTTCTTTAAAAATCCCCTCTACATTCTTTAAAATATCATCATATACTTGATACTGTCCTAACTTAGAGTTCTCGCCTCTAAAGGAAAAATCTAAGAATTCATTTCTAATTTGCTTAACTGCATCCACATCTACGCCAGTTCCAACCATGCCGTAGCTACCAGGCAATTGCTCTGGACTTGTTGCGTGCATATCCACTCTTTGACGTGTATATCCTTCAGTATTGGCATTGGCAATATTGTGAGAAAGTGTATGAAGGGCTCGTTGTTGAGAAAAAAGACCCATTTTGGAAATGTTTAAACCTGCAAAAAGTGATGGCATTTTTGGTTCCCCCCTATACTTTGGCGTCGAAAATACTGCTTTTCGTTTTAACCTTTGTATCAGCCGCACCTTGCGTGTATCGACCATCTGACTCAAGACTGCTCATTAATTCCATGTTGAGGTGGATCATATCAAGAGACTGCTCTAGGAGCTTGCCATTAAGTTCATTTTTATTTTTCAAACTGAGAACGGCTTGGGCAAGTTCGTCCTTAACGCGTTCAATTTTTTGTTTTGACGCTTCATCTAAGTAGGCAATAAGGTCATTTAAATTTTCTACATGTTCCGCTTGAAGAGAACGAATCAAATCACTTGAAACATTCCCTCTCATATTTTCTAATTTTATAAGTGATGCCACTAAAGTTTGCTCTCTTAGAGTCATTTTTTCTAAAACTTTAATATTACCGTCAATGATGACTTGCTGTTTTTCCTGTGCAATCTTAACGGCTTCGTTATAGACATCTCTTTCCTTTGTTAAGATCAAAACTAAATCCGCTACCATTTTTTTCATTTCATGTTCTCCTTTTTCTGATGAGGACTTGAAAATCCTACCTAACTATTTTAAGAAAAGGGACTCCTCACGAGTCCCCTTTGAAAGTCTATTTGATAATCTCTAGCATTTTGTCTATGACTTGTTCAGCAGTTGGATTATAATTGCCTGTTTTGATTTGTTCTTTAATTTGAGCAACCTTTTCTTCTCTGATTTCTGGCAGTTGATGAAGCGCCTTCATTGCCGCTTGTTGAATTTTTGCTTCCTTGCTAATTTCAATTTTATCTGTCTCAAAACCGACGTGAGTCTTTTGTTCAGCTTTAGGAGCCACCTTTTGATAGGCTTTAACGACGTTCTGTACGCCAATATTACTATTAATTTTCATTTAAAAACACCCCCTGATCTACCTAATTGTCTATTAACAATATCGGCAAATCAGAGGGTATGTTTACACTTAAATGCAATTTAAATTATTTTTTTTTATATATGACCCATTTTCTCTATTTCTTAATAAACATGCCCCTACTCTCTGGCGCTTTCTTCTTTACAGGTGCTGGTGCAGGCACCTGTTTCTTATCCACTCCAAACGCCTGATTAAAGCCCTTTTTCATTTCAGCGCTACAAGCATCGCAGTAACGCCCTGAGGAAATTGTCTTTCCGCAGCGCTCGCATTCAAGGCCTACGCCATCGCCTTTAAGTGCCAGCTTTCCTTGTCTTAAAAATTTGAGTATCTTGTCCTCATCGACTTCCGTTGCTATAGCAACGTCTTCAACCGATGAACCTGGATTGTCATAGATATATTCTCTGACCAGTCTGAAAATTTCATCATCATTTTCATAACAATTTGAACAAAATTTCTGTCCTTCCTCTGCTGAAAACATTCTTCCACACTTAACACAATTTTTTAATTGCATACAGCTTCCCCCTTAGATTACTCTACCATCGCAAACGTCAACCAATATACTTCTTTGGGCTGATAAGGCATCAATACTTGTGTGCAGGCACTAAGTGTCGCACCTGTGGTCAAAATATCATCTATAAGTAAAAGTTGCTTTCCTTGCAATGCCTCTCCAAAATCCACTTCAAAAACGCTATCGAGTTCCACTAACCGTTCTGCCTTGCTAAGGCCTTTTAAGCGGTTGGTCTCGCGCGTTCTCACAAGGAAAGTATCACTATATTCTATACCCAAATTTTCAGATAAAACCTCTGCAATATAACGTGTATGATCAAAACCCCGTATTTTTTTTCGTTTTTCGCTGCTCGGAACGGTCAGCACATAGTCAAATTCAAGTTTATAACTTAGCACTAAGTCCGCCATCATCTGTGCCATCGATTTTCCCAAATAGCGCTGTTCGTTGTATTTATAGTCATAGATCATTTGTTTGACTGGTGGCTCATAACGACACACGGACAAACTTTTTCCTATTAACGGTCGCTCGGCAAAAGGAAACGTTTCAATGCAGTCTGCGCAAATCCCGTATTGACCATTTACCACATCTCTGCCGCACAGCGCACAATTGGGGTTCACTCCAAAAATGAAGTCCATAAGACCTGTCATCGTTTTATTCATGAACACCACCACGTATTGCGTCCACAGAAAGCAATTGAATGCGTTCCTTTAGTGCCGAGTAGCGAACGCCACCGTCAGTATTGTCTGTAAAAGCTTTGATATATTTTTCCTCGCCCACTAGCACAACCAACTTTTTAGCTCTGGTAATGGCGGTATATAAAATATTTCTGGTCATAAGCATTGGTACGCACCAAGTCACCGGCATGATGATCACAGGAAATTCACTGCCTTGGCTCTTATGGACAGTCACGGCGTAGGCATGCACGAGTTCGTCAAGTTGTGCATATTCATAGCGCACGGTCTTTTCATCGTCATAGAGAATGTGTATTTGGCGGTGTTTGTCATCTATTTCAGAAACGTAGCCGATGTCTCCGTTGAACACACCTTCACCTTCTGTGCCTTCAACCGTCTTCCATTTGGTCGTGTAATTGTTTTTAATTTGCATGACTTTGTCGCCTGTTCTAAAAATGCGGTCGCCGAAAACTTTTTCTTTGACGCTGCCACTGAGAGGGTTTAGAGCCTCTTGAAGCACTTGGTTGAGCTTGTGCGTGCCGATGTTGGAATTTTTAACTGGCGTAAGCACTTGAATGTCTTTAATGGGGTCAACGCCGTAATAATCCGGCAGGCGCTTTAGGCACAAATTGCGAATTGCCTGAGTGATCTCCATCTGGCTCCTTGCTTGTATAAAATAAAAATCCTTATCTTTTTCGTTGAGAATGGGCATTTCGCCGTGATTGATTTTATGGGCGTTTAAGGCGATGGCACTCAGTTCGCCCTGCCTGAAAATTTGATCCAGTCTGGTAACCACAGGCACATCGCTTAAAATAAGGTCTCGAAGGACGTTTCCTGGGCCAACCGATGGCAACTGATCGGCGTCTCCTACGAGAATCAAGCGTGTTTTAGGCAAAATAGCGTTGCTTAGATGCATCATGAGTACCATGTCGATCATGGAGACTTCGTCCACAATGACCACGTCTACTTCTAATGGCTGGTGTTCGTTTTTATTAAAAGCGAGCATAGATTCTTCTTCGCTATAATTGTATTCCAGTAAGCGGTGAATGGTTTTGGCTTCCCTTTGAGTGGCTTCCGTCATTCGCTTGGCCGCTCTGCCCGTTGGCGCGGCGAGAACGAGTTTAAGTCCCGCTTTTTCAAAGATATGAATGAGTCCGTTGATGATGGTGGTCTTTCCAGTTCCAGGCCCACCTGTTATAATGGCCATTGACTCGTGCACAGAGGCTTCAAGGGCTTGCTTTTGCATTTCAGCTAGGCTAATGCCTCTGATGTCTTCGATTTCTGAAATGGCTTCTGAAATGTCAAAACTGATGGCAATGGGCTGCTCCGTTAATTTTTGGTTCACGTATTTGGCGACTTTAGATTCTGCATAATGGAGGTATGGCAAATACACCACGTCCTCGCCGCTAAAATTGTCCATGATCACAGCGCCCATCACGGCCATTTCATAGAGTTCCTTTTGAACCAAATCGTCTTCTATTGAAAGCACTTCCACACTTGCGCCGACCAAAATTTTTACCGGCACATAAAGGTGCCCTTTGTTGGATTGCTGAGATAAGGCAAACAGAATGCCACACGCTATGCGGTAGCCACTTCTAGGGTCGATGCCATTTCGCTTGGCGATGGCGTCTGCCATTTTAAAGCCAAATCCATCAATATGGCTCGCCAGTTCGTATGGATTCTCCGAAACCACTTGTTTGGCGGTGGCGCCCAGTTTTTTGAAGACTTTTACCGCCTGATTGGTGGTGAGTCCGAATTTCTGAAGAAAAATAATCACGTCTCTTGCGCCCACTTGTTCTCTGAACGCATCCACAATTTCTTCTAATTTTTTTTCGCCGATTCCAGACACTTCTAGGAGGCGCCTTGGCGCCAACTGAATCACATCAAACGTATCCACGCCAAACGCATCCACGATCCGCTCTGCCATTGACGGGCCAATGCCTTTAATAAGTCCAGAGGACAAATAATGGCGAATGTCCACTTCATCGGTTGGCAGAATCACTTCCCAGTGGTTGACTTCAAACTGTTCGCCGTAAACGGCATGAGACTTGAACGTCCCTTGAAACGAGGCATTTTCGCCTTCCTGCAGATAAGGCATGCAGCCTTTTATATAAATGTATTCATTTTCCGATTCGATAACGGCGATTACAAACCCATTATCATCGTTTTTAAAGACGATTTCTTCCACTTTGCCGATAATGGTTTCCACGTTACACCACCCTTTTATTCTTTAAGTTACTTATATTATATCACAAGCTTTGGGTGAATTTTCCCGACTTTTCTGATATGATGGTCACAGGGTCATCTTATGAAGACAGGGGGAAAATAGCAAATGAATAAACTCATCAATTTAGATGAAGCCGTTGGTTTTATCGAAGACGGCATGACGGTTATGATCGGCGGCTTTTTAGCATGTGGCACGCCAGAACGTCTCATCGACAAGCTCGTTGAAAAAGGCGTCAAAGACTTGACGTTAATCGCAAACGACACCTCTTTCACAGATAGAGGCATTGGCAAACTCATTGTTAGCAAGCAGTTCAAAAAAGTCATTGTTTCTCACATTGGAACAAACAAAGAAACTGGCAGACAAATGACAGCGGGTGAGACAGAAGTGGTTTTAGTCCCACAGGGCACTTTAGCTGAGCAAGTAAGAGCTGGCGGCATGGGTCTTGGCGGCATTTTAACGCCTACAGGTCTTGGCACGATTGTTGAAGAGGGCAAAGAGCTCATCACAGTCGATGGCAAAACATTTATCCTTGAAAAGCCACTTAGAGCTGACGTTGCTTTGATCTTCGGTTCTATCGTTGACAAAAAAGGCAACATTGCTTTCAAGGGCACCACTAGAAACTTTAATCCTCTCATGGCAATGGCTGCAGATTGCGTCATTGTTGAAGCGGAGTCTCTCGTAGAAATTGGCGAAATCGACCCGAATCACGTCGTGACGCCTGGAGTCTTCGTGCATCATATTGTGGGAGGTAACTTATAATGAGCATTCAAATGGACGCAAAAGAAATCATCGCTAGACGCGTTGCAAAAGAACTGAAAGATGGCGATCTCGTTAATCTTGGCATTGGCCTTCCAACAATGGTTGCCAATTATATCCCTGAAGGGGTAGACCTTTTATTCCAATCTGAAAATGGCCTCATCGGTCTTGGCCCAGAGCCTACTGCAGAGCAGATTGACATGAGTTTGACCAATGCAGGCGGACAACCCGTTACGATTCTTCCGGGCGGCTGTTTCTTTGACTCTGCCATGTCATTTGGCATCATTCGCGGTGGTCACGTGAATGCGACAGTTCTTGGCGCATTAGAAGTGGATCAGCATGGCAACCTCGCCAACTGGATGGTTCCCGGCAAAATGGTTCCCGGCATGGGCGGCGCAATGGATTTAGTGACTGGCGCAAAAAAAGTCATCATTTCAATGCAGCACACGGCTAAAGGTGAATCCAAAATCATGAAAAATTGCACTCTTCCTCTTACGGCAGCAGCGCAAGTGAATCTGATCATCACAGAAATGGCTGTTATGGAAGTAACGCCAGAAGGCCTTAAAGTTTTAGAACTTGGACCTGGCGTGACGAAAGAAACGCTCATTGAAAACACGCATGCAGATTTGATTTTTGCAGACGATCTTAAGGAAATGGTTTTATAGGTTCTATTTAACTCAAAAATCTATGTAAGTAAAAGCATAAAAGCGATGTCACCCTCTATTTTTAGGGAGCGACATCGCTTTTTTATTTTTTTCTCACGTATTTGCAACTAATTATTCGACAAAATCAAACGTCCAAGTACACGTCCTATGATAAAAATCGCCTTTTTTGAGAATGGAAAGTCCGAAGTTTTGAAGATTAGGTCCGTTTGGAATTTCCTGAGCCTCTAGGCATAGTCCGCCAAAAGGTCTGGCGCAGCGCTTGTCCCTCAGAGTCACTTCACGACCCAACCACCCGCCTGCATAAACCACGACCGCAGGATAATCAGTTCTGAGCGTCAATCTAAGCTTGTTTGCAGGATTCCAGAGTCTCACAGAAGATACGGGTAGCACAGAGGACTCGCTTCCCAATTTTCTGAGGTGAAACGCATGGTCAATGCCCTTATCGTCTTCAAACGTTTCTTTGATCCAGCGGTTCATCTCTATGACACTTATGCCTTCCGCCTTAGTAATCTCGTGATTTTCTAGCGAGATGAGCTCATCAAGCGGCGTTTGATTCTCCCCTGTTTTTTGGAGAGAATCTGCTTCAATTTGCAAATAATGATCCAGATTATCGAGCTGCGCAGGGTTTAAATTAAAATAACTGTGCTGCGTCATGCCGACAATCGTGTCCTGATCTGAGATTGCCCGATAAATAATTTGAACATGCCCATCTTTCCAAAGTTGATAGGAAATATGCACCATCAAATTCCCCGGGAAACCCTCTTCGCCTTCACGGCTCATATATTTGAGGTGCAAAATTTCTGCATCGCCCTCTCTTGTAACCTGAGATTGCCATATTTTTTTGTTAAACCCTTCGAATCCACCGTGTAGGCAATTACCGCGATCGTTCGCGCTGAGCTGATAGGTTTTTCCATCAATCGTTACCGGTGTGGTCAATCGACCGCCATAGCGACCAATCAGCGAGCCGACAAAGTTTGGATTGCTTTCATAGGCTTCCAAATTTTCAAGTGCGAGTACCACATTTTCTCTTTCCCCAGAGGGCATCGGAATTTCTAAAGCCGTAATTACGCCGCCATAATTGAGCGCCCTTAACGTCACACCCGAAGGACTATTCAGGGTATACTCATAAACCGCTTGACCGGATTGGGTATGTCCATAAAATCTAGGTTCTTGACTCATAAGATCACTCCTTAACAGGCTTGAATAAGTTAAACAGTTCATTCAATTTGCCATAGATAGATAGTTTTTTAACACTACTGCATTTCTACCCAATTTAAACTTGCAAGAAACTTTTTAAACCCATTAAATCCGTTTTCATTCGATGAAAATACGCCGCAGTGAGTTAAACCTTCGACAAAATACGCACCTATTTCTTGATGGATAGCTGCTTCAATCTCTTGATCCTCCATATTTTTAAGGTTTGCAACCCCCTCTCGCGCAGACATTTTCTCTAACATTGGCAGGTGCTTTTCAACACTTTGAGCCGCAAGTTCTGAAAGCGTTTCACCTTTTATATGCTGAGTCATCCATAAAATTTCCTGTTCCAGTCGAGGGGGAAGCACCGCAAGACCCATCACTTCAATCAAGCCGATGTTTTCTTTTTTGACTGGATGAATGTCGCTATGTGGATGGAAAATCCCATCTGGAAAGGCTTCGTTTGTCCGATTGTTTCGAAGCACTAAGTCTAACTCATATTGACCCTCTCTAAAACGCGCCACAGGCGTAATGGTATTATGAGGTACCTCCCCAGTATGCGAGAGGATTTGATGCGCTTCATCCGAATACTGGCGCCATGCGATGAGCACTTCATCGGCTAGCGTGATGAGCGGCTCTTTTGTTTTTGACTTTAACCTAAGAACCGATAGCGGCCAGTCAAGCACCTCGGCTGATACACCTGTCTTTTCAAACCGTCCGCGTACTTTCGCACGGTCCATTGGGAACTCATAGCAGCCACCTTGGAAATGATCATGACTGAGAATGGAACCGCCGACAATAGGCAAATCTGCATTTGAGCCAACAAAATAGTGCGGCAAAAATTCGACAAAGTCTAGCAAACGAACAAACGTATTTTTCTCAATGACCATCGGTCGATGCACTTCGCTAAGGACAATGGCATGTTCGTTGTAATAGGCGTAGGGCGAATATTGGAAATACCATGGTTCTCCCGCTAAATCAACAGGAATAATGCGGTGATTCTGGCGCGCAGGATGGTTCAACCGTCCCATATAGCCTTCATTTTCGGCGCACAGCAAACACTTTGGATAAGCTGCTTTAATGGCATGTTTTTCTGCCTCGATTTCTTTGGGGTCTTTTTCAGGCTTCGAGAGATTAATGGTAATGTCAATTTTCCCAAAGGCGCTGTCCACCGTCCATGCTTTATTTTGATCCGTTCGCGCTTTTCGAATGTAATTGGATGCCAAACTTAAATGGTAATAATATGTTGAAGCTTCTAAAGGAGACTTTTGATAAGCCAATTGGAATGCCTGATGGATATGAGAAGGTCGATCCATCAGGCAGCCCATCAGCTTCGCATCAAAAAGGTCTCTTCCGCCAAGCGTGTCTACTTTTAACAGACCACGATCTGCAGCTTCATCGAGAAGGGGCTCAATGATCTGATCAATGCTAGGAGCGTCTGCTAAAAGTGTTTCCCAGTTTTGGGTAACACGATCTGGGTGAAAGTCCTCCAAATGAAGACAGGCAATCAGTTCATTTCGGATCAATGTTGCATCTGCTTTGATGAGCAGATTTTCTTTAACACCGTAGGCAACCAATCTTTCCAGCGATTGTTCAACGGGTTCTTTCTTTTGGTGCTTTATTGGTTGAATTTCTTTTCCGCTTTCCCACTTGGTTGAATTACGCCTCATCTTCCGGCTCCTTATAACCCATTGGGTGGAGTTGGTGCCAGCGCCACGCCGTTTCAATAATGTCTAACACGTTGGTATAAAAAGGTTTCCATCCTAGAATTTCCGCAGCCAGCGAAGCATCTGCCACTAAGATGGCTGGATCACCAGCTCTTCGTTCTTTAATTTCATAAGGGATCTCGCGTCTGGTAACCGTTACCGCCGCATCTATGATCTCTTTGACGCTGAACCCGCCGCCATTTCCAAGGTTAAACGCGCGCGTCTGACCACCTGATTGCAAATACGCCATTGCCTTTTGATGCGCCTCTACCAAATCAGCTATATGAATATAGTCTCTGATGCAAGTGCCATCTGGCGTCGGATAATCAGAGCCGAAAACAGTCAATTTCTGCTCGCCGAGTGCTGCCTTTAAAACGTTTGGAATCAAATGCGTTTCAGGCTGATGCGCTTCGCCGATATGCCCGTCGATTGAGGCGCCTGCCACATTGAAATAGCGCAGGCAGACACTTTTAATCCCAAAGGCAACGTCTGCCCATTTGATCATGTTTTCGACAGCGAGTTTCGTTTCGCCGTATGGACTCGTCGGTGACTTCCTTTGATTTTCTGTAATCGGAACCGATTCAGGCTCTCCATAAACCGCAGCCGTGGATGAGAACACCAATCGCTTCACACCGTAAATGCTCATGATTTCTAACAGGCGAAGCGTTCCTACCACGTTATTGTCATAATATTTAAAGGGGACTTTAACGCTCTCGCCAACAAGTGAACTTGCTGCAAAATGATAGACGCAATCAATTGGGTATTTGTCAAAAATTTTATCTAAAAAATCAACGTCCCTTAAATCGCCAATTTCCAAAATGGCTTTTGAGTGAACGGCTTTTTCAAAACCAGTGCCCAGCGAGTCTATGACTACAACTTGCTCACCTTCTTGAATAAGTCTGTCTACCATATGGCTGCCGATGTAACCCGCACCGCCGCATACTAAAATCATTCAAATACCTCCCTTGCGCCGTCACCGACCTCAACAACATAGCACTCCGCTTTTAGTCCAATGGTATTTTCGTATGCACTTTGCATGTACGTCACAAACGCCTCTACCCGATCCTTTTGCACAATATGAACTGTACAGCCACCAAAGCCTGCCCCTGTCATCCGTCCACCAATGGCGCCCTCAAATGCCCATGACAATCTAGCAAGCGTATCTAATTCTATACCCGTTACTTCGTAGTCTATGCGTAGCGATTCGTGAGAAGCGTTCATTAACTTGCCAAAGGTTTCGACGTCGCCAAGCTTTAGCGCTTTCACCGCATCGATCACTCGCTGCTGCTCCGTGATGGTGTGCCTTGCTCGCTTAGCCACATTTTCGCTGCCCAATTCGGATTGCCATTTTTCAAAATCTGCCATGGTTAGGTCTACTAAAGCATTCAGCGGTGTATGCTCTCTAAAAATTGACAGCGCTTTTTCGCATGACTCTCTTCTTTCGTTATAATTGGATTCAGCAAGACTTCTTTGTTTATTAGAGTTGATGATGACAATGTTATAATCCGCTAACTTAATAGGCACATATTCATATCTTAAAGTGTCACAGTTGAGTAAGATGGCATGGTCTTTTTTCCCCATCGCAATGGCAAATTGATCCATGATCCCACAGTTTACACCGTTGTACTTGTTTTCAGAAGTCTGGCACAATACCGCCAAATACGCATTGCTTTTTCCAAATCCGCCGATGGCATTTGCCATTACAGCCGTCACCACTTCGATGGACGCAGAGGAAGACAATCCCGCGCCGTTTGGAATATTGCCGTAGAAATACAAATCGAGTCCCGTTTTAAGAACGCAACCTTCTTCCTTTAAGGTGTGTATGACACCCATTGGGTAGTTAAACCAATTTCTAGCTTCATCAAACTCAGTTTTTTCAAGAGTTGCCTCTAAAATGCCGAGCGACTCAAAATTGCCCGAATACGCTCTTACTTTTTGATCGTTTCGAGGTCTTGCTATTAAAAAAGTGCCTCTATTAATGGCACAAGGAAATACAAATCCACCGTTGTAGTCAATGTGTTCTCCAATTAAATTGACTCTGCCCGGGGCATAAAACGACCGAATACCCTCAGCATGTTCTTCTCCAAATACAGCCTTAAAGGCTTTTAACAATTCTACTTGATTCATATAACCAGACTCCTTTTTTAAAACAAGTTGAGGTTCTAATTCAACCAATCTATCACATCTTAGAATTTCATCTAGTTTCATCTTAGTAAACTTTTACTAAATAGTCAACGGATTTTAAGTTTATTTTACAAAATAAAAATCCAGAACGCTAATGTAAAAGCGTTCTGGATCTTCAAAGCACATTTATCTATTTAGTTTGTCACTGGCACCACAGGTACAGGTACCGCTGGGTTTGCAATGTCTAAATCGTCAATAACGAGCACTTTAGTTGTCGCGTCCCATTTCAGCTGAACATTTAACAGTTTTTGTAAGTCGTTCATTGGAAGATAGACTTTATCATTCATCACGATTGGCTTTGCAATCGATTTTTTCGCAATGCCATCTATTTCAATGACATTTTGCAATAAGAACATTTCAACAAGCGTGCCATCTATTTTAAAGATGAATTTTTTGCCTTGATCGTCATATTTTACGGCAGTCGCAAATTGATTTGGCAAAACTGACTTTGGCATATAAATAACGCCATCTTTTTGAGCCATCGGCATGTCTAATTTAAAATTGGGAATATCGCTGAGAACGCGATCTGCAGGAATGACCACTAATTTCGAATTGTTTCTGCCAAGTGCCTCTTCCATTTGTTTAAGATATTCTTTTTCTTTATCTGTGTATTTGCCGTCATTAATGTTTTCCATTTTATCCATAATGATTTTAAGTTGCTTATTGTAACCATTTAGAGTGTTTTGTTTGTCTGTAAATTCTTTGGTAAGTTGTCTCAAAAGATTCTGCTGAGCGTTTTGTTCCGCCCCAGTGTATTTATGATTCTTATTATTTTTCTTTTCATTTTTCTTTTCATTTTTCTTTTCGTTTTTTTGATCGTTTCCATTATTATGCTTTACCGTATCGTTTGCCTGTGCTATTTTTTGATTAACACTTGCAAGTTGTTGTTTTAACGCTTCAATTTGATGTCTTAACCCCTGACTTTGCTGATAGAGCAAACTAGCAGTTACTTCTTCTGACGGGAACTGAATGCCGCCCGGTGAAGTTGTTTCCGTTATAACAGTTGTGTTTGAAGGAATTGGAGCTGCAGTTGTTGAAGTATTTGCAAATGCGCCCATTGTCATACCCGATGCAAGTGCACCTATCATCATTATTGATATAAATTGTCTTTTCATGAGAAAATCCTCCTTTGGCCATTCAACAGTATACGGCACCACTTTGATAACCGCTTGCCTTTTGGCTTCCTGATGAAGAGTTCGGGAGGATCCTTTCTAAAATTGGGGTAGGCAAGAAGTTTGTAATCTTTCTGTCATATTTCAACCCCCTTTTTTGAGAACCCCTTTGTTTGGCTTATTCTTTATAACCTCTAATAATTGATCAATTTGCTTTAACTGCTTTTCAATCATCTCTAATTTCACGCGTCGCTCTTCTGGTTTTAAACGAGCGTTTAGAATTTTTAATTTAGTCGCTTTTAAATGTTGCTTCCTATTAATAAGCGCATTTATTTTTTCGGCAGCGCTGCTGCCAGAAATGCTTTCAATTTGATCTGCTTCGCTCTGGCTCTCATCAATGATTTCGTCTGAAGCAAGCACATCTTCTTGCGACTCGGTCTCAATTAGTGTTTCTTGAGGCAATACTTCTACTAACGGTTTTTGAGGTGTTACTTCTATAGGAGGCGAGACAGTCTGATTCTGATTCTGATTCTGGTTTGGTTTTGGATTTGTATTCTGGTTCTGGTTTTTTTTCTTCAGTTGATTTAAGCGTTTAATTTCTTCTTGTTTTTTAAGGATTTCTAATTTTAAATCTTCTTGTTCTTTATTTTTCAGTTTTTTCAACTGATCTTTTTTATTTTTTAGTGTCTTTTTTATTTTATCTAACCTTGAATCTTTAACAGGTGGCAGAATTTCTGGGTTAGACTGAATGATTTCTGAAGTTGTTTGATTTTCTAAAATGTCCACACCTGTTTGGAGCTGAGCCTCAGTGATTGCCGCTTCAGCTTTTTTATTGGCGCCATTCTTTGACTCCGCAGTGACAATGGCTACTTTTATAGGTGACGAGCCCACTGAGACTGCTTGCTTAGCCGCAGTTCTTTCTACTTTCACACTGGAAACCTCAATTGTTTTTTCAACTTTTTCCACCACGGTACTCACCGCTTCCACCACAGATTCTTTAACACTGGCACTGTCTTGCGAGAAGCCTAAAATAACACCGCTGGTTTCGTCTTTGACAAATCCCTTATCATTCATGGCAATCAACGAGGTTTCGACGCTCTCTTCTATGCTTTTCCCATAAAGACTCACTGAGTCTAATACGGTTTCGCCATCCGCATTAAAACTTTGCACCCCTATGACTCGGTGGTACACATTATAACTTATGCCGATGGAAGGGTTTACATCCATATAGACGTGCCCTGTAGGATATGCCCAAGAGGTTATGGCACTCGTAAGCACCACGCCCAAACTAAATGCAGTTCGAAGTATTGGTCTCCTAAAGGTCTGCCTGAACCATTCATTTCGTGTTGCCAAGTCTAAATTCAAAGCCGTTTCAAAGGTAATTTCATCGCCTATATAGCACGACTCCTTAGAAAGTTTATGTTTCAAAAACTGTCCGTCAGGAGTGAGTACTGTGGCATATCCGTCTTCGATTGCCAGAATCATTCCATTGATTTCTTTTTTCACAAATACTCACCGCCTTTCTAAATAGTTTTTGATGAGGTCAAGGTCGCTGCTAAGAAGCACCACCATCGCTAAAATATACTTTCGGCCCCGCTCTATCTTTTTTCGATCTATTTCAAATTGATTTAGGATTTCTATGATAGGCATTTTTTTATCCGTGTAGAGCCGCTTAAGAAGCTCAGGTTCAGACACCAACCACTTGGCAATCCTTTGATAAACATCTTTTATAGCCTCTTGCTTTGGCGAGACTTCTATCAATTCTTTAAAACTGAGTTCGAAAACCAGCAATCCTTCTTCAAATAGCACTATTTCCATTTGCAAATTTCGCTGTTTGACCTCTTTCTCATAAGCCTCTACAGACGCTGCTATCTCATAAGGGTGTTGATTATTCTCTTCATTTGGACTTGTCTCGTCTAAAGAATTGCCCCCAAAAGGATTTTGCCTGAGAAGTCTGCGGTATTCATCTACCATTCTTCTATTGATGACCAACCTGGCAAACGAAATAAATTTCCCTTTTGACGTATCATACTGCTTAACCGCTTCAACGAACGCTAACATAGCCACCGTCACCTCATCATCAATTAGAGCGCCGCTAGCCTTCTGCTGATCCATCATACATTTTTTTATGAAGCCTTCATTTGAAGCAATCAACTTTTCCAGTAGTTTGGGATCATTTTTAGCTTTTAGGACTTTTATTTCAAGGCTCTGGAAAATCATAAGTGCAACGCTTTCCATTCTTCTTTTAGCATTCTATAAGATAATCGATCATGGAGTTCTTCATTATAATACATGTGTTTTAATAAGTCCGCTTCCAAAGTCATTCCCACTTTTGTCATAACCTTTGTCGATCCCACATTG
Organism: Eubacteriales bacterium; assembly: GCA_043770095.1. Classification (GTDB taxonomy): domain Bacteria; phylum Bacillota; class Clostridia; order Peptostreptococcales; family Acidaminobacteraceae; genus JBGSUZ01. Next base: position 20,855 of record JAYVIR010000002.1, read on the forward strand.
GCTTTTAAGCAACCGGATTCTATTTTAATGACGTCTAATTCATTAAAGGCGTAATTCATGACACCTTCAACCGCCTCTGTCACTAACCCCTGTCCCCAATACTCTGGCATTATGAAATATCCAAGATTGACCACTCTACCTTCATAGGCTTCAATCAACGTTGAAAATCCAATTTCGCCTATATATCGACCCGTTTCTTTTAAGGTGATGGCAAAGAAAAACTTTCTTCTATTTTCAAATTTAGATTCCGCAATGGACTCATATAAAAATTTTAATGACTCGTCCACTGAGCTTGTCTTCACCTCAGGCATCAAGCGCATAACTTCATCGCTTGTGAATATTTCATGAAACCCATCAAAATCTGCTTCTTGATAATCTCGAATCGTTAATCGCTCCGTCATTATTTTAACCATATTTTGTCACACCCTTTTTAGTTTATTGTTTATACAATCAGTATAACGTATATGACTAAGTGTGTCATGAACGAAAAATAAGAAACAAAATTCAAAATTACTTTGTTCAACTTATCCCTCACTTAAGCATTCGTTTTTTCTGTTCAGATAATTGAGGTGTTTGATCACTTTTTAAAAATATTTTTTTGTACCTGCACAGTAAAAAAGAGCCCTCTATTTATTCAATAGAAAGGGCTCCTTCAAAATCATTTAATTCAATTAATTTCTCTTATTACGCTTCAAAAGCTTCTTTTCTAAGAATATCAGCTTTGTCTGTTTGCTCCCAAGATACATTAAGGTCAGTTCTGCCCATGTGGCCGTAAGCTGCCAATTGTCTGTAGATTGGTTTTCTAAGACCCAAGTCTCTGATGATCGCTGCAGGTCTAAGATCGAAATGTTTTTTCACAAGCTCAGTAATGATCTCTTGTGAAACTTTGTTTGTGCCAAATGTTTCTACGAAAACAGAAACTGGCTTCGCTACGCCGATTGCGTACGCAATTTCAAGTTCGCACTTGTCAGCAAGGCCTGCTGCAACAATATTCTTTGCAACGTATCTAGCCGCATATGCCGCAGAACGGTCAACTTTTGTAGGATCTTTGCCCGAGAATGCGCCGCCGCCGTGTCTAGAGTAACCGCCGTAAGTATCTACGATGATTTTTCTGCCAGTAAGACCTGAATCGCCTTGAGGTCCGCCAATTACAAAACGGCCCGTTGGATTGATAAAGTATTTTGTGTTTTCATCTAATAACGCTGCAGGAACAACGTGATTGATTACAAGTCTCTTAAGATCCGCTTCGATTTGATCTCTGCTTACTTCAGGGCTGTGTTGTGTAGAGATAACAATTGTGTCCACACGAACTGGTTTGTCATCGATATATTCAACCGTTACTTGTGTTTTACCGTCTGGTCTGAGGTAATCTACCATGCTATTTTTTCTAACTTCTGTAAGTCTGAACGCCAATTTGTGCGCTAAAGAAATAGGAAGAGGCATTAATTCTTCAGTCTCGTTACAAGCAAAACCAAACATTAAACCTTGGTCACCAGCGCCAATCGCTTCGATTTCATCGATCATTGTGCCTTCTCTGTGCTCAAGTGCTTCGTCAACGCCCATAGCAATATCCGCAGATTGCTCGTCAATTGCTGTAAGTACAGCACATGTGTCTGCATCAAAACCGAATTTAGCTCTAGTGTAACCAATTTCTCTGATCGTCTCTCTAACTGTTTTTTGAATGTCTACATAACAGTTGGTTGATATTTCACCCATTACAAGAACAAGTCCTGTTGTCACTGCTGTTTCACATGCAACTCTAGCCGTTGGATCCTGAGCAAGAATTGCGTCGAGTACTGCATCTGAAATTTGGTCACACATTTTATCTGGGTGGCCTTCTGTTACGCTTTCTGATGTAAATAATCTTTTTTCCATTTCTAATATTCCTCCTTTACAAACGCTTACTTTTTAAATTGAACACTTATTTCAACTTAACAACTTTTTCACTTAGGGTACTAAAAAAGCCCCTTCGCACGAAGAGGCTTAAACTTAAAAGTTTCTCCTCATCGACCAAACCATTCCAAACAGGAATGCCTTGTAGGATTTAGCACCGTGTTTTAACCGGTTGCTGGACTTCATTGGGCCTATCCCCTCCGTCGCTCTAAATAAGGTTTTTTAATTATTTATACTGTAACAAGAATTGATTATACCACCTGTTTTTTAAAAATGCAATAGTATTTATAAACTTTTTGTTTACTTCTACTGTACATTTTTTTAATAACAAACCCTATTCTTGCGATTTTACCATTTTGTAATATTTTCTTAACGACACTGTAAAAAGAAATTACAGAAAACTGGTATATACTATAGGAAGTAAAGAAGGTGACGCTATGACGTTTTTCAAATCAAAAGCACCAGGGCAAAAATTTATTGGCCTGTTCGTGATTGCAGCAATGCTTTCACCACTCCAATCATTTGCCGACTACAAAGTCATTTACCAAGATGTACAAAAAACAGATCTCTCCTCAGGCGTGAGATATGAGCAACATCTCAAACTCACCAATGGCGGCTGGATTAACATCAATGTAATGCGCGTTGATTTAACCAATCCCAATGTTGACATTAAGCCCATCTATCCAGACGCCGGACTTTCTAAGAAAGAAAAACTTACCACTCTGGCTTCAAAACAAAAAAATCTGATTGGCGCAGTCAATGCAGACTTTTTCGACATCAAGAAAGGGACAACCATTGGCCAAATTATTGAAAATGGCAATTTGGTCACCACAGGAAGCACGAGCAAGGGCGGTCCACCAACCGTTATGGCTTCTCTTAATATCTCAAAAGACAACTTAGCATTTGTTGAATATTGGAAAGACTACGCCATTACACTTTCAAATCCTAAAATCAACTTACCGATAGCCTTTAAAAATAAACCTTATTTTGATTATAGCTGGTCCGTAATTTTTGACCAAAGCTGGGCAAAGCAATCCTATGGCAATACACTCAAAAAGCCTATTATCGAAATGTTGATCGTCGACAATTACGTCGTCAATATCGTAGAAAATGGTCCGCCTATGGACATCCCCGCATACGGATATGTCGTTTCCTCTGTAGGCAGTACCATCGAAACGGTTCGAAACAATTTTGCAATTGGAGATCCCGTTGTCCTCGATTATAGCACTGATTTAAAAAATCTTGATTTTTCAATCGGTGGTGGCTCGTTGATGGTTAAAGAAGGCAAAGTCGTTGCCAAATATACCACCAACATTCCCGGCTCTAATCCAAGAACCGCAGTGGGTATCAGCAAAGATAAAAAAGAACTTATCATCATGACCATTGATGGTCGTACCAATAACTTTAGAGGCGTCAACCAACCCGAGCTCGCAACAATTCTCATTGAACTCGGTGCCTATGAAGCCATCAATTTGGATGGTGGCGGTTCTACAGAGATGCTTGTGAAAACGTTAGGTCAGACAACGCCTAAAATTATCAACAACCCTTCTGATGGTGGCGAAAGACGCGTTCATAATGGCATTGGCGTTTTTTCAACTTCTGAGTCTGGCGCCCTCGACCAATTGATCCTTCAGATGGGTAGCACTAAAATGATGATCCAATCACCGCTGAATCTAAGTCTCACTGGAGTGGACGCCAATCGAAATACGGTTGTATTAGACCCAGCGCTCATAAAGTGGAGCGTTTCAAACGACTCTGGTACCGTTATAAACAATCAATTCATTCCAACAAAAGTTGGAAAATCAACCCTGACAGCCGTTTATAACGATAAAACCATCTCAAAAGAAGTGGATGTCTATAAAGACATCGTCAACCTTGATATTCAAACAAACCTCATCCAACTTAAATCAGGCGAAAGTACAAAACTTGATTTAATTGGCTATACAGCTAATGGTTACACCATCCCCATTAGTGCCACGAGTGTAATTTGGACGATTCCAAACAACCTTATCAGCATTTTGCCAGATGGGACTGTAACCGCTGGAACTAGAGCTGGCAAAGGTGTCCTCATCGCCTCTATTGATGGCGTAAAAAAATACATTCCCATTATTGTTGGTGCAGACATGACGCTACTCGATGACTTTAATCAACCCAACGGCGCAATCACAAGTATTCCTGAAATTGTGACTGCATCCTATAACATTATCGGCGGTAGCAAAGATGGCACAATGGCTGGTCAAATCCTCTATGATTTTACGAATTCAGATCAAACAAGAGCCGTTTACCTTAATATGAATAACGGCGGCACAGTGATCAATACACTGCCAGACAAAATTGGATTAGATGTCTTTGGTACTTTTGGCAACAATCACTGGCTCCGTGCTAAAGTGGTGGATGCAAAAGGAAAATCTGTTATTTTAGACATTGCAAAAAATATCAACTGGACAGACTGGAAATATGTCGAAGCAACCATTCCAAGAGATTTGGTAGCCCCTATCAAAGTCGCACAAATCTACATGGTTGAAGATGATCCCGTTAAACGTGACAGCGGCTATATTCTGGTTGATAACTTATTTGCTGTTAATGAGAAGAAAAATGACGTCGTGGTTCCAAAAGACACCGACAAACTTCCTAAAATTGAAAACATGAAAATTAAGACAACTGCTGGCACCAACATCGCTGTATACGGTGAATTTAACGGCACTGAAACCCTTGTTAATGACGAGAATTATAAAGCGGTTGCAGCGACCTTAAACAAGTATAAATATACTTACTTCGCAGGCACTGCAGATGAGAAAATGTCGAAGTTACTGCCTTGCGATGTTCAGGCAAGTTCATACACTGAAAAAGCAGTCGACCAAACTTTAATCGTGACGATGAAAAGTATTAATAACTCATTTATCAAAGCTGACCCACTACAATGGGAAAAATTCTTAGCCCGCGTAAAAGGGTTTAAATACAAAAACTTAGTGCTCGTCACCAATCACAATATGAATTTCAGTGACAAACTCGAGGAAAAATTATTTGCAGAGCAACTAGAGAAACTAAATGCCGCAGGCGTAAAAACTTATGTCTTATCCGGTGGTCAAAGCAATGGTTACGACGTTCGCCTTAAAAACAACGCCACTATTATTGACTTGCAAACACTCAATAAATATAGCGGATTTGATCTTTCAAAACAAGCCGCTGTTCTTACAATGAATCTATCTGGAAACACCATAGAGTTCCAAGTGAAGCCACTTAACTTTATCGTTAAGAAGCCCACAACCAGCAAGTTGGTAAAAGCACCTAGCAGTATCTTTTTTAAGAAAATTAGAACGGCTAGTCCAATCAAATAACCCCATCACTTGGATTTCACCCACGCTGGGTGCACATAAAAAAGCGAGCGTCTCTATTAAAGGGACACTCGCTTTTTATATTCATTCATCCTATTCACGTCAAAATTTTGACAACCAGCGGAATGGTAAACACGCTGAGTAGCGTCGAAATATAAATCAACTTAGCCGCCAATTGATAATCGCTGCCATATTTAGAGGCAATGATTGCCGTATTGGCCGCCGCTGGCATAGAAGCAATAAGAACCGGCACATTGAGAAGCATGCCTTCAACACCAAAAAGTCTAAGGACTAACCATACAGACACCGGTTGAACAATCAGGCGAATGCCTGAAATCGCAAACACCTTCCATTCTGTGAGAATGCTTCGCATCTCGGTTTGAGCCAAAATAAACCCAATAAACATCATGGAGAGCGGGGTTGTCGTATCACCAATCATTTTGAGCGTTTGAGCGATTGGCTTTGGCAGTTCAATTGAAAAGGCAAACAAGAAGAAGCCGATAAATACAGCCACCAGTCCTGGGTTTAAAAATCCTTTTCGTTTCTCGTTGTGATCACTGTTTCGATTCATGAGAAACACACCATAACTCCAAACAAGAACCGAAAAACTCAAGTTATAAACCGCCGTGTAAAAAACACCCTGCGCGCCAAAAACTACCTGAACCACAGGATAACCCATGTACCCGACATTAGAAAATAAAAGGACATATTCAAAAACATCTCTTTCTTTTCCGTGCACGCGCAGCAATTTCGAAAAGAATTTCGCACTAACTGCAAATCCTGCATAGACGCCAAAGCTTAACACAACAAAAATACCACTCGTCCTTAGCATTTCCATCGAGAAGGATTGGTTCATAGAGACAATCAAAAATGCGGGCAAAGCAATGTTAATGACGAGTCCGCCAATTTCACGATTGATCGCATCGGTAACTATATTGAGTTTACGCACCGCATACCCAACAACTATCAATAAAAACAAAACCAAAACCTGCTGAAATACCACTTAAGTCTACCTCCTACGGCTTGGAGTCGTCTAAATACTCATAAATATTTCCGTAGCCGCTGGTTACGAATTCGTATAAAATCGATTGATCTGCTGTCATCTCTCCAATTTTTGCTAGGCAGCCTTCAAAAGCTTGCCCTAAGTCAATTTCAATATAATCAAGCGTTTCTAAAGAAAATGAAGACACCACAAGCTGTTCTTCATCCGTGATATAGTAATTGGCATAGACATCATCGCTCAAATAATAAACCGCTCGGTCAACGTGATCGTTGTCGGTATTAAACTGAGTAAACAAATCCCCTGCGCCATGCGTATTGATCAGCATTTCGGGGTGAAGTTCCTCAAATAGTTCGTTAAATTCACCATTAAGGATTTCGTAAACAGCAATATGTTCACGCTTTCTAAGCTGAAAAGAAGCCTCATAAGCTGAAATATTCATAACCGTTTCAATTTGAATGCCAACAATGGTTCTGCCTCTTAGCGTGTCCGCAATTTGAAAACGCAAATACAAGAGTTTATAGCGATTGTAGTAGTCAATTAACGTCTCGCATCGATAGGTTTTAAGACCGCTTACCCCTACTACAGCTTCATCTTCCAACCTAAAAATTGTATTCTTTAAAAGCGTGCCCGGCGAAGTCACTTCTTGATGCCAAGCGCTTGGAACAGCCACATCTGAAAGATACTCAAATCCTTTATGGTCTAGCCCGGTGAGGCGCATTATCCCGTAATTGAGGCACTGGTAATCGCTTCCCGCGCGCGGTCCCACCAGATCAAGAATCGCTCGAAACTGAGCCTCATCCAATTGGATCGGCTCGAGGAGTTCTGGGAAAATAGGCAGCAAATCATATTCCGCATGCATCGTCTTTAAATCAATTTGATATGCCTCATAGATTAAATAACGATACTGCTCATAAGTCAGCGGCACAAATACCCCGCCTAGTCCGCCTGTGACCTTCGAAATTTCTTGCTCAATGTGTGCCTCAGATTCATCTACAAAAAGTTGGTACCCATCGATTCCATATTCTTCATAGTCCAAATGAATCACCTGAGTCAGGTGTTGTTTTTGTTCATTTAAATAATGTGCTACCACGCCAACCACGCCCATTAGACGTGTTGTGGTCGCCTCAGCTCTAATGAAAGTCATCCGTGGTGGCAAGACTGGCGCTTTAAAAACTTTACCTTTAGCCGCCATGCCGATGCCACCCGATTTTCCCCCTTGAAGTACCTTAAAATTTCTATTGTTCAAAATGTCATCTCCAACTTCTATTTATACTAAACCCAATCAAATTGACTTATTTTAATATTTTTTCCAAAATTTCTTTTTTAAGTGCCTCTAACTTCGAAACAGACGCTGCCATCGACTCCGATTTAACCCCAATATAGAGTTTGATTTTCGGCTCCGTTCCAGAAGGTCTAATCGCAAACCAAGACCCGTCCACCATCATAAATTTAAGCACATCCGATTTAGGAAGTCCCGTTTCGTCGTTTGCATAATCAATCATTCGTTCCACAGCTATACCTGCAACCGATTGAACGCCAGCAGTTCTCGCAAAAGTCATCATGGCCGCTATTTCTTCCATGCCCGCTTTTCCTTTTTTGCCGATGGAAACCAAGTCTTCTAAATAGTAGCCATGCATTTGATAGAGTGCCTCTAATCGTTCAAGCAAACTCTCGCCCTTAGATTGATAGTGCAAAATCATCTCCATAATCAAGAGTGACGCAATAACCGCATCCTTGTCTCTCACGTCTGTGCCAACCAAATAGCCATAACTTTCTTCATAACCAAAGAAGAAATCTTTAGACCCATCTTCAAACTGGCGAATCTTGTCACCGATGAATTTAAAGCCCGTCAGTGTGCTAATAACCTCTACACCTTTTGCTTTAGCAACATCAGCGCCAAATCTTGAAGTCACGATTGTGTCAATGACCACTGGTTTTTTAGGCATTATAGGCGTATGTTCAAAAAGATAATCCAGAAGGAGTGCACCCGTCTGATTGCCCGTCAATCTTTCATAAACGCCGCTTTTATTTCTCACCAAAACGCCGACTCTGTCGCAGTCCGGATCCGTTGCGATTACAGCAAGCGCATTGTTTTTTTGTGCGTATTCCACGCCGAGTTCAAACGCTTTGACCTCTTCAGGATTTGGGTAAGAGACCGTTGGAAATTCTCCATTTGGAATCATCTGTTCGAGAACTTCAACAAGACCCGTATAGCCAAGTTCTTTAGCAATGAGCGTGACCGGTCTTCCGCCAGTTCCGTGAAGCGGTGTATAAACGATGGCATGCTCTTTCATCGCTTTAAAGATTCCAGGCTGTCTCAATTTTGCCTTTACGCCCTTCATATAGGCTAAGTCTACGGAATAATCCACAATTTCAAGGAGTTCAAGCGCTAAAGCTTCATCTTCTGTGAAATTTTTAACCATAGAAACGTCTGATATTTTATCCACTTGCGCGATGACTTGATCGGCATATTCAGGCAGGAGCTGGCAGCCATCTTCGCCATAAATTTTATAGCCGTTGTATTCAGGCGGATTGTGACTGGCAGTGATGACAATCCCCGCATTGGCTTTAAGGAGCCTAACCGCGAACGACAATTCTGGCGTGGTTCTTAAGTCTTCAAATAAATAAGCCTTAATGCCATTGGCCGCCATAACCAGCGCCGCTGTCTGTGCAAAAACTTTTGATTTTCGTCTTGAGTCATGTGCAATGACAATAGATTTTCGACCTTCGCCGTGACGTCTGATATAATTGGCAAAGCCCTGAGAGGCCATTTGAATGACATAATTGTTCATTCTATTCGTTCCTGCACCAATCACACCGCGCATCCCACCCGTTCCGAATTCTAGAGAGCGGTAAAATCGATCCTCAATCTCCATTAAGTTGCCATCTATTTCGCTTAACTCTTCCTTTGTCGCCTCATCAATTAGCGGATGATTCAACCATTTTTCATATGCTTTCATGTAATCCATAGTGCACCCCCGAAGTCACTTATATATGTATCAAAACGTCTAATAACGTATATGCCAATTCATCTACAATATAATTTTGATAAAGTGTCGTTTGTTTAAAAACCTTTGGCAATAATTTAATCCGATTTTCATGCTCTTCTCTTTTAAAAGGTTTGTTCTCAAGTTCATAACACACCTTTTGCATAAATTCATTGTCCTTGAATATTTCGTATCTGTCAATATCCAAACCCGCAGCTACATGCTCAATTAGAGCTAAAACTGCATCCCTATAATCCGCTTCTGGCGGCAATTTTAGCAAACTGAAAAATTTTGGAAGAATCTGTTCAAATAACAGGCGTTTTGGGTCGCGATCAGGTAAGCCCATGAGCTAAGCCACCTCCGCAATACCCTCTTCGCTAAATTGAGTGAGTAGATTGAAATAGTAAGTTTGATCCAATTTGGCGTCTAGATAATATTTTTGACCAATAAGGCCTTTGAATATCTTCATCGTATCATAATAACCCATCTGGATGTTTCTACGAGCTGTTCCAGGCAATAGTTCCATTGTTTTTCCTAGTGGCGCAGAGGGTCTGATTTGCGTTATCTTTACATTGTCCTTATTTTGAACCTTCTGCTTAAGTCCCGAACCATTTAGCTCGATGGTAATAATTTCTTTGAACCCACGGGCAACCAATAGATTAATCGGCAAATTATCATAAAACCCACCATCGATATATATTTTCCCATCAATTCTATCTAATTTAAAGATTGGCAAATTGGCTGACGCAATCAAATATTCGGCCATTTGTCCAACAGGGATATCTTCTTTATAGATTTGAAACGGCTTAAAGTCACTGAGAGAAACCGTCGCAAATCCAAATATTTTAGGTGACTGGCGAATCATGTCTTCTTTCAAATGGGTCGAAATTATATTTCTAAGGGGTGTTATGTCTAACCCGCCCTGCCCAATCATCTTTCTTAAACTCGCCATCACTTTATTAAAATCCTTGCCTTCCAAATCCATTTTGATAATCTTTTCAAGCAGGTGATCATCACCGGTCACGATTCGATTCGGGTGCATATTATACCAAAGATCATAAGCTATATCAAAGTCGTCTTGAATAAAAAAAGCACCATTCAAAGCACCAATAGAAGTTCCCGCAATGCCATCAAACGGAATTCCTAATTCTCTAAGTGCTTTCCAAGCGCCAATTTGATAAGAACCTCTAGCGCCACCGCCTTCTAAAACAATTCCATACATGAGACGCCTCCCTTCCATATACTTATATTCTATGCCTTAAGATACCCGATTACAAACTGTATTACTCACAAAGCATCAAAACAATAAAAAATCCCACGGCGATTGCGATCTGCTCGTGGGATTTTCAAATTTTCGGCGTATTTATTAGGCATCAATTAAAGCAAACATCAAACTACCCTTACAGGCAACCTCGCCATTTACCGTCGCAAGAGCCGTTCCTTTTCCAATGCCTCTTCTCAGAGAATCAATGGTTACCTCAAGTCTTAAAACATCGCCAGGGACAACTTGTCTTTTAAATCTAACGTCATCAATCCCAGCAAATACAGCTAATTTCCCTTGATTCGCAGGTTCACTCATAAGCGCAACAGCACCTACTTGTGCAAGTGCTTCAACAATTAGAACGCCAGGCATCAAAGGCTTTCCTGGGAAATGTCCTTGAAACATCGGTTCATTCATGCTGACACATTTAATGCCCACAGCCGACTGCGAAGGCACGACGCTTTCAATTCGGTCAACCAGTAAGAACGGATAGCGATGTGGAATCAATGCCATAATTTCTTCAATTTTAAGACTTGTTGACTCTTGCATAATTTAGCACCTCGTATTAATATTTGATACTATTATATAATAGAAAAGAACCCCTTTGCAAGGGGTTCTCGATATGACGTTATTTTTTTTCATCGACAACAGGTGCAGCAGGCTGCTCTGTGGCATCTGAATATTTTTTAAGCTGCGAATACATCATTTTTGCAATTCCCATGCCGCCGCCTGTAGAAACTTTTTTAGAAAGTTCCTCGTCGCGCATGTCTTCAAAAATACCACGGCCAAAACTTTTTTCGACAAATCCGTCATCTTCGTCAGACGCAGAAGCACTACGCATCGTTTTAAACATCATATTGACAAAAATGGATTCAAAATCTGCACATACTTTCTTTAAAGCTTCATCATCTTTGCTGCTTTGAGCTTTTAGAAGTGCCTTTTGGAAGCCTTCGGCTTGATTGACAGTCTTGTTAACATTGGCTGCTTGCGAGCTATTTGCGGCTGGTGCCGTCACGTTGCTAATGCCACTTGCCGTACTCATCATTAACACCCCGTTTTATAAGTTCAATTTATCGTTTTAAGTTTGCAGCCAATTCCAAAATTTTATCAGCTGTTTGAATGGTTTTAGAATTAAGCTCATAAGCTCTTTGCGCAGAAATCATTTGAATCATTTCGTCGACCACTTGCACGTTCGAACTTTCAAGGAACCCCTGCCAAGTTTCGCCTGCATCGCCCGCTACACCGTCAATTGGGTCTCCAGAAGCGGCAGATTTTGCATAAAGGTTTGTGCCTTGCGCTTCTAGGCCCGCAGGATTCGTAAATCTGACGACTTTTAACGAACCAAGTGCTTCCTCAGTTTCAGCGCCTTTTCTTTTAACGGAAACAGAGCCATCTTTGCCAATGATCATTTTGTCCAAATCTGCACCCAAAACAAGATTTCCATCAGTGCCTTGAACCGCATAGCCGTCAGTCGTTACCAAAGAAGAGACGCCAGCATTCACTGAAAGTTTAAAGGCGCCATCTTTAGTATAGCGCTCTCTGCCCATCCCGTCTTTGATGACAAAAAATCCATCTCCATTTAACGCGACATCAAACGGGTTTTCTGTTTGTTCCAAACTGCCCGTTGTAAAAGTTCTAGTCGTAGCCGTTGGCATAACGCCGTGTCCAACTTCAAGTGGCACTGGTTTCCCTTGACCGTCTTTAAAATCAGTTTGCGCTATTTTTTCATACATTAAATCCTTGAATTCAACTCTTTGCTTTTTAAAACCAAAAGTGCTTACGTTTGCCAAGTTATTTCCAATTGTGTCTATTTTAAGTTGTAAGCCTTTCATTCCTGATGCTGCGGACCACATTGCTTTCATGACGTTACCCCCTTACTTATCTCACCGTACCGACTTCAGTTACAGCTTTTGTTAATGTCTCGTCAAATGTTCTAATCAATTTTTGACCACTCTCATAATCTCTTTGAACATTAATCATTTTAATCATTTCCGTAATCGCGTCTACATTGGATTGTTCGATACTGCCTTGTACCACTTGACCTTCAAACGGAACTTGTTTTCCTTTCGGTTCTGTTGAATAGTCATAAAAAGAGCCGCCAATTTTTCTGAGATCGCCCTTATTGGTGAAATTAACTATTTTAAGTTTGTCTACGATTTGAGAGCCCGCTGTGATTTCACCAAATTCATTGACTATAATCTTATCATCCGCAAGTGTAATGTCACCTTTAAATCCTTGAACCAAGTATCCCTCAGAGGTAACCAACTGTTTTTGTTCATTAAGATCAAATGCGCCATTACGCGTATATCTTAATCCAAACGGCGTTTTGACCTCTATAAACCCATCACCTTTTAGAGCGAAGTCTAAAGGTCCACCAGCAGGAGTAATCGTCCCTTGGGTAAAATCAGTCACCAATCGGGTCGATTTAATGCCAGAACCCATTGTACCAATAACATCCTTTGGTGCAAGGTATACTAGTTGGTCAACCGTTTGACCCGCCACTTGAACTTGACCTTGCTCTGTGATTTTGTAATCTTGAGTCCCAACAAAAATTGGACCATTTTGACCAAGAACTTTATCACCTAAACCAACGTCCTTAGATTTGTCGCTATTGTAATAATAAGTGCTCAAAAACCCTTTTTCATCGACTGAAAATTTGACCGCTTTATTATAGCTCACGCCTGATTCATTCTGAATTCTAAAAAAGCCGCCTTTTGTCGTAAGTGAATAGTCTTTAGGACCGTCTTGCTGAACCGTAATACCCGCAAAAGCAGGATCATAATTTGTCTTTGAACCATTATATTTGGTTATTAAAATGTCATTAAAGGACTCTTGCTGGATTTCATCTTTCTTAAATCCGGTAGAATCAACGTTGGCAATATTATTACCAATCGCATCTAACAATTTTTGATTTGCATTTAATTGTGTTGCAGATATATATAAACCTCTAATCATAGCAGTCACCTCTTTCTATTCTCTGTACGTTATCGGCTCAGCAGAGCTTTTACTTTAGGCTAAAACGTAAAAAAGCTCTCAATAATAATGAGAGCTCTGGATGTTAAACAAATTGTATTTTTATAGTGGATGACAGGCCTATCGTCTGCCTCGGCTTGGAGAACTTTTTTCATAAATATCAAGGTGATCCAGTGACATTCCAGTGCCTTTAGCAACACAAGAAACGGCATCTTCTGCAATATAAGTCGGAATACCTGTGCGTTTTTCAAGCAAACGGTCAAGACCGAAGAGCAAAGAACCGCCACCCGTCATTACAATGCCTCTAGAACTGATGTCTGACGCTAATTCAGGCGGTGTTTTTTCAAGCACGGCATGTACCGCGTCACTAATCGCGTTAACAGGTTCTTTTAGGGCGTCGAGCATTTCTTCGCTGCTGACTGTAATGTTCTTTGGAAGACCCGTAATAAGGTCTCTGCCACGACAATCCATTGTTACTGGCTTCGGTCTTGGAGAAGCCGTGCCTATATTAATTTTTAACTCTTCAGCCGTTCTTTCGCCGATGAGGAGATTATGTGCTTTTCTCATATACTTGATAATAGCCTCGTCAAATTTATCCCCAGCAACTTTAATAGATTTGCTGACAACAATGCCACCAAGAGCAATTACCGCAATATCAGCAGTACCGCCACCGATATCGATGACCATATTGCCATCTGGTTTCGTTATATCCAAACCCGCGCCAATAGCCGCTGCAATTGGTTCTTCAATCAAATATGTTTTTCCGCCGCCAGCTTCAGTGGTTGCGTCAATAACCGCTCTTTTTTCAACTTCTGTGACGCCGCTTGGCACGCAAACGATGATCTTAGGCTTTATGAATCTTCTTTTTCCACATGTTTTATCAATAAAATGTCTGAGCATTTTTTCAGTCACTTCATAATCTGAAATGACACCTTCTTTAAGAGGTCTGATGGCTACAATATTTCCAGGTGTTCTGCCTAGCATTTTTCTAGCTTCTGCACCAACAGAAAGTACTTGGCCAGTAACTTGATCTATTGCAACTACTGATGGCTCCTGAAGGACAATGCCTTTTCCTTTGATATATACCAATACGCTTGCCGTACCCAAATCGATTCCAATTTCTTGACCTAATCCAAACATGCTTTTCTCCCCTCGGTCTATTCTTCAATGCGTCGTATTTTCGCGCCTAACCCTCTTAGTTGCTCAATAATGTCCGCATAACCTCTTTCTATATAGTGAATGTTTCCAATTAAAGTCTGTCCTTCAGCGACTAGCCCTGCTAAAATTAGAGCTGCGCCCGCTCTTAAATCGGTTGCATACACTTCCGCGCCTACAAGTGGCAAACCACCCGTAATCGTTGCAGTATGCTTGTCAATATGGATTGCTGCACCCATTTTATTGAATTCGTCAACATGCATGAAACGATTTTCAAAAACAGTTTCATTCATGCGTGAAGTACCATGCGCCATTGTCATTAGTGCCATAAACTGGGACTGAGCATCGGTTGGGAATCCAGGGTAAGGGAGCGTTGTCACGTCAATGGCATTAATCCTTCCTCTGCCTACAACTCTCACCGTATCGTCCGTCTCCTCAACCATTACGCCGCATTCTTTTAATTTTGCAATGATCGGTTTTAAATGACTCGGTACAACATTGTCAATAATGACATCTCCGTTGGTAATTGCCGCTGCAACCATATAAGTAGCCGCTTCAATGCGATCGGGAATAACCGCATGTCTCGTCCCAGTAAGGCGTTTTACGCCATAAATTCGAATCGTATCGGTACCAGCACCTTTAACATTTGCGCCCATTTTATTTAAAAAGTTTGCCAAATCGATAATTTCTGGTTCTTCTGCTGCATTTTCAATGGTCGTAAGACCTTCAGCAAGTACTGCCGCCATCATGATATTTTCCGTTGCACCCACGCTTGGAAAGTCCATGTAAATACTCGCGCCAACCAATTTTTCGGCTAACAATTCCACATGGTCACCATCAATTTTTACAGATGCACCAAGAGCGGCAAATCCTTTTAAGTGAAGGTCAATCGGTCTAGCGCCAATAGCGCATCCACCTGGCATTGGAATTCTAACATGTCCGCATCTACCTAAAATAGGGCCCGCAGTGAAGAACGACGCACGCATTTCTGAAACAAATTCATCTGGTGCTATAGTATTTTTAATGTAGGGAGTGGTAATTTCCATGACCCCACCTTTTATTGTACTCACCGTTGCCCCGTATGCACGCAAAATATCTGCCATCATTTCGACATCACTTAATACAGGTACATCGTCTAATATACATTTATCTTCAGCTAAAAGTGCCGCTGCCATAATAGGAAGCACTGCATTTTTTGCGCCATTTATTTTCACTCTACCTTTGAGAGCACCACTTGTTTCTACTAATATCCTAGCCAAAGTATGGACTCCTCCTACAGAAAACTTTTACAATGAATACCAAAATTCTTGCCGATTATTTTGATAAGATGGAAAAAATTATACAATAAAACCAATTGTATTTCAATCTATTACAGTATATACGATTTACCAGTGAACTGCTATAGGTTTAGAGTTTTTTGAAATATTTTCATTCTTTTTTTATTTTATATCCATTATATGGTTTTCGCGCAAAAAGTCCCTTCATCAAATAACAATGAAGGGACTTTTATTTTTTTGATTTAAAATTATACTTCCTTACCTGCTATGCTTAATCGATTAAGCGCTTTCGCCAATGCAATTTCAGCTCTAGCAGCATCCGTGCTCTTTGCTTTTTCTGCAAGTCTTTCTTTGGCACGCTCCATTGCTGCGAGCGCACGTTCCACATCGATTTCCTCTGCCCACTCCGCTGCATCTGTAATGAGAGTCACTTTAGTAGGAGTGACCGTCATGAATCCGCCTGAGCAAGCAGCATTTTTAAAGACATCGTCTTGTTTGATTTGGATCGAGCCCACGGCAAGTGGTGCCACCATATTTTCATGGCCTTTAAGGATTCCAATATCACCCTGAGTGGTTCTGGTAATCAACATTTCAACCTGACCTACAAAAAATTTCTGATCTGGCGTTACAATTTCTAATGCATATGTTGAAGCCATCTTTTCACCTCCGTGAAATAGCCGATGGCTACTTCATAGCCTTGGCTTTTTCTATTGCTTCTTCAATACCGCCAACAAAGAAGAATGCTTGTTCTGGAAGACCGTCGTGAAGACCATCGAGAATTTCTCTAAAGCCTCTAACAGTCTCTTTGATTGGAACATATTTACCACTCATACCAGTAAACTGTTCTGCAACACTAAACGGTTGTGAGAGGAATCTTTGTACTTTTCTTGCTCTAGAAACAACAAGTTTATCTTCATCAGACAACTCATCCATACCAAGAATGGCAATGATGTCTTGAAGTTCTTTGTATCTTTGAAGAATTTCTTGAACCCGTCTAGCCACATCATAATGCTCATGACCAACAATTTCAGGTGTCAAAATTCTTGACACTGAATCGAGTGGATCTACCGCTGGGTAAATACCAAGTTCAGAAATTTTTCTAGAAAGAACTGTAGTTGCATCTAAATGGGCAAATGTCGTTGCTGGCGCTGGATCCGTTAAGTCATCCGCAGGAACATATACGGCTTGAACAGAAGTAATCGAACCCTTCTTTGTAGAAGTGATACGCTCTTGTAAAGCACCCATGTCGGTTGCGAGTGTTGGCTGGTAACCTACTGCTGATGGCATACGACCAAGTAACGCCGAAACTTCAGAACCCGCTTGTGTAAATCTGAAAATATTATCAATGAACAAAAGAACGTCTTTGCCTTCTGTATCACGGAAATACTCCGCCATTGTGAGACCCGTTAAACCTACGCGCATTCTCGCACCCGGTGGCTCATTCATTTGACCGAATACCAATGTTGTTTTATCAATAACACCAGATTCAATCATTTCATGGTAAAGGTCATTTCCTTCACGCGTTCTTTCACCAACACCAGCAAACACAGAAAGACCACCATGTTCTGTAGCGATGTTGTTGATTAACTCTTGAATCAAAACGGTTTTACCTACGCCGGCACCGCCGAAGAGTCCAATTTTACCGCCTTTAGCATAAGGTGCTATCAGGTCAACTACTTTAATGCCCGTCTCCAAAATTTCTGTAGAAGTTTCTTGTTCTTCAAACAAAGGCGCTTCCCTATGAATCGGCAAGAATGATTCTGATGGGATAGGACCTTTTCCATCGATTGGTTCACCAAGTACGTTGATCAAACGCCCTAAAGTGGGCTTACCTACAGGAACTGTAATTGGCGCTCCGGTAGCAACGGCATCTATGCCTCTGATTAAACCGTCCGTAGATAACATGGCAATACATCTTACAGTGTTATTACCAATATGTTGAGCTACTTCGACGGTGAGTTTGATCTCATTGTACTCGATTCTGACCGCGTCGTAGATATTCGGTAAATGATCTGCTTCGAAGCGAATATCGACAACAGGACCGATAATCTGAACGACTTTACCAATCATATGATTCATATCGAGCTCACATCCTTTCTCACATTTTTCTTTATTTTTCACGGCTACCTAAAACTAACTAGGCTACTCAATCTCTTACTTTAAAGCTTCTGAGCCACCAACAATTTCTGATATTTCTTGAGTGATGGCTGCTTGTCTAGCTTTATTAAAGCTAATTTCTAACTCTTGAATCATATCTACAGCATTATCTGAAGCACTTTCCATCGCCAATCGTCTTGCCGCCTGCTCTGATGCAGAAGACTCAATCAATGCGCCGTATATCACACTTTCAATATATTTTGGAATGACATAGCCCAAAACAGTCTCAGGTGAAGGCTCATAATTTGTATAACCACCACGCTTAGCTTCAATGCTTTCTAGACCATCGCCAGTGACTGGCAGTAATTGAATCATTTTGGCTTCTTGAGAAATAGCACTATTCATTTGAGTGTACACTAACTTAATTTCATCCACTTTTTCATTAGCAAACCAATGAAGAGCCGTTCTTGCAATTTCTTGAGCATGAGAATATTGAGGATTTTCAGAAATTTGAATATAATCCTTCATCACTTCAAATCCATTTTTAGTAAAATAATCTCGCGATTTTTTACCAATGGTAATAAGCCCTGCCTTCGATTTGTCTGTAACATCCTCTGAAATAATCTTCATGGCGTTATTATTATAACCGCCGCAAAGACCTCTATCGCCAGTAATGATGATATACAAAGTCTTATTCACGTCTCTTTTGGTTAAAAACTCATGTTTTAAGTTTTTTTCCGTGCGCAAAATCTCTTGAACGGTTGAATACACTGTATCAAAATAAGGTTTTGTCCGCTCCAAACGATTTTTTGCACGTTTTAGCTTAGCAGTGGACACAAGTTCCATGGCTTTGGTAATTTGCATCGTACTGTTGATGCTCTTTATTTTACGCTTTATATCTCGCGTTCCCATTAATGCCATTTTCTAGGTCCTCCTCACGGATTATTTGAGATTTAACGTCTAGCACTTAAAATTCAAAATGACTAAACAATGCTTTTTTGATCAATGCTGGTATTAAATTGCGTTTTAAACGCAACAATTGCAGCTTCAAGCTTTTTAGCGGTCTCATCCGTTAATTCCTTAGAGTCCTTGATCGAAGCACCAATTTCAGCGTGTTGTTCATTCAAATAGATGAGGAATTCATTTTCAAATTGTTTGATTAATTTGACTGGAACATCCATCAAATATTTGTTAACAACCGTGAAAATAATCATAACTTGATCTTCTACCGTCATTGTGTCGTTTTGATGTTGTTTTAAAATCTCCATGAGTCGAACACCATGATCCAAAGTCGCTTTTGTTTCTTTGTCAAGATCGGAACCGAACTGAGCAAAAGAAGCAAGCTCTCTGTATTGGGCAAGCTCAAGTTTAATTTTAGAAGCAACTTTTTTCATGCCTTTAATTTGCGCATCGCCACCAACACGAGATACAGAAATACCAGCATTAACAGCAGGACGTTGACCTGCAACGAACAACTCAGACTCCAAGTAAATTTGGCCATCTGTAATCGAAATTACATTCGTAGGAATATAAGCCGAAACGTCGCCTGCTTGAGTCTCAATGATTGGTAGTGCCGTAATAGAACCGCCACCTAATCTGTCGCAAAGTTTTGCCGCTCTTTCAAGAAGTCTTGAATGGATATAGAATACATCCCCAGGATAAGCTTCACGACCTGGCGGTCTTCTTAGAAGGAGTGACATGGCACGGTAAGCAACCGCATGTTTTGAAAGGTCATCATAAATGATGAGAACATCCTTACCAGCAAACATGAATTCCTCAGCCATAGCAACACCAGCATAAGGCGCAATGTATTGAAGCGGAGCAGGTTCAGAAGCCGAAGCTGCTACAACGATTGAATACTTCATTGCATCATTTTCTTCTAATGTTTTAACGATTTGCGCAATAGTGGATTGTTTTTGCCCAATTGCAACATAAATACAGATAACATTTTCTTTCTTTTGATTGATAATGGTATCAATTGCAATTGTGGTTTTTCCCGTTTGACGGTCTCCAATAATAAGTTCGCGTTGTCCTCTACCAATTGGAATCATAGAGTCAATTGCCTTGATTCCCGTTTGCAAAGGTTGATGAACTGATTTTCTATCGATTACGCCAGTCGCATTGCTCTCGATTGGTCTATGCGTATCTGTCTTAATTGGCCCTTTTCCATCTATTGGTTGGCCGAGCGCATTTACAACACGACCAAGAAGCGCGTCCCCTGTAGGTACTTCTACGATTCTCTTCGTTCTTTTAACGGTGTCGCCTTCTTTGATGTACATGTCCGAGCCGAATAATACCGTACCAACACTTTCTTCTTCAAGGTTAAGTACCATACCGAATACGTCTCCAGGAAATTCTACAAGCTCGCCCGCCATACATTTTTCGAGTCCGTGAATTCTAGCGATACCATCGCCTACCTGAATAACTGTACCAGTATCTTCGACTTGAAGCTTAGATTCATATTGTTTAATTTGCGCCTTTATGACTGCGCTAATTTCTTCAGGTCTAAGATTCATGATCTTTATCACTCCTAATTATTTACTAGACAATCAACTGGAATAAGTCTTCTTTCATGTCGTCGAGCTTTTTTCTGAAAGAGCTGTCAATAACTTTATCTCCAAGATGGACAACAAGACCGCCTAAAATAGTAGGGTCGATCTTTTGAGTGAGCATAATACTTTTACCCGTAGACGCTGATAATTTGTCTTCAAGTTTTTTAAGTTGGTCATCACTTAATGAGAATGTCACATGAACGACACCTTTGATAATGCCTTTATGCGCTTCGACCAGACGTTCAAACTCATCTCCAATTTGCAAGATGTAGAAGCCTCTGTTTTTATCTAGTAGCAATTTCAGAAAATTCATCAACTCTGTATCAATTTTTCCAAGGAAAGCCTGATCCATTATTGTTTTACGCTCATCCAACGAAATATTTGGCGCTCTATAAAGCTCCAAAAAATCGGGATTTTGTACAAACAACTGACAAACAGACTGTACTTCTTCGTATATTGAATCCAGTTTATCGCCTTCTAAAGCTACTTCAAAAAGAGCCTCTGCGTATACCTTTGACACTAATTCTGCCATCTTGTATCGCCTACCTCATTAATATACTTTTCAGCTACCAGACGATGTTTTTCTTCTGATAAATCAGCTTCAATCACTTTACTCGCAGCCAGAATCGCAAGATTTGAGATTTCATCTTTAATATGATGCATCGCTCTTGCTTGTTCTCTTTCAATATCCTTTTGAGCGCTTTTCTTGAGTTCATCCAAATGTTCTTCAGTAGCTCGAATGACATCACTTGATTTGCCCTCTGCTTTTGCTGTTGCAAGACGAATAATTTCTCTGCCTTCCGCATCCGCGTTTTTAATTTTATCTTTATAATTTGACATTAATTGTTCCGCTTCCTGGTTCTTTTTCTCCGCCGAATCGATGTTGCCTTTGATTTCAGTCTCTCTTTTTTGCATAAATTCTGTTACTGGCTTAAAGAGAAAACGACGAAGAAACATGTACAAAATGAAGGTGTTTGCTAGCTGGAATAACATAGGCCAGCCAGGTTCGATCAGACCGAACTTCAAGCCTTCGGAAGCCAATGCATAGAAAGTCATTCAAATGCCTCCTTCCATATAATAGGATTTGCTTAAAGTTTGATTTATAAAAGCATGCCTACAAACGGATTCGCAAAGAGTAAAATAAGGGCTACTACAAGACCATAGATACCAGTTGACTCTGCAACCGCACAACCAAGAAGCATTGTACGAATAATGTCACCTTGAGCTTCAGGTTGTCTACCAACTGCTTCTGCACCTTTACCAGCTGCAAAACCTTGACCAATACCAGGGCCAATACCTGCGATCATTGAAAGACCCGCACCTACTGCAGAACCTGTTAATACCATTGCTTTTGCTGTGAGCATATCCATAATAAAATCCTCCTTAAATTAAATGTTTAGGTGTTAATATTTAAAATAAATGATTCTAATCTAATGCGTTTGCTACGAATACCATCGTCAACATAGAGAAGATGAACGATTGAATAAGTCCGGCAAACAAGTCAAAATAAATGTGCAAAAATGCAGGGATTCCCACTTGTAGAAGCGGAATCGGAATGTGCAAGATAGCTTGGGTTGCAGATCCAAGTGCTGAATACAGCAAACTCATCATTATGAGACCACCGGTGATGTTACCAAATAGACGGAAAGAAAGTGATATTGGTGTCGCTAATTCGCCAATGACATTAAGCGGCGCCATAAACACAATCGGTTGGAAAAAGCTTTTAATATAGCCGATGATGCCCTTGCTGTAGATTGAAAAGCCCTGAATCATAAAGAATGTGATCAGTGCCAATCCCAGTGTGGTATTGATATCTGCCGTCGGCGGTCTAAGTCCAACAAGACCCGATAAATTTGAAAACGCTATGAAAATGATTAGCGTTCCAATATACGGCGCAAAGTGGGCATTTTTTTCACCCATGGTTTGCTTCGTCAGGTTGTTAATACCCCCTACAACAGTCTCTACCACAATCTGTCCTTTTCCTGGAACCATTTGAAGATTTCGAGTCCCTAAAAAAGTAAGAATCATGATAATCGCCATTAAAAACCAACTCGTCACAACCGTCTGACTGAGTGGAATCCCAAAGGGCAGTTCCATTACAATATACGGTCCAAATCCTCCCAAGTTTATTCCTCCTTTCTTTTTAAATTTTGTTTCAGTTGTCGTTTGTCACCTAATTGAATAAAATACAAAATTCCTTTTACCATAAAAATCCCTATAACCGTTGCGAAAACATTCAAATATGGCATTTGTGTTGATATGTAAAGCACAATGGCTATAATGGCAAATCTCAGAAAGTAATTGACACCCATGTATATTTGAGCTCGGCCAGGACTCATAAAACTAGCCTTAACGAGTGTGTTTGCTAGTAGCATAAAGGTAAGCACACTGATTGTGCCGCCTAATATTAGACCCAAGATATAAGGTATTGCCGCAAGCTTAATTCCAATAAGTAATGCAACAGATGCAAGTCCAACAATAAAACAAGT
The DNA here is from genome assembly GCA_043770095.1 of Eubacteriales bacterium. Classification (GTDB taxonomy): domain Bacteria; phylum Bacillota; class Clostridia; order Peptostreptococcales; family Acidaminobacteraceae; genus JBGSUZ01. The sequence goes on from JAYVIR010000002.1 coordinate 43,877, forward strand.
ATATTTAATTACCGAAATTTGTAGCGCTCTGACTTCACCCATTTATGTCACTTCCTCTTTATTTTTTCAACATATTTCATTGAAAATCGATACAACTCATAAAACGAAGAACACACACCTAAAATCAAAAAAAGAAAGAAGATGAACTTGTTTCCGCCCATTTTCTCAGACACCCAATTTCCAATCACAATTGCCCCCAAAATAGGTGTAGTCATCATGATGCCTATCTGAGAAACAAATAATAAGTTGTTATACATTCCAGTATCCTTTTTACCCATATTACACGCCTTTTAATTATTTATTATTCAATTCTTATAATAATTTTTTCACATCTAAAGCCATATTATCAGACTTTTCACTAGTTTCAACTTATTAACCATACCATATTTCAATGATTTTGTAGATAGGCATATAGGTCTTTCCCTCTTAACTCCATAAATTTCAGCAGTTTTCACCAATTTTTTTAAGAATTTTTTTTCAAGGTCAATTCCATCGTCTTAAATGTTACAATTCTGTAATACCAATTCGTTAGAACATTAACAATTAATTTATATCCCCTAATCAGCAATTTCATTTTTTATTACTATGTAACAAAAAAGCTTGTGTTTTTATAACACAAGCTTTTAAAACTTCCTCAATTTAGAGTGATTTTCACTAAACAATTCAACCTATTGACCAAAATATTTTTTCAATATGGTTGTTATACGCTCCGATGTCTTTCCATCTCCATAAGGATTTATGGCATTTGCCATCTTATCGTATTCTGCGCTGTCTCTAAGCAACTTAGCAGTCATTTCAAAAATGGTCTCTTCTTCAACGCCCGCCAAAAGTACCGTTCCTGCCTCTACCGCCTCAGGTCTTTCAGTTTCTTTTCTAAGCACCAAGACAGGTTTGCCAAGCGCTGGAGCCTCTTCTTGAATCCCACCAGAATCTGTTAAGATAATATCCGATTTCGCCATTATATTAGCAAAAGCTTCATACTCAAGCGGTTCAATCAAATGTATGCGATCCGATCCGCTTAAATAAGTATCCGCTAATTCTCGAATTTTAGGATTCTTGTGCATCGGGAAAATCAATTCCGTCTCTGGGAATTCATTGATAATGCGTCTTACGGCTGAAAAAATATTGCACATTGACTCACCAAGATTCTCACGTCTGTGAGCGGTCAATAATAGCACTTTTCGATTCTCATAGTCAATGAGGTTAAGTGAGTCGTCCTCAAATGTATAATCAGGCTTAATCACTTTAATCAACGCATCAATAACCGTATTTCCTACTTGATATATCGTATCCTGCGCCATTCCTTCTCTTAGCAAATTGTCCACATTGCTCTTTGTAGGAGAAAAATGCAGATTTGCAATTCGGCCTGTTAGGCTTCGGTTAAGTTCCTCTGGGAAGGGCGAATATAAATCAAAACTTCTAAGACCCGCCTCAACATGACCCACTTTTGTATGGTTATAGAATGACGCCAAAGAAGCTGCTAAAGTAGTGCTCGTATCGCCATGAACAAGTACCATATCAGGTTTAACTTCTTGAATGACTGATTCTAAACCTTTTAAAACACGACAAGTTATGTCGCTGAGCGTTTGTCCATGCTGCATAATATCTAGGTCATAGTCAGGCTTAATTTCAAACAATTCTAGTACTTGATCGAGCATTTCTCTATGTTGAGCCGTTACGCAAACGATGGATTCAAAAGCATCATCTGCCTCTAAAGCCTTAACAACTGGCGCCATTTTTATAGCCTCTGGTCGCGTACCGAAAACAGACATTATTTTAATTTTTTTCATTTTAGATCCTCCTCATGATTTTCTTTGCTAATTTGAGCAATATCATTACCTGTGTTGTCTTTTCCAACTTCACTTTCCTTCTCTACTTCGCTGCCTTTCTCATCTTCCTCGTCTCGTAACCGATCCGTCGTTTTATTGATAGGCACTAAAATTAGCATTGCCGCCGAGAAAATAGTAACGCTCATAATGACGAAGTTGCCTTGAATCAAAAGAATTGCGCTGACGCCGAAGAGCATGCTGATCAAATACATCATGGCAACAGCCGTTTTCTGATCAAATCCGAGTGAAAGGAATCGATGGTGTAAATGCCCCTTATCGGCTTCCATAATAGGTTTTCGATTGACCATCCGCCTGAGAATCGCAAATGTGGTGTCAAAAATAGGAACGCCGAGAGCTAGAATTGGTGCGGCAAACACGATGAAAGTTGCCCCTTTGATGGATCCGTCTATGGCGGTCGCCGCCAGAATAAATCCTAAGAATAAGGAACCGGTGTCTCCCATGAATATTTTTGCCGGATTAAAATTATATGGTAAAAAACCTGCACAAGCGCCGACAATGGCAAGCATTACCAAGGCGGTTTCCGTACGCCCGTTGATCAATGCCACATATGCCAGAGAAGCCGCCGCAATGGTCGAAATCCCTGCCGCAAGACCATCAAGTCCATCAATCAGGTTAACGGTATTGGTGATGCCGACAATCCAAAATATCGTCATCGGAAGGCTCATGAATCCAAGATCGACCATTTCCGAAGGACGGATATAGTTGGTTAAAAAATCGATGCGAATGCCACTATAATACAGAATGGCCGCTGCCAAAATTTGCGCTGCTAATTTTACTTTTGCTGAGATTGGCTTTAGATCGTCTACAATTCCTGCCGCAACAATCACCAAGGATCCTAAAACCAAACCCACTTCTCTAATGCCTGATAGACTGTTAAGACTCAAATATGTAATCATAAAGGCTACATAGATTGCGATACCGCCTAACCTTGGGATTGGCGTGCTATGAACTCTTCGATTATCTTTTGGCACATCGATTGCGCCAATGCTGTGTGCCAATTTAATGACCAAAGGCGTCATTGCGTAACTGATTGCCGCCGCTATGACGACTGGTAAAATGACATTATACAAGGTGTGCACCCCTATTCTTAAATTAATAGATTTCGATTGATTTTGCCCCATTAGCTGAGGTGAGCCCTTCAAAAACATAAGCCACCACTATGATTTTACCATGTATCACGCATTTATCAATAAGGGAATATAGATTGTAAACTTTTAGAAAAATATGCGCAAAAAAAGGACGAGGTTTTCCTCGTCCTTCAAATAGGCAAAACGCCTCTTATTCTAATAGATTACTTCGTTCCAAACAATCTGTCGCCCGCATCGCCAAGACCTGGGATGATGTAAGCGTGGTCATTGAGCTTTTCATCGATTGACGCCACATATATGTCTACGTCTGGATGTTCTGCATGAATCGCTTCAATGCCCTCTGGACAAGAAATGATCGCAATGAACTTAATGTTCTTAGCACCTCTGTCTTTAAGGAAACGAATAGCCGCTTTAGCAGAACCACCCGTTGCAAGCATTGGATCGAGCACTAAAAGTTCTCTCTCTTCAACGTCTGAAGGCAATTTGCAGTAATATTCCACTGGCTCAAGCGTTTCAGGGTCTCTGTAAAGGCCAACGTGTCCAACTTTTGCAGCCGGAAGAAGTTCAAGGAAACCATCTACCATGCCAAGACCGGCTCTAAGAATTGGAACCAAGCCTAATTTTCTGCCTGCAAGTACTTTTGATTTTGTTTTGCAAATTGGTGTTTCTATTTCGATTTCTTCAAGTGGAAGACCTCTGGTTACTTCATATGCCATCAACATAGACACTTCTTTAACCAATTCTCTAAATTCTTTCGAACCCGTATTCTTATCCCTAATCAATGTTAATTTGTGTTGGATTAACGGGTGGTTCATCTCGTAAACTCTTCTCATGGAAAGGCTCCTCTCAAAAATAGTTAAGTTATTTAAAGTTCTTGTCTTCTGTGGCTTTAATCAGGCCGACTCTGCTCGCGTGTCTGCCACCTTCAAATTCTGTGTTTAACCACGTTTCAACAATTTTAAGCGCAAGTCCTTTTCCAACGACTCTTTCGCCGAGACTCAAAATATTTGCATCATTGTGCGCTCTCGTCATTTCTGCACTGAAAGTATCCGAGCAAACCACTGCACGAGCGCCTTTTACTTTGTTAGCGGCTAAAGCAATGCCTTGACCTGTCCCACAGATGATAATACCCTTTTCAAACAAGCCAGAAACAACTGCTTCTGCTACTGCGACACCATATTTGGGATAGTCACAAGATTCATTCGTATAGGCGCCCAAATCTTCAAATTCATGATCGTTGTCTTGCAAATAACGAAGAATTTCTTTTTTAAGCTCCAAACCACCGTGATCACTGCCTACTGCAATTTTCATTTTGCCACCTCCTAATTTTCAAATCTTATCTATTATACACGAAGCAATATTGATAATCAATTATAAAAAATCAAATTAAGCATTCAATTTTGATCAACCAAGGTTGAGTAACGCGACTAAACTGTGACGACCTGATGCCCAGCCGCTTTAATCAGCCGATTCATAATCGCCTTGCCAATGCCAACCTCTTCAAAACCAACCGCATACACCTCTTCTACCCCTAAACGGTCAAAGTCACGCAAAGTTTTAAACAGTAGCGCCGCCGCTTCCTCAGGTTTCGCATATGAACCCAGCGAAATTACCTCTGCACCCTCAAATATCACGCCAACCTCATCTACCGTCATCACACCCGGCTTTATGCCTCTTGATAACGCTTCCGTTACACGCCTTTCAATCTCAGCCCTAACCGCAGACGAGCTGCCGCAAAAGAGCGTCACATCCGCTTCTGGTGAATAATGCGTATACTTCATTCCAGGAGACTTCGGCTGTTCCCCAATTTCTAGTCGATGGTTAAGCTTTTCATCATAATGACCGCAGCCTACCACACTTCGAATTTGTTCCAACGAAATACCGCCCGGTCTGAGGACGACCGGCTCTTCACCCGTCAGGTCTACAACAGTCGATTCAAGACCAATCGCCGCATCTTCGCCGTAGACAATTACCGAAACGCGGCCATTTAAGTCCGTCACCACGTCCGCCCCACAGGTTGGGCTTGGTTTCCCAGACAAATTTGCACTTGGAGCTGCTACAGGGCATCCCGCCAATTCAATAAGCCTTTTGGCAACAGGGTGGCTCGGCATTCTCACCGCAACCGTCTCAAGGCCTGCCGTCACAGTCGTTGGCACCTCAGCTGATTTTGGCAATATAATTGTAAGCGCACCAGGCCAAAACGCCTTCATCAACTTTTCAGCCATAGGCGTAATTGCCTTTACCAATGGTTTTAAGTCCTCTATCTGACTAATATGAACAATCAACGGATTGTCTGAAGGTCGTCCTTTGGCTACAAAAATTTTCGAAACAGCCGTTTCGCTCAGCGCATTGGCGCCAATGCCATAGACCGTTTCCGTCGGAAACGCTACCGTTTCACCCTTTGCAAGCGACTCTGCCGCTGGCGCAATCAATTTGTCTAAAATCAATTGCCACTCTTTTGAACCCTCTTCATATTGTTTAAGGGGCTCCAAACTGATGATTTTTGTATGGATTAAACGGCTTTCCCAATCCGCAATCCACTTTGCCGCGTCTTTAACGTCTGTTACTTCATAGGCGCCATCATAGACAACGCCAGTTGAAGAATGGCTATATTTAGGGTCATAATATTCAACCATCAAAATCTCAGCGACATATGCCAGATCATTTTCACGAAGCTTCACTTGAAGCAACTCCACCCGTTCATTGCCTAATTGCTTTCTAAAACCATTCATCACTTCAACCATCTGTTCAATATAATCATCACAGTGGGCATATTCATTGATCAAAATTTCTTTTCTAAAGGCAATCGACGCCGTTAAACTTAAGTGTCTGCCTCTGCGCATAGCGACCATAAAACACTCAGGAATAGTATTTCGTCCCAAGCGCTTGCTTTCAGCCTCAACAAAAACAGGTTTTCCCTCAGCTTCTAGAAGTGCTACAAGCAGCAAATGTTCAAACTCTCTTTGGCAAGGCTGATCAGGAAGGCCAATTCTTCCTAGCATTGAACCTCTATGCTCGCTAATGCCTTCAATATCGATCATTTTGCTGCCCATGCGATCAAGTTCCAAAAGAATCTGCGTTTTTCCAACGCCCGTCATTCCATGAAGGAGAATCATTTGTGCCGCTTCGCAAGCTTTTTCGGTTTCTTCCAAAACCACCTGCCGATAAGCCTTATAACCACCCTCAAGGCGCTCTAATTCATGACCGAGGTTACTTAGCAAATTCTTTAAAGTCTTGCTCCTCATCCCGCCGCGAGCGCAGAACATGACCATAGGTCTTCCCAATTGTTCCAACTGTAAAAACTGTTCATAAATTTCAGGAAGTCGGTCGGCGACAATCTTCATCGCCACACGTTTCGCCTCAGCTTGTCCTTTTTTCTTATAAATAGTGCCTACTTGTTCGTACGCATCATCTAAAAATAACGGTAAATTATAAGCGCCTGGAATGCTGCCCGTTGAAAACTCGCGCGGACACCGAATGTCAATCCACTGAATATCTTTCATGCCTATCTCATATGCGATTGCCATAGTCTACCCTCCTATACAAAGAACCCCTTCAATTGGATACGAAGGGGTTTGAATGAGCCTATTCTTCCGTCGATTTAAGCGCTTCTGCCTGGTAATAAGTGATGACTGCGTCGAGCATCTCATCAATATCGCCATCCATAAAGGCATCCATCTTATAAACGGTCATACCAATTCGATGATCCGTAATACGACCTTGCGGGAAGTTATACGTTCTAATTTTTGCACTTCTATCACCTGAACCAACCTGACTTCTTCTATCTTCAGCGATGCCAGCGTTTCGAGCATCTAACTCTCTTTCGTAAAGTCTTGCTTTAAGCACTTTAAGTGCCTTTTCTTTGTTTGAAAGTTGAGATTTTCCGTCTTGGCAAGAAACCACAAGGCCTGTCGGCAAGTGAGTGATTCGAACCGCTGAGTCTGTCGTATTAACCGACTGACCACCGTTACCAGAAGAACGGAATACATCTACTCTAAGGTCATTGGTATTGATTTGAATTTCTACGTCTTCCGCTTCCGGAAGCACTGCCACCGTCGCCGTAGACGTGTGGATTCTACCCGCAGATTCAGTTGCAGGAACCCTTTGAACGCGATGAACGCCCGATTCGAACTTAAGTCTTGGGTAAACATTCTCACCCTTAATCATGACAGAAGCCTCTTTGATCCCACCTACGCCAGTCTCAGAGGTGTTGAGCATTTCCACTTTCCATTTATAACGTTCTGCATAGCGAAGGTATAATCTGAGTAGTTCTGCAGCAAAAAGACCCGCTTCATCGCCGCCAGCGCCCGCTCTAATTTCTAAAATAATATTTTTGCCATCATTAGGGTCTTTCGGAAGCAATAATTTTTTAAGTTCTATTGCCAATTCCTCTAATCTGGTTTCCAAATCTGGGAGTTCTGACTTAGCCAATTCTCTAAGCTCTTCATCGCTGCCATCGTTTAAAATTTCTTTCATTTCTGCAATGCCTTCAACAATTTTTTTATACTCTCCATACGCTTCAACGATTGGCGTAATTTCAGCATGCTCTTTCATTAATTTCTGCCACAGTTTCTGGTCGTTGATGACGTCTGAATCTGCAACCTTTTCTGAAAGGTCATGATATCTTCCTTCTATAAACTCAAGTTTATTAAACATATAAACACCTCATTCACTTTTTGTGAGCGCCCACCATTCTGAGAACGCCTTGCAAGTCTCGATAACACTCTATGCCTTCATAGCCCCCATCGTCAAGAAAAAGTTGTTTTACCAACTCCGCCTGATCATGACCCACTTCAAAGAGCATCCATGCGCTCGACTTCAATTTGTCTTTTGCTTCTTTAACCAATCTTCTATAATAATCAAGGCCATCTATGCCGCCGTCCAAAGCCGTTCTTGGCTCATGGCACCGCACTTCGGTTTGAAGCGTTTCAATGTCCGCACTCGGTATATAAGGCGGGTTTGAAAGAATCAAATCTTGGCTTGATGATGGTAATGCCTCTAAATAGTCAAACATATCCGCATGTACCGCTTGAAAGCGCTTCGTAAAATCAGCTGCAAGGAGCGTCGCTGCATTTTTCCTAGTCATTGCCACGGCGCCTTCTGATAGATCCACACAAGTAACATGTGCGCGCTTCAGATGATAAGCGATGCTGACACCAATAGCGCCACTGCCAGAACCGAGATCTAACACTTCAAGCGTCTCAGCTGCACTTTGATACTGCTCAATGATCAGTTCCACTAAACATTCCGTATCGCCTCGAGGAATAAGCACCTCTGGCGTGACTGCAAATTCTAAGCCCATAAACTCTTGTGTTCCTATAATATATTGTAGCGGTTCATTTAAGCTTCTTCTGAGAACAGCCTCTTCAAATTGTCTTTGCTCAGCGTCTGTCAGCATTTTATTGTCATTGATCATAAGGAAAATTTTATTTTCTTTTAAAACCCACTCCAGCAGCCACTGAGCTTCTAGCCCTGCCACTTCCGTTATCGGTTCCAATCTTTCGCGTGCGTAGGAAAGCGCTTCTTTTACAATCATATAGAAGCAGTTCCTTCAACTTCAAGCACTTTCTTAAGTGCCGCAATCGCTACTTCAATTTGTTGATCATCAGGTTCTTTGGTGGTCAACTTTTGCATCATAAGACCAGGATAGCTGACCATATGAACCAAAGCATTGTCATTTTTTCCTGCCCATTTGATAATCTCATAAGCAATGCCGGCAATCAAAGGCATGAATACAATTTTAAGCCCAATCCGCATCCAAATATTAGACCAGCTGATGAAACTAAAAACAAGAATACTGACGACGAGTACAATCATCAAGAAACTTGTGCCGCATCTTGGGTGAAGTTTTGTGAAACCCTTCACATTTTCAACTGTTAACTCTTTGTTGTTTTCAAGACAGTGAATCGCTTTATGTTCTGCGCCATGATATTGAAAAACGCGTTTAATGTCTTTCATAAACGAAATTGCACCAATATAGGTAATAAATACGACAATTTTGAGAATGCCTTCTGCTGAAGTGAGCACCCAACGATTCTCAGTCACCGATTTAAGAAAGTTAATGACAAGCGTTGGCAAGGCGCCAAATAAGAAAAATGCCATAAACAGGGCCAGCACCATCGAAATAGCGACAATGATCGAATCTGCTTTGTCACCCATTTTTTCCGTTAGCCATTTTTCAAACTTGCTCATTTCATAACTGTCATCCACTTCTGAGTAGGCTTCAGCAGACCATGCCAGTGCTTTCGTGCCAACAACCATCGATGAAACGAGTCCGAATACACCTCTTAGTAAAGGCCATTTCACAAGAGGAGAATTCCCCATGCTCTTTACAGGTTCCACTTTGATGTCGATTGTGCCATCCGCTTTTCTGATGGCAATTGCAATCGTATTTTTTCCGCGCATCATAACCCCTTCAATAAGAGCTTGACCGCCGATATTTGAGTATTGTTTAGCCATCCTATTCACCTCTTTGATTGCTGTCCTTCAGTTTAAAGTAACACTTAGGGCATAGGGATTGATATTCAATGTGATCTTCTCCGTCGATGGCAACTTGCTCACCTTCGAATACATATCTGCCATTTATTTTTCTGCCATTTAGAAGCGCTTTTTTTCCGCAGGTGCAAATGGTCTTTAATTCTTCAAGGCTATGCGCTAGTAATAACAGTCGCTCACTGCCTTCAAACCCATTCGTCTGAAAATCCGTTCTAAGGCCATAACAAATAACTGGAACACTCTCTTTTACGGCTAATTCAAAAAGCTGATCAATTTGATTGCTTTTAAAAAACTGCGCTTCATCTACAAGCAGACAGTCGATTTTTCCATTTATATTTCTAAAAGCCTTAAACGACTCATAAAGATCTTTGTCATGTTCCAACCACAAATCCACTTCTCTGGTCATTCCCAAACGAGAGACAACTAAATTGCCACCTTTTGTATCCGTCTTGGGTTTAAGAATGGCAACGCGCATGCCGCGCTCTTCATAATTGTAAGCTACTTGAAGCAGATTGGTGGATTTACCGCAGTTCATAGCACCATATCTAAAATACAGTTTACTCATCGGGATCCTCCAACTTTTATTAGAAAGGAATTTATAACCACAAATTCCTTTTATGTTAAATTTTTCATAATAAAATAGGTTAGAGAAATAATCTCTAACCTTTCAATTTCATTGATGTCTAGTTTTTTATAAGCCAAACTTTTGTTTAAACTTATCAGCTCTACCGCCACGCTCGATTTGCTTTTGTGTACCTGTGTAGAATGGATGACATTCGCCACATACCTCGATTTTGATTTCTTTCTTAGTAGATTTAGTCTCAAAATGATTTCCACATGCGCATTTTACTTCGCAAACATTGTAGTTAGGATGGATTCCAGATTTCATGAAGTTCACCTCTTTCATTAAAAATTTCAATTTTATAATATTAGTGTATCGCTTATCCGATTGTCAAGCTATCACATTATACCATAGCCATTTGTTTTGTACAAAGATTATTTTTGAATTTGTAATAGTTTTTTAAAAATTCGTTTATTCCCACTTCTTCACGAGTTCAATAAATTCCTCATTGTCCTTCGTATTGTTCATGTGGTCTATCAAAAGTTCCGCCGCATCATCGCCTTGTCCCATATTGCGTCTGATCTTCCACATCGCTTCTAATTCAGACTCGCTGAGCAGTTTTTCTTCACGACGCGTTCCCGATCTGCGAACATCCATTGCAGGGAATATGCGCTTTTCGGCAAGTCGTCTGCTCAACGTCAGCTCCATGTTGCCCGTGCCTTTGAATTCTTCAAAGATGACTTCATCCATTTTAGACCCCGTCTCAATAAGCGCAGTCGCAATAATGGTTAAACTGCCGCCTTCTTCGACGTTCCTTGCAGCACCAAAAAAACGTTTCGGTTTGTGTAGCGCAGCAGGATCAAACCCACCCGTAAGCGTCCGTCCACTCGAAGGCATGACTAAGTTATATGCTCTTGCAAGCCTTGTGATGCTGTCCAAAAGAATAACAACGTCCTTCTTCATTTCAACCATATTTTTAGCTCTTAAAATAGCGTATTCGGCTTTTTCAATGTGATTTGCCGGTGGCTCATCAAAAGTAGAGCTAATGACTTCTGCTTTGATCGAACGTTTCATCTCAGTGACTTCTTCGGGACGCTCATCTATGAGCAGAACAATGACATCCACTTCTGGATAATTTTCATTCAGAGCTTTAGCAATTTTTTGGAGCAACATGGTTTTTCCTGCTTTAGGTGGTGCGACGAGTAGGCCTCTTTGTCCTTTGCCTATAGGTGAGAATAAGTCGATTAACCTGAGTGTTACATCTGGAAAGGCTTTTTCTAATACGAAGCGTTCAGTGGGGAATGTAGGTGTCAGTTCTTCAAAGATTGGTCTCTTAAAACCTGAAATCGGGGTCATGCCATTGACTTTGTTGACATAACGCAGACGTCGATTTCGGTCATTCGGCCCCGGCAGCATTGTTGTTCCTTGAACCAAATCGCCTGTTCTAAGGCCAAATCGGGTAATTTGTTTTTGAGAAACGTAAATATCTGTTTCATTTTTAATGCGAATAAAACCAAAACCTTTGTCTTCAAGAATGTCTATGACACCAACAGCTTCTTCTCCAAGTGCGTCCGATTCATCCGCAGTCAAGTTGTCAAAAGTCGCAGCTTCTTCTTCGTACGAAGACGTTGAGGGCTCTTCATAATGGGTTTCTCCCAAGGCATTGTCCGTGTTTAAAAGTCCCGGTTCTAACACTACCAACTCATCCATCGGCATAAGCGCTTCTTCAAACGTTTCTTCCTGTTCTTCAATTTCTTCGTTTTCTTCAAGCAGAAGATCGTATTCGTGATGCACCACAGGAGAATGTCCTCCGTTGATGATCAAATCGATTAACTCATCTTTCTTATATTTGGATATGTAGGGCACCTCTAAAGCTTTCGCAAGCTCTCTAAGTTCATTAACAGTCTTCTTTCTTAGTAATCCTGCGTCCAAAAACGCCACCTCCGCTACTTTATATGAATACGCTTTAATCATCTCTCTATTATAAACACGTATTGGTCCATCTGACAACCTCCACTATTGATTGAATGAAATTTAAACAGATAACAGATTCAAACCTGTGATAAGAAAACCGAATTATTACAATTACTTTAAAGAACACGTTTCACAGCATTCTTGACACCAAAACGTGTTATATTGTATTAGAGTGGGGTATCTTTATGTTGCAAGCACCCACAGTTCCTACTAACTCATTAGACGGGAGATCTAACTTGATCTCTATGGTGGTTATAAATGAAAAAATGGATTTTTTTGGTATTTATTGCATTCTTTTTGATTTTTCTCGGGTTTACCTTTGGCGAAAATTTGAATACGCCAAAGAAAGCACCTATCAAAACCGACATTGCTTATAGCGGTGATCTTAATATCCAATATAACAAACGCGAGATATTATTTTCAAGCGAACCTCAAGTTTTTGCAAAAGAAGTCTATGTGCCTGCAAGCGAATTAGCTAGCGCTCTTGGTCTTTATGTAAAACTAGAGTCCGATCGGTATATTATTTTGTATAAAAACAATATCTTCGTGAAATTAGACCTCGACTCTACCGTTGCTTCTATTAACGGCAAATCTAGAGAACTCTCCTCAGCCCCTTTCTATAGTGATCAACTTATTCTTGTCCCACTTCTTTTTTTAGCAGATGCTTTTCACTTTGAATCTGAGTGGAATAAAAGTACTGGCGAGCTAAAGCTCACAGATGGCAACCTTGCTGACCAATTTGATTTTATTGAAAGTGACAACTTCTACAAGCGCATCGACATTGCCGACTTAGGCGTTCGCATCAGCATTCCCGAACACTGGAAAACAATGGCTAAAACCGGTCAAAATTTCGGTTATACCGATGATTATGAATATTTCACGCTCGAAGTCTCTCAGAAAAAAATCGACCCTTCTCATAGCCTTGAACGCATTGAGAAACAAATTGAAAAAGACATTTTAAAAGAAGACCCTCAAAACACACAAATAACGAAGGTCAATAAAGTTACTGCAACTCAGCTTAACTCATACGCAATATTTTCGGATTATAAATCAGGTAAAAAAACATTCAAACAAGTGACCTATTTATTCAAAGACAAAGAAACCGCCTATATAATTCACTTTAAATACGGTGCGTCTACGGATATGCAGCAAGCCATTACCATCATTAACACCATAGCAGATAGTTTCCAAATCAACCAATTGACCATCCAAGAACGTGATGAACATTATGTGGAATTCCCGAACTTCTATCGTCTAGGCATAAAATTCGAAACATCTGTATATGCCAACCAAACTGCCAGCGATTTCATTTTACTTAAAGGTAGCGTCGAAAATGCGATTGATGGCTTTAATGTTAACGTTACCAAAGACAGTCAGGTTATTTCTTTCTATGTCCCTGTAAAAAATAAAAAATTTGAACAAAAGGTTTATCTGCCTTTTGGTTTAGGAAAACACATTATCTTCATGGAAGAAGCTGAGCGCAGCCGCTTACTTTCTAAAATAAATGATGGCAAACGCTTTGAACCGATTGTTACCTACGACGATAAAAATGTTCTTCAATTTAGCATACTCAATACTAGCAGTAGTAGCATCCGCTATCTCATCCCAAGCAGCCGAGTACCTTCTGATCTAGAAAAAATGAGTTCTTTAGGCAAGTTGTTGACTTACAAAGAAGAGACTTCTTACAAGAAATCAAAGGCTGTTTTCCACTGGATAGAGCAAAATATCAAGCTGGATACAGCACCTTCCTCCGATAAACTCCGAAGCCCTATACAGGTATTTGACGATTCCATCGGAACCGAAGAAGAATTGGCCTATTTTTATGCGACTATTCTTAGAAGCATTGATTTACCATGCCGAATAGTGACTGGCGACTACAACAATTCAAGTCATTATTGGAATGAACTCTTTATTAATGGCAAATGGATTGTTGCCGACCTTGGCGAAGAATTTACAAAGGGCGATGGCATTACTGCCTATTTCAACTTAAGTCGCGACGAACATTACTTCGCCTATACCAATATTAAAGTTTTGGAATACTAAACACTTTCTAGCGTTAGAAAATCTATTATCTAAAGCAATTCAGTCACATCATTTTATTAACTTCAGTTTGAAAGGAGACGCAGTTATGATCAAAGAATTTAAAGAATTTGCTCTAAAAGGAAACGTGATCGATCTTGCGGTGGGCGTCATTATCGGCGGCGCTTTCGGAAAATTAATCACATCACTAGTAAACGACATCATCATGCCACTCATAGGCCTTCTGCTGGGCAAAGTTGATTTTTCCAACCTGTTCCTCACATTAGGAGACGGCGTCTTTAAAACCGTTGCTGATGCAAAAACGGCTGGGGTTGCAACTCTCAATTATGGCTTGTTTTTAAACAGTATTTTAGACTTCGTGATCATCGCCTTCTCTATTTTTTTAGTCATCAAACAAATGAACCGTCTTAAACCTAAAAAAGTCGAGCCGATTGTCGTTCCAGCAAATATCCGAAGTTGTCCTTATTGCTTTTCTGAAGTTCACACAAACGCAACGCGTTGTCCTCACTGTACCAGCGAACTTATATAGGTTGAGCCTTTAATTCAACTTATAATTCATAAAAAATAACCCCTAATCTTTAAGCTGAGTTTTCAGTCTAGAGATTAGGGGTTTTTATTGTTGAATCTTTAATTCAACTTATTATTTATTTTTTCAAACCAAGAATGACTCTTGCTTCATCCGGTGTTGCAACTTCTCTGCCAAGTTCTTTTGCAAGTCTGGCAACACGCTCAACCATTTGTGCATTTGAATCTGCTTTTACGCCCTTGGTGTAATAGATATTGTCTTCGAAGCCTACACGAACATTTCCGCCGAGTATGATCGCCATTGTCGTAAGTGGCAATTGGAAACGACCAACGCCTGCTACTGTCCAAGTTGCGCCAACCGGAAGCTGCTGAATCATGTACATTAAGTCTTCAGGATTGCCAGGACATGCACCTGGAACGCCAAGAACGAAATCGATATGAACTGGCTCGTTAAGCAAACCCTTCTTCACTAATTTTTTAGCGTTTTCAATCATGCCACGCTCAAAAATTTCGAGTTCTGGCTTTACGCCAAGTTCTTGCATGCGTTTAGCAAACTTTTCCATATAAGCTTCAGTGTTCATGAACACTTCATCTCCAAAGTTGCATGTTCCGCAGCTAAGCGTTGCCATTTCAGGCTTTAACTCAACCGGCTGAAGTCTTTCGTCCGGCGTATGCCATGTCGCACCCCCAGTAGAAGGTTGAACAATGATGTCGCATTTCGCTTTAACTTTTTCAATAATTTCTTTGTAAACATCATACGATTGAGTCGGATTGCCTTCTGCATCTCTTGCGTGAACGTGCACGATCGATGCGCCAGCTTGCCAACATTCATAAGCAGCTTGTGCAATTTCGTCAGGTGTCACAGGCAAATTAGGACATGCTTCTTTGGTAACTTCTGCCCCAGTAAGGGCCGCTGTGATGATTAATTTTTCCATCTAGACATTACCCTCCTATTTGTTGTTTCTTTGCTTGTCTTTAGGAACGACACATGTGCCAACCGCTCTACAAACAATGATAGGTTCTGGAAGCACATCGCAAGCAGACTCATTAAGGTCCGGTCTTGGGATGATCACTTTTCTAGCTTCAAAAATCATTTTTCTAGAAGAATTTCCCACTTTTGTAATTTCGCCTACAGCTTCAATATAGTCGCCAGCATAAACAGGCGCTAAAAATTCTACCGATTCATAGCCTGCAAACAAACCTTCGTCTCCGTCCTGAAGGATTAGGAGCTCAGTTGCCACATCTCCGAACAAATTTAACATTTTAGCGCCATCTACAAGATTGCCACCGTAGTGTGCATCGTGCATGCTCATTCTCATACGAATCATAGATTTGTGCATTTGTTATACCTCCGATTGGTTTGGACCCGACCTTACCATATCTTTTGATACCACTTTATTATAATACGTTCTACCAGAACACGCAAGCTTTAAGCACATGTAAAAAGCCCACCCGCAACTGAACTGGGTGAGCTTTTTAAGTGCTATTTTTTTAGCAACTAAGGACTACTGCGCTTTTTTCAAAGCCATTTGCTTTGTTTGATACGCTTTTTCAGCTGCTTTTTTCTTTAATTTTTTGAGCCTTGAGAAATCTTCGCGTTCCTTCTCTTCCAAGGTTTCTGTAATAAATTTAACAATCTCCTTGTGCTTTGGAATTTGAATCCGTTCTAAGGCATTGGTGCGTTTTTGTGTTTTTTTGATTTCCATTGCCAATTTGTAAACCGACGTTTCCATCTCCGCAAGGCGATACAACAGCTCTCTGAGTTTCGTGAATTTCTCAAGCGCGATGTCTAGCGAAGAATTGGTTCTATAGAGACCAAAAGCTGGCGCAAGTTCTAACGGCGCATGTTTAATTCTCGGAATTTCCACACCCATGACACTGTGAAGCAAGACCTCGTAGTCCTCAGACTTAGGGACGGAAATTGAAATTTCTTCAACATGGTTTTTGCCAATGGTAATATTTGAAATCATGAGCCCATCATAAGCCTCATTATAGGTTTGTTGTACTTCTGCCTGCAAAGCCTTTGCTTGACCCATTAGACCCATCATTTCTCGGATGAGTACATTTCGTTTTTTATCTAAAAGGTTAAAACCACGAATAGAAAAGGCCAGCATGCTCTTTGCTTTTAGCAGGTTTGCTTTGGTTGGCGCTATATTATATGCCATTCGCTATCACCCTTTATAGAATTTTTCAATGATGTCCTCACTGAGACGGTCGAGTTCGTTTTTAGGTAGCAGACTGAGTAGTTCCCAAGCAATTTCCAAGCTTTCCGTCAACTCCCGATTTTCGTCGCTCGCTTGACAAACAAACCTGGCTTCGAAAAGACGTCCAAATTCCATGAATTTTTGATCAATTTCCGAAAGATCGCTTTCACCGATAATTTGGGCAAGAGAACGTACATCCTGCACTCTTGAATAAGAGGCAAACAATTGGTTTGCAACGTCTGGATGCTCTTTAGTCGTATAACCTTCACCAATGCCATCTTTCATAAGTCTTGAAAGCGATGGCAAGATGCTTACCGGCGGATAAATATTTTCTGCATGAATGTCTCTTCCAAGCACAACCTGACCCTCTGTAATGAAACCTGTAAGGTCTGGAATCGGATGAGAAATGTCATCATTTGGCATGGTTAAGATTGGAAGGAACGTGATACTGCCCGCTCTTTCGCCAAGCATTCCAGCTCTTTCATAAAGGGATGCCAAGTCAGAATAAAGATAACCAGGGTAGCCTTTACGACTCGGCACCTCATCTCTAGCAGATGAAACCTCACGAAGCGCCTCACAGTAAGATGTGATATCCGTCATAACAACCAACACGTGATAGCCCTCTTCAAACGCCAAATATTCAGCGGTTGTAAGTGCGCATCTTGGTGCCGAAATTCTTTCAACAATTGGATCGTTGGCTAAATTGACAAACATAACAACGTTATCGATTGCGCCAGACTCTTCAAAACTTCTTTTGAAGAAGTCTGCATCATCATGCTTAACGCCGATGGCTGCAAAGACAACTGCAAATTTATCGGCGTTCTCGCCGGTTAATTTTGCTTGTCTTACAATTTGAGCCGCTAATTCATTATGAGGAAGACCATTTCCAGAGAAAATAGGAAGCTTCTGACCACGAATGAGCGTCGACAATGTGTCAATCGTTGAAATGCCTGTTTGGATATAGTTTCTAGGGTATTTTCTGGCTACCGGGTTAATCGGCTGACCGTTGATGTTGTAGAATTTTTTAGAAAGAATTTCGCCACCGCCGTCAATCGGTTTACCAACACCATCAAAGGTTCTGCCCAAAACATCTAGAGAGAGAGCCACTTCAAACGGTTTTCCAGTAAATCTAACATTAGCATTCGTAGTTGAAAGTCCTGTTGTGCCCTCGAAAATCTGAGCAACAACTGTATCGTCTTCAATTTTAATGATTTTTCCTGTTCGTTCTCTTTCTCCATGGACTTTGATGCGCACAATTTCACCATAAGAAGCACCTTTAATACCTGAAAGCACTACCAATGGGCCTGCGACTCTGTCCAATTTTAAATATTCTCTATTTGAACTCATATTTTCATCTCCCAAAGCCGCTTATTATGCGTATTTTTCCATTAGCTGATCATAGAAAGTCTCAATTTCAGCACGGAGTCGACCAATCCCTCTGAGATCATCATTCGGAATGGTGTACTTCATTTTCATAACTTTCGCATATAGATCATCGCTTTTCACAATTGAAATTGGCACGCCGATTTTAACCGCGCTAAAACCTCTATCATAAAGATACTTAATCAACTCAAGCATCAAATGTTGCTTCGGAAGCGGCACAAAAGTATCTACGGCATGGAAGGCATTTTGCTGAAGGAAACCAATTTTAATGACTTTAGAAATTTCAAGAATGAGACGTTGATCATCCGGAAGTACGTCTTCTCCAACAAGTTGAACGATATCTTGCAGACGATTGTCTTCGAATAGAATTTTCATCATATCTGCTCTAAGTTTCATAGCGTCCGCACTTACGTTCTCGGCATACCAAGGGGATAAAATGTTGATATATCCACTATAGCTGTTCAGCCAATGAATCGACGGGTAATGTCTGCCATAAGCCAATTTTTTATCTAAGGCAAGGAAACCATTAACAAACCGTTTGGTATTTTCCGTAACCGGTTCAGAGAAGTCACCACCCGCTGGAGAAACCGCACCAATGATCGTAACCGAAGCCTCTGCGCCATTAAGCGTTTCAATATAACCCGCTCTCTCGTAGAACTCAGCGAGGCGAGAAGGCAAATAAGCCGGATAGCCATCTTCCGCAGGCATTTCTTCAAGACGACCCGAGATTTCTCTGAGTGCCTCAGCCCAACGAGACGTAGAGTCAGCCATGATCGCAACGTCATAACCCATGTCTCTATAGTATTCTGCTATGGTAATCCCAGTGTAAATACTGGCTTCACGAGCCGCAACTGGCATATTTGAGGTATTCGCTATAAGTACCGTTCTTTCCATGATTGGTTTCCCTGATTCTGGGTCAATCAACTGAGGAAATTGCTCAAGAACATCCGTCATTTCATTACCACGCTCGCCGCAGCCAACGTAAATAATAATATCGGCATCACACCATTTTGCCAACTGATGCTGAGTCATTGTCTTTCCAGTACCAAATCCGCCAGGAATAGCAACCGTGCCACCTTTAGCAATTGGGAAGAATATATCAATAACCCGTTGTCCAGTGATTAAGGGTTTAGAAAGCATTTTTCTTTCTTTTACCGGACGCGGTACACGTACTGGCCATTCTTGATACATTTTGCATTCCACAAAATCACCAGTCTCCGTTTCAACTCGAAGCAATACTTCTTCAACATTGTAGCGACCAGACGGTGTTGCATATGCAACTTTACCATTTGCGCCAGGCGGCACCATGACTCTATGTTCAATAAGCGATGTTTCTTGAACAATACCAAAAATTTGCCCGCCTTTAACCTCATCGCCTACTGCAACGGACATGTTAATTGCCCAAAGCTTTTCGACATCCAATGAAATTAAGCCAATCCCTTCTTTGATAAATCCGTAGTTGGCCTCGTTCATTTGCTTAAGAGGTCTTTCAATCCCGTCAAACATGTTGCTCAAAAGGCCAGGCCCTAATTTTAACGATAAAGGCTTGCCTGTCGGGAAAATTTCTTCACCAATTTTAAGACCTTCTGTTTCTTCATAAACCTGAATCGTCGCAATATCGCCATCCAAGCCGATGATTTCGCCAATGAGTTTTTTCTTGCCTACCATTACCATTTCGCGCATTTTATTACCTGTCATGCCTACTGCTTTTACAACAGGTCCGTTTACCATTTTTACACTGCCCATTTGATTCATATTACTCACCTACTTCGTCGAGAATGTCTGACAATAATATGCCAAGAACTCTGCTATTTTCTTCTAAAAGTGCATCGATAGAGTAATCCATTCTAACGATATGCTCTTGATTGTAAAAAATAACGCCGCCAATCATGCCCTTTTCCACAGGTTGGTACCGCACTGTTTCAAGGTTGATTCCTTCATTTTTCAAAATTTCCTCGATCATTGCCTTATGCTTTCCTAGGTCAACTGGCGTTATTTCCATCACAATGCCGTCATAACGCTTAATCTCTCTAATGGCTTTGGACACCGAATCTGCAAGATATTTTTTATACCCATCCGATTCTGCAAACTCAGCAATGCGATCTTTTAAAGCTTTCTCAAGTGCTTTGTATACTTCCTGTCTTGTTTCGATGTGGCTATTTCTAACGGCCGTTTTAGCCTTTGAAATGATTTTTTTAGAATCCACTCGAGCATCATTTTCAAACCCAATGATATACTGAGCTGCTTTTTCCTCAGCACTTTTTTCGTAGACTTTCAAAGCGATTTCGTTTTGAGCATCAAGCTCCGCTCTCTTCTCTTCAAAAGCTGCGTTGAGTTTATCCATGACAACCTGAGCGAAAGTATCAATTTTATTGCCTACTGTTAACACTTGACCACCTTCTCTCTCATCAAATCTTAATGCCTATTGACTCACGAATATGTCTCGTGATGTAGTCGTCCTCGTAACTCAGTCCCGCGCCCGGAATTTCTACAATCAGTTTGAACTTTGATTTTAATTTAATTGCCATAATTTCTTTTTCTGCCATTTGCATAATGGCTTTTGTCAAAATAATAATCCCAGTTTCATCATCTTTTATTTTACGCTCGATCATACTCAGTACCTCTGTTCGATCGGTTAAGATGATGCCCTGAACACCAGCAAGACGCATGCCCACTAATGTTTCTTGATCATTGCAAATTAAAAAGGATTTCACAAAACATCACCTACAGTTTGCCAAGAATGATAATCGAAATGATAAGACCATAGATTGCAATACCTTCACCAAGACCGATGAAGATTAACGCTTTACCCATCATCTTAGGATCTTCTGAAATTGCGCCGAGTGCAGAAGAACCAATTGAACCTACCGCAGCACCTGCACCAATACAAGCTAAGCCTGTAGAAAGCGCCATGCCAATAAGACCAAGTCCGTTAGCCGCAGATTGTGTTGAAGCATCTGCTGCATATGCAATATCAGGTGCCATGAACATTAACCCAACCATCATAGCTGCGCCAAATGCACCCATCGCCATTTTAATTGTTCTTTTAGAAGAAAGTTTTGCAAACTTCTCTTTGCCCGAGTAAATGGCAACACCCATCAAGATTGTAGAGAAAACTAAAACCAAGTTCATCATTAATGCGATTTTCATATTGTGACCTCCAAATTATTATTAGAATTGTACAGGCTTGTAATCAAAGCCTTCACCAGTGTAGTATTTGCTAAACAACTCATAGAACATCAATCTGAGCCCTTGAATAAATACGATGAGACCTTCAAGCACTAAGATCATGATATTCCCAAAGATAAACATTGAAACTTCTCCCACCGCGCCGCCAATAAGTGCTGCTAACGTGTGGAAAGCTAAAAATAATCCGACGTGATTGAGTGCGAACGCTCCAACTCTTATAAACGACATCGTATTACTAAATAGCGTAAGCAGTGTTTCTACAGCTTCAAAGCCACTTTCCATGTAATAATCTACTTTAGACTCATGATAAAGCGGTCTATGTCCTGAAATCAAATTGGCAACCGGTTCTCTAAAGAGAATCGAAATCATGCCGAGTAAGCACACGATAAAGAATGGCACCAAAGATACACCTTTGATGAGCCCGCCAGCTGTACCCAGAATAACTAAAAAGGCTAAGTAGAACACCAAACCAGCCACGCCGTTTCTTCCAAAAACACCTTCTTTGATATCTTTTGTTTTTAATTTATTGTAAATGCCGTATCCAAATGCAATTAGAAGTAAAAATATTCCAAATGCCACAGAAGCCGCTAACAATAGATTAATGTTCTCAAGAGGTCTGATGAAGAACAAACTCTCCGCATCTCTCCCTGTCCACTTTGAAAACAGTCCCGAAATTACTTGTTCATAACCAAAGAAACTGTCATACACCGTTCCAAAGATCATAGAACTAATGCCAAGTCTGGATAAAAGTGCACCAAAGTCCGGTTGTTTTTTAAGCATCACCATCGCAACACCTACTGCAAAGAAGACAAAACCTTGACCAACATCACCGAACATGGCTCCAAAGAGAATCATATAGATGACTGCAAAGAAAGGCGTTGGATCAATTTCGCCATACGATGGCACACCATAAAGTTTGACAAGCAGTTCAAATGGTCTGAACAGCCAATTGTTATGAAGTTCCGTCGGTGGCAACTCATAACTCTCGCTTAATGCTTGATCTTCAAAATAAGTAAGTACGTTCAAGTGACTTTTTTGTAGTTTTTTATTGAACTCCTCAATGCTTCGCTTTGGAATCCACCCTGCTAAAAATACAAATTGCTTACTGACGACCACTTGCTTTTTAATATCAAGTTTAGTCATTTCCAGTTTCAACAAATTGAAGCTGTACCTGAGTTCTTCTTTGTATTTTTTTCGATACTCAGTCTTCTTTTCTTCTAAATCCGTTATTTCTTTGTCTGTCAGATCCATTGAAAGATTTAACCGAGCTGAAACTTCTTTGGTATTAATCCAATAATCACTCGGGACTTCAATTTCTTCAAAATAGACCGATCTGAGTATCCGTTCCATTTCAAGGGTTAAATCCAGCGGATAAGCCACTAGCATCGCTTCCATACCTTGAATTTCTCCAAGGTGCATAAAAATGCCTTCAATATTTTCGTAGTTAAGCGCCAATTTGGTTCTGTTTTCTTTTGTAAGCAAACCTAATTTCATTCCAAAATGATTCATTTGGAAAAGTTTACTCAAATCAAGATCAATGCTTTCAATGTATTCAAGTGCTTCTAATCGTTCAAGTTGCACTTTTTTCTCTTTCAAAACTTTTAGAGTCTTTTGTATGTCTTCCATTTCTGGATAAAGAACGTCAAGCAATCTGATTGCCTCACTGATTTCTCCCTGTTCATCTGCCAATTTTTGAACCATATTCTTATGAGGAATGTTCAAATGGTGCATAATTCGTTCTACTTTTTCATAATGTGAACGAAAATCAACCATCTGCTCAATAGGTTTAAAGCCATTATTCTCAAGAATATGTTCCCTTTCTGCTTCTGGTAAATAACTTTCAAAATGACTCGCTTCTAATTCTGAAAGTGCACCCACGATATGAACCTTTCCAAAGAGGATGAGCTCTTTAGTGATGTCATCCAAGTCGGCTCGTTCTCCCACCATGTGAAGCATTGCCATTTTTTCAATTGCCATGGATGTCACCTCCTATTTCAAGTGTCTCACTAAGAACTTCTTACCTTCTTCTCCTTTGAGGTTATAACGCTTCATCTCTAGAATTGTAATAAGGTCTCTAATTTCATATTCCAAACGATGCATGTACACCATAGGCTCTACCATCGTCATAGGATAGCTCAATCTCAGTTGATTAAAGTACTTATAGATGTAACGCTCCATCGATCGTTCAAGGAAGATCTCAAAGTCTGGAACATCCTCAAAGATGCTGCCGTATGGCGATGTTCTCACAATTGTTTCAATTTCGGATAATTTCTCTTTATAACACATTGCCTTTAACTGATCATACTTAAAATACTTGCCGCCTTGCAAACTGTAATTGACTAATTCCTCTTGCGAAATTTTATAAAAACGTCTGCCGCGATAAATCCATTGAATGTTTAACATATCAATATTTCTACCAATAACCTCGCCAATTGCTCTGCTGTTTTCTCCGTCAAGTCGTTTTGCCTGAGAATACAATTTTTTAAAGTAAAGACGATCCAAGTTCATTTCCATATAGAACATGAGTTTGTCTTCTTCTTCATCTTTAAACATTTGAATTATCTTTTGGTACTCAGTGCCCTCAAGACCAGAAATAATATCATCTAATGTTCTCGCATCATTAAGCAAAGTATAATTGATACTGCTGTAAGACTCTGGAATAATGATGTGATCTGAAATGCGTTGAAGGGATTCCTTTCGAATAATCATTCTCAGAAAAACCTTAAGATTTTCTATCTCATAGCGCATGAACAAGATTTTAAAGAATTTCTTATCATCACCTGTGAAATAATGAAATAATTTTTCATATTGAGAGAAGAGATGCTTTTTCAAAAGACCTTCCAACTCTCCAATATCATCACCCATATCATTTGACACCAGTTGTTGATAATAAGTTTCTGTCTTGAGGTAATCTACAACATTGGCTACGGTAGGAAGTTCTATCATCTTTAGATAATCATTATCTGTTAGAATCTTTTTTTCCATAGCCATTGCCTTCGTATTGATTGCCGCATACTTGCTGATGTTTCCCATAGTCCATTACTCCTTTTGACTTACGAAAGAATCTCCGAAAATTCGAACCATTGCTTCATGAACAAGTCCATTTTCATTTTTTTCGTAAAGTCTTCTCATGCGCCGATCTACCATGTCACCTTCTTCATAAATATCTGATTCCTGAACTTTTGCAATCTCTATTATCCGATCATAGGCATCTTTGGCACTTTTTCGCGCGTCTTTCATGTACCTGAGTTCCACTTCACGCTCTTTCTTCTTCTGTTCCTTTTCATTCAAACCTTTCATTGCTTCAATTTTCAACTCCGTGTCCACTGAAGCTTGGTCAATTTCAAGGATTTTTGCCAGTGTTTCCTGAATGGCATTGGCTTTCACTTTATCACCTCCTGATATTATTCATTATGTATTTCTATTTACCCAATATTGTTGGAACATCTCATTCCCATCTCAAAAGATTAAAAAAACATCTCAAAAACATTACTGATTATATGCCTATAAAAGCACAAGGTCAACCGAGTCTAAAAAGACAGTAGAAAGGTTACAAAAGTCTAAAAATGAACGTTATAAGTAGGATACACTAAAAAACATTCACAAAAATACATAAATCTTTAAAAATCATCATTATTTAAGTGTGACTAATCATTTTTGACTATTTAATAATTCAAGCACATATTTATTTTTTTAATTGCAACCGCAGCTTTTTGTATATTAGTTATAAACAACATCATTCCACTTTAATTGTATATAAATGAGAAAACCCCTTGAAGTTCTAGCCTTCAAGGGGTTTTCTGTTATAATATTAAACTCTGTCTTTTGGTGAATAATGTGTATGAAGAAGTTCATGAGCCTTGTGACCATATGGTTTGCCAAGGTATTCTTCATAAAGTTTGATAATCTCTGTATTTTCATGAGATTTTCTCTTTGTCTTGCTTCTATCTTCAGCGTAAATAGCCTGTTGACGCTTCTTGATGATTTCCATGTCACCGTGGTGATATGGTTGACCACCGCCGCCAACACAACCGCCAGGACAAGCCATGATCTCGATTGCATGGAAGTGGCTATTGCCCGCTCTGATGTCTTCAAGGAGCTTTCTAGCATTGCCAAGACCATGCGCAATACCAATTTTAAGTGTTATATCACCAACTTGAATGTCTGCTGAACGAATGCCATCTAAGCCTCTTAATTGAGTAAACTCAACATTTTCAAGAGTCTCGCCAGTAATCCATTCATAAGCTGTTCTAGTAGCCGCTTCAATAACACCACCTGTTGTTCCGAACATTACAGAAGCGCCAGTAGATTCGCCTAACATTTTATCAAAATCAGTTTCTGGAAGCGTTGCAAAGTCAATACAAGCTTCTTTTAACATCTTGCCAAATTCTCTGTTTGTGAGAACAAAGTCAACGTTTTGATGTTCGTCATGAGAAAGTTCTTCTCTCGCCGCTTCCGCCTTTTTAGCGATACAAGGCATGATTGAAACCACAACGATGTCCTTAGGATCAAGACCCTTTTTCTCTGCATAGTATGTCTTTGCAATCGCACCGAACATGATTTGCGGAGACTTACAAGTAGACGGAATGTCTAACATGTCTGGGAACTGGTGTTCAAAGAACTGAACCCAAGCAGGACAACAGCTTGTAAGCATAGGCAATTTCCCATTGTGTTGAATTCTATGAACAAGCTCAGAAGCTTCTTCCATGATTGTAAGGTCAGCAGCGAAGTCCGTATCAAATACGCCATCAAAGCCAAGTCTTCTCATAGCTGTTGCTAATTTACCTGTAGAAATAGTGCCTGGTTCCATGCCAAACATTTCGCCAACTGCTACACGAATTGCAGGTGCAACTTGAACAACAACGTGCTTTTTAGGATTGTTAAGCGCTGACCAAACATCTGCAACTTGATTATGCTCTGTAAGTGCCGCTGTAGGACATACTGCAACACACTGACCACAATAAGTACAGCTTGTTTCTTTCATATCCATATTGAATGCAGGGCCAACGAATGAAGAGAAGCCTCTGTTTACGCCAGAAAGAATGCCGCAAGTCTGAACTTCATTACACATCACTTCGCACTTTCTACACATAACGCACTTGTTTACATCTTTAACAATTGCTCTAGATGTTTTGTCGATTTCAAACTTAAGTCTTTCGCCTTCCCATTTATTATCTCTAACACAAAGGTCAGCAGCTAATTTTTGAAGATCGCATTCCATGTTTTTTGGACACATCAAACAATCTTTAGGGTGGTTAGAAAGAAGAAGTTCTACAGACATTCTTCTTGCAGTAATTGCTCTTTTTGTATCCGTTCTAATAACCATGCCATCTATAGCCTTCTCAGAACAAGAAGGAACAAGCGCAGGTCTACCTTCTACTTCTACCATACACACTCGGCATGAAGCATTTTGGTTGATAACACCAAATTGATCCATGTGAAGATCCATATGACATAGAGTTGGAATATGAATACCAGCTGTTTTAGCTGCGCTAAGGACTGAAGTGCCTTTTTCTACCTCAATGATATTATCATTGATTGTGATTTTTACCATACTCATCTTGGTCCACCTCCTAAACTACGGCTTAATAACTGCGTCGAACTTACATTTGTCGTAACAAGCGCCGCAGCCAATACACTTCGCTTGGTCAATGACATGAACTTCTTTAACTTTTCCGCTAATGCAATTTACTGGGCATACTCTTGCACACGCTGTACAACCTACGCATTTTTCTGCTTCAATTGAGTATTTAGACAACGCTTTACACTCACCACAGCTGCATTTCTTTTCAAAAACATGTTCATGATACTCATCTTTAAAGAAGTGTAATGTAGAAAGAACTGGATTTGGAGCCGTTTGACCAAGACCGCAAAGTGCAGAATCTTTGATCATGTATGCTAATTGCTCAATGTTCACGAGATCTTCAGCAGTGCCGTGGCCTTCTGTGATTTTCTCGAGAATCTCAAGCATTCTCTTAGTACCAACACGACAAGGCGTACATTTGCCACAAGACTCATCTTTAGTGAACTCAAGATAGAATTTTGCAATGTTAACCATGCAGTTGTCTTCGTCCATAACGATCATGCCGCCAGAACCCATCATAGAACCAATGGCTTTGAGTGACTCATAGTCAATTGGTGTGTCAAGGTCAGCAACAGTGATAACGCCACCCGATGGGCCGCCTGTTTGAACCGCTTTAAACGCTTTGCCGTCACAGATGCCGCCACCAATTTCATAGATGATTTCTCTGAGCGTTGTGCCCATAGGAACTTCCACGAGGCCAACATTGTTAACTTTACCAGCAAGCGCAAATACTTTTGTGCCTTTTGATTTTTCAGTTCCAATTGCAGAGAACCACTCAGAACCATTTAAAATGATTGCTGCGATGTTTGCATAAGTCTCTACGTTATTTACGCAAGTTGGCTTGTCAAGGTAACCTGATTCCGATGGGAAAGGAGGTTTCTTCGTTGGTTCACCACGCTTACCTTCTACTGAATGGATGAGAGCAGTCTCTTCACCACATACAAATGCGCCTGCACCAAGTTTTACCATGATGTCAAAGTCAAAGCCGCTACCAAATAAGTCTTTACCCAAAAGACCCATTTCTCTCGCTTGCTTAAGCGCTACTTCTAATCTATGAATAGCGAGCGGATATTCCGCACGAATGTATACGATACCGGTGTTAGCACCAATTGCATAGCCGCCAATCGCCATTGCTTCAATGACTGAATGTGGGTCGCCTTCAAGGATAGATCTGTCCATGAATGCACCTGGATCTCCTTCGTCAGCATTACAGATGATGTATTTCTGATCTCCAGGAGATTTAAGCGTTAATTCCCATTTGAGACCTGTTGGGAAACCACCGCCGCCTCTGCCACGAAGTCCTGAATCTTTGATAATTTGGCATACTTCGGCAGGCTTCATTTCAAGCACTGATGATAATGCCTCATACCCTCTGAATGCAATATAGTCAGAGATATTCTCAGGGTCGATTATACCACAGTTTCTAAGCGCAATTCTAAGTTGTTTCTTGTAGAAAGGCATGTCGCTGTGAAGGCCCATAACTTTCTTAGTTTGCGGCTCCACATAGAGAAGTCTCTCAACTTTTCTACCTTTGATGATATGTTCTTCAATAATTTCAGCAGCATCTTCTTTTTGTACTTGTACATAGAAAACGTTGTCTGGGTGAATTTTAATAATTGGACCTTGTCCACAAAAACCGAAACAACCTGTTTTAACGACAACAATTTCTTTGTCATACCCTTTTTCTTTCAATACTACATTTAGTTCATCGATGAGCTGGTCCGCACCTGAAGCAATACAACCGGTACCGCCACACACCATAATGTGTGTTCTTATCTTAGTCATTTGCACCCTCCTTTTCAACTATTCAAGCTTATGCTTTGGCGAATGTATTGATGACAACCGCATCTTCAAGAATTTCTTTCTTCATTACATATTTAGTAATGATTTCTCTTGCACGATCTGCAGTCACCCTGCCGTAGATGATTGGTTCTTCACCAGGCATATTTACTTGAACAGTTGGTTCGCTGTGGCAATAGCCTAAGCAACCCACTTGAACTACTGTAATATTTGTAAGTCCTTGTTTATCAGCTTCATCAAGAAGTGCAGCAAGTGCATCTCTAGCGCCAGCGGCAATCCCACAAGTAGCCATGCCAACAAGCAGTTCTACCGTATCGCCTTCAACTTCGCCTTTTTCTCTGAGTTGAACTCTTTTAAGAGATTCTTCTCTGATTTTCTTTAAGTCTTCAAGAGATTTGATTGCCATATTATTGCGCCCCCTTGTACTCTGCTAAAATGCCTGCAACATCTGCATGCGTGAGTCTACCATAAACTTTTTCGCCAACGAGAAGAATTGGTGCAAGACCACAAGCGCCAACACATCTTACATCTTTAAGCGTGAAGAGCTTATCTGGAGTTGTTTCGCCATTTTCTAATTGAAGTTGTTTTTTGAGTGCATCAAGAATTTTGTCAGAGCCTTTTACAAAACAAGCGGTTCCCATACATACGTTGATGACATGTTTTCCAACAGGTTTAGTTGTAAAGTATGAGTAGAAACTAACTACGCCAAATACATCTGCTGCTGGAATATTAATTTTTCTTGCAACAAAAAGCATCACTTCTTGCGGAAGAAATCCAAACATATTCTGAGCTTTATGAAGTACATGAATTAAGTTGCCTTTTTTGTCATCTAAAGTGCTGATGTAGTTCTCTAACTCAACAAATAGCTCTTGCGGCAAATCTTTTACACTAGTAGTTTCTGCCTGTGCCAATGCTTTCGACATTTATTGCACCTTCCTTTCAATAAGTATCACAATTTAACAAAATCATTATAACATTCCCAAGCGTACTTTGTATACACAGAAAAGCTGAAATTGAGTTTTATTTAACAATCAGGCGTTATGACCTAGGAATAGCAACGGTTATAAACAATAAGACAGAATTTTCAAAATAGGTTTTTAAAAATTCTGTCTTTTGTAATGCCTACTATTTTAGTCGGATTAAATCCGTCCTAACCCTTGAAAAAACTGGCTTATAGGCCTATATCATAGGATTTATTATTAAAAAAACATAATTCTTTAAAAAATATTATGAATAAGGCGAGGAATCCTTCACCTTGTTCGTATATCCAAGCGCTCATATAACTACTTTTTCTTCTTTGCAAATCCTAAAATAGCACCAAGGGCAATTGAAAGAAAAGCAGCCATTAAAACTCTATATTCTGGAGCAAGCATAAAGGTAATGGTGTGCGCAGGAATCCAAAATAGCGGGATTGTTTTAAACAAAACGAACGAAACATAGCCATTCCAGTCAATTGCGTCTACGACATCTTTTGTACTCACTTTTTTGCCTTTACGCGCATATTTCAAGTCAATAAACGTATCTGTAAAACGATGGAACCCCATCATCGCAGGGGCAAATGTCGTGTTCATAATCGCACTAATTAAGAACGCCGTGATTAACACACTGCCTTTACCTGGAAGCATTCCTTTTTCAACCAGACCCGTAACGCCGCCTGCAAATATTCCAAAAACAGCCACAATCACCATTCCTAAGAAGCCCCAAATGAGCGCTCGATAAGCCAATCCAAGCGGTTGTTCCCACTTGCCAACAACAAGTCTTCTTGCAAGAAGCTCACCCATTGTCGCTAAAATTCCAAATTTCATGAAACCCATCATGTAAGGATGCGTCGCCGTTCCAGCGTTAAAAATAGCATGGGTCGGTGGATAGATGATGAACATCGCAAAGGCTAAAATGCCCAAGCCCCAAAGTATATCGCCTTTTTTCATGTTTGTAACCTCCAAAATATAATAGTATTAATAAATAAGTACTTTTATTATATATTTTTTTGAAGGCTTACACAATAATTTTAATCCACCATAAGTGTCATCATATAAGCGAGTCCCAATTTAGTGGTTGCCACCAAACCTTGAGTGTGCGTTCTCTCGAATGAATGAGAAGCGTCAACACCTGGTCCAATCAAGCTGTGTTTGAAAGCCCAACCTGCTCTGAGTGCTGCAGAAGCATCAGAACCATAGAATGGATAGATGTCAATCACGTAATCAAGGCCTTCTTCTTTCGCAAGTGATACCAATTGCCCTTTTAATGCATAATCATAAGGACCAGAAGAATCTTTAGCACAGATGGTCACCTTATGTTCATGAGAAGTTTGTCCTTCTCCTGGCGCCGCCATATCCACTGCCATGAATTCAACCACTTTTTCAGGGATAGATGCAGAAGAACCATGTCCAACTTCTTCATAGTTTGAAATAAAGAAATGCGTTGTATAGGGAAGTTCAAAACCCTCATCATTAACGGTTTGAATCATAGACAAAAGACAAGCCACACAGGCCTTGTCATCTAAATGCCTTGATTTCACATAGCCGCTCTCGGTTATTTGCACACGTGGATCAAAAGAAACAAAATCGCCAACTTCAATGCCAAGCGCTTTCACGCCATCTGCATCAGAAACCACTTCGTCAATTCTCACTTCCATCGTATCGCCGGTTCTAGGTGTCGAACTGGTTTTATCCCCATGAACATGGGTCGACGCAGCAGTGATCATAATGGTACCAGTCACTTTTCGTCCATCTGCAGTGTGAACTGTACAATATTCTCCTTCAACAGCATTCCATGCGTAACCGCCAATTTGAGTGAGCTTGAGACGACCGCTACCTTTAACTTCTTTCACCATTGCGCCAAGCGTATCTACATGCGCTGACAAAAGACGCTGTTTGCTGTCATCTTTACCTTTAATCGTACCAACCAGTGCGCCTTTGACCGTTTTTATATATGGCACGCCCAAAACTTTAAACGCTTCTTCCACGTAAGCCACCGCATCTTTGGTAAACCCCGTCGGACTTGGAATTTCTAATAGCGCTTTTAAAGAATCTAATAAATATTTTTCATTAATTTTCATATGAAAACCCCCTTTTCTCTTATCTTAGCATAGTCTTTGAATGGATATTATTACAAAAAAGAAACCACTTGAGGGGCAAGTGGTTTCTTTTGATTAAACAGCTCTATCTTTAAAAATCAATCACATCATTTATTCGTAACGAAGCGCATCAATTGGATCAAGTTGCGCCGCTTTTCTGGCAGGGTAATACCCGAAGAAGATACCAATTGACGCTGAGAATACCCAAGTAAAGAGTATTACCATCGGTTGCACGATTAACTTCATCTTCATAATAACCACCGCTATGCCTGCAATGCTGACGCCTAATGTAATACCAATAAGACCACCGATACAAGAAAGGATTACCGATTCAATGATAAATTGAATCATGATGTCTTTATTATTGGCACCGATTGCTTTACGAATCCCGATTTCTCTGGTTCGCTCGGTTACCGATACCAGCATAATGTTCATAATTCCGATGCCGCCAACTACCAATGAAATAGCTGCTATCGCGCCAATAAAGGTTTGTAGCATTCCGAGAACGTTGTTGATGGTACCCATTTGGCTTTCTGCCGTTTGTACGGCATAAATTTTACGATCGGCATTACCATGACGTTTTTCCACCAAAGACAGAATTTCTTTCATTGTCCGATCAACATCCACACCTTGTTTAACGCCTATATCCAGCGCATAATAGCCGCCGCTGCCCATTGTGAGGTTACCCTCAATATAAGTGTAAGGAACGAGCATGCTAAACGTTTCACCCATCATTCCCGCAAGCATGGAAGCCGGTTCTTTGTATATGCCAATGAGCAAATACGTCGAAGTGCTTTGATCGGCATTATTTAAGGTAAATACTTTTCCGACTGGATTGCTATCATTCGGAAAAATTTTCTTTACTGATTTTTGCTCTAAAACCGCCACATTTCTTCCAGAATTGACATCTTCAGCAACAATGAAGCGTCCCTTTGTCATCGTGACTTTTGTTATTTTATTATACTTTTCATTTACGCCCGTTAAGCTGACGTTAATATTTTTCTTTCGATCTGCAAAGGTCTGTGTAGCAGTAAGATACGGCATAATCCCATCAATCTTATCTGCATAGATTCGGCTGATGAGTTCAACATCTTCAGCATTGAACATGTCCGAATCAAAAGTATCCCCTTGTCCACCTACGTAAACATAACCTCTGTTGATTCCGAACGATTCAAACTCCTTGTTCATTGATCCTTTTACCGCATCGCCTATGCCAACAATAGCAATAACCGAAGCAATACCGATGATGATCCCGAGCATTGTGAGCGCCGAACGCATTTTGTTGCTTTTGATGGCTTGAACGGCCATTTTAACACTTTCCCAAAACATTATCCGGTCACCTCCATCGCCAATAAGATATTTCGATTTCGCTCTTTTTCGTCATTGAGTTTATCTTCGATGATGAGTCCGTCTTTTATAACCACCACACGCTTAGCTTGCGCCGCAATATCCGCTTCGTGAGTAACCACGATAATGGTGCTGCCCTCTTCGTTAAGCGCTCTGATCATGTCCATAATTTCAAACGATGTCTTCGTATCCAAAGCACCCGTAGGCTCATCCGCCAAAATGACCGCTGGATTTGCTGCAAGTGCTCTCGCAATCGCCACACGTTGTTTTTGTCCGCCCGAAAGTTCATTAGGACGGTGATCCATACGATCGCCTAACCCTACGCGTTCTAGCGCCTTAACCGCATGCGCTTGTCGCTCTTTATGAGAAATACGACCGTAAACCATTGGCAATTCAACATTTTGAAGCGCCGTCATTCTTGGCAGCAAATTAAACGATTGAAATACAAAGCCGATTTTCTCATTTCTCGTTTTTGCCTGATCAATTTCCTTCATGCCGCTCACATCGACGCCGTCTAAGAAGAAAGTCCCTTCGGTTGGGCGATCAAGACACCCAAGAATGTTCATGAGAGTAGACTTACCGGAGCCCGACGTTCCCATAATGGCAACAAATTCGCCTTTTTTAATGTCTAAATCAAGTCCTTTTAACGCAGCAACTTGAATACTTCCTGTATCATAAACTTTCGTCAATCCTTTAATTTTTATCATAATTTTCGCACCCCTTCTCCAATAACTGCCGATTGATCAAACCTGTTATCAGCACCCATTAGTTCGTTTGCACTTGTAACACTTGACCTTCCGCTAACTCACCGTCAATGACTTCAACTGAAATATCGCCTTCAACACCCGTTTTAATGTATACCTTTTTAGGCTCTTTGCTTGTTTTTGCATCTTTAGTCTCTATTACATTGACAAATTTCTTGCCGTCAGGGTCCGTATTAATCGCTTCAAACGGTACCAATAATACGTTTTCACGACTTGCTGTTTTAATTTCTAAATTGACATTAAAGCCTGGTCTAAGTTCTACCACATTCTCTTTAAGTTTAATTTTAACTTCCACTTTTACATTTTTGCTGTTATCTTGACGAATCGTTCCTGGCGCGATGTAAGTCACTTCTCCAGCAAAAGTCTTGCCTTTAATTGAGGTACCTGTGATTTCAACGAGCTGACCGAGTTTAATACGGTTAATTTCATTTTCAGACACATAAGCTTTTACAATTTTATTGTCTAAATCTTCAATGTTTAACAACACGCCGTTATTTGGAAGCACTTCGCCAGTTTTAGCATTTACTAAAGTGACAGTACCTTGGATTGGCGTTTTAACCAATGTTTTTTCAATATCTTTTTGGAGATCTCTAATCGTAATATTGGTTGATTCAATTCGTTTTTGGCTAATGCCGATGTCTACATTAGATTTTGCCTGATTATAACTCAGCTGCGCATTGTCTAAAGCCACTTTAGATAAGTCCACTTGTTGCTTTGACTTTGAAACTTCATCCGTGCTAATGGCGCCACTCTTTTGAAGACTGAGATTCGCCTCATACGTTTTTTTAGCATTGTCGTAAGTCACTTGCGCATTTTTTAAAATGGCTGACTGATCGCCAACGCCTTTATTTTTCATTTTGTTAAGTTCATCTTTAGAGATGCTGAGCTCATTCATTAATTTTTTAAGCTCTGAATCTAATTTATCCGAATTTATTTTTGCAAGTACTTGATTAGCCGTTATTTTATCGCCGGCTTTTACATATACTTCATCCACCAAACCGCCGCCTAAGAATGAAATGCTTCTCGAATCGTTGGCTTCGACAGTTCCGCTAATATAGACATTAGAATCAACATTGCCCTTCCCTACTTTTGCACCACCATCGGTTGCCGTCTTTGTGATCGCAGCCGCACTTGCAGGACCGTTCTTCTGAGATTGAACAATAGCAAATGCACCAGTTCCAACTACCACAATCACCAAACCTATAATGATAAACAACTTTTTCTTTTTCATAAATTCTATCCTCCTGATTCGTTTCGCTTATCTTTCACTAGTTTAAATAATAAAGCTTTTGAATTAATAAAAACTATACAAATTCTTAAATCCTTATTAAGAATACACCTATGTCATTAAGAAAGTATTAAAGACCAATTGAATGTTTGAAATTACCTCTAAATACCGATATATTAAAAGGAGTATAAAATACATGCTAGGCACGGATGCCAAATGAATGGTAACCGGCCAAAACAATAGAGTAAGTTGTAAAATTCAACTTAATAGCGATGGAGGGAACTTATGTCTAACGAGAAAATTCTTATAGTGGAAGATGAAAAGGAAATTGCGCAATTAATTAGAGACTATTTAAAAGCATCTAATTATGATGTGATTATGGCTCATGATGGCGAAGAAGGGCTCGATCTTTTCAACAAGGAACATCCCGATTTGGTCATTTTGGACATCATGCTTCCAAAACTTGACGGTTTTGAAGTCTGCAGAACCATTCGCGCCAAGTCGCCAGTGCCTATTTTAATGCTCAGCGCAAAGAAAGAAGACACGGATAAGATTTTAGGCCTCGGCCTCGGTGCAGATGACTATGTTACAAAGCCTTTTAGTCCAAGAGAACTGCTTGCAAGAGTTCAATCTCAGCTCAGACGATACAAAGAACTCTCCTCAACTCAAAGTGCCTCTACTTGCCTTTCAATAGGAGAATTAGAAATTGATCCAGGTGCCTATACGGTTAAGGTTCGAGGTAATTACGTGCCTTTCTCCGTCAAAGAATTCGAAATTCTTCACTACTTAGCCAACAATATGAACCAAGCACTTTCAAGAGAAAAGATTTTTGATCACATTTGGGGCTTCAACGAATATGGCGATATCAATACCGTTACGGTGCACGTTCGAAAAATTCGCGAAAAAATTGAAGAAGAGCCTTCTAGTCCAAAATATATAGAAACTGTTTGGGGCATCGGTTACAAGTTTAAAGGGGGCAAATAAGCCTTGAAAATAAGATCGAGAATTATCCTCTCTTTCCTCTCACTGCTGCTCGTTCCTATGCTCGTGGTGGTCATTTTCATAGGCATCGTCTTTTCAAATGTTTTCAAAATTCCATTTTTGGACAAGTTGCTGACAATGGATAATTCCATGACCAGCATAAGCGAAAAAATATCCAGCAATTTTGACCGCATCGATGATTACGAAGCCATTGACCGTTTACTTCGAAAAGACTACGACGGCTTGTTTCGACGCATTCTATTTGTCAATTCGTCGGGTCGAATTCAATACGATAGCGACAAGTCCCTAATCGGCATTCGTTACAACCAAGTCACCTCGCTTGGCGCAAACAAAGATGGCAACCTTCTCACCAAGGATAGTTTTGATGTTCGAGAATCGGAACTCGTAGTAAACGGCAAGACCATCGGTAAAATGGTCTTTATTCCTGAGATTGACCTTAAGGAAGCACTTAACTTCCTTATATTCCTACCATTTTTAATGATTGTGGTTTTCCTTCTGACCATTATTGGGATGATTATCTTATTGTCCAAGATTCTTTCCGACGGTATTTTGAAGCCCTTAAAAGAGCTTAATTACGCCGCTGAAATGATTTCTAGTGGCGATCTCGAATATGAAATGAAGTATAAAAATGACGATGAGATTGGTCGTTTTTGCTCCGAGTTTGATATCATGCGCCTTCGCGTAAAAGATTCGCTTGAAAAGCAAGTCCGCTTTGAGCAAAGTCGCAAGCAGCTCATTGCAAGCATCACCCACGACCTTAAGACGCCGCTGACTTCTATCAAAGGCTATGTAGAGGTCTTAGAAGATGGCGTCATCCAAGATCCAGAGGTCATTAAGAATTATCTTAAAATTATTGGCAGCAAAGCCAATCAGCTCAATCACTTAATTGACGATCTCTTTACTTTTTCCAAAATGGAACTCGGCGAATTCCAAATTTCGCCCGAACGAATGAGCTGCGTGAAGCTATTTAATGAAATTCTCTCTCAAAAGCACAACGAATTCATAGACAGCCAAATCGCTTTTATCTATGAGTGTCCCAAAGAAGATTGTGTGCTTGATGTCGACGAATTTAGAATTCACCAAGTCATTGAGAACCTTATTAGCAATGCGCGCAAATTTACCAAAACGACCATCAAATGCTACGCTCGAACGCACCGCGACTTTTTCGAGTTTTATGTCGAAGACGATGGCGTTGGTATTCCTCAAAACGAATTGCCGTTAATTTTTGATCATTTTTACAAGGTGGATAAGTCTAGAACCTATTCTAGCAAAGGTTCTGGATTAGGGCTTGCCATTTGCAAGCAGATTATTGAAGCTCATGGCGGCACCATCAGCGTGAAAAGCGAAGTGGACAAAGGTTCTATCTTCAAAATAAAACTGCCCCTTCCAGTAGAAGGCGCAGCCAGTGTTTCACGTATTATTCAAGAGTATTGAGACGCTCTGCTTTTAAGCGATAATGTTTCAATAAAATGACACTTACAAGAATCCCGATACTCATGGCAATCAGCCGTGGCAGTATTGGGATTTTTTCGAATGTCCCATCCATCCAACCCGAACTGAAAACCACATAAGCGTTATTGATGACATGAAGCCAAATAGCCGATTTCAAATTCCCTGTCTGATGATAGACGTAAGTTGCCAGGAGTCCCAAGAAGAAAGCGTTGACACCTTGCGCCACGTTCATATGCATTAGAGCAAAGAGCAGTGCAGAGACAATCGTTGCGAAAATGACGCCATGTCCTTTTTGTCTTAGCCCACCAAAAATAATCCCTCTAAAAAAGATTTCTTCAAAAATAGGCGCTATAAGCAAAATATAAAGCACGCCCAGTACTGGCGCTCCCAAGATGAGCTGCATAGACTCCGTCAAATCAGGGTCTATCCCAAAATTCTTTACAATCATCAAACCCAACTGGCTATCGTAAGCCAATCGATAAAAGATGACAATCGCTGCCGTAAGCACTAGCAGCTGTTTCATTCGATCTGACTTTACCCAGTTTTTAAATGGCGATTGTGTCCGCGGCGAACCCAACTCTATCGTCAGCTTGGCAACCACTATCAAAATCACGATTTTCGTAACCCAAAGCCCGAAATTGATGATAATGCTGGCAATGAGCGGCGTCTCCTTAAATCCAAGATCGCCGATGCTATAAAATACGCTGCCCAAAAGTATTTCGAGCAATAAACTTAGCAAAAAGATGCCAACAACCCCTAAAACGCCTAGAGGAATCACTCTGATTTTATCATATTCGAAAGTCAGTAATCTTTTCAAAGGCATCTCCAATGTAATGTATGTTGTTAAAGCAATTTTATGCCGCTTTGGTGCCAGCGACAAAAATTGCTTATCCAATCTTCTTAAGCAATTCCCTAATATGAGCCATATATTCTTCGTATGTTCTGCTTCCAACTAGATATTCTTTTAAATAAATGCCGTTTTTATCTACAAAAATGACGAATGGTATGAATTCGAAATCTTTCGTGCAGTCCTTCATAAAAGGATCATCTTTAAGCACCACGATTGGATAGGCCATTTTATAGTTGCCTTTCAAGTTTTGAATGTCTTTAGCCTGTCCCTCCACGCAAATACTCATCAATTTAAAGTCTAAGGTTTTCTCCTGCGCATATACTTTGTCCAGCGCGTCTAACTCTTCAATGCAGGGCAGACAATTCGGGCTCCAAAAAACAGTCATCGTCAACTTTTGATCTTTAAAGAGCGATTCACTAAGAACGGTCCCTTTCATATCTTTTATTTCAAATGGCTTGACCTTTTGCCCGACAAAATCATACTTGCGCGACGTATCAATGCTCTCTATTTTTTTTTCAACTCTATTCTTATAAGCGTATCCTGTCAGTAGCAAGAGTGCCACAAAAAATAAGATCAATACAACGGTCTTTTTCAATTTAACACCCCCCTTTACGATATGACAATTCATATTCAGAATACTCTAATTATACCTTATTGTTGTGTCTTCTCTGTGTCTATTTCACATTTTTTAAGGAAAATATTATTTCAATTCCCTAGATTGCGTTTTTCCATAATCAACAATCAAACTGACAACCTGCATGGTACAGTAGGCCAATAAGAATAATATTGGAGCGCTGTATCTTGGCTGTCCTTCATACACTAAAATAACCGCGTAAAGAAAACCAAGGTTTAAAAGAGGGATGCTGATTTTCTTATCCAAAATTTTCTTTTTTGAGAATAACGCGCGAAAGAAAATCGGTAAATTCGCTAATACGAACACACTCCCAAACGCCGTTAAAACACCATAACAGATGTCGTTGATTGCTTGGAAGAATCGCAAGTTGCGCTGCCAAAGAATTCGTTCTGCCATGGTCTCCTCTTCCGTCTTTATTTCCTTTTTTACCGCAATGGATTCTTTCAAAACCTCTGCGTCGCCTGCACCGTTCATAGTCCAAGCGTCAATGTCCCCTGCACCATTGAACAAAGTCGAATGCAGTCGGATGACGCTTAATTTTAAGAACTGTATAGGATGCTGCGAAATCCACTTTTTGGCTGCTGGTTTCAAATCCAGTTCTAAGTCACTGGCCAACTTGAGGCTCTTCTTTCCACCTTCCAGATGTTGATTGATCTGATCTGCAAGCTTAGGTGTCTTTTCAATTGCTTCAAGCGGCATGTAACCCCCGTTAATATTATTGGCATTGTTATTAAGATAAAGTACCAATCCTGAATTATAGGAAACTGGAATAAACCGATGAAACAATTGATAGTTTCTAAACGTCCACGGCGCCATTAAAGCCCACATACATACGAAAACAACTGCAAAGCTTGAAACTGCGACTTTCCAGTTTTTAGACGAGAACCATTCATAAAGTCCAATTGCCAGTGGATACGCCATAAAGAACGGTTTTGTCAACGTCATGAGTCCAATTGCGAGTCCTAAAAGCGGCCATTTGTATCGATTTTTCATTGCCGAAACTTGAATAGCGAGCGTTCCTGATAAAAGAGCGCCGGAAAATACCTCCGTGCCAATGGTGTTGCAATAGGCAATGTGATGCGGCAAAAAAGCTACCCACAGTAGCGTTCCCCAACGTACCAAAGGACTGTCAGTCATTTTTTTGACAAAGGACCACGTTGCGAAAATTGTAACCATCGAACAGAGGACGTTAAATATTTTTGCCGTCAATTCTGTACTAGAGTGCATCAACTTGAAGAAATACCCCAAAATATAAGAATAACTCATGCCCTGAAATGCGATTGGCTGATCCATGAAGGTGTATCCCTTTCCCAAATAAACGTTCACCGCGATATCATAATAGGTACTAAAATCAAAGAGTTGTTCCGTGGGAACATTTAAAATCCAAAGCACTCTGAGCGCGAAGGCCGAGATGATAACGCTTACAAAAGCAACCATATACAGCCATAGTCGCCATTCTTTTTCCCCAGCATGTTTATATTTCTTGATTTTAGCTCCATTTGTTTTTCCATCCAAATTGTGTTTTTTTGACATGTTGTGCTCCTTCGTATAAATACGCCTATTGGTCTAAAATTTTGATAAAAAAAGAGTGTGAGACATTCTGTTACAGGATGGCTCAGCACTCTCTGTCTTTTTAATTGAATTAATGGGGCTATTTAGAATACTTTACGCCAAACTTAATTAGCTTTGGTCATTAATTCCGCTTCAAAGATAAGATCCGATAACGTCGTACCCGTTACGTCAATTTTATCTCCCGCTTTAAAGTTTTCCAATATTGCAGCACCTTCCTTCATATTGATAACCCATATTTTTCCTGCCATATCTGTCGCTTTAAGAAGATTGCCATTAACCAATTCCATCAAAGTCATGCTCAACTTTGTTTTCTCGCTAAGCTTCAAGACACTCACGTTATAAATGCCTAACGCGTCTATGTCTAAATTTACATCTTGTCCCATGCGCAGTTGGTATAAGCCATCTGAGTTTGTTTTAATATCGCCTATCGTCATGGCTACTTTCGTTTGTACATTGTATGTTTTACGTTCATTTTGTTTGTTTAAAATAGTAATTTTTGAAGCCGTATCGCTGATTAAAATTTCTCTGACACTACCCGAATCTTCTGATACAAGCCCAGTTGACTCAATTTTTTTAAGTGTTCCATAAGCAAATGTCGCTTTTACGATATCGCCTTTTCTAAGATCTTTTCCGGCAATTTTCACGATTTCCGGATCTGCTTTAAACAGATACTCCATCACTCTGCCGTCAGGTAATTTGTAAATCACTGCACTGCCAATCTTAAAATCTGTGATTTTTGACAAAATCAACATCACTTCGCTTTTTGCGGAAAACGCTTCAATTTTTCTAGCAAAATAGCCATCGAAGCTTATGGTTAATTTATCACCCTTTGTGAGGTCTTCAACTTGTTTCACAAAACGATCTAATTCGACATAGAGTCCTGTTTCAATTTTATAATAGTCCAATTTTCCATCTGGTTTTGTAATCGTAACGACTCTAAAACTCTTCTTAGTCGTACTGTCTATTATCACTTTAGACAATTCCAAAAAATTGCCCTCAGCTTTTAAATAATTTTTTTCCACGATGGCTTTCGTCACTTTTCCGTTATTTAAGTTGAGAATGAGATTGTCACCAACCACTAGATTGAGGAAACCCATAGACATATTATTTTTGATAATCTCAGTGCCGCTCAATTCAAAAATATTAACTTTAGAGAGACTGTCTTTCACTTCGACTGAAATTTTTTCTGTAAAAATAGCGGTAACGGTACCACTGACCGTTGTTGTTTCAAGATTTTTAACGGGTGTCACCGGAGATGGCGTCGGTGTCGTTGCTGTCGTTGGCGCTGTCACTACACCGCCAAAGGCTTTATGCACGCCCGAGGCCATGCTTGCCAATCCATCTCTTCCCATACTCGCTTTAGGATTAAATTTACCCTTTGAATCACCTTTTTTATCGATCAGTTTATAATCAACCAACAGATTAATATATGGCGCATAAACGCTGTTTATTTCAGAAGCGTCTGTATAACTGAAGGCAATAATTTTCCCTGTAACTGCTTGATTTTTGACGATGTTTAAAGTTTTTCCTAAAACTGTTGAAATTTCTTCTTTTGTAGCTTCCGCTAATTTTTCGCTTACGACATAACTTTCTAATTCATCCTTTTCGATCAACTTTCGATCAAGTGCGAAACTAAGCGCCGTATAGATTTCTGAATTATAAGGTGCAATAATGGTAGGTATTTTTGCCGATGCTAGTGCATCTTTGTTTTTCTTGACTGAATCTACAGCAGAAAAAGTGCCTAATTTTCCACTTTCCTTTAATAGTCTATAGGCAACAACCGCCACTTCCACTTTGCTGACTTTTTGAAGCGGTTTAAAGCTCGCATCGCCATAACCCGGCATGATATTTTTCTCAGTAACTGTCTTTATAGCTGGTAGAGCCCAATGAGTGGTACTCACGTCGGAAAAAAGTGGCGCCGCAAAACTGCTAATGGTTAATGATAACGAAAGTGTCGCTACCAGTAAAAACTGTATCCCTTTTTTCATAACCGTACTCCTTTCAAAAGTTGGTGTCAAAGCAGTATTTTTCCTTCATTATATCATTGCAAAAGACGCCGTGAGATTACGTTTTTATGACACACAGACTACTTTGCCTTCTTAAAAACCAGCCATTTGCTAAGGAAATAATTCAGCACAATGACCACCGCGGTCATCAGATACTTTGGCATTACCTCGTCTAGTCCAATGATATCAATTAAGATCCAGAGACCTAGCATTTCTAAAAAGAACGTACCCAGTCTTGAGGCAATGAACTTCATAAATTCGACGAGCAGCCCCGTCAAAGCTTCTTGCTTACTTTTAAAGACGATGATTTTGTTGGTGACATACGCAAAAATAATTGAAATCACAAAAGCGATCGTATTGGCATAAGCATAGTCTAACTGCGCCAATAGACCCACTTGATAGATCAATAAATTAACCAGCGTCGTCAGCAGTCCGAAAACAATATAAAGAATGGCTTCTTTGCGTGGTTTTACAGCTTTATCCGCAGCCATTAGTCGTCTATGCCCTCTTTTCTTCCAACAATATAAAGCGGTCTGCGCTTAACTTCTTCATAAATGCGACCGACATACTCGCCAATCACACTGACTTGGATCATCAAAATGCCGAAACAGAAGAGAATGATTGCCATCATGGATGTCCAACCTTCCACTGCACTGCGTCCAATAATTTTTCCGATGGTCAGGTAAACCAACAGCGCAAAGGAAAGTACGGAAACCCATACCCCGATGAGGCTGAAAATTTTAAGCGGCTTGTAAGAGAAACTCAAAATGGCGTCGAATGCCAATTTGAATAGTTTTACATAATTGTATTTTGTCTCACCCGCAAACCGTTCATCCCGATGAAACTCAACATAACCGACATTGAAGCCTACCCAATGTGTTAAGCCTCTAAAATAACGATTGTGTTCTTCAAGGTCATTGATTTCATCTACCACACGACGGCTCAGAAGTCTAAAATCACCTGTATCTAAGGGGACTTTTACATCGGATAGCGCATCCATTACCCGATAGAAGCCTTTTGAGGTAATTTTCTTAATAAAACTTTCCTTTTTGCGAGAAATTCGCTTGGCGTAGACCACGTCAAACCCTTCTTTGAACTTGGCATACATGTCTACAATAAGTTCCGGTGGGTCTTGCAGATCTGCGTCTATAATGACAACAGCCTCGCCTTTTGCATATCTAAACCCAGCAGTGTTTGCCATTTCGTGTCCAAAGTTTCTCGCAAAGCTGACCAGTTTAACCCGCTCGTCTGCCTTTCTGAGTTTCAACACTTTTTCTACTGTGGCGTCATGGCTGCCATCGTCTATAAAAATGATTTCATGGTCTGGCGACACCTTCTCTAAGGCTTTACTCAGCCGGTCATAAAGGGCGAAAATATTATCTTCTTCATTGTACGAGGGTACAACGACACTAATTTCTATCGGTTTCATCACGTGTCCTCCTGTAATGCATATCGCG
Source organism: Eubacteriales bacterium (assembly GCA_043770095.1). GTDB lineage: Bacteria > Bacillota > Clostridia > Peptostreptococcales > Acidaminobacteraceae > JBGSUZ01. Next base: position 87,959 of record JAYVIR010000002.1, read on the forward strand.
AATATTATATCATGTTCTGGCGCCTATTCCCACCTTGTCACCATTTTGAAATATAGCGGCTATGCCTCAAATATGGTATATTAGTAGGGACTATGACTTATTGCAAGTCATTAAAGTACCATTAATTGTGTCACTTTAATAGATAGGAGTTGGAATTAAATGATAATGACAATAAACGGCTTGTCCGTGGAATACGATGTGAAGGGTTCTGGTAAATACAACCTGCTCATCCTACACGGTTGGGGTGCCAACTACAATACATTTAAGCCTGTAATCGATGATTTATCCGCTCATTTTAAAATATGGATGGTGAATTTTCCAGGTTGCGGCGAGAGCGAAGACCCTAAAGAGGTTTGGAATGTAGAGAGCTATGCGGCCTTCGTTTTAGAATTCATGAAAGTGCATAAAATACAAAATCCAATTGTCTTCGGACATTCACACGGCGGACGCGTAGCGATTCACATGGCCGCTCAGAAAAACTGCACTTTCCGAAAACTGATTCTCATTGACAGTGCGGGCGTAAAACCAAAGAGAAAGCCCAATTACTACGCCAAAGTATACAGTTATAAAGCCATCAAATTTTTATCGACTTTGCCTGTTTTCAAATGGCTTCTTAGCGACTTTATGGAAGAATACAGACAAAAATACGGCTCAGCTGACTACAAAATGGCCACGCCGATGATGCGCCAAATTCTCTCCACAGTGGTCAACGAAGATTTGACGCCGCTAATGCCTTTGATCGACCTTCCAACTTTATTGGTTTGGGGCGGCAAAGATACAGCGACGCCGCTCTCCGACGGAAAACTGATGGAAAAACTCATTCCAGGTTCTGGACTTGTCGTCTTTGAACACGCGGGACACTATTCATATCTTGACAATTTAACCGGCTTTTTAGCGGTCGTAAAAAACTTTTTAGAAAGGGAAATGGTGGCTTAACGTGACGGTATTCTATACACTAATGCTCCTCATCGGGCTACTATATTTTATCTTTAAGGTTCGATGGGACCTTCATATGTTTCAACACAACTCATATCGGCCAGAGCGCTATTTGCACTGGATGAGCCAAACCAATCAGCCCATTATCAGCAAAAGTGACTGGCTGTTCATTTTAGGCGCTACGATCAGCTTGCTTCCAAGCCTCACGGGCAACCTTTGGATTACCGCCATCGGGTTTATCCTCGGCCTTCCCTTCATGGCGCTCTCAGTCATGATGTTCCATGTGAAAATCACTTGGCAGCCCGCTAAGAAGAAACTGGCTTGGACACCTAGAGTGAAGCGCATGCTGATTACCACATTTGTCTGGCTAAACTTGCTTTACGCTTTTGCTTTTGTTAGCCGTGGCGTGTGGTTCATCTGGATCGCCATCCTCTTTTCAATTGTTTACAGTTGGGCATTTGTGCTCTGTGGCAACTTGACAAACAGTCCCATAGAAGGGCTGATCAATCATCGCTACTACGCCGACGCACAAGATCGCCTTAAAATGAACCCTAATTTATTGGTCATAGGCATAACAGGCAGTTACGGAAAAACGTCGGTCAAAAACGTATTGTTCCAACTCCTCAGCCAAAAATACAACGTCCTCATGACCCCGGAGAGCTACAATACCCCAATGGGGGTTATTCGCACCATCAGAGAAAGTCTCAACCCTACCCACGAGATTTTTATTGTCGAAATGGGCGCTAAAGAAATTGGAGACATTGCTGAGATTTGTAATTTGGTTCATCCAAGCATGGGCATCATTACATCCATCGGCCCACAGCATTTGGACACCTTCAAAACACTTGAAAATGTCATTCGCACCAAAGGCGAGCTCTTCGACAACGTTCAAGCAGGCGGCACCATTTTCGTCAACCTAAACGATGAAAACATTCGCAGTCTCACACTCCGCACGGATGTGAAAACCATTCTCTTTGGAAGCGCTGAGCACAAGAATACAAATTACGCTGTAAGCGATGTTAACATTTCAGACGATGGCACGGCGTTTACACTACTGAGTCGCTTTAGCGATACGAGTCGCTTCAGCGATACGAGTCGCACGAGCGATACGAGTCGCAGTAGTGACATGAATAATGTTAGCGACATTGAAAATACTAGTTCTAAGGGTAAGGGCAAAGGCCAACAGAAAAACAAAAACAAGGCCCAAGCCGCTGCCAAACCAATTGACTATACCCGCACGGAACTTAAAACAAAACTTTTGGGGACGCACAATATTGACAACATTCTCGGTTCAATCGCCATTGCAATGGAACTCGGGCTAAGCGCTACTCAAATCAACCGCGCGCTATTTGACCTCTACCCAGTCAAGCACAGACTCTCTTATTCCAAGTCAGGGGCGGGTTACACGATTCTAGATGATGCTTTTAATTCCAACCCGACGGGTTCAAAAAATGCCCTCGAAGTGCTTAAACAGTTCAAAGGCAATCGAAAAATCATTTTAACGCCCGGCATGATCGAACTTGGCGATCAGCAATTCGAGCTTAACGAAAAATTCGGCGAATATATGGCAAGCGCCTGCGATTATGTTATTCTAGTCGGCAAAAAGCAAACGGCGCCAATTCAGCAAGGTCTTAAAAACAAACACTTCCCAGACGAAAAATGTTTGGTCGTTCAAAACTTGACCGAAGGCTTCAAAGCCATCAATGCCTATGCAAAACCAGGTGATGTGCTCTTGATCGAAAACGACCTTCCCGACTCATTCAACGAATAGTTCTGTCTAACATAGACTTGGTGCCACTTACAATATGAGAGGAGAAATGAAGCGATGCATATTGGTGTTATTTTTGGAAGCCGCTCTGTCGAGCATGAAGTATCTATCATAACCGCATTACAGACAATCAACACACTTGCAGCCTCTAATACACATAAAATTGTTCCAGTTTATATTTCTAAGCAAGGCGATTATTACACGGGGGACTACCTGCTGAATATCGAACATTACAAGGACTTGAACCTTGTTATGGAAAAATCTCAAAAAGTGCATCTGACACGTCAAGACGGACGCGCGTGCCTCATCAAGTCGCCAGTCAAAAGCTTCTCAAAAAACGTCGTCGCCTATTTTGATGTGGCCTTTCCAATCATCCACGGCTCTTTTGGAGAAGACGGCACCATCCAAGGACTCTTTGAGCAACTTCAGATTCCTTATGTTGGCTGTTCTGTCCTTTCAGCGGCGCTCACCATGGATAAAATTACGGCAAAGATGGTTCTCATGGCTTCCGGCGTTCCTGTCGTCGACTTCCTCTGGTTCCACTCAGAAGAATGGTTTGCCAAAGACGACGCCCTTATTTTAGACTCCGAGAAAAAATTTGGCTATCCTGTGATTGTAAAACCTGCAGACATCGGCTCAAGCGTCGGCGTCAGCGTTGCCCGAAACAAAGACGAATTTGTTGAAGCGGTCAATTTGGTGCGACAATTTTCAGAGAGAGTGCTCATTGAAAAATATGTTCAAAATTTAAAAGAGATCAACATCAGCGTCCTTGGCGACTGCGAAGGTCACAAACTTTCCGTTTGCGAGGAACCAATCTCTGCCAACGCCTTCCTGACTTACGCTGACAAATATGCAGGCGGCTCAGATTCAGGCAAAGGCTCTAAATCAGGCCTTGGCGCTTCATCTGGCAAAGCTTCAGGTGGCATGTCTACGGCTAAAAGAGAAATTCCTGCTAAGCTTTCCAAGGCGTTAAAAGACACGATTGAAAGTTATGCCGCCACGTCATTTAGAGCTTTAGACTGTTCTGGCGTTTCACGCATAGACTTTATCATCGATCAAGACGACGAGAGTGTTTATGTCAACGAATTCAATACCATTCCCGGCTCACTCGCCTTCTATCTTTGGGAAGCAAGCGGAAAGCCTTTTGCCGAAATGATTGAAGAACTCATTCAACTCGGACTAAAAAGAAAGCGCCGCCGAGACAAACTCACTTTTTCAAATAATGTTAACATACTTGCCAATGCGAATTTGGATGGTATTAAAAAGTAAGCACACTCAACAGCGGCCTTCGGGCCGTTGTTTTTAAAAGGAGCGTGATCACTTCATGGTTTATAAAAAACGAATAAAACTCTTTATTGCCCTTTTACTCTTCTGGTTTGCCCTCTCTGGTAGCTTGGACGCACGTCAAATTCTCTCTGGAATTTTTGCTTCTCTCTTCACAATTATTCTCTACGAATGGCTGCTCTCCCACGCAAAAATAAAGCCTTTACCTCCAATGCCGAAAGTTAAGTGGTTCAAACTTTTTAAAATAATGGTTGTCTCTATTCTCAAAAGCGCTTGGCATCATATTTTCCAAATTATTTCGGGCAATGAAGACATTATTTTTGTGCAACTTGAACTTGAGGTTGAACACCCGTATGCCACAATGATCATCGCGAACATCATTACCTTAACGCCAGGCGCTGTGAGTGTTGAAGTGGATAAAAAACTCTTAAAAATCTTATGCTATGCACCGCAAACCGATGCTGAACATCAAGAAATTTACAAATTGATAGACAATTTGCAGTCTGTCTTTAGGAGGTAAACTGAATGATCTTACAACTGACCATGATTTGCTTAATCATTTCAGCTCTAATATTGACCTTTCTGCTGATTAAAGCAAAATCTATTTGGGACAAGTTAATATTCCTCAACTTAATCAACGTTAAGTTGGCTTTGACAATGACTGTCTATAGCGTTCGGATCGACTCTCAAATGGTTCTTGACATCAGCATGGCCTATGGACTCATTGGATTTTTGTCCGCCGCAACGCTTACCCGATTTCTTTTAAAAGGAGGGCATCTTAAATGAGCATGCACGTTTTTCGCTACTTAATTTCAGACGTACTCTTAGTGATCTTTCTCATTCTCTTATTTTTTGGAATTTGGGGGATGTTTCGATTCAAAACAAGCTTTGGGCGCATTCTAAACAGCAGTAAAATCGACTCTGTTGCTGCCATATTTCTGATGCTGGCACTCATTATCAGAGCCAACAGTTTAGGCATCACCCTAAAATTGATGGTTATTCTTATTTTCTATTTGCTAACCAATCCAGTTGTCAATCAGCTGATTGCTTTTTCTGCTAAGAAACATCTGAACGATCAAACAATCTATGGCAAGGGGGGGCACGAATGATTACTTTTGGCATTTTAACCATACTGCTCATCATTGCCATATCGCTCATATTTGTGAAGAACAACTATTATTTGATTATTTACGCCTCATTATTCTCATTCGCAGCAGCGTGTCTTTATTTTGTAAATGCCGCACCCGATTTAGCCTTAGCAGAAGTGGCCATTGGCTGCGCCTTTATTCCGCTCATATTTACAATTACAATCATGCGGCAAAATACATTTACAGTCGTCTTCTTCAGTAAAGAAGGCGATCAAGCCTACTGTGACCCCGATATTCTCATTGAATTTATGGCCATTGCAGAAGATTTTTGCAGCCAATATCAATTGAAACTTAAATATGTCACACACCCCACGCAATACGAGCCCACAGTAAGAGGCATTTTTCGCCTTGGCAATACAGATCTAGTTGCCAATTATTTTGAAGAAACACGCATCCTAACGGTTTGGGGAAATATGCGCAACAAATTGATACCAGCACTATCGAGTGCCTTCACCAATCATGCGCATATTCGTTTTGAAGAGATGGGCGGTGATTGGGTTGAGGAATAATTCCTTTTTGCGCCACGTTCGCACTCGCCAATTTTGGATGAACTTCACCTTAACGGTTGCCCTCATAGGAATCGGGCGCCATATGTTCTTAATCAGCTTTTCCAACACCCCATATGCGACCATCAGTTATGATTATTTTATAGCCTCTGGTTACCTTGACACAGGGGCAAAGAACTTATTAACAAGCATTTACTTAAACTACCGTCTTTTTGACTCAGTTTTTGAATCCACCGTTCTTTTCGTTGTAACGGCCGGCGTTCTTTATATGGGTAAAAAAGACACTGATGCGAGGTGATTTGAATGAGAGGTTATGACCTTCTAAAATCAATTTGTCGTTTGGTACTGCCCTTCATCATTCTTTACGGACTTTACATCATTTTAAATGGTGACCTTTCTCCTGGTGGGGGCTTTCAAGGCGGCGTTGTTATGGCGACATGTTACTTGGTTATCTTTTTCATCAAGGACGAAGAGTCCATTACCTTTAACGAAATTATCAAAATCGAGAAGGCTCTTTTTGTAACGCTTATTCTACTGAGCATACTCCATTTGCTCACCTATCGCGCTGGAATTGCTTGGTTCCCAATTAAATCTTGGACGATTCACATCTCCACCATGACACTCATATTACTAAATTTGATTATCGGACTTAAGGTCACCATTGGCTTTTGGGGCATTATGCTCATTTTCACAGAGGAGGGACGCTTATGAGTTTAAATATTCAGTTATTCATGGCGCTGATTATTTTTTTAGTTGGCCTCTTCAATATGATTCGAAGTAAAAATTTGGTGAAATCAATCGTTTCCTTTAGCATCCTCAACACCTCTGTGATTATTTTCTTCGTGCTCCTCTCAACCCAAACAGGCGCTGCCATCCCGATTTATGGCGATCCGCTACTCCTTGGCAAAATGGTTGACCCTTTGTCGCAAGCGCTTATGATCACCGCAATTGTTATTGGTGCCGCATCCTCTTCACTGGCTCTGATGATGTCCATCAAACTGTTTCACTACTATGGCTCTTTGGAGTGGCAAGATATTTATGAAAGGCGGGATTAGATGACAGCTTTGGTTTATGCAATGATTTTTTTGCCGCTTCTCACAGGTACCGCTATCTATGCCTTTAACCGCCGAGCTGTGAATAAAATGGTTTTCGTTCTCCAAGCAGCTCTATCCTTAATCATGTTCGCTACTGTAGTGCCAAGCATTCTTCAAGGAAAACACATCGAGCCACTAACCTTCGTCTCTGGCAATTGGTCAAAAGTTGTTGGCGTTGGCTTCAAAATTGATGCTCTTTCTTTGATATTTTTATCCATGACGCTCATCGCTTTTTGGTATATTTGGCTCTACATTTGGCCAAATCGCAGCAGAGACCATAAGTTCCTCTTCTTTCTTTGTGTGCTTCAAACAGCCCTAAATGCTTTATTCACCACCAACGATCTCTTCGCCATCTTTATCCTTATAGAACTTGTGACCATTCTTGCCAGCATTCTCATCACCTATAAAAAAGATGCGCTGTCTGTTCGAGCGGGATTATTTTACTTGCTGTACAACTCATGGGCGATGCTGCTCTACCTAATCGGCATTATTTGCCTGTATTGGTTTACTGGCAGCATGAATATTGAATTGGTTGCACCTGCGCTCTCTCAATATTCTACAGAGCCAGTCGTCGCCTTTGGTATTGCCGCCATATTTGCAGGCCTAGGCATAAAGTCTGCTTTCTTCACGCTTCACCTGTGGCTGCCACAAGCGCACAGCGCTGCGCCCGCATCAATTTCTGCTATCCTTAGTGGATTGATCGTTAAAATGGGTATTTTTGTAATTCTTAGAATAGACGGTCTCATCGCCATTACAGCGGTTCAAAACTTGCTAATAGGCGTCGGTCTCATATCTGGCATTTTAGGCGCAACTTTTGCAATTTTTCAATCCGACATGAAACGTATTTTAGCGTTTCACACCGTGTCCCAACTCGGCATTGTCGTTACGGGCATTGGTCTCTATGGCAATAAAAATCTGATGGGCGCGTGGATGCACCTCTTTAATCACTTTACTTTTAAGAGCCTCTTATTTTTAGCCGTCGGATTAATCATTATGGAGACTGGCGAACGCCGCGTTAAATACATTCGAGGACTATGGCATTGGCACAAACCATTATCGATCTGCCTAGGCATTGGAATCGTTAGCATTATGGGCTTCCCTTTTAGCAGCGCCAGTTTTAGCAAAATACTCGTCAAATCCGGTGACCTTACTCAGGTGGTGACCTTCGGTCTCTATGCGATAAACTTTGGAACACTTATTAGTTTCATCAAGCTTGGAAGTACGCTCTTCGGCGAACCTTCCAAAGCCCTTGCAAATCATAAACGAACACACAATGCCTGCATGCCTGCGATCTACTTTATTACCGCAATCGTGCTCACCACACTGCCGATAGAGCTTTGGCTTTCTTTAAAATACATGCCCTCTTTGCAGGATTATTATCTGCCTAAACTAGTGTCTGATGCCGCAGCGTTTACATTGATGCTTAGCATTTCTATGCTGGCATACCACAAAGTCATCAAGCCGCTCGTTAATAAATTTCCGCACTGGGGGCATAAAGACCCTTCCTTTACACATGCAATGGTCAGTAGTTTATTCTTCTTCTGGTTTGTGCTTGAGTATTTTGGGCGCGCCTAAAGGTGCAAATCTCGCTTATTACTTAATAAGAACATAGCAAAAAGGCATTTACACGAGTAAGAATGTGTAAATGCCTTTATTTTTTTGATTTTAAATTTTATAGTTTTGATTTTTAAAAATCTTCCAATATAAATTGTTGCTGCTTTCGCCAACCCTTGACGCTTTCATAAACGCTAGTAATCACAAACAGTATCAAAACGGCACAAAGCACGCCTGCGCTATCGATGAGCATGTCCTTAACCAGCATGGAACGCCCAGGGATAAAGTACTGATGAACCTCGTCCACCACACCCAAAAGACTCCCCGCTCCCCAGCTTGCTAAAAACAACTTGTTCCCTTGCCATTTTAGACAACCATAAAGAGTCAAACCAATGAGACCGCCGAGGCAAAAATACAAGCCAAAATGCGCAATTTTTCGAGTCAAATGCTTTAAATCTCGTATTTCTTCCGTAGATGAAAGCACCAAGTCTCTCTCTTCAGCCATGTTGATTTTAACCAAGAAGTCGTAAGTTTGTTTCGTACTTTCTTTAAGTGGTTGACTTGAAAACCATGAAATTAGAATCATCCAACCTAAAACAGATGCAATAAGCACTTTCTTCATTTCGCTACTCCTCACTCTAAAAATAAATGTTTCATTTCTATTTTTAGAGTTATTCTTAGCTCTATTTTATGTGAGAATGCTCGAAAATGCAAGTCCTGTTCCTTTTGCCTTCATAATTAACAACAATTTTTGAATAACCACTTCATTTGAATAGCTTGTTTTGTTCTCTAACAACCGATCCAATGTAACGCCAGGTTTCAACTCAGTTTTGCTAGCCTTTAACCATTTACCGAACGTCTCTTTGATCATTTTAGCGCTGACTGGTTCCAAAGCATTAAAACTGCGTTTGCTATTGCCGCCAATCAAACCTAATTGATACGCCCTCTCAGCGACGTCATTTTTTACATTTGAAAAATACCGCGTTTCAATTTTTTTAGCCTTTTTACCCGTTTCTATTTCATAAGCCTTTACCAATATTGTTAACAGTTCCAGTTGATTGGTACTCGACTGATAACGTCCGGCAAAGGTTTTCTCATCTATTAATTTTAAGTCGATCGCCTCTAGAACAGTCTCCAAATACGCCTCACTTGGCAATTCAGACGGCTTTGTTTTTTTAAATTTTGCCTTGATGTTTTCAAGTTGCTGTTTTTTATCCGCCGCTTCTTTTTCAAGCAGCTGTTGCTTGGCAAGCTCACTTGAAGAGGCAATAATAGTCCCATTTTGATCCATTAAAATCAGATTTTCCAATTGAGCCTTTGCCGTTACCCACATTTTCTTTTCAAGGTTGCCGTCTTTGGACACCACTCGAAGCAATACTTTACCGACAAACATGGAACTAACGCCGCCATCTTTAATCGTAAAGAAATCCAATGTTTTCAAATTTCGATCCGTTAACGATTTCCAACTGATTACCCGTTGATACTCGGCACTGGGTTGCTTCACCATCGCCTGCAACTGATTGTTTCTGAAAATATGTTTGCTCCAGTCGTCGAGTAACGCACTTTTTTGCGTCCCCTCACTTAAGCGATCTGCCATTATTTTTAACTGAGGAATATTTTCTTTTTCAAACTCAATTTCGGACAAAAGAAAAGTCGTATCAATATAACCTTCTTCAATGAACAGCTCACAGTCTTTATTGATCACATTTGTGTAATTATAACGCAAATTTTCTTTAGGCGTTAATTCAAACGTAGGCTTAAAGACATAATTCAAATTAATGTCCGCCTGCTCCGCCATCTTTATCGCTTTCGCCATTGGCTCATAAAAGAAAGAAACGCGATGTTTGACGCTGCCCTCTAACATGGAAGCTTCCAGATAAGCATTGGTCGGCCTTAATAGCGTCACGGAAGCACTGTAAGGATCCATCGGATCCGGTTCTACTTTAAGATCCGCGCTTGAATACGTCCACTTGACCGTTTTGGCAGCGAGTTCCGTTGGCGTTATGCCATTTAAATCCATACTGACTTTTACAAAGGTTTTTTGTCCTAAATAAAGTGCATACCCTTCACCTATCGGCGCAAGAGAAGGGGCGCCTACTTTTAAATTTTTGATTGATGGTCTAACTTCTACTGTAAATTCAGTGCTTGCCGTTCCAGAATAAACCGTCACCAAATAATTGCCCGCTTGGGTTGGCGTCATTGTAAAACGCCCCTCCGAAACAACAGGTGCCACCGTAAAGCCTGGACTGGATTTGATGCTGACTTTACGACTACTTGCATTTTCAGGATAGATTGAATAATTAACCGATGCCGACTGTCCTGCATACATGAGTTTGGGTGGCTCTAAGACTTTTATGACGCCAATCTCAAGGGTGTTGTTTGCCGCCCCTTGCACCACACTTCTCACTGAACATTCCGCGGTAAACCCACCATCAGCAGACGTTGCCGTAACGCCCGCTTGGCCTGACCTAAGTGCCTTCACAAGACCTGTGTTGTCCACCGATACAATATTCGAATTCAATGATTTCCATATAACGCCCGTCTCTTTAGGCGGCTTTGAAGGATCTTTCGCCACCAAAACAGCACTCAATTTATAACTATTATTGATATCGTCTAATTCTAATAGTGTTTTATCCAGTTGAATGCCTGTCACCATGGAACTCACATGAAACATGACCGCCGCAGCCTTTGCACCGTCCAAACTGGTAATGAACACCTGTGTTTCGCCAATGCCTTTGGCCGTGACATAACCCGTATCCGTAACCGTAACAACGTTTGTATTGATCGACTTATAGGTGACTTTCTTTATTGGGGCTTCTTCTGGCGTAATGCTCGCCACCAACTGCAGACCTTCTCCAATGCTTAGCGTCGCTTCCCGAGGCTCGACTAAAATCGATTGAACCACATTGTAAACTTCTACCTCACAATTGGCTCTTTTATCGCCATCTTTTGTGCCTGCAAAAATCACCGTTTTTCCAGTGGACACGCCTGTAATACGACCTAATGCATCCACTTTCGCAATTTTTTCGTCACTGCTTTTCCAATTGACGCCATCCAAAAATGGGACAGCAATGCCATCAATGGTTTTTATTTTCGAACTTATGACCAGTTCTTGCCCCATGACGACTCGCACGCTTGATTCGCTCAAATCGACTGACTGAACTGCCGTTTTTACGACAAATCTAACGCGAGCCTCTTTAATGCTGCTTCCCGAACTGAGCGTCGCGCTAATAATCGTTTCACCCGGTTTAAGCGCCGTTACGAACCCAGATCCGTTAACCGATGCAATCTCCGATTGATAACTCTTCCAAGCAGCAGTCCCCTCTTTTAAGGCGTTCTGTGACAAGAGGTATGGTTTAAGTTCAAAGGTTTGTCCAACGTAAAGTGAAATCGTCTCAGTGGTACCTTCAGCACTTGCAGGAATAATGACTGCAAATAATGCAATTATTATGGCAGTTAAAAGCTTCATGGTCATTTTCATAATGCTACTTCACCTCAATGCTCATTATTGGTGTGCTATATTGTCCTGAAATATCGAGTATTTCTCTCGCCTGCAACCTGTAGCTTCCTGTAGACATCAAATAAGGGAGCTTAATCAACACAATTCTATCCGATACCAATTCTGCTGAACCCGGAATCATAAGACGCTCAGTTTTGCCATCTGAGTAGAACACGTCATATTTTCCAACAAGCGCACCTTGCGTTTTATGAATGGCTTGATTGTATTTAACCATAATGGTTGATTCGTCTACAAAGTTAGCCGATTCAATCGCTACAGGATCTTTTACCGCACCATTGCTCACCACATCAGAAGAGGTAGCGCCCGATATGGTTTTGTCCATAAAGTCTGTAATGCCAGCATAAAATCTGACTGTATAACTCTTATTTGAAACAAGTGGCGTACTTGAGCTAAGATAAAGTCTCAAATACCTCGGATTTTCAGGATCAAGCTCTTTCATCACAACCACCGGACCGCCCTCAATGTTCACCGCTGCATTCACAGAAGTGTCTTTGAGTTCTCTATTGAATATGGCGATGAGGGTCGTTTTGTTCATCGGAATGACAGATTCCAATTTGATGCTGTCCCCCGCTGTGCTCGAACCAAGGAATTCAGTCTTCATGTCGGCTAGTTGCACTGTTTTATAGGTGTCATAAAGCCCTTTTATCGAAATTTCATAAGTTTTATTGTTGAGAAGCCCTGGCGTTCTCAGTACAAACCCTTTGTCCAGTTCTTCCAAACTTTTCATGCCAAATGCCTGAGTCACACTGATCAGTTTCCCAGTTTCAATTTCTTTAATGGTATAGTTAGAGGCTTTTAACGCAGATTCACGGTCGACCACCTGAGAAAATTCCACGTAGACATAAACGCCCTCCTGGCAATAAGCACTCTTTAAGGTCGTTGGCACTGGCGTTCCGACGACACCTGTAAAGTTGGATTTTTCACCCTCGCCCTTGTTCAAATTAATGCCGTAGGCAGAGCGCAAATCGCCTTTTACTTTGAGGGTATAAATTGACCCTGTTGCAAAGACACCTTCTTTTAAACTGAGTGTCACCATGTTTTTCTTATTGTCGTTTCGCTTGATGCTGATTGTTTTATAGTTGCCTTCCACCCATTTGTTATCGCCCACATAGAAGTCATAAAGCAGTTCTAAATCTGCCTTTTCATTGACCGGGTGGGTAAAATACACATTGATCGTCTTTTGATTAATCGCTTCTACTTTTGAAATTTTAAAGAATGGCGATGTGATTTCTGGCGCATTGTAGCCTGTAAAGTCGCTCTTAAGAAGCGGTACTTTGTTGCCAAGAAGATCCGTCACATTCGACAGTTCCAGCATGTAGGCTTGACGATCCGTCTGCGGTTCCATTTCAATCGTCAGGACATTTACGTCCCAAAGGAGGCTTTTCACTTGAAGCTTTCGAGTGGGATAAGCCTTTAAATAAACTTGAATTTGCTCAGAAGAAGGGACGATCACGTCTTCATTAAAGGTGACTGTAATTTGATTCGAACTCAGCACTTTAAGCGATTTAATCGCCGATGGCAGTTTGTCAATTTTTACAAATCCAAAAAGTTCCGCCTTATCCGAGCTGATCATCTGGCTTTCTACAAGCAGTTGAATAAACTTTTTATCCTGATTTTTCATTGGTTTTCCAAGGGCATTGTACAGCGTGGTCACCACATCGCCTCGTTTGAAGTCCGTTCGGTCGTCTTCTTTAAAGACGTACATGATGTCGTCTACAAGACCCGCCTCAAAGGCAACCTTGTTGATGCTATTCCAATCAAAGTCCGTAGCGGTATAACCCATCGCCTTGAGCACCAGACTGAAAAATGCTTTTTCGCTTATGTATTCATTCGGTTTAAAGGTTCCGTCGGGATACCCTGTAATGATATTCTGTTTGGTCATATAGCCAACATAAGGTGCATACCACTCCGTTTGAGGAACGTCTTTAAACGTGGTTTGTTTATACGTTTCCTTTTGCTGAAGCACCGTATTTTGAACACCCAGCGCCTTGACAATAAACGCCGACGCTTCACTTCGTCTAAGTTGTCCACCCAAATTGTATGTCACGCCGTCTCCGCTGAGAATTTGTACCTTATTGAGCACATCCGCTTTTTGCTCCATAGAAATGGTATCGGCAAACGATGGGGCACCCTGCCAAGCCAACTGAGTCAGCAGCAATCCACAAGCGCAAAGCCGCGCTATCCATTTTTTCATGTCTCATCCCTCCTAGTCGATTTAAAGGATTTATTTAGATCAATCCTCAATATAGTTAACTTATTATACCATTCTGTGGGAGTCATAGCTTTTTAATGTGGTGCCTGTAATGTTTTTTTAATTTGATATGATCGACATAACCTTTATACACTAAAAAACACCTCACAGGTATTTCTAGCCGTGAGGTGTTTTCAATCCATTAGATGGATTGATAGTGTTCTTCAATACTTTATAGAATTAGAGTTCTAATCCTATGGATTCATAATATTGTTAATAATTTGATATTCTGGTGTTGTTAAGATGACTGTTTTATCGATTGGACCAAGGCCTGGTGCAGTAAATACTAAGTGTAGAATTACTGCATTTGGTGTACCTTGCAATGGCGCTAGATTACCAAATTTTGCAATAATAGCTGCCTCGTCAACAAATGTAACAGAACCGGTTGTTCCGTTAATAACAAGTGACGCCATTGAAACAGGAGTGGTTGAAGTTGCCACTGTCACTGCGCTACCACTTGTGTTGCCTAATGCCACCGTAGAATTTGTTAAATCCAATTTAATGTTGTCATTTGAAATAGCATTTGCAAATGGAATGAGTCCTACTCTTCCATCAGCTCCGTAAAGTCCGAATGTCATTATTGCGCTACCTGACGTAACACTTACGCTTGCTGAGCTTGGTTGCATGTAGTAAGTTGCACTAAATACAGCACTATTGGTATAGCCAGGTGCCACAGCAATGGCTTTAATCGTAACAGCGCTTCCTGTTGTTACAATTGCTGAGCCTGACACGTAAACGGTGTTAGCAACTGTTGGTTGTGAACCATCTTTTGTGAAGTAAATGGTTGCATTTGGTGTGGTTGTGCTGAGTTTAACTGCAGAACCAGAAGCCAAGTAACCTGCCGCTTGATCTGCCGTTGGCATAACCGCTATAGGATATGTGGTCGAACCACCACCTGAACCTGAACCACTACCTGAACCACTACCTGATCCTGAACCTGAACCACTACCACTACCAGTTCCAGTTGAAGGAATGTCTGTTACAGTACTGGTGACTTTTTCTGGTAATTTTTGAAATGTTACGCCTAACACAAATACTTCAGCCGCAACAATTCTGCCCGTACCTGTAACGCTAATTGCTGATCGAATTAACATCAATTGAATCACTGTTTCTGGCGAAAGAGCAAGGGTGCAATTAGCTGCAGTATCGCTTACTGTCATTGTACCAATTGTTGTAACGCCTTGAGTTGAAACTTTCAACCCAGATGCTGCAAGTAAAATTGATTTAAAATCGCCTTCGAAAATAATCTGACCACCTTGAGAAATAGGTGCCACTTCTACCACAAGATCTTTCACACCTTGTGCTAAGAGTCTTACTGGTGAATCAGAAGCTTTCATCATCATAATTTTGTTATAGCTACCATCTTTGATTTTGATTGAATCTGGACCGCCACCTTTAATAAAGGTTTGTCCTTCAACATTAACATTGTTTAATGCCACAGTGCCTTGAGCAACCGAATCATCAATTGTTAAATTACCTTTGATGGTCATATTTTGAAGAATGACGCCTTCTGATTTAATCAAAACGTTGCCTGAAACTGTTTCATTACCAGTTACAGGTCCATATGTTCCCGGACTTGAATAACGTACCGCTCTTGTTTCATAAATTCTGTCAGTAGCTACTACTGCCTCGCCACGTTCAATGTTTGCAGAGGGTTTAAACAGGCCATTGCCATAACCAGAAAAGAATCCAGCTTTAACCACAGCGCCGATATAACCATTTGCCCAGCCTGTAGCTGGAACATCATTAAATTTTTGAGCAATTGTCGTATCTTCATTCAAACTTTCAAGTTTGCTAAAAATAGAAGCAACCTCTTGTCTTTGAATTGGCATGTTAGGTGCCATTGTCCCGTTTGGATAACCGCTTATGTAACCCGCTGCGGATGCTTTTTTAACGATACTGTAATACCAATCGCTAGATTTTACATCGCTAAAACTAATTTCTTTCTCTGAGGTAAAGTTATAAGCTTTATTAACAATGACCATAAATTCCGCTCTGGTCATTGATGCATCCGGTTTAAACGAGCCATCAGGATAACCCGATATTAACCCTTTGTTCAGCCAGTCCGTGACTACATTACTAGCCCAGTGACCCTTTAAGTCGGCCGCTTGTGCTGTAGCGCCATAAACTGGCATTAAGCCAAGACTCATGACCATTACCATCAGCAATGACAGCCTTTTAATAAATAGTTTATTCAAAATAAATTCCTCCTTTGTTACCATTTTTTTGAAACGGATATCAACGCAATCCGATACCACTATGTTATACCTATTTAGCGCAAATAGGTGGGTTTTTATTAAAATGATACAAGGACGACTTATTAAATATTGTAAAAAGTTGTATTACCATTTTTTAGAACCTGTGTATGTGTTGGTATTAAAAGCTGTCATTGATTATAAACTTTTAAACATGAAATACAATTTATGTATATTTGTATATAGTAAACAACTTCTAAACTTAATACAATATCTGTTTTATTGTGTTTCAATTTTAAAAGTGCGTTTTTTCGACAAAATAAAACACCTCGCAAGTATTTTAACTCGCGAGGCGTCATTATTTTAAAGCCTTAGAATCTCTTTGTCACTTGCAAAATAACCTCTGAATAAATCATTGGCCGAAATTTGCATGACACTGGTAATGATTTGAATCTCTTCTGTGGTTAAAACATGCTGAATATCAATTGAAGGCAAGTCTGCAAATTCTAGATGAAGAATAACCCGACTAGGATAACCTAACCAACCAGCGAAACTTCCAAATGCAGTTTGTAGTGCACCTGATGAAGTAAAGGTTGCGCTACCACTGGTCACATTAATGCCAAGAGTATTCATAGCCACTGCAGCAGTTGAAGAGACCACTGCTCCGCCACTAACATACTCTAACTTAACGGTAGATGATTCTAAAACCAATCCAATGTTTGGATCATCAAGTGCATCCATAAATGAAATAGAAACAAGTTTTTCAGCATCACCATAGAAACCAAAGATAAATATTGCACTTCCGGAAACAACGCTAACGCTAGCAGTTGAAGGTTGTGTGTAATAAGTTACGCTCATCACGGCGCTATTGGTATAATTCGTCGCAACCGCAATTGCTTTAATGGTAACACCGCCACCAGTAGCAGTACTTCCGGCTAAAATAATCGGTGTCCCACTTGTATAGAGCGTACTTGACGTTGTTGGTGCAGAGCCATCTGTCGTATAACGAATTGACGCATTGGCTGTCGTCGTACTTAAAACGATACTTGTGCCAGATGCCAAGTAACCTGCCACTTGGTTTGATACCGGCGTTACAGCAACCGGAAGCGTCGTTGGTTCCTCATTAGAATCTCCACTAGAACCACCGGAACTTGAACCGCCTGTGCTTGTACCAGTACCAGTAGTCGTTACAGGATTTTCAGTGACTGTATTGGTCACCGTATTCGTCACCTTCTCAGGCAATCTTTCAAAGATCACGCCTATCACAGTGACTTCTGCAGCAACAATTCTTCCCGAGCCTGTAACTGTAAGTACCACACGAATCTGTACCAACTGAATAACGGTTCCGGACGAAAGCGCCACAGTACTATTGAGTGCCGTTTCGCTTACCGTAAATGTCGCTATGTTGGTTACACCTTGAGTCGAAATCTTCATTTGAGGTGCCAAAACCAATACCGATTTAAAAACACCTTCAAAAATAACTTGTCCACCTTGAGCTATAGCTGCGACTTCAACCACTAAATCTTTAACGCCGAGCGCCAAAATTCGCACAGGCAAATCAGAAGTTTTCATCATAATCACTTTGCCATAACTACCGCCATTAATTCTAATCGAATCCGGACCCCCACCTTTAATGAAGGTTTGCCCCTGAACGACAACATTGTTTAAAGTCACCGTACCTTGACCCACAGATTCATCAATGGTCAAATCGCCTTTAATGGTCAAGTTTTGCAAAATGACGCCATCCGCTTTTACCACAACACTTTTAGACACAAATTCCGTGCCCGTAGCTGGTCCAAAAGTACCCGCTTTTCCGTAAGTTACCGCTCTAGCATTGTCTAATTTATTGGTAGCCACAACGGCTTCTGCCCGATTAATGCCCTTCGTTGCTTTAAAGAGGCCATTGCCATAACCAGAGAAATAACCTGCTTTTACAGCCGCGCCAATATAGCCTTTAGCCCAACTGTTGCCTGCAATGTCTTTAAACTGTTCTGCTACCTGCAAATCTACATTCAAACTTTCAAGTTTGCAGAAAATAGCTGCAACTTCTTGTCTTTGAATTGGCTGATTCGGCAGCATGCGCCCATCTGGGTAACCACTTATGTAACCTGCTGCTACAGCCTTTTTCACAACTGCATAATACCATTCATTTGATTTTACATCTGTAAAACTTATGTCTTTTTCCGAGGTGAAGTTATACACTTTGTTAACAATTGTCATGAACTCTGCTCTGGTCATTGTTGCATCTGGTTTAAACGTGCCATCCGGATACCCTGAGATAAGCCCTTTGCTCATCCACTCCGAAACAACATCCCCAGCCCAATGCCCCGCTAAGTCACTCGATTGCGCCGATGAAAAAATTGGCATCATACCCAATACCATAACCAATACCATCAATAGCGACAATCTTTTGCTAAATTGCTTGTTCAAAATACATCCCTCCTTTATACCAACGTAAAAACGGACACCACTGCTTCCGATGTCCGTTTTTTACCCCTGATAAAGATTGGATAAACACTTTTAATGAAATTCGATGACGCCGTCCTTCTTTTTTTCTGTAAAACGGCGCACTTTTAAAATTTCCGAGTAGCTGAGATCTTTGTTCTCGCCTCGTTTTAAGGTTCCAACAATAATTTTTTTCAAAGTATCAAAAAGAATTTTCACATCGAATATGAGGCTTGAATTCTTTATGTATAATAAATCAAATTTAATTTTATTCTCTGGGGTGGTCGCATATTTGCCAAGTACTTGTGCAAGACCCGTGACGCCCGCTTTTACAGATAATCGGTACTGAAAATCTGGAATGTCTTTCGAAAATTGATCTATGAAGAAAGGTCTTTCAGGCCTTGGCCCTACAAGAGACATGTCCCCTTTTATCACATTGAAAAGCTGAGGCAGCTCATCCAACCAGAATTTTCTGAGGACTTTGCCAAGCGATGTCACCCGAGGGTCATTTTCCGTTGCCCAAATAGCGCCAGTGGCTTTTTCAGCATCTTTTCTCATTGACCTAAATTTGTAAAGCATAAAACGCTTGTTGTTGATAGTCACCCGTTCCTGCCTATACAGCACAGGTCTACCCTCTGTGAGCAAAATCAATAAAGCGACTATTGCCATAATTGGCAGCAAGATGATTAACATCATAAAAGAAAGCACTAAATCAAAAGTGCGTTTCATAATCATGCGTTCCTTGGATAGGTAGAGGCTGTCGATGCGAAACATCGGTATGTCAGAGACTTGAATGAGGCTTGAATTGAAAATGGCAATTTCAAACGTCTTGGGAATCATATACAACGACTTATCCATGCTGATGCAGTGCGTGATGATTTTATCCTTCACGTTATTTTCTACCTGATCTGACAGATAAATTTTCTCTACGCGATCCACATATTTTAGGTACGCCGGCTGACTGATTGGATCGACATAATAAGTCAAGCGCTCTTTATATACACGAGAAGTAAGAATTTTGCTCACCAACATCTCTTTATCTTTTTCTGGCCCAATAATCATGATTTTCCGCTTGCCTTTTAAGACGCGAATCAATCTGATAAAAATGAGTTTTACCGCAATAAAGGAAAAAAACTGTATGAGAAACGCCATCATAATAACTGTTCTCGGCAGCGCAAAACTTCTGAGCATGAATGCAAGCGCCATATAAAGCACACTTAGAAACGTCACTGCAATGCTTATTATGGCGATGTTCTCAGACTTCGACTTATTAACTGTGCTGAATAAACCTACAAATAAGAAGACGAAGAGCGCTGCAAACATCAGCCAAGGGATGGTAATCCAAAAAGCCTCAAAGTTACGTGCATCATAGCCATTGAATAAATCTAATGTGAGGCTGATGTAATATGAGCCAAACAGGATCAATTCATATAGTCCAAACTCTATAAATTTTAAAAACAAGCCGTCTTTCTTCAGACTTGAACCGCCCATGGTTACACCTCTATTGGTTTATTTTGCTTTTGTTTTTTGTTGAGTCATATTCGCTATTTTGATGGGACATATTTTGTTGCTCGGCTTTGTCCTAATTTTTGGATCTTGTTTTTTTGAATCATTTCTTTTAAAATGACATTTACGCGTGGTTTTGATAAACCAAGCAACGCCATAGCCTGCGATATGTTTATTTCATGATTTTCTTTTAGATATTCAACGATTATTTTTTCCGATTCTGATACGCTTTGTTTTGCGTCTTGCTTTGCGTCTTGCTTTGCGTCTTGATTTGCGTCTTGCTTTGCGTCTTGATTTGCGTCTTGCTCTCTATAGAAAATAAATTTTACAAACAAACCTGTTTCAATAATTTCTGGTCTTTTCAAACCTTTGTCTGTACACAGACGCATCGCTCTTTGAACACCTCGACCCCATTGCTCAATTTTCTTTGCCTCTTTAAACAAACGAACAATTACTTTATTCCGAATTTCAGAGCGTCCACCAACCACTTCATCCGAAGTGATACCTTTCGGGAAAGCACCTGGTGAGGTGATTTCAATTCGCGAATCGAAAATAGCAATTTTGATATCCGAACCTGACATATTGTAATCTCTATGGATGATTGCATTGACAACCGCTTCCCTTAGAGCCTCCGGCGGTATTTCATAGACATCTACTCTCGTTGTAAAGTCCTCGCCAACTTCACCGTGAAGGTAAATATGCGATAGCAAGAATTTTATGGTTTGATCTAACTGCTCGAAAATATTCCCAGTATATTCTTTTTGATCGATGAAAACATCCATATTTTCGCCTTTAAAGCGCGCACATTTAATTCGTGCCTGTTCAAACAGACCAAGTATAATTGGCACTGAATTGGTATATTTTCGTTTCCCATTGATCTCAGAAATAAGCTTCATATTCTCTAAATCTTTAACAATTAGCGGACGACCAAAATAAGGTTCAAGTTGCTCAACAAGGCCTATTTCGCTAAGTTCTTCAGCAGAATTTATCCAATAATCTTCATCAAATGATATGTTCATCTTTTGACGTTCCAATTCTTGAATGAATTCTAGATCTGCTTTCTTATTCGTCGCCCCTACTCGAATATAAGTCCCGTCTAGTTTACCCATACTTTTCATGAAATGAGGTTTAATCGGGCTTGGGTAGACTTCAATGACTAGCAGCATTTTATCTTCAATAGCATATCCATAAATGTCAGGCAACACCATCGGATGGACCTTATCATGTAAAATGTTTGATATCCGATCCATCTTATCTGTAAGATCAATCTCTGGAATGCCCACAATTTCGCCTTGGTCAGAAATACCAATGATCAGTTTTCCGCCTGAACCATTCGCAAAGGCGATTACAGTCTTGGCAATTTTATCTGTATTTGGCATTTCCACTTTAAATTCAATGGTTTTTCCTTCGCCTTTTTGAATGCTGTCCTGTATGCTCAAGCCTGATCACCCCTCTGCCTTAATTTTCAACCACTACCGACAACCCATTCAAGCATCATGATTAAAGGAATGACACGACCTGACTCGTCAATAAAAAGACAATAAAACCTGAAATGATGACACCACCTGTAATTGATGCCCATGCAGATCTAAACTTCATGCCGAGCATGACCGCAATCACACAGCCTGTATAAGCACCTGTCGTTGGAAACGGTACCGCTACAAAGAGAAGCAGTCCCCAAAAGCGAAACCGATCATAGCCTTGGAATTTAGTCATTGCACGATCTTCATAACGTTCAATCCAATTTCTGAGTTTTGTGAGTGTTTTTAGACGCTCAAACATCGGCTCAATTAAAAGCAGTAAGAATGGCACCACTAATGCGTTTCCAAAAACGCTTATAACCGATGCAACAGCAGGGCTTAAACCAAGCGAAACACCGAGTGGGATAGCGCCTCTTAGTTCAGAAATTGGGGTCATGGACATGATCAGGGTGTACAAATACGAATTGGTCATTGAATACTCCTTGTATTTTCATTTATTATTTTTAACGTTATTACAATACACTAGTTTTACTCACACTTTTTCGGCAAGTAATTCCAGACTAATTTTACCATAAACTGAAGCGAAATTCCCAAATAGACACAAATAGTAACTAAAAAATTGTATTTTTTCAAATAGTGTTTATTGTAAAAGAGAAACATAGCTTCGTAGAAATTATAGAGTGTTTTAAACTTTCGTTTTTTACCACTGGCACCCTTATAATGGATTACATCTCCTAGGTTTGGATTGTAAACAACTTTATAACCCGCTTCTTTGATTCGGTAACACCAATCGATGTCCTCGCCGTACATGAAAAAGCGTTCGTCGAGCATGCCCACTTCCTCAATGACTTTTCTGGGAAGCACCATAAAGGCACCCGAAATCATGTCCACTTCACAGATTTTATGCTCATCTAAATGGCTTAGTTTATAAATATCCAGTTCAGGGCGATTTAGCCACTTGTGCGCCTTCAAAAAATAGAAAAGTGAGGCTTTAGGTGTTGGAAAGCCTCTTCTGCAACCTTGATCAAGTTTCCCATCTGGCGTAATGAGCCTACAGCCGAGCGCGCCAACTTTGGGGTTCTCTTCTAAATAGGCAATTGCCTTTGAAAAACTGTCTGTTGTCAGTTCGGTGTCTGAGTTTAGGAGGGCGATGTAGTCCCGTTTAGCCATCTTTATGGCCTGGTTATTGGCTTTTCCAAAGCCGAGGTTGGTGGCGTTGGTATGTACGCTAACGCCAGAAAGTTCACGGCAAGCTCCTTCTAAAAGCCTTGCCTCCTCAGCACCGGACGCATTATCGATGACAATGATCTCATATTCAACGTTCTTCGTCTTTTCAAGAACAGATTTTATCGTATTTAATGTTATTTCAAGTGTTTTGTAATTTACAATTGCTATGGAAATCATTTTTTTCACCTTTTTATTTGATTTTATAAATAGCTATCACTCAACTGAAGTCATTTTTTCTTTCATGGCGCTAAATGCTGGAAAATAGACATTTTGAATGAGGTTTACGATTTCTTCTATCGTCTCTTCATCATATGTATGACTCGTCAGATTTCGACTTTTTATCATCTCCATCCAAACTTCTCCATTTTCAATAAGACCCACTTTAAACGCTTCTCGAGTCACATCTCGAGAACCATATAAATCTAATACACCTTTCATTTCTAAAAAATCCTTTAATGTTTTCCATGCTAATTCATGTGTATATTCAAAAGCTTGCACAACACCTTGCTTTTCCAGTCTTGATAACTCTCTTTTTTCCATCAACTCAACAGCCTCTGCCAATTGATTAAATGCTTTTTTGTAGTTGTTAAATCTTTGAATCCAGCGAATATCTTTCTCCACCACGAATCACCTCTCATCGCTTAAAAATTTCAATCCCATGTGTATTGATATGTTCTTTTAATGCGTCATTGTGAATTTCGTCGTAATATAATAAATCTATCATATAGGGAATTTGCATTTCGTCGTTAAGGACAGCGCTAAATCGTTGCACTTTTCGACTGGTTAGTTCGCTTCCCCATATTGCTAAATCAATATCTGAGCCATTTTTATAATTGCCCATAGCACGACTTCCAAATAGCACAACACGTTCTATTATTTCAGATTCCTCTAAAAAAGCCATCAATGCTTTGTAGCTCTTCTCACTGATTCCATAGGTCATATTTTTCCCTCTAAAAAGTCTATTTTAATGTTTTTTCAATCACCGAGTATTCTTTCTCGATGACACGCTTAAACGATTCCGAAAGATTATTCCAGTTAAGTAAATCTACCTTTATGGTCATATCAGAATTCATCAGCGCCTCGCGAAGTTGAATTTCCTTCTCCTGTTCTATAGTGCCAAACAAAACCAAATCTAAATCAAAATAAGGCTTTGCACATCCTTTTTGGCGCGAGCCAAACACCCATACCTCGCAGTTTGAGGTGAACTCATCTAAAATTTCGATTAAAATTGAATAATCACGATCTGTTAAATTATACATTGCGTTGCTCGAGTGCCGTTAAAAATTGTTTTGCGTAAGGAAGAAATATCTTCGTTGTTTCGTACACCTTTTCAGAAATTTCTTGATCATAAATATGCGATGTTTGGTTTCTTGCACGATGAAAATCCATCCATTTTTGGACATCTTCAATCAATAGATTCTCCGCGGCAACTCTAAAAAGTTCAATTCTTGGAACACCGTCAACCACATCTGGACTCACTTGTTCTTCAAGCCAGCGCTTCATAAACTTCCAACACAATTCATATGTAAATTCAAAATACTGAATCACGCCAGCCATAATCAATTCCATTTCATCCGGATCTATTTCAAGGTCGGCTTCCTTAACCTCTGCAATTTTAAGCACACGCTCTAAAGACAACATCGCTTTGCTAATACTAAATAATTCAAGCGCCATTAAGTACACCCACTTTCTTAAATTTCAGTTTGGTTTGAAGATCAATAATCTAACTTTACGCCTGTTTCTTCAATAATCTTTTGAAATGAAACCGTCAGCCGATGGTAATCCACTAATTCCCAACAAAGTTCATATGTAAATTCTAATGCGCGTGTCAGTGATTTCAATGCACTGTCAAAACTGCTCAATTCTAAAATCATTGATCCACTTCCGCAAAATTGCTACTTAAAAATTACTTTCTATTATGCTCCATTGTAACATGCAGTATAATAGAAAGTAAGTGGAATTTGTTTACATTCATTTTGAAATATGCACAACATTGCATAGTCTAACACAATAGTTTCTTCCACAAAAGAAACTATTGTACTTTTAGTCATTTTATTCTTTTATAAAAGAAAGGATGTGATTGCATGATTGAACAACAACTCTATAACGATCATTTAAAATTGTTAAAAAGCGACCTCATCCAAATGGGTATTCCTCCTGACAATATCATCCTCCTAAATGTCGAATCATTAGCATACGATGAAATCAAAAATTACAAAGACCTTTACATCACCGGTTCTAACGCCAATTTATTATCGTCAGAGTTAGCACTTATCTAGCTGGACGCTACGTTGAATTCTCCATCTATCCGCTATCGTTCACCGAATATCTAGCCTTTTCAAAATCGACACAACCAAAGTCCACCTCAGATGTTAACACATCTTTTTATGAATATCTCAAATATGGAGGTTTTCTAGCACTTCACTTCATGCAAAACGATGAAGACCTCCGCTATCAATACTTAAAAGACGTGATTCAAAAAATACAGGCAACATGCAAGAATAGCGTTTATATTTTAATGGAATATATTTACATTTATTTTGAGAAATGATACTCTTTAAATACAAAATATTACATTTAGGAGTGTTGTCGTTATGTCATCCACAGAAAAAATATTCGTCTCTCCAAGAGTTGATGAAGTCTTCAAAGCTATTTTTGCAAACGATGCGAATAAACCTTTACTTCAATCATTAATTTCCAGCATTACGGGAATTGATAAAGAAGAGGTCACCGACTTAGAACTCCTTAACTCGGAAATGAGCATCGACTAGTTTGACAGCAAGGTATCACGCTTGGATTTAAGAGCAAAATTGAAAAACGGCACAGAAGTCGACATCGAAATTCAACTACAAAAAATTACAGCCTATAATGAAAGAATTTTATTCTACTGGTCTAAAATCTACAACGCCAATATTCGTCGAGGCGACGCTTATGAGGCATTAAAAAAATGCATCATCATCAACATCTTAGATTTCAACCTTTTTAGTCATGATAAAATGCACTCTGTTTTCCATATTACAGAATATGAACTCGGCACACGCCTTAGCGATCATTTAGAATTACATTTTCTTGAACTACCTAAATTGAACCGTTATAATGAGAGTAAAGAAGATGAACTCTTAGTCGAGTGGGCTGAGTTTCTTAGCGTTCGCAATGAAATGGAGTTGATGGAAATGAAATCACACGAATTGTCAGAAGAAATCATAAAAGCATTTGATGAGTTGGAAGAATTAAGCAAAGATCCAGCCATGCGTGAAATAGCACTTAATAGAGAAATGGCGCTTAGAGATTATATCCAAAGAATGAGAGATGCAGAAACCGAGGGTATGGAAAAGGGTATGAAATAAGGTCTAGAACAAGGCTTAGAACAAGGCTTAAACCTTGCCAGCCACAACATTGCAAAAGCATTGAAACTACAAGGACTATCAATAGATATAATCGCAACCGCTACAGGGCTGAGCATCGAAGAAATAGAAAAATTATAATACTCTAATACATTTGAAATTTCAAGTTTCAAATTTGAAGGACTAAACCGCCACAACAGGTTTAGTCCTTTTGTTTTTTCTATAGTGCCCCAGCATAGCACCTTTTAAACTGATGCTAAACGATGAAGACCTCCGTGATCATGATATTTCTGGACTGCTCGAAAAAATCGTCTTGTCTCTAGACCACTATTTTCCCAATAATCGCGATGGCATCAAATTGAAAAAGGAGGATTTTTTATTTATGGTGGACAGTAAACGTTATAATGAGAGTAAAGAAAACAAACTCTTAGTCTAGTGGGCCGAGTTCCTTAGCGTTCGCAATGAAATGGAGTTGATGGAAATGAAATCACACGAATTGTCAGAAGAACTTATAAAAGCAATTGACGTGTTGGAAGAATTAAACAAAGATCCAGCCATGCGCGAAATAGCACTTAGCAGAGAAATGGCGCTCAGAGATTATATCCCAAAAATGCGGGATGCAGAAACCGAGGGCTTAGAAAAAGGCATGAAACAAGGTCTAGAACAAGGATTAGAACAAGGATTAGAACAAGGCATAAACCTTGCCACCCACAACATTGCAAAAACATTGAAACTACAATGTTTACCAATAGATTCAATCGCAAGTGCTACAGGCCTCAGCATTGAAGAGATTGAAAAATTATAAAAATTACAGGCCTTGATCTTGAAACTTAAAAAAATGCCTTCTACAGCGTTAAGGTGTCAGACACCCACTCGCTTGTTCTTGTGTGCGAATGATTATTTGAAATTTGAGCACTGGCTTAAGTCAATGGATTCAAATCTTCATTCCCTGCTAAGTCCTTTACAAAGTTCACAATGAAATCGATTTCTTCTTGTATGTCTAGTAAACTGGCGACTTCGCTTGGCGAATGCATGTAACGAAGTGGCAAAGAGACAAGTGCAACAGGGACACCTTTGCCTGTAAAACGCATTTTGTCTGCATCTGTTCCTGTTGATCTTGGAGTCAATTCAACTTGTAACTGATGACCATGTGTAGTCGCCGTCGTTTGAAGCAATCGATTCACTTTTCTATTCACTTGAGAACCAATTGAAATGACAGGACCGCCGCCCAATTTGACATCGCCTTCTTTTTTCACATTAGAACTCGTGTCATCTGTTGCAAAAGTGACATCACAAGCAATGGCTAAGTTTGGCTCAACTTTAGTCGCTGCAAAATAGGCGCCACCCATGGTGGTCTCTTCATTGACTGTACTCACCGCATAGACCCCAACTTTCAAGTTTTCTTTTGACAAAGCTTTAATGACTTCACCTATAATAAAGACGCCTGAACGGTTGTCAAGGCCTCTTGCACTGAGCTTGTCATTTAATAAATAATCGTGATCCACATCATAAACAACGTAGTCTCCGATAGCAATTTTTCCAACGAAGTCTTCTTTTGTATTGGCACCTAAATCAATGACCAAGTCTTCAATCTTAATTTCGTCTTTAGCGCCACCTTTATGTTCAGCTGGGACAGCTACAATACCCTTAAGTGTCTGAGCACCTAACACTTTAACTCTGGCGCCAAGTGCCAATTGAGGACTAATGCCCCCTGCTTGCGTCACAGAGACAAAGCCTTTGTCGTCAATGTGTTTGACCATAAAGGCAATTTCGTCGCAGTGAGCAGCGAGAAGGACTTTAAACTCAGCTTCTGGATGGAGTATGGCATAAGCATTGCCAGACAAATCCGTTTCAATTCGGTGTGCATAGGGTTTGAGTTCGTTCATCCATACGTTTTGTATAGCAGCTTCATCACCTGAAGGAGATGGGCAAGCAATTAGGGCATTTAAAAATTCTTTATTCATGTTGTTCTCCTCTATTAGACTGTTTGTCTGGTCTCCTCTGTTGTTTCGTTAAGTTTCATATGCAGTTGCATGCCGCCCTCATAAATGGACTTAGGTGTAAATCCAGCAGCCATGTAGATTTTTTGAGCCCCAATGTTCTGGCGGTTGACACCAATTTCTAGGACTTCAGCACCAGAAATTTTTAAGGTGTCTATGGCAAAGGCAAGCATCAGTTTTCCATACCCTCTGTTTTGGAATTTTTTATCAATTTGAATAATGTCAATGTTATAGTGATTCTTCTTTTTGTCCATGTCTAGAACCAAAAGACCTATGACTCTATTGCCTTCCATTTGGACATAAGCTTTTTTAGTAGCGTACAGGAGTGCCATGGCGACAGATGACTTGGCATCGAGCACATAATCGACTTGATTCTCTTCAACGCTTATATTCAGAGCGTTCCAGAAATTATGCTTATTTAACTTTACCATTTTTGTGTTTTTAGGGAAAGTGAAAGCCGATTCAATCGCTTCACGGCTGTCTTTACGGAAATAGTGCCAATTGGAATCTATGAACTTAAAAGTCTGATCTTCATTAACAAGGCTAGCAAAAGCAACGCCTGTTGTTTGATTAAAATAGAGGTAAAAACCATAACCCTTCAGACTTATGTCTGCGCAGTCATAACCATTAGCGTTTTGAAATAATAACCCGTTGTCTTCACTGTTAGATTTGAGAATTTTTTGCCACATTGATTTTGAGAACCATTGACGATTTACAATCGCCTTTAAGAAAGGTTTCATGTCTTCAAGACTAACACTCAGGAGTCCTTGAATAGAAGCATCAAACGGTGCACGAACCAACTCAGTTTCTTTGTATTCCACATAAGAAACCGTATTGAGTTCACTTGCTGGTCTTTCAACAGTCATCCCCAGTGGATTAAAGAACATTTTCTTTTCATACTCTAGAACACTCATGCCGGTTACACGTCTGACCACTTCAGCAAGAAAAACACTATTGGACTCAGATTGACCCAAGTCTTCTGTTCCAGGGACATACTCAAGTGCTTTGTCACCCACTATGGCGAAGACTCTTTTAAAATGATTATTCTGATAATAAAGTTCACCTTCAGCCCTCACCCGATCAAACTCACCTAAAGCTTTATAAGCATCAGATTCAGTGTGCTCAATCATGAGGTGACTGTAGAAAAAGTCTGCAATGCCTGATTGCGATTTCATGAGGTGCTCAATAGTGATTTCATGACCATGTTTGTATTCAGGTATGTATTTTGCTAAAGGGTCATTTAACTTAAGTGAAGCATTGTCCGCTAACATTAAAATGCAAAGCTTAACAAAAAACTGATTTTCTGAATGCAATAAATAAAGACTGTCCGCTTGCGTTTTTAGGTTATTTTCTCTGTCGGCATAGCCATATGACTTTTGGTGTGAATATTCTTGTGCGGCAGAGCCGCGGTTCCGGTGTGGCGTGAGCCACTTGTCCGGAACTGCTGAGCCACCGTTATGGCCCTAATTACTCGCTTAAATCTTTCTCCAATCCATAAATTTCTCGCATGGATAGATCTTTTGTTGGATCAATGCTTTCGATATTGATTTTGTACGAATCGTGTACGATTCTATCAAGAATAGCGTCTGCCAAAGGTGAATCGTCACCACCAAGCTGCTCATACCAGCCTTCATGACGGTATTGAGAACAAAATATTGTTGAAGAATGTTTTCGTCTGTGATGAAGTAGTTCAAATATGTCCTTTGCTTCATTAGGAGTAGGTTTTAAAAGAAGCCATTCATCAATAATTAGAAGAACTGGATTAGAATATTTCGCCATGACTTTCTTGTAATTGCCTTCATTTCTTGCATGTTCTAGATCTAGTAGCAGGTCTGGAAGCCGAACATACCGAGTTTTATAATAATGCTTACAGGCTTCCATGCCAAAGGCATTCGCTAGGTAAGTTTTACCACAGCCGGTTGCACCTGTAATGAAAATATTTCGAAATTCTGCGATGTACTCACAAGTGGACAGACGTTTAATCAAGTCCTTGTTGATCTTTCTGCCGGATGAATAGTTGATTCCAATAATACTCGCATCAGGTTGCTCAAACTCAGCATTCTTAATGAGACGGTGAAGACGATTATTTTTTCTTCGAGTAAACTCGATATCGACCATCATGCCGATGCGGTCTTCAAAATCAACTTCTTTCATCTTAGGATCAGATAGTTGTTGAATAAAAGCCTCAGCCATTGCAGTTAAACGCATATCTATCAGTTTGTCGATTGTTGGATTATTTATCATTACCTTTACCTCCATAGTAGTTTGCACCGCGTGTTACGCCATAATTGTTCTTCGTGGGTTTCTCTGCATCTGGCTTTGAGGTTTCTTTTGTCCCAGTGGCAAGAATATTTTTGATACTCTTGTAACTAGGGCTAGCGGTATAACTCAAAGCTTTTTCACAAGCTGCTTCAAGACGTGATTCAGAGTGTCTTTCACCCAACTTGAGTAATCCCATGCAACTCTTATAGGTTTGTTGTTCCACGCGACTGGAGGAAAGAATAGCAATAATGACTTTATGTGTATTTGGACCAATTCGCTGAGCCCAGTGTTTGAAACGATCCCCATTCCACTCTAAGTACTTCTGATGGTCTGGTGGCATATGCTCCAAGATTGTGCTGTATTGCCCTTTGCGGCCATGAAGGCGTTTATGAGAAGCAATACGATTGTGATTATAAAAGATTTCTAAGACAAGATCCGTCACTCTTACATCTACCTTGCGTTTGATATATTCATAGGGAACAGAATATAGCATTCCTTCAAGGGATATGTGATAATTGAACTGAACGGTGGCTTGTTTCCAATCTGCCAGTTCATAAGAAGTGGCTGGTAGTGGGCTTAGGAAAGGCAACTCTTCGTGGTGGAAGAGACTCCACCGGCTACCTTCTTTTTTTTGAAAAGTTTTTTGGTTAAATGCTTCGAGTTTTTCTCGTATGGCAGCATTAAGTTCTTCCAAAGAAAAGAACTGTTCATTTCTAAGTGCAGCTGTGATCCAAGTGGAAATGTTTCCAACAGTTCCTTCAACACTTGCTTTATCTTTTGGTTTTCTAACTCTGGCGGGAATAATGGCAGTGCCATAATGCTCTGCCATTTCATGATAAGTTGTGTTGAGTTTCGGCGTATACCAATCTTTTGTATGCACCACAGCGGTCTTGCAATTATCAGGCACAAGAATCCGTGTAGCGCCTCCAAAGTAGTTGTACATGTGAACATGAGCAGTAATCCAAGCACGCTGCTTTTCGTTGATAAAAGCTTCAACATAGGCATACTGGCTATAAGTCATAACACCTACAAACAGGAATGCTTCTGTAACAACGCCTGTATCTGGATCGATAATCTTGGCGGGATCACCAGCCCAATCGACCTCAACCTGCTCACCAGGTTTTCTGCTGATATGCATGGTTGCACGACGTTTTTGTTCATCTTGTAAAATGTAATGGCAAAACTGAGAATACATAAGGGGTTCTTCATTATTGAGTCGGCATTCTTCCATGTATTCAGCCCATAAGAGCTTTTTACTGACGCCATTTTTCAAGAGTTCGTTGCGGATGTAGTTGTAATTTGGAGAGCGTTTAATAGTTACTTCATTTTCTTTTGGAAATAGTAACGTCTGCCACTCTGAATTGGTTTTACTATTACTTGCAGTCCAATTCAGCCCAAGTTCAGTGAATCTTTTCACTACTTTTGAAACCGTGTTACGTGAGCAAGAACAGCTAAGTGCAATATTCCGCTCGCTTACACCAAGACTTTTAAGCCTCAGTATTTCATGATAATTGGTCATCGCCATCGAATGACCCCCTTATAAATATTTACATCATCTGGATGTATATTTTCATTATAAAGGAATCGTAAAAACTGGCTCATTGCTACCGGAACGATGGCTCAATCTAAAACGGAATGGTGGCTCAACAACACCGGACACACGGCTCAATATAGTCCGGAATACTCATGGTGAAGCACTTCTACATTTTTTAGTACTATAAATTGCCCTGATGAATCCCACGATTCAACGACGGCATCTATAGAAGTAGATAATGCACTCTCTGTTTTTTTCATTATATATTCCTCCATAACTTACAAAAAAGTGTTCTAGCTTTTTACTATTAATAACGTATCATAAATTTGTACGTTTGAAAATATAAAATGCAATATTTTTATTTGAATGTAATAAATCTCTTTTTCAACAAAAAAAGACGTATCTGATACAATTCATCAAACACGTCTTCAATACTTTTATTGAGTTAACTTCTGCCTATCTGATCCCGCTTTGCGAATCAAAGTTTTCACATCGCTTAAAGACACTCTTTCTGGCTTTAAACCTTCTTTAGGTCCTCTTATAGGCAAGGCTTCACCCTTTAATACCTGTGTTGCTAGTGCCACGACCCTTGGTTGACAGAATTTGCCCTGACATGCTCCCATCCCTGCACGCGTTCTTCGCTTAATCATATCAGTGGAAACGATGGAAATACCTCTGCTAAAGACATCAAGAATTTCTGCTTCCGTCACATTCTCACAACGACAAATCATATGTGTATGGGGATCATCCGACTCCAGCAAGAGCGTCCTTTCATTGTCTTTTCGAACAATGATTGCATTTCTCTTTGACTTAAAATTTGTCTTGAGAGTGAGTTGAAGCCCTTCTGATTTAAGCAGCTCAGTGCAATGAATGGCAATGGCAGGTGAGGCTGTTAAGCCTGGTGAATCAATCCCAGCTAAATTAATAAATTTACTAACAGTCGGTGAGACTTCAATAATGAAATCACCGCGATCGGCTATGGCTCTAACGCCTGAATACGTTGTGATAGCCCTTTGTATATTAAGTTCAGGAACAGAATTCCTAGCTTTTTCGATAACTTGCTCAAGACTGGCTATGTCAGTACCATAGTCCTCACGAATGGTTAAATCTTCAGCATTAGGCCCCAGCATTAAATTACCATGGCATGTTCGCGTGACCAAAATACCTTTCCCTAGTTTGGAAGGTACTTGAAACAGCACACGACTGACCAGCGCGCCTTGAGATTTATCAAGGAGGACATACTGCCCTTTCCTTGGTTGAATTTTAAAAGAATTGTCCCCCACCATGGCTGCAATTTGATCTGAATAAAGACCAGCCGCGTTGACAACGTATTGGCTATGAATCTTTTCACCCTCTGAATGAATGGTAAATCCAGCTTCGGAAACATCAATTTTTGTCACTGGCCAACCCAATTTTAACTTAACGCCGTTTTCAATCGCGTTTTCAGCCAAAGCGATAGCCATTTCATAAGGAGACGTTACGCCAACGTCCTTTGCCCACAGTGCTCTCAAAACATCTGCACTGACATGGGGTTCCAATTCAAGGACTTCTTGACGGGACAAAATAGTCATACTATCACAGCCATTTTTCATGCCATTTTCATAGAGTTCATCCAGTTGTTCAGCCTCCTGCGTGTCAAAAGCCAGAACGAAAGCGCCAATCCGATGAAATCCAAAATTTAAATCAGCCTCGAGTGCATCGTAAAGCCGATTCCCTTCGGCAGCGAGTTTCGCCTTTAAGCTGCCGTGCTTGGTGGCATATGCCCCGTGAACGATACCGCTATTGGCTTTGGTCGCCCCACAGCCAACATCGTCTTGCTTATCAATCAAGCATATTTTTAATTCGAATTGAGACAAATGCCGAGCCAAAGCACAACCAACTGCGCCAGCGCCTATAATACATACATCGTACAAAATTATCACCTCATGTGTCTCATTTTTATCCTACGGCGATTGATCCTTTCGTTACATGTATAGTTTAACATTATATATTCCTTTTGTTTTTTTCTATAGTGCCCCAGCATAGCCAGCATTATTGCAGAGTGATACATAATCCACCACTTGTCACCATGCAGCATTTTGAATAAATAAATGCGCTCACAGGCTTTTAAATGGGGTATTAAAAAGCTTAGACTGTATATGATACTACGTTAGTTACCACTGAGTAAATCACAAAATTACAAATCAGTTAAAGTTTGGTCGGAATTTAAGTAATATAAATCATGCTACGCTACAAATCAACAGAGCACCCAAAACGGAGGTATAATTTTTATGAAATTCAAGAAATGGACAAGCCTACTACTTATTTTCGCTATATTAGTGTCCATGAGCCTAACAGGCCACAAAAACTCTTATGCCGATACAATCCCTTATTCAGGCATTGATGTTTCTACAGGACATAGTTTTCCGGTTAACGTAATCATTGGTCCTGATGATAAACTCTATATTTCAGAATTCAGTGGCAATAAAATTACCACTGTAGATAAAGACGGCCAAAACAGATCGACTTTTGCAACAGGTTTTAGCGAACCCATTGGCATGGCATTTGACAATGCCGGCAATTTATATGTTGCAGAACATTTTGTCAGCAAAGTGAAGCGATTAAGAATGGGTTTACAGCTTACTTTTTAAGTGCTCATGAACTGATTACAATGATCAGAGAAAACATCGAATCAGGACGTATTCATCGAAAAATGAAAGCCCTGAGCAAGCCTGATATCTTAATCATAGATGAGGTTGGCTATGCTTCGATGGAAACTGAAGTCGCACATTATTTTTTCCAAATTGTATCAAATCGTTATGAAAAAGGCAGTATCATTCTAACTTCAAATAAATCTTATGGTAGTTGGGGTGATGTATTTGGAGATAACATCGTAGCGACAGCTATTTTAGATCGATTGCTGCATCACTCAACAACAATTAATATCAAGGGCGACAGCTATCGGATTAAAGAAAAGAAACGAGCAGGTTTCTACGATATCAGCAAATTCGAAGAAAATTCAACCGACTAAATGGGGAATATTCAACCGCTGATTTTGGGTAAATTTAAAACGATGTTGACATTTCCCAATCTGGATAATCAAGAATAAGCATGGCAATCTTCCTTTCAAGGTAAGTTTTATTGCTATACTAATTCGACAGATATTCCAGAAATCCTTTTTGCTTTATGAAAATATTACTTTTATCAGGTTAAACTAATTAAGCAAACCCAAGTCCTAAAAACAGTTTGTGGAAATAATAGGATCCGCTTAATAAATGTAATGATAAAATTATTAAAACTAATGAATAACGTATTGAAAACTTTTGTTTAAAAAAATCTATTGCTGTAGTAAGAAATAAAATATAAAGACTTATAAAACACCCCCATCCAAAATTACCATCTAAACCTCTAATACCAGATTCAGTTAAAAACATAAATTGTAGTAATGAAACAATAAAAATAACCCAAGATAATATTATGCTCTTATTAACTCTTGCTTTAGAAAAATAAAAAATAATGTATGCTAAAGGAAAAGCTATGGATAAAATCAACGATGCTAATATATTTGGGCTGTAATGACTCCATACTGCAAATGGAGCAAATACAATTCCAGATGAAGCATTATTATCTCCATATATAAGTAAAAACTGACAAATTAAAACGAGCACAGAAGATAGAGTAATTATAACTATTCCTCTTAATATTTTAAAATCTTTATTCTTAATAAACCTAATTGCTAGAAATATAATAAAAACTGGTAAAAATGCTAGTAAATAATTAGGTTTGCATAATAAATTTATAATAACTAAACCACTTATGATAAAATAACTTTTTAAATCTAAATTATTTAACTTCCTGTATGTGTAAAAAAACAAAATTAATGCTAAAGGCATTGAAACTATTGTTGTAGGATTATGCCAAACGTTAGGCGTTAATTGCCCTAAATAAATATTTTTACTCCACCAATTAAATATTGGCATTGTAAATATTAAAATTAAGCTTATTATTACCGATTTCCAATGTGAGTGTCCTTCTTCGTTAATCATAAAATAAGAAAATACCACTTTTAGTGCAACAAAACAAGTTAACACTATCACTGACAATAGAGATATGTAGGTGATGTCTCTTGTCCCAAAAGATAGCAGGTACAACAAAATATGGTAAAACGGATACGAAGGGAACACACCTTCCATAGAACCTTTTACAACAAGTTTTATATGCGCCGAAAAATCAGAAACGACGTGTAGCGAACTACCTTCTACACCAAAAATTAATTTATAAAACAATGGAATACAAAGCGCTGTGACAACAAATACTAAGGTTAAAACTTGTACTATATGTTTTTTAATTAAACAATCGCAATTTGTTCGTTTGTTAATATCTTCTTTCATGATTTCCTCCACCCTATTATATTTTAAATGGTAATATGTAATTTAAATATTACCATTTTTTGTATGATAGTAAACAAACTGATATTATTTAATTAATATAAAAATCCAATTGTTAATCTATTCTAATTTGCAAATTGCATCATACCATGTAGCGGTATCAACCGTTGGGAAATTTAAAACAGTTGAAGTACCTGTGCCTACCAATGTTAATCCAGTTGCAGTAATAACCGAATTAAATAAATACCCAGTTTTATTTGCATATAATTTATAAGCACCGTATCCGTAAATCAAATCCCATGAATACAAATTCTATTGTATACCCTCCACTAATCTCTCCAAACGCATCTATTACCATTTGGTATAAATTTAAAGACAAATTGGTATTGTAAACAGATGTATTGCCTGCTGGATAGAAAGTACCTAATTTAACAGTTCTAGTCTGTTCCTTTATATTTCTAAAATCAATTTTTTCTTTAATTAGTTTAACCTGATAAAAGCAATATTTTCATAAAGCAAAAAGGATTTCTGGAATATCTGTCGAATTAGTATAGCAATAAAACTTACCTTGA
Source organism: Eubacteriales bacterium (assembly GCA_043770095.1). GTDB lineage: Bacteria > Bacillota > Clostridia > Peptostreptococcales > Acidaminobacteraceae > JBGSUZ01. The sequence goes on from JAYVIR010000002.1 coordinate 124,953, forward strand.
AAGGAAGATCGCCATGCTTATTCTTGATTATCCAGATTGGGTGAATAATATGTTCAGGAGGTGGCTCTGACTCAGCGTATTGATGGCTCTATTAGAACATATTATTCATTCTCACTTCTATTGATAAAAATCACCTCTTTCTTGAGATGATTCTATCAGAAATCAAAGGATTGAAAAATGTGTGCTAGAGTTGACGCTTACTCAATAGATTTAATCGCAACCGCTACAGGGCTCAGCATTGAAGAAATCGAAAAATTATAAAACTTTAACACATTTGAAATGTCAGGTTTCAAATTTGAAGGACTAAACCGCCACAACAGGTTTAGTCCTTTTGTTTTTTCTATAGAGTCCCTTGTAGCCACCTTTAAACTGATGCTAAACGATTATTTCCAAAGCAGTAAAAGTAGATGGCGTTGGTCCTGATGATAAACTCTATCTTTCAGAATACAGTGGCAATATAATTACCACTGTAGATAAAGACGGCTAAAACAAGTCCAACTTTTCATTTAAATAGTACCATTGTCTACATGTAAAACAGAACCAGTAATAGAACTTGAACTTTCACTTAATAAAAATTGAACTGTTTTAGCAACACTTCTTGGGTTAGTTTCTTTCTTAAGTGAAGTACGATTATAGATTCTATCTTTTTGACTTTCAGATAAAGTTTCACTCATACCTGTTTCCATGAAGCCAGGGGCAACGCAGTTTGATCGAATACCAACTTCACCCCATTCTCTTGCAACCGTCTTAGAGAATGACTCTAATGCTCCTTTTGTAGCGGCATACATGCTCAAACCTTTGTACCCTGTATGTGCACAAACAGAAGTAATATGAACAATAGATCCATTTACTTTATTTAACAACATATCCCTAATAACATATTTTGTTAACATTATAGGTGACATTACATTAATCTTGAACATTCTATCTAATTTGTCAAAATTAGCATTTGTAACAATATCATCATAAGCATAAGCAGAATTATTTACCAGTCCGTAAATTATTCCAATTTTCTTGATTTTTTCTTTATATAACGTTTGTATACCCTCAGTGTTATTAAGATCATAGCTAATATGAAAATATCGTTCTTTGTATATTGAACTAAATTCTAAAATTCTTTCGTTTTCAGTTCGACTTATTCCTATCACACCATAATCGGTACCAGATAATATTTCTGTTACTATTTCACTTCCTAGACCCCCAGAATCACCTGTTACAATAATCCATTTCATTTTTCCGCACCTTCTTCCCAGTCCTTGTTATTTCAATATTATCTACAATCTTATACATTCTTGGTTCTTTCCAATCTTGAACTTTGTCTTTTAAATATAATTTAACTCCAGTAACAACTTCACTATCATTCATATTTGAATCTACCTTAATAACTTCAGCAACTACTATATTTCCAATAACACTATTTTTTCTACCATATACTAATACTTCTCTTGCATATCCGGATTGAAGAATTATTTCTTCAATCTCTAAAGGATTGACCCTATATCCTCCAACATTAATAAAGTCAGAGTTTCTTGATACAAATTTAAATTTTGATTCATCGTAAAATTCGATGACATCTTTTGTATTATAGTAACCATCTACAAACTCAATCTCATCAGAGAACGCTATTAAGCTTTCGTGAATCATCAATTCTGAATTATTTGAAACTTTGATTTTATCTTTATATTTTTCTGAAATAAGAAAATATTCATCTTTTGTTGAAAATAGACTTCCTGCTTCAGTTGATGCATATACATTAACAATCTTAGCATTTGGGAACACTCTTTCGATGTGAGGCATTAAATGCTGATCAAACTTCTCCCCTCCCGAGGTTAAACTTTTTACAGTTCTTACTTCTTCACTTATTGACGGAATGATTTTTTTATAAAAAGTAGGAGTCGCAGATATTCTTGTTATTTGCACTTCACTGATCAAGTTAATAACATCTTTGGTCTCTTTATCAAACACATACACCATTGTATTTTGATTTATGAATGCTTGAAGAAAAACTTGTACACCTGCAAAATGAGTAGGGTTATAAGCAAAAGCCCATACGTCACTTGCAAACTTTGTATCAACTTTACACGAATTCATCAAATTTTTAAACTTATGAGTAATTTTTTTTGGCTTTCCCGTTGTTCCTGAAGTATACATAATTATTTGACTACTATTTCTACTGTCTATAAATCGTTTTATGAGATCTTTTTTATCTCCAACATAAATCTTATTAACAATAAGATTTTTTTCAATATCATCGTAAGCAATTCCAATATTCTTCAACTCGTTTTTTGAAAAATCATGATCAAGTATTTCAAAATCATAATTGTTGATAATATTCCCAACAAAATTTAAGAACACGACATACGGGTTTCTATCATATATATATCGATTAAAACACTTACTTGAATTTAGGTCCTGAATAAATTGCTCATAAGTAAAATGAACATTCGAATTTTCAATCCAAAACAAAGACAAATTTAGCCCCCCTAACTCAACTTCTTAATTATCTCTTCAATGGTATCTATAATCCCATCTTCAAATATATCAACATCGTACTCATCTTCAATTTTCACGGTCAAAATAGCCAAATCCAATGAATCAAATTCTAAATCTCTTCTTAAGCTTGTTGACTCACAAATATCAAAAGTCTTCTCCTTGTCATTGTCCTTCATAATTTCCCTAACAATCTCAACTACTCTATTTATCATAACAATCCTCTCCCTTATTTAGTATTAGTTTGCACAATTTAATCATTATTTGTGATTTATTGCCTTAGTTGTCCTCTATAATACTTTAAATTATCTTTTCAAGGATATACTCTTTCACCACAATTGTTTCTAATATGTTTAGATGTTTGAGAACATCCAGCAACAACTTTACTATTTCATAAAGAAAAAGGATACCTAAATTTTAATAATTGAATTTTATAAAGTCTTTCTACTATTTAAAATATGTTTAACTAAAATATAGTCAATACCGTTGATTGTATATCCTAAATCCATATATAATTTTATAACATTCATATTATTTGATGAAACTTTAGTATTTAATCTCTTCTTTCCTAAAGCTTCATAATACTTAATTGGTTGATAAATCAGATTATAACCAAGACCTAAATTTTGATATTCAGAAAAAATACCCCCAAGTAAAATATCAACTGACTCTTCTGAATCTCTTGCCATTGCAAATCCAATTTTTTTGTCTTTTCTTTCAATGCTAAATATCTGAGATCTAGAACTATTAAATTCATCTGTCAACCAATTTCTATAACGTTTATTGGCGATAGTAACGCCGAATTCTGGATCAAGTGCAATGCGATCTGTATAAAACATATCTAACGTTAACTCATTTAGAGTTGAAACAAAATCCTCATAAGTATTCACTTCTGTAAATTTTATATCTTTTGAAATTTTATCAAGCTTGTTATTGTCTTCTATGCGTTTTAAATTTTTAGTTAAAGATATCTGAGTTTCAATAAATTTATATCCACTTTCCTGAAGTGGATATAACCTACATGCTGCTTGACTATTAACCTTAACTACAACATATTCAAAATTTTCTTCAACTGCTAAGAGATCACTTATATTAAATTCATCTTCAACTGATCCTATTACAATCTCAGCAGTTTTCTTTCCTAGATTTTTTTGTTCCCACACTGCATCAACAATCTTCATTTAGATCCCCTTTCTATTTAATAATACCTAAAAAAAATATTCAGTCATCTTATTGAATATCATCAATCAATTACAGCTGACTTTCTAAACAGTTATAATGAGAATACAATTATTCCTATGATTATTAATCCATTCCCCATTAGACGTTTTATAGTTATTCTTTCATTAAACATCACTCTACTTAAAAACATTATAAAAACATATCCTAAAGATTCAATAATTGGACCCATCTGTAATGGAACTCCTTTAAATGCAATTACAGTAAGAACAGTACAAGTCACAAATAATGTATACCCAGTTAGTACAAATGGATTAAATATTTCGTTCAATCTTTTATCATATCTTTTATCAGCACTAATCTTTAAGAGTACTTGGGATATTGATGCAATCAAAACTGACAACCCATAAATTATATAGTATCTATTCATCAGAGTTCACCATTATAATTCCCAAAATCACTATACTTCCTCCAATCAAATGATTAAGAGTTATTTTTTCATTGAAAAAAATTTTGGACCACAGTAAAACCCAAAATATTACAATCCCTTTATTGGAAAACGCTGTGATTAAAGAAAAGTCCTTCAATATAAATTGCCACCCTATTGCATACAGAAACATCAATAATAGCGCTAAGCAATAATAAACCAAAAATCTGTTACTTAAGAAAGGTACACCTGAAGCAAGTTTTGACAAAACAGATACCAATGAAAAAAGCAAAAATAAAACATGCAATTTCATATATTTTATTATATTACTTTTAATCATCATTTTCTCCAAGGTATAAATCCTTAATCACATATTGAGGTGATTTATTTATTGATAAATAAATCCGGCCAACATACTCACCGAGTAACCCTATACTGACTAATTGTACACCACCTAAAAAGAAAATTGCTATCATTATCGAGGTCCAACCTAATTGTAAATCAGGAATAATTAGTTTTTGAATCAACAAAATAATACTAATTATAAAGGTAACTACCGCCAATACAAGTCCAGCAAAACTAGCTACTCTGAGTGGTTTTATAGAAAAATTAGTAAATCCGTTAAGCCAAAGTTTCACTAACTTCCCTAAGGTATAATTGGACTTTCCAATGAGTCTTTCTTGATGTTCGACTTCTACCGAACCAATGTTTTGAGTTACTCTGAAGATTAACCCTGAGAGATAAGGATATGGATTTTCATATTTAACAACTTCATCAATTACAAATTTTCTAGTTACAAAAAAACTTGTAGCTTTAATATGTTTAGGTTCATTAATAAACCATTTTGCCATCATATCATTAAAATGGCTGCCAAATTTTCTAAAAGAGCTGTGTTTTTTATCTTTATATTCAGCATAGACAACATCAAAATTATTTTGAATTAGCTCATCCAACAATTTACTAATCTCAAAAGCTGGCGTCTGTAAATCATCATCCATACAGATGATTAGATCGCCTACTGTATATTTTAGCCCAGCTATAATCGCATTGTGCTGTCCAAAGTTTTTTGAAAAATCAATAATTTTTATCTGCGGATAAATCTTTTGAAGCATTTTAGCTTCTTTAAGAGAATCATCCTTACTTTCATCATTAATCAGTACTATTTCGTGAGCCTTGACCAATTCAATATTATTTATAGATTCAACAATCTCTTGAATTAACTTAGCAATAGTATTTTGAGAATTATATATTGGAATAACAACTGATAGAAATTTATCCTCTCTCATACAGAAACCTTTACCTTTCATATCATAGTAAACCGACGTTCAGTTAAATCGTTGATGTCTTAAAAAAAGAATCAATAGTCTTAATGATATATTCTACTTGTTCAGCTTTCAATCCATAATATAGCGGTAATCTAACCAACCGTTCACTCTCAACTGTTGTATAACGGTCATCGCCATGAAATCTACCAAATTTAATCCCCGCAGGAGCTGTGTGAAGAGGAATATAATGAAATACAGACAGAATTTCTTTTTCTTTTAGGTACTTAATAAATTCTGAACGTTCCTCAATATTTTTTAATTTTAAATAATACATATGAGCATTATGTTCACAATTCACTGGAATAGTCGGTCGAACTATATATCCCTCAACTTCAAGTTTCTCTAAAGCCGTATGATAGTGGTTCCATGTTTTCATTCTGTCATTAAATATTTCGTCTGCTTTTTCAAGTTGAGCATAGAGGTATGCCGCATTGAGCTCACTCGGAAGATAAGATGAACCCATATCAACCCATGTATATTTATCAATTTGACCTCTAAAAAATTTACTTCTATTAGTTCCTTTTTCCCTGATAATTTCAGCTCTTTCAATATACTCTTTATCTCGGATTAAAATGGCCCCACCTTCACCCATAGAATAATTTTTAGTTTCATGAAAACTATAACAACCAAAGTCACCAATGGCACCCAAGTGCTTGCCATTGTAAGTTGACATAACTCCTTGGGCTGCATCTTCAATTACAAACAAATTGTATTTTGAAGCAATTTCAATGATTCTATCCATATCGCAAGACACACCAGCATAATGCACCGGAACAATGGCCTTTGTTTTTGGTGTTATTGCCGCTTCAATTAAAGCTTCATCAATATTCATTGTATCTGGGCGAATATCCACAAATACAATAGTCGCTCCTCTCATAACAAAAGCATCTGCAGTTGATACAAAGGTAAATGACGGCATAATAACTTCATCACCCGTTTTTATATCAGCAAGAATCGCTGCCATTTCTAGCGCATGAGTACAAGATGTTGTTAACAGAACTTTTGAACTTGAAAATCTCATTTCAAAATATTGATTACATTTATTCGTGAATTCACCATCTCCACATATTTTTTTATTATCTATTGCGGTTTTAATATACTCTAACTCAGTTCCAACATATGGTGGATTATTAAAATTAATCATTTTCGATTCTCCTTTTTGCTATTGTAGTATTATTTAAATTTTGTTCCGTTTTTAAAAACCACTTCATGTTTTTAACCGACTTTATACAAATTATAATATTTACCTGATCATTAAACTACAATATTTTTGTTAGCATTGAAGTTTAAAAACAAATTCGAAATTTTTGTAATAATCACATGAAATAAAACCAAAGAGCTGCTTAGTATATCCTGCACTGCAAAGAATGAATAATCAAGAATAGTTGCACTTTTTTCGAGTAAATAACCTTAACTTATATTTTGATTTAAAATTATTTTTAGACATTTAATACGATCTAAAAACATAAATATAGTTTTATTTTTTACTTCTATCATATTCATACTATGCATTAAGTTGAGTTCTAGGCTATACATCTGAATCAACGCTAATAACACCGTAAAATTTAATATTGGTAATCTTCAACTATCCCAATATATCCCCATTGGAAACTCTATCATAGTTTTTTAGCACTTCGTCTCAAATACACAATAATGATTAATCCTATTATTGATGCACCAGCTGACAGAACACCATATTCATTCTTATGATTAATTATAATTTGATGCATCCCTTTAGTTACATAAAACCCCAGCAATCCTCCGTTTGCATTAAATGTATCTACAACTTCGCCGTCAACCAATACTTTCCAATATTTATCATAAGGAACACTTGCAACCATTATTCCATCTGCTGTATTGGTTCTATATTCTAATGATCCATCTTTATTAAGATTTTCTTTCAGAATCCCTGAATTTAATTTTTCAATATTTTCAACTAATTTATTATACGGTTTCTTTGCAATCTTTAAATTCTTAATTACGCAGGTTGTATCATTATTCAATATAAATGAAACACTTTCTATATTTTTATAATTAATATCAAAACTGAGTTTATTATTGTTTGGTTCAAGATAAATAATTTTAGTATTGAGATCACTAATGTCTTTATCCTTATTTTTTACATTATACAACAAATATTTACCGTCATAATCTTCAAGTGTAAATGAAATTGTAATATAATTATCATATATTTTTTTTATATTAATATTGAAATCATTAATTTCATAATCTGTTCGATTCACTCTTATACTTTTAGGACTTTCTAGCAGATAATTTTCAACCACTGTATCAATATCTATTTCATTATCATTAGTTTTTTTATTTCTAAAATTATTCTTTTTAAGAATCTCCACCTCAGTAGATTTTTCAACTAACGCAGAGAAGGAAATTTGATCTCTTCTAGTACGGTCTATTTTATCATGCAAACTTGCGATGTCAGTATAATTATCGTAATAAAACAAAGAATTTTTAATATATTTTTTTTCATATAACTTTAAATTACCCTCTTCTGCAACCAACGCTGCACCATAAGGAATTTCATCACCTTTTATAACACAGTATCGTGCACTCAGTATACTTGAAATAGAGTCATCTTCAAAAAATCCTCCTACTGAGTTACCTTCATTCGCGACAGAAAAATTAAAGAATTTTGCCATTTCAATATAGCTGCTGTTGTTTAAAGAATTATATGCTTCCGTTCCTGGATACCCTTGAAAAAGAGCATCATTTAAATATCTTGAACTGAAATTTTTTTGAACTCTATACAATCTATCATCTTCAATATTTTTAACAATCTTTGCTGTCCCATCAAAATATCCATTATTTTCAGTGATATAACTTTTATTTAAAACAACCCTATAGTTAACAGAAATAAAACTATTGATAGAAATTTCACACAAAATTACTGCAATAAAAATAATACGGAACACTCGCTGTTGCTTATAAGTGTTTAATCTAATCAATAGATAATATACTATTAAATACGCAATTACGAAAATTAAAGTAGTCTTTGAATATGCGTAAGCTCTAAATTCGATAAGAAAAAAAAATGAGGTTAATAAAGTAGTGTATAACAGAGAATTATTAATTCTTCTACTTCTGAGTAATTCTAAAAAATCAATAAGTAAAATCAATGTCAAAAAAATTGAAATATATGTCCACCTAAAATTAAACGCGGAAAATTTATTGAAAATAAGTGTAAAAATTGGTGTTGTGAGTAACAAGAAGTAAAGCCCAATTAAACACAATTTGAGTTTTTGCCGAGTCCGTATATATACTACCAGCATTTGTGGCAAAGCAAATATAGCTAATAATGATATAAATAATTGTGGTGATTCGTAAAAATTTCCCCATCCGCTATATTTATTTATTCCCAAAATAAATGGTGATAATTGTTTATATATAATGGTGATATATTGTAATGAAGAAAACCATAGCATATCACTTGGTAATTGTAGGGTCTTTACTCTTGAACTACCAAGCAGTAGAACCATCTGCGGAACAATGAAAATCCCACCCAATAATGTAGCGATTCCAATTCTTACTACATAGCGAGCACTAATCTCAATCGATTCTCTAATACCCTTCCTTGAATAAGAGTGAATAGCCACATAGAAAATAGAAAACAAAAAATATGTAAATGAAAAATACAAACTAAATACCATCAGCATGCAAACAGATAAAATCATTCCAATGCTTTTTTTGTTATTTAACCAACGTTGAAGCATATATATGTTGACCGAAAAATAAAACATATACGTTAAAAATTGATAATGTTGACCCCATATAATAACATAACTAGAAAATGCAAATAACAAACTCCCAAGGAATGCAACTTTGCAATCAACATTTCTTTCGCAGAGAAATAAATACATAAAAAAAGCAATACAGGTAATTTTAAGTATTGATATAAATAATAAGCCATACACTAAGTTGAATTCATTAAAAAAACATAAAATAAGGATAAATGGATCAAATAAAAAACTTGCGAAAGTGTAAATATCATTTCCTATACCAAAACTATGATTCCACTGTCTAAAATCAAAATTTTGCAACATATTAGTTAAATATTTATAAATAGGCCAATACGAGTCAAAAGTGTCTGATCCTACATCATTAAAAATATACAATTTATCTCCAAATATAAATGGACTATATACAATTAAACAGATAAGCAATGCACTTATTATTGTAAGTAATCCCATTTTTGATTTTTCGTTCAAATTCATAAATGCATGTTTTATACTTAATAGCATATTTTAAATCCTCCTGTGTTATCTTTCTCTAGCTATACCTAATGGCTAGATCATCACGATATAAATTATAGATACTATACTAAAATTAAACATCAAATGATTGGCAAGGTTATTTAGGTTGGCCTGATAAAGTCGAAGTCATCCCTAATTCAATAAAGGATGGTAAAAATTACATTTATCTGGTTAAACTAATTACATCAAAAACATAACATACTGAACATCCAATTTTAATAAAAAACTATTTATAAGTATAAAAAACCTTATATACTAGCAATACAGTCGTTGTAACGCACTGTTTGAAGTAATACTTCTAAACAAGTAAAAGTTTAATCAATGAAATGGCTCCGATTGTTATAAATGAAACATAACTCATCATGCTTTGATATTGATACAACTTAGACAACACAATAGTTGAACATATTTTTAGAGAATTTAATATACACATAGCATCAAAGGCACTACCTTGGGTCCTTCGATGTTCGAATTTATCATTTGCTCAAACCTAGACCTTAGCAAAAGCAGATCCAAAGAAACAAGAATGGTTCCAAGAAAATTTTGTTAAGGCAAAAAAATAAAGAAATTTAATACATAATATTCTAAAGCAGGCAATGATTCGTGCTTATATTAGTTATAGGAGTTGCTCAGTTTGAATGTGGAGACAGCTACTGCAAAACCCTCGAATCCTATGACGTACAAACATTTATTGGGGTATGGATAATATCACGTTGACATATTCAGAAAATTTTATGCTTATTCGCGAAAACCCAATATTAAAAAATTTCAAGTTGCTTTAACAATTTCGTATAGCAAATAATCATCATCTTAACCTGATGTATTCACCACCATATAGTCTGAGTTTGATAAAATGTCTTTTGGGTGGTTGAAGAACCATGTCATCAATAATGTTTGCTATAACAACCCAAGTAAAATTCAGAAGAATCTCAAAGACATTCTTAACGAAATCTCGAAAAGTCCAAATACGGTTATCGATCAACTATGTGTCAAATTATAAATTAACAATCTTTAAATCAACTTATATAACAACATTCTCTCAATAAACAAAATATCGTAATACAAATTTTCTATTTTCGATTAAAAACCCTCTTTTTTGTTTGTGAGTGTAATGTTTTTAATAATCTTAACAGAAAAGGATTACGTTTTTCAAAGTTTGCCATAACTTCACTAGAAATTTTGAAATGATAACTTTTTAAAATTTCATCTAAATCATTTTGTATTTCAAAAACACTAATATCCTTTACAAGATACTCTTTATGTTTATTTCTCACAGTTATTAGAGCATCATCTAATGTTTTTTGGCGTTCTGAACTTAGCGCCCTGTCAAAAGGAACTCTATACAGTGACGTCGCCTTATTAATCATCTTAAAGTCTGAATTTACAGAATACCTTACCCATAAATCCCAATCTTCTAATGCGTCTAGTGACTCATCAAGACCTCCAAACTCAACAAATAACGATTTTTCAAACAGTATTGCTTGTATGGGAATATAATTATGGTGGAATAACAAAACTCTATTAAATTCTTGTTTATATGGCATCAAGTGAAGTATTTCATTATATTCATATGGTTCTTTATTTGTAACTATTATTGGTGTTTCATAAGCCAAAGAATATACTGCTCGTAAATTATTGTTAATAATATTCTTAACTAGAACTTCAATATGATCTGCGAAATATAGATCATCATCGTCTAAAAAATTGTAGTATTCTCCCTTAGCCATTTGCATTGCTATGTTACCAGCTCTTGAGCGACCTACTTTTTTTCCTGTAGAAAAATATACAATATTTAAATCAGTAAATTCACGCTTAATTATTTTCTCAGATTTATTAAGTCCATCTTCTACAATTACTACTTCAATATTCTTGTATGTTTGAAATCTTAAACTATTCAAAGCTTCTTTCAAAACTTCCGGCCGTTGGCATGTTCTTACTATTATTGATACCAGTGGATATTCTTTTGGATATTCATTATAATAAAATGCGCCTTCTCTAATTATTTCATAATCCCAACCAATAAATTTACTCACAGTTTCTTTATTACTTGAATTTAGGGGATCAATACGCCAAGAGACAAAATGTGGTATTGACAGTATCGACTTTAAGAAGCAACTAATAAGACGCTTTCTACTATGAATAAAAGGCCCACTATTCAGCAATAATTTTAAAAACATTATATGCCCATTAAAAATATCTTTTAAACTACCAAATCGGTACCTCAGTAATAAATTATTAACCACACTATTCAAATATTGATTTGGTTTTACTTCTCCTGCACTTTCATATGAATAATGATTAATTGTAGCCTTAGGACAATACTTTAATTTATACCCAATAGCTCTAATTCTCCAACTTAAATCAACATCTTCTGCATACATAAATATTTTGCTATCAAATCCATTTACTTTTTCGAAAACATCTCGTCTTACAGCAAAAGCCGCACCGCTACACCAACTTGTATCGCCTGTTAATATATTGTAAAATTTAGGATGCTCGTACGGAAATTGCCTTAACTCCCACACCCCCACATCTTCGTTGCTATTCTTAATTTCTTCAGTCAAATTTGACAACGTATTAGTAAAGAGTTCCGTATCAACATTTAGAAAGAGTACAACATCTGATTTACCACTGGAAAATCCAATGTTATTGGCAACTCCAAACCCAAGGTTTTTGTTATTGCTTATAATATTAAATGATCCAAAAATATTAGTATTCTCTTTTTCAAACTTCCTTAACTTCCCTAATGTTTGATCTGTAGAGTCATTGTCAACAATAATAAGATTTATTTTTTTTTTGTCATATTCGCATTCAAGTATACTTTTAAAACATTTATCAATCCATTTTTCCGAATTATATGTTACATAAATAAAATCAATATTCATAAAAGCTCCTATGTTTGTTTTTTGAATAGCTTAAACACCCAATTGTTATATTTTTCAAGTTTTCCATTTAAAACATTTCTTTCCTGAACAAGTTCTAATATATCATTTTGGAAGTCTTTATTTTTCTCAATATATTCATTAATTGCAATATTATTTTCGTGTATAGTTGATTTCAAATCGCTAATATCTTCTTCTCGGCATTGAATAAAATTATTCATTAATTTAACGTCTTCATCTCTTTGATTTATTGCATTCCAAAGTTCGCTAATATCTTTATCTCTATGCTTAACAATTGATTCTAACAAATCAATTGTCTTTTGTTTTTCTGATAACGAATTATCTAAAAACTTTAAATGTTCATACAAATTCTTATCGTTGCCAACAGAAAACAAATCAAAAATTTTACCATATTTTTCGAAATCATCAAATTCATAATCTATTAATTCAAATTCAATAGTAACTGACTTAATTAGAATATTACTAATATCGAAATATAGTTGCGGATCATCATGATTGAAATAATAGAGTTCATTTAATTCGTAATTTGCATTAGTTTTTTTCGTAGTCAATTTAAAATCAACATTATGAATATCTGTTACTATTACGTTTAACAAACATAAAACACAATTTTTGTCTAAAGGATCAATTCTTAATTCTGAAAATCCTTCGAATTCATCAAAAAATAAATTAATCACAACTTTTTCTTTATTCTCAGTTGAATAGATTTTACTAGTCTTATATGCAAACTCAAAATCATCTTGCAGTTCATTTTTGAGATAGATTTCGCACTCATAATTTTCATAAAAATCATAATAATAATTAGTAGAATCATCCCCAAGTGAGGGTAACGTAAAGTCTTCTCCGGTAACTTTGCTTATTTCATATACATATTGGTAAGCTGATCCTTTTTCTCTTCTTCTTAGTTCTTTTTTTATATTTCGTCCAACATTAAAATAATTATAGAGAATTTCATTATCTCCAACTCTACTTAATATAATTTTTTCAAATTCTATTGAATAACCTAACTCTGATACCATTTTGCAGAATGTACGATCTGTAAAAAAATGAACATGTGTATTGTCTAACAGTCCCGTTTTACTATAACTAAAATCATTATTAATCAAGCTAATTATTATCGAATTATGAGCTATATTAGGAATTGAAATCAAAATTTTCCCTTCGTCCTTCAATAACTGTTTGCAGTTTTCCAATACTTTTTTAGGATTTCTCAAATGTTCCAATACGTCTGCAAATATAATAAAATCATATTTTTTGTCAATATTGACCCAATGGTATTTTTCAATATCACCTTCATCATTACCCACGAAACTAGTTTGAGAATGCTTCGATGCTTGACTTGCAGCAATTTCATCAATTTCAACAATATCAATTTTGCAATTCAATATTTCTTTCATATATTTTGTCATTCTTCCATTTGCTGGACCAAACTCTAAAACATCACTGTTTATTTTAATTCGATTAAGCATTACAGAAAGCGTATTATCAGTAGTCATATCTAAAAAAAAATCATATTTTGTCATCGTAATTTTTCTCCCTAAAGTCATGTTCAATTCACAACTCACTATCGTAAATATTAATAGTGTCTTTATTTTTACTAATTACATTAACACTACTATCAATTTCAATGAAAGAAGAATTATATCCATTATTAATAACAGATACAGAAAAAATTCCATGTAGCCATGTGAGCATTACATGATTTGTTTGAGTACCATCTGCAACTGCTACACTGATAATATAATTTCCTTTCATAATTTTGGGCAATATATACGAGAATTCAATTTCAATAAGACTATCTTTTTCACCTTTAAAAGTTTTCTCGGTTGATATATAGTTGTTAATGTCAAATATCGGCAAACCTTTGCTGTTTTCAAAAACAAATCCGACAATAACATTTTCAATATTTCGATTAAACTGAATTAACACTCTCGTAGTATATTTTCTTGATGTTTGAAGAACATAGGTAATATTATTTTGATCATCAACAACGCAGCATGAAAGAATATCAAGCCCACTATCATCAAATCGAGTGTTTTGTGCTTTTATCTTAGGAAAATCCACATGGCCTAAATTTTCGATTGTGCAAATTTGTATTTGATCTTTCTTATCTACGAATTTTTCTTTATCTACGTTGTTATTCATTAATATTCTTTGGTAATCCATATACTCATTACAGACATTTTCTGATGTATCAAGCGCTTTCATTTTTCCTTTTTCAATCCACAATGTTCTATTACACATTAATTTCATTGTGGATATGTCATGAGAAACAAAGAGAATTGTAACACCTTTTTTAATAAGTTCTTCAAATTTTCTAAAGCATTTATTTTGAAAAAACAAATCTCCTACCGACAAAGCCTCATCAATAATCAAAATTTCCGGTTCTATATTAATAGCAACCGAAAAAGCTAATCTTGCAAACATTCCACTTGAATATGTTTTGACTGGTTGATTTATAAAATCACCAATTTCAGCAAACCCAATTATTTCCTCTATTTTTGCATCTACCTCTTTTTTGGAAAACCCACTCATCAATCCATTTAAATATATATTTTCAATTCCAGTATACTCTGGGTTAAATCCCGCGCCTAACTCTAATAATGCTGATATTTTTCCTTTAACTTCAACGTCTCCATCACTTGGCGAAAGAATTCCTGTAAGTAATTTTAGTAATGTTGACTTCCCCGAACCATTACTACCTATTATTCCAAAAATTTCACCCTTATAAACTTCAAAATTTATATTTTCAAGCGCATAATAATCGCGATGATACTTATTTTTTTTTATGCTAAAAGCTTCTTTTAATCGATCTATTGATTTGTCATATAAGCGATAAACTTTGCTTAAATTTTTAACTTTAATAATTGTTTTTTTCATATCAATCAATAGCTCCCTACTCAATATATAATTAGTTAATTAATCAAACCATCTAGCCATTTAGTTAATTTATAAAACATCCGCAAAATGAGGTTTAAGTTTTTTAAAAATAATAATACCTATTATTAAAATCAAACTAGTTACACCCCAAAACAATGCCGTCTGATTATATTTTTCCCAAAACCATATTTTATTAATATAGGAATCTCTGTATCCTTCAACTATATAAAACATAGGATTTAACTTTATAATCCACATAAATTTCTCTGGAACTATTGTATAGCTCCATACAATAGGTGTAGACCACATCCCAATTTGCAAAAAAATTGCAATGAGTTGTCCTAAATCTTTAAAGAAAAGAACAACAGCTGATGTTGTATATGAAATAGCCAATACCAGCAAAAATGCACAAAAACAATAATATACTAATTGAATTGAATATACAGTCGGATAATAACCGTAAATCATTGCTATAATCAAAATAAATATAATAAAAACAAACTGCACAAAAAGAGTTGATAACACCTTTACAATTGGCAATATGCTAACTTTAAATACTACTTTTTTGACTAAATAACTATATTCCATCATACTATTCGTTGCATTTGGTAATGCCTCAGAAAAGAAAAACCATGAAATAATTCCACTCGACAACCAAAGAATAAACGGAACATTCTCCATCGGCGAACTACTCCTTAATCCAAATTGAAAGACTATCCAATATACAATAATAGTTATAATTGGTTGTACAAATGCCCATATTACACCTAAATATGATCCTGCATATTTCATTTTAAAATCGTTTAATGCTAATTTAATTATAAGATTTCTATTCTCCCACAATTCAACAATCAACCTCATATTGCCTCCGCATAAATCTTATAAATTTCATTATCCTATTTTATTTCCAGTAAATATTGACCATACTCAATCTTCTCCATTGGTTTTGCCAATATCATTAATTGTTCTCTATCAATAAATCCTTTTCTAAAAGCAATTTCCTCAATACATGCCACATATAGCCCTTGTCTCGTTTGAATCGCTTCAACAAAATTTGCAGCTTCTAAGAGACCTTTATGAGTTCCAGTATCTAGCCACGCCATACCTCGTCCAAAGAGTTCTACTTTTAATTGACCTCTTCGTAAATATTCATTATTAACTGCTGTGATTTCTATTTCTCCGCGAGCAGAAGGCTTAAGATTTTTTGAAATTTCGACCACGTCATTATCATAGAAATAAAGTCCAGGAACTGCGTAATTTGATTTTGGTACTTTTGGTTTTTCTTCAATCGAAAGCACGTTCCCTTCTTTGTCGAAATCAACCACTCCAAATTCTACCGGATTACTCACATGATAGCCAAAAATTGTCGCACCAAATTTCTTTCTTGCAACTACTTCTAATCTTTGGCTAAATCCATATCCATAAAAAACATTGTCGCCTAATACAAGTGCTACATTATCGTTTCCAATAAAATCTTCACCAATGATAAAAGCCTCAGCAATGCCCTTTGGCGCTTCTTGAATTGCATAGGACATATTTAGACCCAAGTGTGATCCATCTTGAAAAAGGTCTTTGAAACACTGAACATCTCTCGGCGTTGAAATAATTAATATATCTTTAATTCCCGCTAGCATCAATACTGAAAGAGGATAATAAATCATAGGTTTGTCATAAATCGGTATTATCTGTTTTGAAATTGCTATTGTTGAAGGATAAAGTCTTGTACCACTGCCACCCGCTAAAATAATTCCTTTCATAAATAACCGCCTTTCATTTTCTGTATTTAGCCCATTTTATTCTTATCATGTAATATGTTGGATATAAAACTCGTAGATTACGCATTTTTTTTAATAAAACCTTGCTTAGCGTTTTAAGCTTAATTATAATAGTCTTTTGGCTCTCTATCAAAAACTCAGGATTAAATTCCTTAATCATTTGATTTTGCAATTCACAAAAAATACTCAAATATGCATCAATTTTCTTTTGTCTTGAAATTCTTTCAGTTATTTTTAATGGAATTCGATACATTGATGTAGTTTTATCAATAAATTTAAAGTCACACCTTAGTGCATACTTTGTCCACAGATTCCAGTCTTCTAAATATTCAAGCTTTGTATTAAATCCACCAAATAAATCATAGAGGTTTTTTCTAAACAAAACGCTTTGAATGCTCAAATAATTTGAAGTATATAGCAACTCTCGGTTAAAACTTTGACTATATACAACTGTTTTTTTCGCCTCTTTAATTTGAAGTGGCTTTAAGTTCAAAATTTCACTCGGC
>JAYVIR010000003.1:0-25697 GCA_043770095.1 Eubacteriales bacterium
CGTTTTTATTAACAAGTCTAATTTATAGGTTCTTTTATTGCTATTTTGATGGTTTTGTTTGATTATTTTTACCATTTAAATTGACTAAAACGATGCCCGAAACAGTCATTAATAGCGCTATGACAGTCATAATCGAAATGGATTCTCCCGCGACAAACATCGCAGAGAGGAGAGTGCCCCAAAGGGGTACTTGGAACTTATAGATAGAAACTTGACTGACTTTATTGTATTTTAGAAGCATGTACCAAAGCGTATAGGCTGCGCTGGAGATAAAAGCCAACCATAGAAAAATTGGAAAACTTCTTATAGTAAAGTGTATGGCATTGCCTCCGTTTAGGGGTAATGATGCTATGATCATGATAATAGAGCCAAAGAACATTTGATAGGCTGTGCATTTTATAGGGTTGATAGCGGATGTGATTTCTTTGGCATAAATACTTGCAGCAGCACCGATGAGAGAAGATAAAATGAGGATACCTTCACCTAAAAAAATAAAATGGCTTTCAAAACCAGACTTACCAAAATTCATAAAGAGAACGCCAGAAAAGCCAACAATTAAACCAAGAATTTTATTAAAATTTAATTTGTCGTCTTTATAGTAAAAATGGGGTAATATTAAAGAAAAGAAAGTCCCTGTGGCGGTGAGAATTGACCCGATAACACCTGTCGTATTTCCAATACCGATGTAGAAGAAAATGTATTGTATGGTTGTTTGGAAAATGCCTAAGGTGATCATTGGCATTAGTTCGCCTTTTTTAATACGAAAGGATATTCTTTTAAAGCCCATGAATGCAAAAATTAGTAGTGATGCTAAGAAAAATCGATAGCCAGCAAACTGCATTTTGACAGCCCAAGGACTGCTTGCAATGTTTAAAAGTTCATAACTGATTTTAAGGGATGGAAAAGCACTTCCCCAGAGGAAACAGGAAAGTGTGGCGCAAATTGCAATTATAATAGGTCTTTGAAAATAGTTTGGCTTGTTTTGCGTATTTAAATCGGTGGCGGTTGTATTTGTAAGGGGTTGCTTTGTATTCACGTGAATCACTCCAATCGGTAGACGTTAGTTAATGTACCTTACTTACTATAACAAATTATTTAGGCAAACGAAACACCTAAGTTATTTTGTAATGGATTTTAAACTTGTCATTCCAATGAATTGCGTTATAGTATAAGATGGATGTTATAGGAATTAGAAGTGAGGTGTGAGTGAATGGGCGTTATTATGGAGATTTTTTCGAATATCAGAATTATGGATGTAATTGATATCGGAATTGTGGCATTTGTGTTTTATAAGATTTTAATGCTGATTAAAGAAACTAGGGCAGAGCAACTGATTAAAGGAATAATCATTCTAGTAGTGATGTTGAAATTATCAGAATGGTCTAAGCTCTATGTGGTGCATTATATTTTAATGAACACTATGACGCTTGGTGTTGTGGCATTGCTGATTGTATTTCAGCCGGAACTTAGAAGAGCTTTGGAGTATATTGGACGTTCTAAGTTTCTTTCCAAAAGCATGGAAGCTTCTGATGAAGGCTTTAACAGTATGGTCAGCAACTTGGTAAATGCCGTTATTAGCTTATCGCGGGAAAAGATTGGTGCATTGATTGTCATTGAACGTGAAACGGGACTTAATGAAATTATTCATACGGGCGTCAAAATTGACGGAGAAGTTTCTTCTGGCTTATTAATTAATGTATTTATACCTAATACGCCTCTACATGATGGTGCGGTAATTATTAGAAGAGATCGACTGATGGCAGCAGGATGTTTTTTGCCTTTGTCAGAAACTCAAAGTATCAGTAAGGAGCTTGGAACCAGACATAGAGCGGCAATTGGCATTGCAGAGCAATCAGATGCGATTGTAATCGTCGTTTCGGAGGAAACTGGAACTATATCTGTGGCGATGAATGGAAAGCTTACAAGACATTTAGATGTGAATGGATTAACAACAGTGATTCGTAATGGCTTTATGACGGAACAGACAAAACCCTTACTAAAAAAGAGGTGGATTTTTAAAGATGATATCACTCAAAAAGATTGATTTATATAAGAAGCGATTTAATGAAAGTAATTTTAAGAAAAAAACAATGCCCAAAATACTGTCAGTTCTTTTTGCAATTATATTTTGGTTTTATGTAATGGATCAAGTAAATCCTGAAATGATTCGGACAATCCCAAATCTCCAAGTTGAAATATTAAATCAAGAAAGTATTCAAAGCGGAGGCTATACGATTTTAGATCAAAAGGTGCCATCAGTAGCTGTAAAAGTTAAAGGGCGTCGTAAAGCAGTAATGAATATTAAGGCACAGGATATTATTCTTTCAGCCGATCTAAAAGATTTCCATAAAGGCGTTAATTATTTTTCGATTAACAAGAAAATTTTTGCTGATAATGTAACCATTGAAGATTTGTCTGAAAATAGAATACAAATGAATATTGATCGTTTGACGGAGTCAACAAAGAAAATTACCCTTAAGATGATAGGAAAATTGCCTGAGGGATTAAGCGTTGGAGATGTAAAATTATCTCCAGAACAGGTGATTGTTCGTGGGCCTGAGAGTTATGTCAAATTGGTCAATGGTGTATTCGGAGAAATGAACTTATCGACTGTTCAAAATAATGACAATGTAAGCATTGATTTGAAAGCGATTGATCAAAATGGACAAGCGGTAAGCGGTATTGCTTTGAGTAGTGATCATGTACTCGCAACGCTAGGGGTTTTAAAAGAAAACAGTACTAATATTGAAGCAAATTTGTCTGGAAATTTACCCGCGGGCTATAAAATGACGGCGGTCGTTCTTGAACCGAAATCAATTTCGTTAAAAGGGCAAGTGAACAATATGTCACTTTTAAAGGCTATTAAAACGAAATCAATTGATTTAACGGGATTAATGGTTAGTCAAAATTTAAATGTTGGACTCCAAGTGCCAACGGATTCAAAACTTCAAGGGATTCCTGAATCGGTTAACGTGAAAATTACGATTGAAAAGATTGAAGAAAAAGAATTAATTTTTGTTGCTAGCGATCTTAAATGGTTTAATTTACCGACCAATTTAAGCGTAAATTTAATAGATCCTAATAGAAATATTACCGTCAAAGTAAAGGCTGTAAAATCTGTGTTAGATCAACTAAAAAATACAGATTTACAATTGGAAGCAGATGCGGGTGAAATGACGGAAGGTGTCCATAAAGTTAAGATTACAGCTTCAAGCAATTTGCTGACGGAGTCCTTAACTGTTGTGCCGTCTACAATCGATGTGGAAGGTATTAAAAACTAAGGGGGACCTTATGAAAAAAGAAATCGAGTTGATTTTGGATTCAACCCATGATGCAATGATTGCGGTCAATAAAAAGGGAATTATTACAGTTTTTAATAAAGCTGCTGGAGTATTGACTGGTAGAGATTCTGAAATTGCAATAGGTAAGCCTATTGAAGAAATGGTTGAAAATACCCGTCTTTTATTCATTCTAAAGACGGGTATTTCTGAGCTTAATCAACAACAGCAACTAGGCGATACTGTTATAGTTACCAATCGGATGCCTGTTAAAAATGAAAAAGATGAGATCATTGGTGCAATAGCTGTTTTTAGAGATATTTCTGAAGTGCTTGTTCTTGCCGAAGAAATCACCAATCTTAAAGAAATACAAAGTTTGATGAGCGCCATTTTTAATTCAACGCAAGATGCCATCTCGGTTGTTGACCAAAATGGGAATGGCGTTTTGATTAATCCGGCATATACACGGTTAACGGGTTATTCTGAAAAAGATATCATCGGAAGACATTGTACGGTTGATTTAAGTGAAGGAGATAGCGTCCATCTACAGGTTTTGGCGACGGGGAAGCCTGTAAAGAGTACCAGAATTCGCACGGGACATATGAAAAAAGAGGTGTTGGTTGAAGCGGCGCCCATTATCGTCAATGAAGAGCTTCGGGGTAGTGTGGCGGTTATTCACGATTTGTCAGAAATCAATCGACTTTTGGTGGAGTTAGATCAAGCCAAACAAATTATTAGAAATCTGGAAGCAAAGTATACGTTTGAAGATATCAAAGGTCATCATAAAAGTTTGTATGCAGCGGTGGAGAAGGCCCGAATGGCTGCAGGAACGCCAGCTACAATCATTTTAAGAGGTGAGAGCGGCACTGGAAAAGAACTCTTTGCACATGCGATTCATAACGCAAGTGCTAGAAAGTACAATCAGTTTGTTCGGGTCAACTGCGCAGCACTGACGGAAAGTCTTCTAGAAAGTGAATTATTTGGTTATGAGGAAGGCGCTTTTACAGGTGCGGTTAAAGGCGGGCGAATTGGCTTGTTTGAAAGAGCAGACCATGGCACTATTTTTATGGATGAAATTGGCGAAGTAAGTTTAACCATGCAATCCAAACTGCTTAGAGTTCTCCAAGAAAAAGAAGTGGTTCGGGTGGGTGGCACGAAAGCAATACCGATTGACGTGCGAGTGATTTCTGCTACAAACGTCGATTTAGAAAAAGCAGTACTGGAGGGGTTTTTCAGAAAAGACCTCTATTACAGGCTCAATGTATTTCCAATTCTCATCCCACCTTTAAGAGAACGAAAAGAGGATATTCCCGAATTAGTAGATTTCTTGATTAAAAGCTTTAATCAAGAGTACGGCAGAAATGTAAGCGATATTTCAGAGGAAGCGATGGAAATCATCTACGGCTATGACTGGCCAGGAAATATTCGAGAGTTGGAAAATTTTATTGGACGCGCCATGATCAATATGAAAATTGCGGAGAAGACAATCAATTCTAGCCATATGCCTGCGGTCGCTCAAATGCGCATCAATAAACTTGAGAAGACTCTGGATACGGCCTACGAGAGTGCTATTCAGTTGGGGAGAGGGTTTGAAAACCGAAAACTGGATGATTTGCTTGCTGAAGCAGAAATGAAAATTATTCATGCAACACTGGAAGCTTGCAAAGGAAATCGCGAAATGGCAGCCGAACGATTAGGTGTCTCTGTTAGAAACTTCTATTACAAATTGAAAAAAATTGCACTTGAAAAATAATTAATGCAATAATTTGCATGAAAAAAATTGCAGTATTCTAAAAAGGACTTTGATAGTGTGTGGTCGAATACATCAAGTATCGAACATTCTCAGTCCTTTCAATAGGAATATTGCTTTTTTGATTTTTTTGGCATGGTAATTGCTTTATATTAATAAGTAATGATAGAGAAATGTTACTTTATTCGGAGGTGTTTTATGTCTAGAACAAATGTACTTGTTATTAACCCTGGATCAACGTCAACAAAAGTCGCTATTTTTACACAAAATGAAAATGTGATTCAATTCAATTTGAATCATTCTACTGAGGATCTTGATAAATTTGATCATATTACGGATCAATATGAATATCGAATGAACATGATTGTAGAGTGGATGCTCACTGAAGGTTATAGTCTTGATTCACTTGTTGCAGTAGTCGGTCGTGGTGGATTGTTGAAGCCGATGCCAAGTGGCACGTATAAAGTAACGCAAAGAATGATTGGCGATCTTAAAATAGGCATTCAAGGCGAACATGCATCTAATTTAGGTGGCATCATCGCTAGAAGTATTGCGGATAAAGCCGGCGTGGAAGCGTATATCGTAGATCCAGTCGCTGTAGACGAATTTGAGCCAGTAGCGCGTATTTCGGGCATTCCAGAAATTAAAAGAAAATCTTTAGTTCACGCTTTAAATATAAAAGCAATTGCACACAATGTGGCTCACGAAAAAGGTGTGAAAATTGAAGATCTTAATTTGATTGTTGCCCATCTTGGCGGCGGTATCTCAGTGGTTCCGATGAGAAAAGGAAAAATTGTAGATGCTAATAATGCCAATGAAATGGGACCGTTTTCACCAGAACGTGCAGGTGGATTACCTGTTGGTGATGTTGCAAAACTTTGTTTCTCTGGAAAATATACTGAGAAAGAATTAAAAACGAAGATGCGTGGCAAAGGGGGCTTAGTAGCCTACCTTGGCACTAACGATGCGAGAGAAGTTCTCAAGTTGATTGAAGCTGGAGATGATCATGCAAGATTGATTTTTGAAGCAATGGGTTATCAAATTGCAAAAGAAATTGGCGCCTCGGCAACGGTGTTGGCGGGCAAAGTGGATGCGGTTGTCTTAACAGGTGGCGTGGCATATAGCAAATACCTTACGAATTACATTAGCGAGCACGTCAGCTTTATTGCCCCAGTGATCGTAATGCCGGGCGAAGATGAAATGAAAGCCCTCAACGAAGGTTATCTACGAGTGGCAAATGGCGAAGAAGACGTTAAAATATACGAAAATGAGGTCAAATAGATGATTAAGAATTTTGATGAAGTATTGAAAGTTGCTAAAGAGAGAGGTCCTAAAACTTTATCGGTCGCTTGTGCTCAAGATGAAGACGTATTAGTAGCCGTAGAAAATGCTAGAAAAGCGGGAATTGCCAATGCAATTCTTGTAGGCGATCAAGAGGCGATTGTTGCAATTGCTCACGCCCATCAAATTGATTTAAACCATTATGAAATTATCGATATAAAAGATATGACACAAGCTTCTTATAAAGCGGTGGAATTGGTTTCATCGGGAAAAGCGCATTTGGTAATGAAGGGTTTGGTCGACACTTCAATTGTTTTAAAGGCCGTTTTAGACAAAGAGATTGGTCTGAGAACTGGAAATGCGCTTAGCCACGTTGCGGTTTTCGATGTGCCAAACTTCCCTAGATTGTTATATGTAACGGATGCGGCGATGAACATTGCACCAGATGTTGAAACTAAAAAACAAATCATTGAAAATGCAGTCATAGTGGCAAATGCTTTGGACGTTGAAGTGCCGAACGTGGGCGTAATCTGTGCAAAAGAAAAAGTGAATGCAAAAATGCCTGCAACGGTTGATGCTGAAATGCTTGTTAATATGAATAAAAATGGCGAGATTAAGGGTTGTTTAGTCGGTGGTCCATTTGCCTTAGACATCGCTGTTTCTGAAGAAGCAGCTAGAATTAAAGGTTTTAAGGATCCGATGGCTGGTAAAGTTGACATTTTGGTATGCCCGACCATTGAAGCGGGTAATGTGCTTTATAAGGCACTTTCTTTCTTAGGCGGCGCTAGAAGCGCAGGCATTATTGTTGGCGCAAGAGCACCAATCGTACTCACATCCAGAGCGGATGACGATGACAGCAAGCTTAATTCTATTGCACTCGGCGTATTGATGGCCGCAATCATGTAATCAGGGGGATTAAAATGAATACTTTTAGAATTTTAACAATTAACCCAGGCTCGACTTCAACAAAAATTGCAGTATTTGATAATGATAAATGTGTATTTGAAAAGATGTTAACGCATCCTTCTGATGAGATTGCAAAGTACAATGACATCATTGACCAGTATGACTTTAGAAAAAAAGTAATTTTAGATACACTGAACGAGCAAGGCTTTAACCTTCAAAACCTCAGTGGCGTTGTTGGAAGAGGTGGGTTGTTAAAACCGATTAAAGGTGGCACGTATGCCGTTAACGATCTCATGCTTGAAGATTTAAAAAGAGGATTGATGGGCGAACATGCGTCTAACCTTGGCGGCATCATTGCTTTTGAAATTGCTTCAATGCTTGGAATTCCATCATTTATTGTGGACCCAGTGGTTGTAGATGAACTTCATGATGTTGCTAGAATTTCTGGTATGCCAGAAATCGCAAGAGTGTCTATCTTCCATGCGCTTAACCAAAAGGCCGTAGCAAGAAGAGCAGCGGTTGAGCTTGGTCAAAAATATGAAGATGTCAATTTGATTGTTGCGCATTTAGGTGGCGGCATTTCTGTTGGCGCTCACGAATTAGGCCGAGTGATTGACGTAAACAATGCCCTTGACGGCGAAGGTCCATTTTCTCCGGAGAGAACTGGTGGTCTTCCTGTTGGCGATCTTGCAAAAATGTGTTTCTCAGGTGAATACACGCATAATGAAATCAAAAAGAAAATCAAAGGCAGCGGCGGTTTAGTGGCCTACTTAAATACAAATGACGGTCGCGTGGTTACGAAAATGATTAGCGAAGGCGACAAGAATGCAGAATTAATTTATAAGGCAATGGCATATCAAGTGGCTAAAGAAATTGGCGGCTGTGCAGCGGTTCTTAAAGGAAAAGTAGATGGTATCGTCATTACTGGCGGTATTGCTTATGACAAGACTTTCGTTTCTTGGGTGAAGGAAGCCGTAGAATTTATCGGAAAAATCTTTATCTATCCAGGTGAAAATGAGATGGAAGCACTTGCAGAAGGCGGTCTCAGAGTACTTAGAGGCGACGAAAAGGCACAGATCTACGAGTAAAAGGGAGTATCTATGCTTAATGATAAACGTATCAGAATCATCATTGGCCACTACGGCAGTGGTAAGACGGAATTTGCAGTAAATTATGCGATGAAATTAGCTGAGAGTGGTCGTAAGACGGCTCTGGCTGATATGGATATAGTCAACCCGTATTTTCGCTCTAGAGAAAAAGCGGAAGTAATGGAGACGGCAGGCATTAAGGTCATAAGCGGCAATCGAGGACACCATGCCAATTTAGACTTGCCGATGGTTTCGGCAGAAGTATTAACGCCACTTCAAGACAGCAGTTATGACTGCATTTTGGATGTTGGTGGGGATTCCGTGGGAGCGAGAGTCATCGCTCAATTTAGGCAGTATTTTGTGCCGGGCAATTATGACATGTTCTGTGTCATCAACCGGTACCGAGCAGATACTCAAACTGTGGAAGGTGTACTCACACATATTCGAGAAATTGAATCGATGGTGGGTGCTAGGGTCACGGGTTTGATAAATAACACGCACTTGCTTCGCGAAACTACCTTAGAAGATATTCTGTATGGTCAGGAACTTGTAGAGGCGGTTTCAAAAAAAATCGATGTCCCAATCAAATACATCAGCGTTCTGGACAAAATTGCCAACCAAATTCCAGAAAGTTTAGATGGGGAAGTATTCCCGATCAAGATGTATATGAGACCGGACTGGCTGTAAAATAAGGAGGTTTTAAAGTGGCTAAGGCGAGAGGTACAGTAACTTTTAATGAAAATATCTGTAAGGGTTGTGGTCTTTGTGCTGTGGCATGTCCTGTGAAAATAGTGACACTTGACACAACACGCATTAACGCAAAAGGTTATCACCCAGCAACTGTAACTGATATGGACTTATGCATCGGCTGTGCAAACTGCGCATTGATGTGTCCAGATTGCGTAATTACTGTTGAGAGAGTAATGGAATAATTCAAGGGAGGTAAAATACAATGGCTAAAGTTTTGATGAAAGGTAATGAAGCGATTGGTGCTGCTGCGATTAGAGCAGGCTGTAAACACTTTTTCGGCTACCCGATTACACCTCAGAATGAAATACCTGAATATATGGCAAAAGAGTTACCTAAAGTAGGCGGAGTTTTTGTTCAAGCAGAGAGCGAAGTGGCTGCAATTAACATGGTGTACGGCGCAGCAGGTGCTGGTGCCAGAGTTATGACTTCATCTTCATCTCCAGGTATTGCGTTAAAGCAAGAAGGGATCACTTATATTGCGGGCGCTGAGCTTCCTGCAGTAATCGTTAGTATTTCTAGAGGCGGCCCTGGTCTTGGTGGTATTCAACCTTCACAAGCAGACTACAATCAATCGACTAGAGGCGGCGGCAACGGCGACTATAAGGTATTGGTTTTCGCTCCTGCTAATCTTCAAGAGATGGTTGACTACGTTCAAGACGCATTTGATGCGGCTGACTACTATAGAAACCCAGTTATGGTTCTTGGGGATGGCATGATTGGCCAAATGATGGAACCAATTGAATTTAGAGAAATTACGAGCACAAGACAACTTCAGCCTAAAACTTGGGCAACAGACGGCACTAAGGGCAAAAGAGCTAAGAACATCATCAACTCTCTTGCACTTGACCCTGCTGAACTCGAGAAACACAACATTAAGCTTCAAGTGAAGTATAATGAAATGAAAGAAAAAGAAGCGCGTTATGAAATGTACAATATGGAGAAGCCTGAAGTGGTTCTTGTTGCTTATGGCACAACTTCAAGAATTGTTAAGAATGCGATTCTTATGCTTAAAGAAGAGGGCATTGAAGTGGGTCTGATCAGACCGATTACACTTTGGCCTTTCCCTGACAAGGCATTTACAGAAATACCTGAAACTTGTAAACACGTTATGTCTATTGAGATGTCAATGGGTCAAATGATAGATGATGTTAGATTGGCATTAAACGGCAAATTGCCTGTTGGTTTCTTTGGAAGATCTGGCGGCATGATTCCTTCTCCGGAAGAAGTTGTTAATGCTGTTAAAGAAACAATCGGAGGTGCTAAATAATGAGCGTCGTATTTCAAAAAACTAAAGGTTTAACCGATAAAGAAACACACTATTGTCCTGGTTGTACTCACGGTACGATTCATCGTTTAGTGGCTGAAGTTTTAGAAGAACTTGGCGTACTTGATCATGCGGTTGGCGTAGCGCCAGTTGGCTGTTCTGTTTTAGCTTATGAATACTTTGACTTTGACATGCAAGAAGCTTCTCACGGCAGAGCACCTGCTGTAGCAACAGGCATTAAAAGAGTTGTTCCTGAAAATGTTGTTTTCACTTATCAAGGTGATGGCGACTTGGCTTCTATCGGAACGGCAGAAATTATTCACGTAGCGCATAGATCTGAAAAATTGACGACTATTTTTGTCAATAATGCCATTTACGGAATGACAGGCGGCCAAATGGCACCTACAACGCTTATCGGACAAAAAGCGACGACTGCGCCTTACGGCAGAACGGTTGAAGCGAACGGCATGCCTCTTAGAATGTCAGAAATGATTGCTACGATTGATGGGGCAGTATTTGTTGAGAGAGTATCGGTTCACAATCCTGCGGCAATCAGAACGGCTAAAAAAGCAATCAAAGCGGCTTTCCAATGCCAAATCGATGGAAAGGGCTTCGCTATGGTAGAAGTACTTTCAACTTGTCCTACAAACTGGGGCATGACACCAGTTGACGGTCTTAAATGGCTTGAAGACAACATGGTTCCTTATTACCCACTTGGAAACTTCAAAAAACCTGCGGAGGACAAATAATATGTTGAATGAGAAAGTTATTTGTGCTGGTTTTGGCGGACAAGGCGTTATGTCTATGGGTCAATTAATGACTTATGCAGGCATGCTTGAAAGCAAAGAAGTTTCTTGGTTGCCATCTTATGGTCCTGAAATGCGGGGCGGTACAGCGAACTGTAACGTGATTATTTCTGAAAAGCCAATTGGTTCTCCCGTCATCACAAACGATGCAACAACGGCTATTATTATGAACTTACCATCAATGGATAAGTTTGAAGCTGATGTTAAACCAGGTGGTTCTTTGTTCATCAATAGCTCTTTAATTCCTAAAAAAGTAAGCAGAGACGACGTTACGGCTTATTATATTCCTGCAAATGAAATTGCCAATGAACTCGGCAATTTCAGAGTGGCTAACATGGTAATGCTCGGCGCTTACTTGGAAGTTTTCAAGCCTGTTGAAGTCAAGAGTATTCTTGAAGCTTTCAAAAAAGTATTTGGCGAAGGCAAAGCTCATTTGGTGCCTCTCAACGAAAGTGCGCTCAACAAGGGTGCTGAGTGCATTAGAAACGCAAAATAGAATGGTATACAGATCGTTCTAGAGAGTGATTTAATAGGGGTTAGTCATTTTCAAAAGAGGGTGTTTCTTCCGTAATTGGAGGAAGCGCCTTCTTTTTAGTGTGAAATTTCAGAATGTTTCGGAGGTTCGTATGTTCCATCAAACCTTTTTTAGAGATTTAAAAACCATATCCAATATTGCGATTCCCGTCATGCTGACGATACTGCTTCAAAGCCTGCTTAATTCAGTAGATATTTATTTTATTTCGAAGATGGGCAAGCAATTTACATCAGCAGCGGCATTAGGTGCTTCTGCGGCAAACGTTGTCTTTATATTGGGAACGTTAACCACGGCTGGAATCGTTGCGTTTGTGTCTCAAAATTACGGCGCTGGCAGGCACGAAGAAAATCAAACGGTGATTGCAGATTCGTTTTTGCTTTCAAGTCTATTTGGTTTGTTAGTGGGTGGGGTTACTTTTGTGTTTGCAAGACCGCTTACTATGCTAATGTTTAATCCGACGGCTGAGACGTTAAACAATACGGTGATTTACATAAAAATTATTTTGAT
The DNA here is from genome assembly GCA_043770095.1 of Eubacteriales bacterium. Lineage (GTDB taxonomy): Bacteria > Bacillota > Clostridia > Peptostreptococcales > Acidaminobacteraceae > JBGSUZ01. The sequence continues at coordinate 12,166 of JAYVIR010000003.1, forward strand.
AGGAACACCCTTTATTTTTGGCGCAGGAGCACTTAGAAGTGTATTCCAGGGGCTAGGGAAAACAAAAGTGACCTTGATTATTTTTGGAATAGCAAACTTGATTAATTTGGTGCTAGACCCAATTTTTATATTTCATTTTAATATGGGCATCGCAGGCGCTGCGTGGGCAACTTTGATTTCAAATGTGGTCTCTTTACTCATGATTGTCGTGATGATCATAAACGATCAATTTAAAGGTCAGTGGCGAGAATTGATTCGCATGAGAAAGAGCAGTTTGAGCACGGATTGGAAATTGCTTAAAATTGGGTCTTGGGCATGTCTTCAGCAGATTGCGCGTCCGATAACAGGAATGCTGATGTTTCGCATTGTTTTCGAAGTCGGTGGTGATACGGGGGCTGCAGCCTTTGGTATAGGCGGTCAGCTTTTGTCATATACATTCATTATTTTAGCAGGTCTATCCACGGGTTTGTCAGTACTGGTAGGGCAAAGCATTGGTGCCGGTGAAACTCATCGGCTAAAGGATTTGATTAGAACAGGGTTAGTGGTGTGTGGGATTAACATGCTCTTGTTTGCGCTCCCCTATATTTTTTTGGCCAAGCCTCTCCTAAGCATATTTACGAAGGATTTAGGCGTCATTGCAATTGGCGTTCGTTATTTATGGATTATTTATGTGGGATTAATGACGGTTATTTGGACGATAACTTACACTGGTGTGTTTCAAGGTGCAGGCGATTCGTTTCCACCAATGGTGGCTTCGACCGTTGCCAATGTAGTGGTTAAGGTACCTCTCGCTTATCTGCTAGTCAAATTCTTCCACATGGGGATTGACAGCGTATGGGTGGCTATTTCAGCATCTGTGGTTGTAGAATCGGCGATTATCATCGGCTATTATAAAAAAGGGCATTGGATGAAAGTTCGGCTATAATGCTAGAATATTGAAGTCCTTCATTATTGAGAGTATAATGATAGGATACGGGCGTTTAAGGCTTCGATTTTAATTTAAGAACGATAGGGGGAAGTATGGGAAAATTATTTGGAACCGATGGCGTAAGAGGTGTGGCGAATACTGAGCTCACCAATGAATTGGCCTATAAATTAGGGAAATTTGGTGCATATGTACTCACAAAGGAAACACATCACAAGGCGAGAATATTAATTGGCAAAGACACACGCGTTTCAGGGGATATGCTAGAGTCTGCATTGATTGCCGGAATTTTATCTGCAGGCTGCGATGTGATTAAAGTGGGCGTGGTGCCAACGCCAGCGATTGCTTATTTGGTAAGACATTTAAAATTGGATGCGGGCGTCATGATTTCGGCGTCTCACAACCCAGTGGAATATAACGGCATTAAATTTTTTGACGGTAACGGGTTTAAACTTTCGGACAAAATTGAAGAGGAGATTGAAGATTATATTCTCAACGACAGAGAACTTGAACGGATTCTCAGTGGCACTGAAATTGGCCGAAAAATGGAAATTTATAAAGCCTCGGATCTTTACTCTGAATATGTGCGAGAAACGGCTTTTGCAGACCTCACGGGGTTAAAAGTTGCGATTGACTGTGCCAATGGCGCAGCTTTTGAAGTGGCGCAACAGGCACTCAAGGCGCTTGGCGCCGAGGTAGATGCGTTTTATAATGAGCCGGACGGGTTCAATATCAATGCAAACTGCGGCTCGACGCACATTGATGTGATTGGTGATATTGTCAAAGCGGGCAACTATGATATTGGACTTGCGTTTGATGGCGATGCGGATCGATTGCTTGCGGTGGATGAAAATGGAGAATTTGTCGATGGGGACAAAATCATGACCATTTGCGGGATTAATATGAAAAAAAGAGGCCTTTTGGCTAAAGATACCGTTGTGACGACAGTGATGAGCAACATCGGGATGGATGAAGCGTTTAGAAACCATGATCTCAAAGCTGTTAAAGCAAAAGTGGGCGACCGATATGTTTTAGAGGAAATGGTTAAGGGTGGCTATTCTTTGGGCGGAGAGCAGTCTGGGCACATTATTTTCCTTGATACGAATACCACTGGAGATGGCCTCATGACGGCGATTCAACTGATGTGCATCCTCAAAGACAGTGGTAAAAAAATGTCTGAATTGGCATCGGTAATGACGGTTTACCCTCAAGTGTTAAAAAATGCGCATGTGAAAACTGAGAATAAACTGGCTTATCAAAATGACTCGGTGATTATGGATAAAATCAAAGAAGTGGAAGCCTATTTCCATGGAAAAGGCAGGGTTTTGATTAGACCTTCAGGAACGGAACCACTCGTGCGTGTAATGATTGAGGGAAGTGATCTTTCGGTTTTAGAAGCGTATTCCGATGAGCTTAAAGTGCTCATTGAAACGCGATTGGGGTAATTTGTAGCAAAAGAATGATGAACGATCAACATCATAGCATGAAAAGCCCCTTATTTAAGTAAGGAGGAATTGGGATGACAGTGCAGGTAGTTTTGGCAGGATCCATTTTTATTGCAATTTATGGTTTGATTATTTCAGAAAAGGTCAATAGAGCGGCGGCTGCTGTTTTTGGCGGCGCGCTAATGGTGTTATTAGGCGTTGTTTCAGAAAGCAATGTCATCGATTTTATTGATTTTGGCACAATTGGATTATTAATAGGTATGATGGTTATTGTTAATATTATGAAAAAGACCGGTATTTTTGAGTATATGGCTATTCGTGCCGCTCAAAAGGCGAAAGCAGAACCTTGGATGATTATGGTTTTGTTTTCGATTATTACGGCGCTGGCATCAGCTCTACTTGACAACGTGACCACTATTTTATTGATTGCGCCGGTGACGTTTGTTATTACGGAAACTTTAAAGATTAATCCTTATCCTTATATCATCGTCGAAGTGATGATGGCAAATATTGGTGGAACGGCAACTCTGATTGGCGATCCGCCCAATATTATGATTGGTAGTGCTAATGGATTGGGGTTTGTAGATTTTATAACCAATTTAGGACCAGTAGTTGCAGTCATTATAGTGGTAACGTTACTAATTGTTAAATTTACAGTGGGTAAAAAGTTGCATGTTACACAGGAAAATAAGCAGAAGATCATGGCGATGGACAATACGCACACTATTAAGGATCGGAAGTTGCTTATAAAATCAGTATTGATTCTAGTGATTACGGTGTTAGGCTTTATTTTTCATAGCGCCCTTCATTTGGAATCTGCGACAGTGGCATTGTCGGGAGCGGCGATATTGTTGTTTATCAGCGGTCTTGATCCCGAGGATATCTTTATGGAAATTGAATGGACGACCATCTTTTTCTTCATCTCTTTGTTTGTTCTAGTAGGTGGCTTGCAAGAAGCTGGGATTATCAATATGTTTGCTGAAGTTATTTTGAATGCAACTCACGGTAATGTATTTTGGACAGTAATGTCTCTTCTTTGGGCATCGGCTTTGTTATCGGCGTTCTTAGATAATATTCCATTCGTAGCGACTATGATTCCGCTCATTCAGAGTATGGGTCAAATCAGCGGAATGGATACAACGCCTTTGTGGTGGGCATTAGCGCTTGGCGCATGTTTGGGTGGTAATGGAACAATGATTGGCGCCTCTGCGAACGTTGTTGCCTGTGGGATGCTTGAAAGAAAAAATCATAAGGTTAACTTTTTTGAATATATGAAACTTGCCTTTCCACTTATGATTGTATCAATTGTTATTTCAACAATTTACTTAGGTTTATTTTACGTCTAACAGTCATTTGGATAAAAAGTGATGGGAGGAATGAAAAATGCAAAAGTATGTCATTGCTGATGCGATGGAGCATGAAATGAAATTGGTCCAATTGGGTGGAACGGTGACTCAAATAAATGGGAAATTGTGTTATGTTCAATTTGATATTGGCGGCATTGAAATTGAATATGTCTATAATATTAATAACAAAGGGAAATTCTTTTTAGAAAGAATAAAACCTTATCCCCTTCCGGTAAAAGTATTTGATAAGGAGAGTGGGCTTATCGATATTATTGACATTGATTTAGAACAGTTCAGAGTGGCAGCTCTCAGTCATAATATGCCGAAGTTTATTAAAATGGGTCAATTGTTTCATAATACTGCAAAGCGTTATGAAGATCTATTTCTCTACTATAACGTCCCTGAATCGACTATAGACGCATTGCTATTAAATCTTGAAAATGCGAATAAGATTATTGACGAATGTAAGGCTACTGCAAATAGGGTTTACTTTAAAAAGGAACCCGATAACTTATAATAATCGCCCTTGGGTATGGATTTGTTAGAAGATTCATAGCAAGGGCTTTTTTGTGATTATTTTGCACCGAGCTTGTTATTAATTTGTTATTCACATTTTAAACAGACGTGGTATAATAAAGTGCGATATTTAAATCATTTGGGAATTTTATGTTTATGGGAGGTGGACGATCAGTGACTAATAAACAATTAAATATAAGACCAGCGCCAGAACTTCAATCATTGAATCAATATGAGTGAGTAATTGAAGTTGACGAGGTCGGGGTTTATCGAAAATTCGGCGGATGCCCCGCGGTTAGACTGTAACCGAAAGATACATTGTAAAACCATGAAGTGATTTATGGGACAGATGGTGTAGGACAGTTTGAAGGCTTTTCAACCCTAAAAGACATAGTCTATTTAGGTGAATTATTGCTGCTGGGCAGCTTTTTTTATTTTTTGATGTTGGTAATATTTTGAATTTAATACAACCATTTGACTTTGATATTGCGGTATTTTTTACGTTGTGCAACTCGTATAGGCGAACTGTTATAAACAAAACTTGGAGGTATTTTTATATGTGCGGTATTGTAGGATATGTTGGAAAAGGGCAAGCGTTGCCAGTACTTTTAAACGGATTAGAAAGATTGGAATATAGAGGCTATGATTCTGCGGGCGTTGCCTTGGTTTGTGGCGATCATGTAGAAGTCAGAAAGGAAAAAGGTAGGTTGTCTAACTTGCAAGCGGTTCTTGAAGAAGAGACTTTGGTTTCGTCAGTGGGCATCGGACATACGAGGTGGGCAACTCATGGTGCGCCTTCGGTCATGAATGCGCATCCGCATGTGAACAAGGACAGAACTATTGCGGTTATTCATAATGGTATTATTGAGAATTATATGAGTCTAAAAGAGTGGTTGATCGAGACGAAAGGGATTGAATTTAAATCCGAGACGGATACGGAAGTCATCGCGCACTTGGTGGATTATTTCTATGAAGGTGATCTTTTAGCGGCGGTGAACAAAGCGGTCGAAAAAATGGAAGGCGCTTATGCCATTGGTGTGATTTGCAAAGATGAGCCCGATAAAATTGTTGCGGTGCGTAAAGATAGCCCGCTGATTGTCGGATTAGGCGATGGGGAGAATTATATTGCTTCGGACATTCCGGCTATTTTGAAATACACCAAGAATGTGTATTTGATTGAAAATGATGAAACGGTTTTGCTTACTTCAGATAAGGTCACTATTTTCAATAAATTCGGCCAAGAAATTCAAAGAGAAGTTTATGAAGTAACTTGGGACATGGATTCTGCTGAAAAAGAGGGCTATGAGCACTTTACTCTTAAGGAAATTCATGAGCAGCCCGCTGGCGTTCATGCGACGCTTCACAGAAGACTCAATGAATCGAAAGATGAAATTGTTTTAGAAGGGTTCAACATGACCAAAGAGGAACTTGCAGGTTATAACAAAGTATACGTTGTTGCCTGCGGAACCGCTTATAATGCTGGTTTGATAGGCAAGTACGCCATTGAAAAATATGCTAAAATACCGGTTATTTGCGATGTGGCTTCTGAATTTAGATACAGAAATCCGTTTATTGATGACAAGACGTTGTTTATTGCCGTTTCTCAATCGGGAGAAACTTTGGATACCCTTGCGGCTCTTAGAGAAGCAAAGCGTCGTGGTGCTAGAATTATCAGCATTGTCAATGTGGTTGGAAGTTCGGTGACGAGAGAATCAGACGACGTCTTTTACACTTGGGCGGGACCTGAAATTGGCGTTGCGTCTACAAAAGCGTATACCACTCAATTGGTTGCATTCTATCTAGTGGCGCTCTATATGGGCAGACTTAATGGCAATCTTTCTGATGAAATGTATCAGACGGTGCTTACCGAGCTTAAGGGGATGGATCAAAAGGTGGCAAGTGTTTTAGAAAATTATCAAGTGGCTCAAAAGTTAGCTGATGAGCAATTCAATAATGAATCCGTGTTCTTTATGGGACGCGGCGTGGATGTTGATACAGCAGTTGAGGCGTCTTTAAAACTTAAAGAAATTTCATACATCAATTCCTTTGCAATTGCGGCGGGTGAACTCAAGCATGGCACAATCGCTCTTATTGAAGAAGGCACTTTAGTTATTGCAACGGCAACGCAAGAGCATTTATACGATAAAATGCTGTCTAATATTAAAGAAGTTAAGGCTAGAGGGGCTCATGTGATTGCAGTGGCTCAAGAAGGCAATACTGAAATTGGCAAATATGCAGATCAGGTGATTTATGTTCCAAGAACGCTGGATGACTTAGCGCCGATTCTCAGCATCGTTCCACTTCAATTGTTTGCTTACTACGTTTCAGTGGCAAGAGGCAATGACGTGGACAAGCCAAGAAACTTGGCAAAGAGCGTTACGGTAGAGTAGGTTATATTAATAATTAAATGTCTATAAAGAAGCTATTTCAAATAGGTGAACTGCCTGTCTGGGATAGCTTTTTGCTTTTATTAGACCTTTGCCTCTAATGAAAAGACTGATGCTGTGTAAGAAAAAAGCTGAGCTCAAATGCCTCTTGCGAGGGTTTGTTAAGTCGAAATAAAGGGTATAATAATTGAGTATCGTAAGGTAATTTTTTATTAAGAATACTAAATCCAATTTTGTTGCGAAGGGTGGATGTAGATGAAATGGTATAAAAGTTTTCGTGTTCGAATATTTATACTGTTACTTGGTTTAATGATCAGCTCTTTGTCTGTATTTTCGGTATTGATTACCGAACAAGTGTCAAAACTTGTCAAAGAAGAGGCTTATAAAGATATTGCAAATGATGATGTGGCGCTTCGCAATTTGATAGAACTAAATCTAGCGGAGATTGAGCTGTCAATCGATCAAATAGCAAATTCGGATGCTGCAATTAAGCTCAACTTTGAACAAGTCAATCAAATGTCCCAGCATTTAATTCGAAAATTATCAGCTATTACACAAATCTATATTATGAACAAAGAGGGGATGCAAATTTATAAATCATCCTCTCCTGAGACAATAGGAGATCGCTCTGATCGAGATTATTTTATAGGCGCCATTGCAGGTAAATCCATATTTTCTGATGTGATTGTCTCAAGAAGTACTGGCGTTCCAATTGTTGTATATGCTCAGCCAATCATCCGAAATGGTATGATTGAGGGCGTGATTGGTGCCAGTATTGATCTAGGATTTTTAAGTACGGTCTCCTCAAATATCCGCTCAAGCAGCGAGAGCTATGGGTTTATAGTAGATGGTCTTGGACGGACGATTGGTCATCCTGACCAACAATTTGTTGCTGAAATGCGTGATTTGTCAAATATAGAACCTGTAGAAGCGGTCATTTCAGGAAAAACAGGCGTAGGCCGTTACATGTTAGAAGAACTCGAAAAATTGGTTGCCTATTCTCCTTTAGAGAAGACAAATTGGGGCGTTTTGGTTCAGGTTCCTGAGAAGGAAGCTTTTCGAAGTGTTGCAATCATTCGCCAATTGTTATACGCATCGGCATTTGGAATTTTTCTTTTATCGGTTATAGCGACGTATCTTATTTCCAGATATCTTCAAAAACCAATATCGGATATTATTGGGAAGATTAAGTCGGTCGAATCCAATCGATTGTACCCATTATATTGTTCATTGCGTGGAGATGAATTCGGCATCATAGAAGACGAGCTTGTCTCAATGGCAGATTCCTTGAATCAAGCTCATAATGAATTGGAAAAACGTGTTGAACTCAGGACTAAAGAGCTTAAAGGTGCAATGGGAGAGTTGATCGAGACACAAGAAGAACTGATGCAATCTAATGAAAATCTTGGAGAGACTATAGAACAATTAAAATTTGCACATGAAAGAATTACACAGGTTGAAAAGATGGCAGCGCTAGGTCGGATGACGAGTAGCTTGGCACATGGCATTAATACGCCGCTAGGAACAGCGCTTACAACAATTACTTATTTGGAACAAATTCTTGCAGAAATGAAAAATTCGCAAAAAAACGATGAGGTAAGCGTATCAATGTGGAGTAGACAGCTTGATGAATCAAACAGTGCAATTGATTTGATTCATAGACAAATTATTAAGGCGATTGGACTCGTGGATGTTGTGAATAAACCTTCTTTGATAAATGGAGATGATGATAGACCAGATTTAGATTTGTGTGCGTATCTAAACGAGAAGCTGGAAGAATTAAAATTTCCTCTGACAGGCACACCTCATTTGCTGACTTTAAACTGCGACGTTGGAAACGCTACAATTCTTTTTCCGGAGAAATTGCTCCAAATTCTAAATATTTTAATCGTAAACGCCGTAGAACATGGATTTGCAAATCAAGAATATGGAGTGATGGCTATAAGTGCCGCTCAATCTGAAAACAGTATACGCTTACTATTTAAAAATAATGGAATGTCGATCAAAGATTCAGAGTTGGCACATATCTTTGAGCCGTTTTATAAAGTAAATATGGGGGGGAGAGGAAAAGGTCTTGGTTTGACGATTGCCTATACATTGGTTAAAGAATTTTTAAATGGGGAAATTACTTGCAGAAATCTAGAACCAATGGGAGTAGAATTTGCTATTGAGTTTCCTTGGAAACCAAGATACATAATTAAGCAAGGAGGAGCTTTATGAAAACAATAAAAGCTAAATTAGTGAGCATGACTTTTATTCTATTATTATTGACTTGTATGGTTTTAGGTGTCGTTGCCATCAAGATATCCACAGCCGCAATTCAAAAAGACATTGAAACTCTAATGGTGATTTCTGCAAAAGATGCGGCGTCTATGACCTCGTTAAAACTAGATGGGGAGCTAAGAATTCTAGAGCAGATTGGCGCGAGGACTAGAATTTCCAATATGGCAAATCCGATGGCAGATCGCCAAGCGGCATTAGCGGATGATTTGAAGCGAAATGGATACACGCGCTTGGCTTTTGTTGATATGAAAGGGATGGCTTATTATTCGGATGGCACTCAGAAAGACCTTTCGGATCGCGCTTATATACAAACAGCATTAAAAGGTACGCGTAATGTTTCGGATACGATTGTCAGCAAAGTGGATGGCAGCGTCGTAATGGCATTTACTGTGCCTGTGATGAACAACGAGAAAACAGTTGGTGCAATGGTTGCAATACGACCTGGTGAGTACATGGGCACAAGTGTTATTAATGTAAATGTTGGTGGCACGAGTTATGCATTCTTGGTTTCTAAAACAGGAATTATTCAATCGCATAAAGATCCAGAAATGGTAAAAAAACAATTTAATTATTTTGATGAGGCTTCAAAAGATGTGCGTCTAAATGTATTGTCGGATTATATAAAACGCATGACTTCTGGAGAATCAGGTTTTGCAAAGTACTGGTTCGATGGACAAGATAAAGTAATGGGATTTGCGCCAGTAGTTGGATCAGATTGGGCAGTAGGCGTTACTATTCCAGAGGCAGAAGTGATGCAGCCTGTGAAAGAGCTTCAATTTATTATAATTGTAGTAACAATAATGGTTCTGCTTTTAGGTACAATAGGCGCTTGGTTGGTTGGACATAGACTGACTACTCCTATTTCTCAAGCTGTGGCACATGCACGCATTATGGCGCAAGGTGATTTTACTCAGGATGTACCAGAAGCGTTTTTGAACAGAAAGGATGAAATTGGGTTGCTGGCTCATGCGTTTGAAGAAATGACGGAGAACTTCCGCAGTCTGATTGGGAAGATGGTAGGTCTTGCTCATCAGCTAGCGGCGGCGACTGAAGAGTTAATGGCAGTCTCTGATCAAGTATTGGTCGCTTCGAATGAAATTGCTCAAACGGTAGAGGAAATTGCTGAAGGAGCAACGGATCAAGCGCGCGAAACAGAAAATGGCGCTCACCAAACAGTGGATTTAGGCAAATTGATTGATGACAGCACCCTGAAACTTAAATCTCTTCAACAAGCCTCACAAGTCATTAGAAATCGCGTTAAGGAAGGGCTTGATTCTGTTGAGGTATTGGTTAAAATGACAAATGAGACAAAGGGGGCTACTGAGGCAATTGCAGAAGGCATTTTGACCACGGATGCCAGTTCGAGACAAATTGGGGAAGCCAGCAATATGATTTCGAACATTGCGGATCAAACAAATCTTTTGGCGCTCAATGCAGCCATTGAAGCCGCACGTGCGGGCGAACATGGAAGAGGATTTGCTGTTGTTGCGGATGAAATACGAAAGTTAGCCGTACAATCGACTGAATCTACTCGTACAATTGATGGCATTGTTTCAGAACTTCAAAAAAATTCTCAAGCGTCCGTACGAACTGCTGGAGAGGTTGCTGCTGCGATCGCACAGCAATTGGTTAGCGTGTCGGATACTGAGAAGAAATATCTTGAAATTTCTAAAGCGGTTGAAGATTCATTAGGATATATTGCTGATTTGAATGATAGTAGCGGGCAAATGGAAAAAAACAAAGAAAAAATATTGGAATCAGTCGCTGGGTTATCGGCTATTGCTGAAGAGAATGCTGCAAGTGCTGAGGAAGTATCCGCTTCTATCCACGTACAAGGTGCGTCACTTAATGAAGTTGCGACGGCCAATCGAAATTTAGCGCAAATGGCTCAAGAACTTGCGCTTGAAGCATCAAAGTTCAAAATATAATGATTTTAACATGTTGGGTTTGACTATTTTGATTTAAAAATTTGTTGGAGGTGATGGTTTTGACAAATTCATTGAAACGAATTCGAGAAATTTTTGAAGAAAGATGGACCAAAGATGGCGCGGGGGTTCGTTTGAATCGGATATTCGGATATCCTGAAATTCCTAATTTAGATCCTTTTCTATTGTTAGATTTTTTTAATTCTCGTGATCCGAAGGATTATAGAAAAGGATTTCCATGGCATCCTCACAGAGGGATTGAGACGGTGACCTATTTAATGCATGGGAGAATTGCTCATAGTGACAGTTTGGGAAATTCAGGCGTTATTGAAAGTGGAGATTGTCAGTGGATGACTGCGGGAAGCGGCATTATACACCAAGAAATGCCGCAACCTTCAGTTCATATGCTAGGCTTTCAATTGTGGATAAATTTACCTAAAGCAAATAAAATGACTCCGCCAACCTATAGAGGCTTAAAACGTAATCAAATGCCAATTGTAGAAAAGGATTTTGGCCAGGTTCGGGTACTTTGCGGTAACTACGACGGTGTAGACGGTATCGTTTATGCGAGTTATGTAAAACCTATAGTTTTGGACATTCGACTAGAATCTGATGCTGATTTTGAACTAATTGCAGCGGAAGGGGATACGCTGATTGCGTTATTGATTAGTGGCGCTGGTTTTTTTGAAGAAAATGGACAAATTCAAAATCGCGTGGGTGAAGCTATTTTATTTGAACGAGAAAATGAGCTTCTCAAAATTAAGGCAGGTCCAGAAGGGCTACGATTTATATTGCTTAGTGGAAAACCACTTTTTGAGCCAATTGCATGGGGTGGGCCAGTGGTTATGAATACAAAAGAGGAGCTTGACTTGGCATTTGAACAAATTCAAAATGGAACTTTTGTGTGAGATGTATTTGTTAATAGTATACAAAGTAACAATAATAATTTTTGTGTAGTTTGTTTGATAATTATCAAACAAACTACACAAAAATACAAAATCAAATTTTGCAAAAATTCTATATAAATTCATCAATGTATTGATTATATTGAGTTTAATAATAAATGAATAATAAAAAAACAAAGTAAATCCATAAAAATAACTCTAAAAAAGACTATTTCTATGGATTTACTTTATTTTTCTGACTATTTAGGCTATGATGTCTTTAGGACTTTTTAAACAAACTAGCCTAGTGGGGTGTAAGTTTTGAAACATTATTCAGATGAGCGTATTGAACTGATTACGAAAGGCGATGCTGTCTTCATAAAATGCCGAAAGCCTATTGAGCTTAAAAATATTAATGAGATTCTTTCCACAATGCCAAGACTAATGATTAGTAATTTTTCAGGGCTGAGAGATGCTATTATTAAAGCAAATTTTGAAGAAGTTCATATTGGTGCTTATAAACCAATGATTGAACTGGAAATTTCTAAGGATGAGATGATGGCACACTTAAAATTAAATATGATAAAAGAGAATTATTCAGCTAATGAAGAGCAGATTATTTCTGATATCATTACCTTGCTTCAAATAGAGCAGATTTCTGTCGGAATTTTGTCTGAGGTGTTTTCTCAGCCAATGGAGCTTCAAAAAAAGATTTTAATTGCACAAGGCACGCCGCCAATCCCGGGAACAGATGCCAAATTAAGCTATTTTACATTGTCGAAAAAAAAGCCGGAATTTAAGACAGGTGGTGGCGTGGATCACTTTGAAATTAATCTCATCGATCCGATTAATAGCGGTGATTGGTTGGGTGAAAAAACTTTCGCCACCGAAGGCATAGCGGGCAAAACAGTTAAGGGCAATGAGATTCCTGCAAAATCGGGAAAGGATTTAAAATTAAAATACGATTCAGAAACGGTTCAACTTCAAATGGTGGGAGATTCAAAAGCTGTATTAAAAGCGAAAATTAATGGTGCTGTTTCTGTAGTCAATCAAGAAATTCGCGTAGAGCAACACCTAGTTATTGGCGGAAATGTGGATTATTCAACGGGTAATATTAATTTTGATGGTTTTGTTACTGTAAAAGGCAGTGTAGAGGATTGCTTTAGCGTTATAGGAACGAAAGATGTGGCCATTTTGGGTAACATGGGTGTTGGAGCCGTAGCACTCATCGAGTCAAAGGATGGATCTGTATCGATTACAGGTGGTATTAATGGCAAAGGATCAGGGGTCATTAAGGCAGGCAAAAATATCTATCTTAAATATTGCAACGAGGCTCAAATTGTAGCAGAAGGAATTGTTCAAATTGGGGCATATGCATATGATGCTGATATTCAAGCCTCAAAAGTAATCTTAATGAAAAATGGCAGCAAAGTTGTCGGAGGTAAAATTATCGCAAAGCACCAAATTATTTCTGGCGTTATTGGCAATCAGTTTGAGAGAGAGACCAATATACAAGTCATCGGGTTTGATCGAACTCAAATGAAACAAGAATTAGATAATGTTCAAGTATACTATTTGGATGTGATTGAGCGCGCCAACAAGATAAAAAGACAGTTGGATATTTTCCACGTAAATCTAGACAAATTAGATGAGAAAGCTACCAATACCTATCATATTATGCAAAGAGAATTCGATAAAATTATTATTGAAATGACTAATATTAAACTCAACTTTCGCACACCAATAAACCCAGCAGTAGCTTGATATGGCTAGGCTGAGATTGTATCCATTTGTCCAGTAGACAAGAAATCATTTTTTTGA
>JAYVIR010000004.1:0-19817 GCA_043770095.1 Eubacteriales bacterium
TCAAAAAAATGATTTCTTGTCTACTGGACAAATGGATACAATCTCAGCCTAGCCATATCAAGCTACTGCTGGGTTTATTGGTGTGCGAAAGTTGAGTTATAAGAAGTGTTTCCGCAGCCTGAAAAAGATGACAAATTCTAAATACACTATTTACAATGATAATAATCTATGAAAAAAAAGCAACACCTCTAAGAGAAATCCTAGAGGTGTTACTTTTTGAACAACACTGACCGTTTTATTGAAATGGACAGTGGTAGTAGTGGTGGAGACGAACCGCTCAAGACAATACCCCCATCCAAACCATCCGTTATTAACTCTACCCTAACGGCATTCATATCAACAGTTATCTGTTTTATCACTGTTCCAATTACGTTCTTTTTCTTTTCGAAATTGTCACCAATCAAATTGGTCTTTAATTTTTCTAAGTGTTTTACAACTGTATCTTTAGTAATTGTTACCCCAACAGTAGAAATTTTAACACTATATTGATATGTTAGCAACTCTTGAAGGTCTTTCAGTTCCTTTGTTTTTTCAGTATACGACTTCTGATCCAACTGTTCATCGAGATATAAATCTAAAAGGCGATTTAGTTTTAAATTCGTTTTTTCGATTTCCTTTTCTAATTTGCTAATGTCTGCAGAATAGCTTTTTGTATTCTCATTATAAAGATTTACAACGCTGTCCCCAAAGTCATTTATAGTGCGTGGATTAAACATTGAATTTTGGATTAACTCGACTACAAAATTTTCAACAGCATCTTGGCGAATATCCTTATTATTGCATGACTTAGAATTATATTTTGCGGTACAACCGTAAAGGTAATATTTCACGCCACCACGACCCTTTACATAACTTTGGCCTGTGTATGATGCACCGCAAATCCCGCACTTCATCATGCCAGATAGCAAATAATTTTGTTTTGCACTCTTTCTTTTGCCATAGCGTTTTAAATCCATTTTATTGTTGATTAGATAAAAAAGGTTGGATTCAATTATTTGTGGCATACCACCTTCAATCCTAATGATTTCTTGTGGATCTTTATTTACATAGTTTCCTTTTTTGCCAGCAGCACGCCTATTGAAGATATAAACACCTGTATACTTTTCATTTTTCAGTATGTCTCGAATTGAATTTGTTTTGAATGCTTTACCAGCTTTTGTTGTGTATCCAAGAGAATTGAGTTTTGAAACAATAGTTAGATACCCAGAACCCAACAAGTGTTCATTGAAAATCATTCTGATAATATCAGCTTCATTTTCGTTAATTTCATACTTCATATCTAAACCAACGTTATATCCTAAAGGTGGTATGCCACCAGTATGTTTGCATTGATAAGCGTTTTCTTTTAATCCTTTCATAACTTCTCTGGCGAGGTTCTTAGAATAGTATTCAGCCATACCTTCTAAAATACTTTCTAATATTACTGATTCGGGACTATCATCAAGATTCTCTAATACCGAAAACAATTTAACGCCTTGCTTTTTTAAATGACGTCTATAAAATGCACTATCGTAACGATCTCTCGAGAATCTATCGAGTTTATGCACTATGATAGTTTTAAATTGTCCAAGTTCGGCATCTTCCATCATTTTTAGAAATTCAGGACGTTGATCCGTTGTTGCCGACTTTGCTTCATCGGCATAAATTTTTATTATTTCAATATTCTTTTGCAGCGCAAATACTTTAATCGCTCTGATTTGCCCGGTAATACTTTCTTCACGTTGATTGTCTGATGAATACCTACAATAAGCAACACCTCTTAACATGGCCATAAATATCACTTCCTTATTTTATTCAACAGTCAGATAAATATCGATTTTATCCTCACTCACAACTATTTTATCTACAAACAATTCAATGATCCGTTTTTGTTCCTCGGCACTTTTGGTGCTTATGTTTTTATAAACATTCAAGTAAGTCCTGATTTGGTCCAATGATAAATTTTGAGCTTTTCTAAATTGTTCTTTAGTGATTCGGGCGTTTAACTCCGATTTATGAAGTTCTAATTCTTCAAGTTTTGATTTCACAGAGGAACTACTTAATCCGGATGCTAATGCTTCAACTAGATTATTGATTTTATTATGAGTGTCAAATGCGTCAGATTGAAGGGTGGTGATGTCGTTATCAATGTCGATAAGAGATTCGTTGTATGTTTCTAGCAAGCGTTTCGAAGCGTTCTCAATGTACTCGTCTGTGAAAATATCAGTTTCTAATAAATGCAGAACAAATTCTTCAATGTTTTCTTTTTTAACTTCTTTAGCGTCGCAATTTTTATATTTTTTCTTGTTGCTGCATTGATAGCCACTCCAATATAATTGGCTCTTAGCAGATTTACGCCTGTTCCCAAATAGTTTTCCACCGCACTGGCCACAATATATTTTTCCCGATAGGATATAAGGTTCAAAGGCTTTGTAGGTTTGTGAATTGGTTTTATTTCTCTTTAATTTTTCTTGTATCATAGCGAATACATCGGTTGAAATAATAGCTGGTATAGCATTTTGAATGTGAATAATTCCGTTCGGAGTTTTCATGGCGTATATTCCAGCATATTTTTCATTTCTTAAAATACCGTGGAGTGAAGTTTGGGTAAAGTTTCTGCCATGTTTAGATCTGTATCCTTTGGTATTAAGAAATTCCAATAATTCTTTATAAGGCATATTTTGCGAATACATTTCAAATATTGCTCTAATGATTACAGCTTCAGACTTATTGACTATATACTCTTTTGTTTTATGATTAACATCGTATCCAAAAGGTGGTTTGCCTTTAGTATAAAGAAGTTTTAAGGACCCTTTATCAATTTGGTTCTTTGAATAGAACTGAGTTAAATCGTCTAGTAGTGGTTTAATCATTTAGGAATGTTCCTCCTTTTAATATAAACAAATTTTGTATCCACGCTTTATAAGTTGCCAGCCAATTAAGGCTGAGAACTTATTTAACTGAGTTATTTGCTGCGGTTAAAGCAGCGCTGACAGCGGCACTGTTTGTACGACCGCCTGTGTTGGACGATTTATCAGCTAGTGTAGAATCAAATACTCTAAGCCATTTATTTTGATTAGATAGATTTTTATCAGCTGCAATTGAAATTTTATCCGAACTTATGATTGATTTGAGTATGTTGTCGGTAGAATAATTCAGCATCAAAATTTCAAAAGTAGTGCGTTCTATGCTTGGTTGTGAGTTTGATGACTTAATTATTGTAGAAGTTGCTGATTTATTCGTAGTAGCGGAAGTATTCGCGATTAGTGGAATACTGTCAGCTGAGTAATTACCGTTTTTTACGGAAGTTACTATAAATTGAATCGGTTTTCCAATTACTGAAGGTGTATATTTAAGGCTATAATCTGAATACCACTTGAAATGTTTTAGGTTACCCGAAGAATCAAGAATCGGTATAAATTCATCTTGATTATAATTTTTTGTAGCAATTACGTAATAATCAGCACCTGTGTTATCCCAATTTATAAATATGTTGTTATCACTTTGAGAGTATTTTAAACCTGTTGGGATTTTTGCAACAATTTCATAATTAGAGAACTCTATAGCATCACTATCTTTGCTATTTTCAAGTTTTAAACCAGTGGCATCTGCAATATCAAATAAAGGAACATATAGCGTTTTTTCATATGTAAGTATTTTAGTTGGTACAGAATTGTTATTGCCATTAATAACAACATCAACAAAAGATGCTTGAATGGTTTGTAGAAAATCATCCCCAAATGAAACTCCTGAAACAAGTAATAAAGAGGTTAATGAACCAATAACAAAATATTTGAGTTTTTCATTAAACTTCATAGTCTCAACTCCAATCTAAATTATAGGGTGTTACAATACCTTCTTCATAACACCAGGTGGACTGAAAAACACAAAATAGTCTTTCAATTCAATAAAATTACCATGAATCTGATAAAGAGAAATAATGGCTTCTTCTAAAAATTTTTCAGTTACACCTAGGTGTTCGGCTGCTTCATAGGTATTCCTACATCGGTGTTCATAACATTCAATAAACCCGTTTAGGGTTACAAGCTGGTTATGTGCCCAGCGACGAGCCCGTATTTCTTGCTTTACATTTCTAATATCAACTTGATCTAATATGTTTCCTGATGAAGTTTCATAATGACCTATTTCTTCTGCTAGGATACTGGTCCGTTGCGCTTCGGTTTCAAGTGAATCGTCTAAAATAATCATGTTTTGATAATACAACCCTTTTAGTTTTCGATTAGGAATATGATCTACAATAACATCAATTTCATGTTCTTCTGTATAGTCGTATAGACTAAAGCTATTTACCATTGGCAGTTTTCCTTTTGGTTTTTAACCATTCGGCATAATTTAATAATTCAATTTGTTCTTCTTCTGTAAGGTCTTCAATTGCGTGAGCTGCGATGGTTATGATTTCATTTTTTATTTCATGCTCTTTCATAAAGGCTTCATATTCTTTTGAAATTTTAGAATCTAAATTGATTAAAAGTTTAGTTTGGATGGCATGATTTACAAGTTCATCCGCTGTGTGACGTTCAATAGAAGTGTCATAGCCCATTAACCAAGCTTCAGAAACATCAAGGGCTTTTGCAATTTTGTATAAAGCATCTTGTTTTGCTTCATATGACCCTTTCAAATACTGACTTATTCGGGATTTGCTAATATTTGATTTCTCGGATAATTCAACAGGCTTCATATTTCGCAATTCAAGGCCCATTTTTAATCTAGTTGCAAAACTTTCTTTCATATAGCAGACATCTCCTTTATATATATTATATACCCAAGTTTAGAAAACGACAACAAAATGCTTTAAAAAGTGTAGAAAACTTTTTAAAAGGTGTTGACAGCTAAAGTGTAGTTTGCTACACTTAATTTAAGTTAAGAAAACTACACTTAACAAGAAAGAGGTGAATCAATGTTCGATCATAACAAATTAATTGGAAAGGTAATAGAGGTTTTTCTTACTCGTGGTGCGTATGGTGAAGCGATGGGATGGTCAAATGTGACACTTTCAAAGAAACTCAACAGCACTGTTTTATTTACACAAGAGGAAATTAGAAAATCAATAGATTTGCTTGGCATTAAAGAAGAAGAAATAATCAAATATTTTTTTAACAAGAAAGTGTAGAAAACTAAACAAAGGGAGGAACAAGTAACAATGAACGAACCAATCGAAGTTGGGAAAATTGGAAACAGAATTGTTTGGCTTCATACTGTGAAGCCAACAGAAGAAGAATCAAAAGCACAGACTAAAAGTTTACTTGGCTGCATTATCGATGATCTTGATAAAGAAAGAGAGGTGAAAGACAAATGACAAAATATATAACTAAGAGATTTTTAGAAGAACTCACAGTTGAGGAAGCTGTTACAGAAAACTTTCTTCACGGTACTACAACAGAAATTCATTCAATCGGAGACGGTATGCTTGCCATAATCGTTACAGGATCAAATGAATAAAAAAATCCACCAGTCGGTTGCACCCGAAACATGGTGGAAATCAAAAAAACTCAACTCAATCATACCACAAGGAGATAAGCATGAAAATTAATTTATTGAGTATCGAACTTGAAAACTTCAAAGGTATTAAGCAATTCAAACTAACGACTGAAGGTAAAAGCGTTAATGTGTTTGGAGACAACCGCACAGGCAAGACAACGCTGCATGACGCTTTTAGATGGTTATTGTTTGATAAGAACAGTAATGATGAAAAAGTATTTGGCATAAAGACTTCTGGCATGACTGGTGCCGAACACGCCGTTGAGTTAATTCTTTCCGTTGACGATGTACCACTTAAATTAAAGAAGTCTTACCACGAAAAGTGGACACGAAAAAGAGGTTCTGAATCTCCAGAGCATACAGGCCATGAATCGGATTACTGGATAGATGAAGTTCCTTCCAGTAAAGGCGAGTTTGATTCAAAAGTTAAATCGCTATGCGATGAAAAGTTATTCAAAATTTTAACCGATGTGCATTACTTCAACGGACAAATCAAATGGGAAGAACGCCGTAAAACGCTTATAGAAATCGTTGGCGATGTGGACGATTTAGAGGTTATCAATGCTGATAAAAAACTGGCGTCTCTTGCCGAAATAATCAAAGTTAGAAGCGTTGAGGACCATATTAAGATAGTCAAAGAGAAAAAGAAAAAAATCAATTCTGAATTAAAAGATATTCCAGTCAGAATCAGCGAGGTTGAAAAATCAAAACCAGAATCACCAGAACTATCATTGGTTGATTTAAATGCGCTGCACAAGGAATTACAAAATCTTATATCACAACTCAGTAGCAATGTTGGCAAAGCCGATTTGACGCTTGAAAGGTTCAAAGAAAATACGAAGTTGCGAATGGAGTATACCACTAAGTTACAAAAAGAATCAGAAGCTATTGATCGAGCATATCGAATGGCTAAAACTAATTTACAAGATTCTAATGATTCTAAGCAAGCGACATTGAGAAGTGGCGTTCAAAGGTGTAAAGAAGCGGTTACTCAGCTGAATGAAGGTATCGCGTTAAAAAACAAATTTCTCGCTGGTTTTGTGAATGATTTCAAATTATTAAAAGAACTAAAGTTTGATGAATCAACAACCGTTTGCCAAACATGCAAACGTGAATATGAAACAATCCAGGTTGAAGAATTTAAAGCAAATTTTAATTCAGACTTGATGTGTAAAGCAAATGCGATAAAACAAAAAAATGCTGCAACTAAAGACGAAATTTCAAAATTAAATGACGATCTCATGATTGCAAAATTAAAGTTAGAAGAAGCTGAAAAATCTTTGGCAGCATTTAAGCCAGAATTGGTTGTAACAGAGCCTAACTATGAAACAGAAAGTATTATTGACCTCAGAGCGAAGCTTGAAAGAATTAATAAAGAGATAGACACCTATTCAAGCGGTGTCAGAGAAGTCGAGGACACAAGCGAAGTAGACGCAGTAAATGTGCAAATCAGCGAAATCAATAAAGACCTTCAAAAGTGGACAACGATTGAAACACTTGAAAAGAGAATTGAACAACTCAAATCAGACGAAAAGCGATTATCACAAGAGTATGTCTCATTTGAAGGTCAAGAGTTTGTCGCTGAAAACTTCATAAAAGCAAAAGTTGAAGCACTAAGATTGATCATTGATTCTATGTTTAAAATGGTTGGATTCAAACTATTTAAAGATAATATCAATGGCGGCGTTGAGGAATGTTGCGAAGCGACTTATAAAAATGTTGTTTATCAAGACTTAAATAACGAAGGAAAAATCAATGCCGGACTTGATGTTATTAACTGCTTATCAAAATACTACGAAGTAAGTTGCCCTATATTCTTGGATAATGCTGAATCAGTTACACAGTACCTTGATACGCCTAACCAACTAATTAGATTGTATGTGTCGGAGCAAGACAAGAGTTTAAGAATGGAGGAAATATAATATGTCAGAAGCAAAAGTATTAACAATGACAGATATTAAAGCTTTAACGGTAGACGCGGTAGGTGACGAGGTTGCTAACTTTATTTCAAAAGGTGAACTTGTTCTTTCTAAAAACTATTCACCAGTGAATGCACTTAAATCAGCATGGCTTATTCTTCAAGAAGTTGAAGCAAGCTATAAAAATGATAAGAAAGACACAGTTAAGCTTCCGGCACTTTCATATTGCACTCAGAACTCAGTCAAGCTGGCACTCATGGATATGGTCATACAAGGCTTATCACCAAGTAAAAAGCAATGCTATTTCATCGCTTATGGTAAAAAGCTTCAGATGTTCCGTTCTTACTTCGGGACCATTGCAGTTCTGAAACGTACAACAGACGTTAAGGACGTTTACGCACAAGTCATTCGCAAAGACGATGTATTTAACTTCAACGTGGATCACGGCGTTTATACCGTGTCAGAACATATCCAAACACTTGGATCACTAGATTCAGAAATAATCGGCGCATATGCAACTTTCGTTAGGAAAGATGGTACCGAAGAAACTGAAATAATGACAATGAAACAAATTGAAAATTCATGGAAGAAGTCTAAAACGGTTAGTTATTCGAGTTCCACGCACAAAGAGTTCCAAGAAGAAATGTGTAAAAGAACCGTCCTCAACCGTGGCGCTAAATTGTATCTTAATACTTCAGATGATAGCGACCTGGTTGCAGAAGCTATCAACAGAGAAATTGATCATGAGGAAGAAGAAACAAAGTTATTGCCGCAAGCTAATTCAATTGAAATAGGAGAAGAAGATTATCTTTTCCAAAATGAAGATTCTGGAGAGGTTGAAGACCTCGAAGAACTTCAATCGAATGAGAACACTGGTGAAGTGGATCTTGGAGAACTTGAATGATTCTAAAAGTAATCGCGTCAAGCAGCAAAGGCAATGCCTACATTTTGGACAATGGAAAACATCAACTTCTAATCGAGTGCGGCGTTAAAATGCAAGACATCAAGGCCGCGCTTGATTTCGACTTAACCAAGATAGCTGGTTGTTTGATTTCACACGAACATTCAGACCATAGCAAGTGCGTTAAAGATGTTATTGGCTGCGGTATAGACGTTTATGCGTCTAAGGGAACCAATGAAGCTAACAAGCTAATAAAATCTCACAGGATTCATTCTTGTGAGCCACTTAAACCGTTTGAAATAATGGATTTTCAAATATATCCGTTTCCGGTTGAACACGACTGCGCTGAACCTTTTGGATATGTGATTTACGATTTGATTTCAAAGCAACGGGTTTTATTCGCAACCGATACGCATATGCTTCAATACAAATTTAAAAACGTAGACCACTATTTAATAGAGTGTAACTATGACGAAGATACCATTTCCCAAAATAACAAAAACGGCACTCTGGAAGGGTTTAGATACCAAAGGATATTAGATTCACACATGGGATTAAATACGCTTGTAGATGCCATTAAATCGCATACAGGTACACCTAAAACAATCACCTTAATTCATTTATCAGATCAAAATATAAACGAAGGTACGGTTACTACTCGGATCTATAAAGAGTTTGGACTCATGCCAAACATTGCAGATACTGGGATAACAATAGAACTCACTTGATGAAAGGAGAACACAATTATGGCATCACAAGTAATCAATTTCTCAACACTTGCAAACGGAGCAGTAGAAGAACGGTTTCAACAAGAATTGAAAAATGTATTTGCAAACATTCTTGATCCAAACACAGAATCAAAGACCAAAAGAACATTGACATTGACACTTACAATAAGCCCTTCAGAAGCTAGAAACATTAACGGCGTGGACTTCTCTGTAAAATCAAAATTAGCGTCAGTTAAAAGTGTTTCATCAGCCTTCTTGATTGATGAAGATGGTGAAGGGAAAATTGTATCATCGGAATTACTCAAACAAGTACCAGGACAAACCACAATCGAAGGAACTGAAACACCAACAACAATCACACCAGTTGCTCAATTTAGAGCAAAAGCTGAATAGGGGGAAATAAAAATGATTAAAGAAGCTTTAGCATACATCGTAGGAATGAAAGCACCAGTCGTTCAAGAAATTGGCGGCGCAACTTATTCAGACAAATCACTTTTTGAAATTCATGCTGAACAACATCTTGCAAATGCTTTAAAAGTTTCAACGCTGGCTTCAATCGTATCGTATATCAAAACAAATCCAGATAAGATTGAAAGTGCCCCTTTTATAATCAATATCAGAAATTACAACGAGGTTGCTTTGATTCTTCCTCTACTTGAACGCACTAACGACAGACCAATTCACATGGTTGCTACTAACAGCACAAAGCAATTTGCATTTGCTGCTAGAATGGATCGTGAACTATTCAATATTGCGCTGCAAACACAATTTGTAAACAACGATAACATGCTTGCGCTGCTTCAAGTAGTTGGAACAATTCAAGAAGAAAACGGCGTTACAACACAAGACGATGGCTTCAGCCAAAAAGTAACCGCCAAAACTGGTATTGCTTCAGTATCAAATGTAGTTATTCCAAATCCGCTTTTATTGGCGCCATACAGAACGTTTTCAGAAGTGGAACAACCAGAATCAATGTGCGTCTTTAGAATTCACGAGCGCATGAACTGTGCGCTTTATGAAGCTGATGGTGAGCGTTGGAAGGTTGATTGCATTAACAACATAAAAGACTGGTTTAGCTTTGAACTCAAAGAAGAAGTTGAAATCGGATCAGTAATTTTGTTGGGATAAATTTAAAAACGGAGGGGATCAGTCCCCTCTTTTTACTGAAAGCGGTGAATCAATGGTCCAGCCAATCGGATTTTTAAAACTTCATAGAGAATTATTTTGCAAGCCGATATGGTTAAAATCAACTTCCGAACAAAAAGTAATTTTAATCACTCTATTAGCTATGGCAAATTTTAAGTCAAAACAATGGGAGTGGAAAGGAGAAAAATTTGATGTATTGCCAGGTCAATTTATAACCAGTTTGGAATCAATAGTTTCAACTTGTGGTACTGGTATCAAAATTCAAAACGTGAGGACTGCTCTAGTGCGTTTTGAAAAACTCGATTTTCTAACAAACGAATCAACAAAGACAGGAAGGCTCATAACCATTGCTAATTGGTCGGTGTACCAGTGTGATGATGAAGCACCTAACATAGCAGCTAACAAAGACCTAACAAAGACCTCACAAAGACCTAACAAAGACCTAACACCTAGAGAAGAAAGAAAGAATGTTAAGAAGGTTAAGAAAGAAAATATTAGCGTAGGCGCGCGGAATAAATTTCATGATTTTGAACAGGGGAAATCAGATCTAAGTGATAAAGAACTAGAATCAAAACTCAGATCCAAAACAAAGGTGGTTTGAATGCAGATAGAAATAATCAAATTTACGGTACCGGGACAGCCACAAGGAAAAGGTAGAGCAAAAGCATCTAGGTTTGGCAATCATATCAAAATGCATACGCCTGAAGCAACTGTTGCTTATGAGAATTGGATTAAACAAAATGCGATTGCAGCTTTAACGACTGTATGGGTACCAACTGAAAAACAAATAACCGCTTATGTGCGTATGTATTATAAAAGACCCAAGT
Organism: Eubacteriales bacterium; assembly: GCA_043770095.1. Classification (GTDB taxonomy): domain Bacteria; phylum Bacillota; class Clostridia; order Peptostreptococcales; family Acidaminobacteraceae; genus JBGSUZ01. The sequence continues at coordinate 11,000 of JAYVIR010000004.1, forward strand.
CAGGAAGCAAGAAGCTACAAGCAGACCGTGAAAGTGGAGTGGTTCGTCCAACAACTAAGCCTGATATAGATAACGTGTTGAAAGCGGTTTTCGACAGTCTTAACAGTATCGTTTATAAAGACGATTCGCAGATTGTATCGGTAAATGCTGAGAAGTGGTATTCGGATACGCCTAGGGTTGTTGTTGAGTTGTTTGAATTAACTCATGTAGGATTATAAAAATGTTGGACTTTGGTTATTACAATATGGACTGCATGGAAGGAATGAAGCAATTTCCTGACAAATATTTTGATTTGGCTATTGTAGATCCGCCATATTTTAGTGGACCTGAAAAACGTGGTTTTTATGGGAAAAAAGAGAGTCCTATTGGTGTTCAAAGAATTTATGAGAAAACAGATGAATGGGATGTGCCTAGAAAAGAGTATTTTGAAGAACTGGCCAGAGTGTCTAAAAATCAAATTATTTGGGGCTGCAACTACTATAATTATCAATTTGGCTCTGGAAGAATCGTATGGGACAAAGTGAATGGAGCAAGTTCATTCTCTGATTGTGAATTAGCATACTGCAGTCTACACGATAGCACGAGGTTATTTCGATACATGTGGAATGGAATGATGCAAGGTAAATCACTTTTAGAGGGTGAAATTCAGCAAGGTAATAAAAAACTTAATGAGATACGAATACACCCAACTCAAAAGCCTGTTCTCCTTTACAAGTGGTTGCTAATGCAGTATGCCAAATCGGATGACAAGATATTAGATACTCATGTTGGTAGTGCATCAAGCCTTATAGCTTGCCATGATATGGGCTTTCAATCTGTAGGTTTTGAAAAAGATAAATCGATGTTTAAACGTTCAAACGGTAGACTTGAAAATCACATGTCTCAAATATGTATGAATGAATTACTGAAAATTGAAGAGAAAGGGGTGGAGTAACATGAGAGAGATTAAGTACAGAGGTAAACGAGTTGACAACAGCGAGTGGGTGTATGGATACGTATACCATGACCAAAGATTTAACAACGGTGTTTCTTGTTGTGATGTAATGATAATAAGAGATGAATGCGACGAAGATTTTGAAGTTAAAGAAAATACCGTCGGCCAATGCACAGGAAGAATAGACGAAAGCGATGTTGAAATTTATGAAGATGACAAAGTTGTTGTAGAAGGCGACAATGAAGAGCCTGGCGTCGTTGTGTGGGACGATGACGAACTGGAATGGGGCATTGACGTTGGCAACATTCGCATGAAAATGGGTTGTTTTTACTCAAGAGACATTGCGATTATAGGCAACGTACACGACAACCCAGAATTGCTGGAGGTATAACTATGGATGAACAGCTAAAACGAGATGAACAAAATAAAAAGTTATCAAAAATTTACAATCACTTTGGGCGTGATGCTCAGATTAAACAACTCAGAGAAGAAGTTGAAGAGTTTATTGAAGCATTGCAATCTGGAAATATGGAACACGCAACAGAGGAATTTGCAGATGTCGTTGTTGTACTAAGTGGTTTTGGGATAGTAGAACCAATTGACGATGATTTATTTTCAAGCACATTTGATTATAAAGTTGATAGAACTGATATGAGAATTGATTCTGGTTATTATGAAAATGAGGTACAAAAATGAATCACGTAATCCTTATCGGACGCTTAGTCCGTGATCCAGAACTCAAATTTATTCCGAACACCGGAAAAGCAGTTGTGAAATATACCCTTGCAATCGATAGGAATCTAAGCCGTGAGAAGAAAGCGGAATTGACTGAAAAAGGTCAACCAACCGCCGACTTTATCAGAGTTATTGCATGGGGTAAACTTGCAGAGACTTGCGCTAATTACTTGGCAAAAGGCAGAATGGTTGCTGTTCAGGGAAATATTCAAACAGGTTCGTACAAAACGAATACTGGTGAAACAAGGTATTCGACAGATGTGCTTGCTAATAGTGTGGAGTTCCTTCAGAGCAGTGGTGATAAAAAAGAAAATGTGGACGATAACTCAAGCAATTATAATCCAGAGGACTTCCAAGCTATTGAGGACGATGAAGATATACCATTCTAAAACTCTAGGGGGAACACATGAAAAAACCATCAAAGATATTAGCGTGTATTGGCCTGTATAATTGCCACTCTGAAAACGGCAGCGTATTGCCTAAAGAATTGAAAGAAGCCAGAAGCGAAGCCTATGAAGAATACAACGAGTTGGTAAGATTAGCGGAACTGGGTTATGTCGTAGATAAAGCAACTAAATTTGGAGCATAAGGGGAGAAAATACAATGGAGAAGAAGTCACTGGATTGTGCGGTAATGGCGCCTAAAATGGAATTAAGCGACAAGTTAAAACAGATCATAAGAAGAATTAGCAGCATCGAAGAAGTTTTAAACGAAACTTTGTTTAATACTTGTTTGCGGAGATTTGAAACCTCTGAATTTAGAGAGTCGGAGTGTCACACTGAATCCGTTGACCAAATCGATGAACGTTTAATGAATTTAGAAAGAGTCGTTGAAGCGCTTAATTTAGAATTGAGATAATCGGAGGGGACAGAATGTTGAAAGTCAAAAGATACATCATCACAGCAGCGCTTGAACTAGACGGATCACTTAACGCCACAACGCAAAGAGTAGTTGGCACAGAGCGTATATTAGTGCCACCACTTGAACATGGAGATACAAGCTATGCCGAACAACGGTTAATAGTCGGAGAACCAGCACACATGGCGTATGCGTCCGGTTATGGCGTTAGAATCACAACACCTCTTACTTGCTGGCACGAAGATGAAGTTGGTATCATATTGATTACACGTAATCTAATTTATGTGCTTACTGAGGTCGTAAACCATGAATGATAAACGCAACGCAAGCGGCTGTAAAGATAAAACAGCATATGAAGCCACAAAGCACTTGGACATGGAAGAAAGACGCATGAAGAAGCTTTTAGACTGTATCAAGTATGTAGCCAATACCGCTGGCTATGACATCGTAGGACGCATAGTGCTAAAGGATCAAGATAATGAGAGGGAGTGGCGATAATGAGCAGATACGAACAATCAAAGATATGGAGTACGATGAAAAAAGAAGTGTTGGTAAGAGAACTTGAAAAGAATCAGAACATGCTCGAAATTCAGGATAAGAGGTTGGCTATACAAGACGAACGCCTTGAGAAGATGGATCACACGCTTAGAATTGCAATGACTGAAATTCAAGGACTAGAGGTTACAAATGCTTCTGCACGCATGTTCCTTGCTTCATTACTCGAAATGGCCTTAATAGAAAAAGAAGTAGACGAAATCTATATCGATAAACTCTATGCGTATGGACTACTAGAGACTACATACGTAGATTTTAAGCCAGCGGATGATGCTAATGTCGGGGTATTTTTAAAACTCGTTACAAACGCAATTAAGCCGTTAGACGTGGATATAAAGTAAATTTATAAATAAGGAAAAGAGGTAGGATTCCCTATCTCTTTTTATTTGCATTGTATACAAAACAATGTAAAATGTTGATATAATAGACGTGGATATATAATTATTTAAAGGCGGTGGTGATGTGGCTAGAAGGCTTACAGTAGCACAAGAAACGTTTGTTGCTGAGATTGTTAAAGGTCATACTCAGCGCGAAGCATATCATTTTGCATATCCAAGTTCTGTAAAATGGAAAGACAAGAACGTTGATTCTAAAGCTTGTACATTGTTCAAGCAAGCCAAGATTCAGGCAAGATACCAAGAACTACTCGAAATTGTTGCAAAAGAAATTGAAGAAGATTGCGTCGTGACCGTCAAGGAAATCATTCGCGAACTTAGAGCAGTAGGATTCTCTGACATCAAGGATTACCTGAGTTTTAGGAGTGAAAAACAAGAGGTGTCTGTCGATGATGATGGGACACCTGTTTATGATTACAGAACTGTTGTAGAAGTGAAAGACAGTGACAAGGTTGACGGAAGAGCTATACAAGAGGTGTCTATCAACAGTAAGGGTGTATTTACTTTTAAAACGCATAGCAAGATGGATGCACTCGAAAAGATGGGCCGCCATTTGAAGATGTATACAGATCGAATTGAGCAGACGAACGACACAGAAATCGTAGTCCGCATGGAAGGGCTTGAAGAATACAACAAGTAGGTGGCAAGTTGTTAATAAATCTAAAAGGTAAGCCATATCCAAAGCAAATAGAGTTTTTTAAATCAACTAAGACATTCATTGCATATGGTGGTTCAAGAGGTGGCGGTAAAAGTTGGGCTGGCAGACGTAAGGCAATGCTGCTTGCTTTTAACCAAGACTATGCTGGTATGCAGATATTGTTGCTTAGACGCCGTTACAATGACGTCTATGAGAATCACATCTTCCCTATGCAGCAAGAGTTGTATGGGTTTATGAAGTACAAGCATGATTCAAAATCATTCGACTTTCCGTGGGGGAGCCGGATCATCTTTGGTTACTGCGATAATGAAAAAGACGTATTGCAGTTCCAAGGCAAGGCGTACGACGTAATCATCATTGAGGAAGGTACACAATTCACCCAATTCATGATCCAATGTCTCACGGAATCGTTAAGGCCCTCAGGTCTAATGAAGCGACAAAATGGTTTTACACCACGCATGTATATCACTTGTAACCCCGGTGGTTGTGGTCATGCTTATGTTAAACGATTATTCATTGACCAAGACTACAACGATGGCGAGGATCCAGACGAGTATTGTTTCATTCCTTCAACAGTATTTGAAAATGATTTCCTTATGGCAGCTGACCCAAACTACGTACGCAGACTTGAAGCACTACCAGAGCAGCGGCGCAAAGCCATGTTATATGGCGACTGGAATGTATACGAAGGGCAGTTCTTCACAGACTTTCGCGATTTTGCAGAAGGCCATGAAAACCGAAAGCATACCCATGTTATAGCACCATTTGCGATACCTCACTCATGGCGTCGTTATAGGTCTATGGACTGGGGATATGCTAAACCATTTAGCGTTGGTTGGTGGGCGATTGATAATGATGGTCGTGCTTATCGTTACCGCCGATGGTATGGTTGCACAGGAGAGCCCGACGTTGGTTTGAGGATGACACCATCACAAGTCGCAGAGGAAATCAAAAGGATTGAAACGGAACTGGAACCTGAAGGTATCTATATTCAAGGTGTAGCCGATCCAGCTATATTTGCAACACAGACAGGCGAATCAATTGCAGAGACTATGGCTAATCTAGGCGTGTACTTTGACCCTGGCGACAACAAACGTCTTGCTGGGTGGGAACAAGTGAGAGAACGTATGCGCTTTGACCACGAGGGCTATCCAATGATGTATGTTTTTAGCACTGATAGAGAGTTTATCCGCACTATTCCGTCGCTAATCCACGACAAAACTAAGACCGAGGATTTAGACACCACGCAAGAGGACCATATAGCAGATGAAGTAAGGTACTTTTGCATGGCAAGACCAATGGCCCAAAGAATATTAGTGGCGCCTAAAGCTAAGCTATACAATCCACTGGACAACGAATTGATACAACAAGGTGGATTAGGATTCATTCGCACATATTAGAGAGGGGGTAGGCAAGTGAAAATCAAAATACCTTTTACGAAAGCGAGGGTGAACATGGAGATTGAACAAGTAACGCCAGAGCAGATCACGGAAGAAGCATTTAAAAAGAAAGTTATCAGTGAATCAATCGCATTGCTTCAGAAGTACAAGAATGGAAACCAAAAGTACGAGCAAAAGCTAATCGAAAATGAACAGTGGTTTAAGTCTCGTCATTGGGATTATATTCGTAATGCTAATTTTGCAGATGATCCGGAGCCTGTAACTTCATTCTTGTTATCTACGCTTGCTAATAAGCACGCAGACTTCATGGACTTCTACCCATCGGCCAATGCTTTACCAAGAGAGGGTGATGATAAAGAAGAAGCCAAGCAACTGTCCAAGATACTCCCAATTGAGTTTGAATACAATGATTTTAAAGACACATGGGACACGCACTCTTGGGAAAAGTTAAAGCATGGTTGCGGCATTTTTGGCGTGCTATATGATCCAGACGGTGCAGATGGCATAGGTGCTGGTACAGTTAAGGAAGTAGACGGACTTAACATTTATCATCAACCGGGCATCAATAAAATAGACGAGAGTGGAAGCGTGTTTATTACTCGCATAATCACAAATGAGCAGTTCGAGGAAGACTATCCAGACAACGATGTAAAAAAAGCTGGCAAGGTATTTGAACCTAGCAAATATCTAAATGATGATACAATTGACCTCACAGACTGCACCGTTATGATTGACCGATATTATAAAAAGCGTAACGAGATGGGTAAAAAGATACTTCACTTGCTTCAATTCGCTGGAGAAGAATTAATTTACTGCTCTGAACTAGACGAAGAATTAACAGCAGATGGACGACCACGCAAAGATGTTGGCATTTATGCACATGGTAAATTCCCATTCTTCTTTGATACGTTATTCCCGGAGAAAAACAGCATTCGTGGTTTTGGCCTTATCGATATTGCTCGTAACCCTCAGCTGTATATTGATAAGCTAGACCAGATTATTGTGCGTAATGCTTTTACATCGGGACGTAACAGGCATTTGGTGTCTGAGAGTTCTTCAATCAACGAAGCTGAGTTTTTAGATGTTAGCAAAGATATTGTCCACTTTGCTGGCACGTTGGATGACACCAAGTTCCGCACATTAACAACAGATTCAATCGCAACGGATATTAGCAATCACAGGATTCAAAAGATTGCCGAAATTAAAGAGATCACATCAACAAATGATTCAAGTCGCGGTGAATCAGCATCAGGCGTTACTGCTGCTAGTGCGATATTAGCGCTTCAGAAAGCATCGGGTAAAGTCTCGAGAGCGGATATAAATAAGTCTTATTCAGTATTCTCAAACGTTGTGTATTGCTATGTAGACATTATCCGCGAGTTCTATGATATTCCGCGGCCTTATCGTATCCAAGAAAACAAGGAAGATAAGTTCATCGAGTATTCTAACGCTGGTATTAAAAATCAAGAGTTGCCAGTAATACCTGGTATGGAAGCCGAAGAAAAGCAATATCGTAAACCTATCTTTGACATTAAGATTGTTCCAGAACGCCAAGATCCGTTCAGTCAAGCGGCTCATAACGAAATGGCTAAAGAGTTGTATACACTTGGAGTGTTTAATCCAGAAGCGTATATGCAAGCTAAAGTCATGTTTGAAATGATGTCGTTTGAGGGCATGGATGAAGTGCTGCGAATGATGGGCGAAAATGATCAGACTATGCAGCTGCTTTCACAATTACCACAATTGCAGGTCGAGAATCAAAAGCTAATGATGATTGTGCAAAAACTCACAGGTGAAGATATGGGGGTTGATCTTAATGGTCCAAGTCAAGTTAAGCCGATGTAGTTGGGGAAATACTAGAATGACAGCAGAAGGGCACGCAGACGATGCAACAGTATGCTCCGCAATATCAGCTATTATGTGGGGACTTGCTGGCATGATGCATAATTACGATGGCAAGCCAGATGTAAACACTATGAAAATGCAATCAGGCGATTTTGATATTGAAATCACACCATCGGTTGTAAAAAGCGAGCAAGCACTCTATGACAATAGCTTTGAGTTTGCATTGGTTGCCCTATCTCAAATTGCTAAAAAATATCCTGAACAAATCGTTATTGATTAACGTGGATATGTAGTTGTATAATATTAAACAGATAACAAGATACATTTTACGGATAGACGCTTAGGCTGGCTCTAGGGAAAGACCTTGAATGAGACTCGTAGGATAGACTACTGGAGGTTTAAAATGAAAAAAAGAAACGATTTACTATTGCTCAACATCGACCTGAAATCATTCGAAGGTGAAGGCGGTGCAACTGGTGGTGCAACAGGCGGTGAAGGTGGTGTCGCTACCACGCCAACTAAAGCAGTAGAAGGTAAAGCGCCAGAAATTTTGTATGGGAAGCAAGACAACCAAGACGGTGCTACGGACGGTGATCCTAGCGGGGGTGATCTGCAATCTGATCCATCAGCAGAATTTGAAGGGTTAATCAAGGGACAGTATAAAGAGCAGTTTGAAGCTCGCATACAATCTATTATTGACAAGCGGTTTAAGGCGGCCAAAGAAACGGAAGGCAAACTTAATCAGCAAGATCCTATCATTCGACTGCTAATGGACAAGTACGAAGTAAATACCGAAGCGGACTTATTTGCTAAGGTTGAATCAGAAACGATTGAAGAACTTGCATACAAAGCTAACATGGACGTGGATACATACAAAGAATTCCGCGATTCAAAATTTAAAGCTGACCTGTATGACAAACATCAAAACTCGGAAGATTGGAAAGCGCAAGCCGATGAAAAGGTTGCTAAGTGGTTCCAAGACGCTGATGCGTTAAAAGTTGAGTACCCTGACTTTGATTTGAAGACGTATGCCGACAGTGAACCTGAGTTTGTAAAACTATTGGAAGCTGGTATTCCTGTGAAAAAAGCATATGAAGTGCTTAACATCGACAACATCAAAGCCAACTCAGCTTCAACGGCTGCCAAGCAAGCACAGTCTAATACCATTAAGTCAATTCAAGCAAATGGACATAGACCAAGCGAAGCAGCAGCGCAATCAACAAACGGTACCATCATCAAATCAAGTGTATCTAACTTAAACAAAGTTGATCGGGCTGAAATTGCTAAACGTGCCCAGCGAGGTGACAAGATTAGCTTTTAATCCCGAAACCGAAGGGAGAACTATATGAATCCAGTTTTAAAAGATATTGCATTACTGCTTAATATCGACCTAGCGTCATTCGTTACAACTCAGTTGTCAACGCAAGGTTCGTTATCA
>JAYVIR010000005.1:0-14730 GCA_043770095.1 Eubacteriales bacterium
TAAACGTATTAAAGGTGTCTTTAGTCGTTTAGGCATTATGGGAGAAAAGGGCGGAGAAGACGTCATTACTATTTGCGAGTATATGATCGATCATGACATAAACTCTTTCGATTTTAAAGTCAGAGACATTTGCGAACTTCTTAATGATAATCCCAAAGCGATGGAACAAAGGCTTAGAAGAGCCATTAATAGAGGTTTGATTAATTTAGCCAATGTCGGAATTGAAGATTATATGAATGAGAACTTCATGCGATTTTCAAATTCAATTTATGATTTTGAAAATGTCAAAGCCGAAATGGATTGTATAAGAGGCAAACGCCCAAATGGTGGCAAAATATCAGTTAAAAAATTCATTGATAATATCCTTTTGATGACAAATGAAGTAGGGCATTCGGAGAGATAAATCTGTTTTACATCAATATTCTGAAAATTAAGGCTAGTGAAATAAATTATTTTGAGTTTTTCTGTATTTTCTTGTAACCTATTTGTTATTATTAACGTAGAGAACGGCGTGGTTCTCAAACAAATATTCTGGGGGGAGTACATAACATGGAAACTAAAATGAAAAAACAAGCAACCGTATTACATGCACTGATTCCTATTGTTTTCTTAATCGCTTCACTAATGTACACAATTTTTGTCCTTAATGGATCACCGCATATTCCGCTTGTATTAAGCGCTTGTGTCGCAGCAGCTGTAGCAATGCTCGGTCTTGGTTATACTTGGGCAGAGATTGAAGAAGGTATGGTAGAGACTATTAAAATGTCAATGGGTGCCATTATCATTTTAATGATCATTGGTATGATTATTGGTACATGGATTCTTGGCGGCGTAGTACCTGCCATGATCTACTACGGACTTCAAATTCTGTCACCAAGTATTTTCTTGGTAACAGCGTGTGTACTTTGTTGTATCGTTTCTTTAGCAACTGGTAGCTCTTGGACAACTGCTGGTACTGTTGGTATCGCATTAATTGGTATTGGACAAAGCCTTGGTATTCCTGCTCCAGTTGTTGCTGGTGCAATTATCTCTGGCGCATACTTTGGCGACAAAATGTCACCACTTTCTGATACAACAAACCTTGCACCTGCAATGGCAGGTTCAACATTGTTTGATCACATCAGACACATGGTATACACTACAGGTCCTTCATTAATTATTGCTTTAATCATCTATGGTATTATGGGCGTTCAATACGCAGGTAATGCTTTAGATGAAGGGTCAATCCAAGCTGTTCTTACTGGATTATCTACAAACTTTACAATCAATCCAATTCTATTACTTGCACCAATTTTGGTTATTGTAATGGTTGTTATGAAAATTCCTGCAATTCCAGGTCTCTTCGGCGGTACATTACTCGGCGCTCTTATGGCTGTTGTATTCCAAGGTGCAGACCTCGGCGGCATCATTTCAGCTATGAATGATGGTTTCGTTTCTGAATCTGGCATCGAAGTAATTGACACGCTATTAACACGTGGTGGTTTGCAATCTATGATGTTCACTGTTTCACTGATCCTCTGTGCAATGTGCTTTGGTGGTGTTATGGAAAAAGCAGGCTTCCTCGAAGCTATCGCTCGTTCAGCTATTAGATTTGCAACGTCTACAGGTTCTCTTGTTCTCGTTACAATTATTACAATCATCTTCATCAACATCTTAGCTGGTGACCAGTACTTAGCAATCGTTATTCCTGGTAGAATGTACAAAACGATCTATGACGAAAGAGGACTTGCTCCTAAAAACCTTTCAAGATGTCTTGAGGATGCGGGTACCTTAACGTCACCTCTCGTTCCATGGAATACATGTGGTTCGTTCATGGCAACAACACTCGGTGTTGCAACATTAGCTTACTTACCATACTGTTTCCTCAACTTGATCAATCCATTGGTATCCATCTTCTATGGCTACACAGGTATTACTATGGAAAAAATCGAACCTACAAAAGTTGCTTAGCATTTCTCAAAACTAAATTAAGCATTCTTTATGAAAGACACCATCACGCATGGTGTCTTTTTTTGCGTATTATTCACTTGCCTAAATATTCAATTAAGTTCACAAAACACAACAATACCCATAATTTGATTTATTTTAATTAGTCATATTGAATTTTAATGCAAAAAGTAATTGTTATTATATTAACTAATAAAAAAAGCCTAAATAAGAGTTGTAATCACTATTAAAGAGGACTATATTGTTAAAGGGCATATTAACCTAGCGCGGAAGTAGGGGAGAAAAGATACATGAAACTGACTGTGGAAGAAGGTATTGTTGTTGAGATCCAAGGTGACTTAGCAAAGGTTAAAGCAATGAGGCATGGTGACTGTAAAAACTGTGGGGCATGTCCTAGCGATGATGCAACGGTATTAATGGTTAGAAATCCGATTGAGGCAAAACCGGGTCAGAAGGTTTCCTTCGAAATGAAACAAGATAATATGTTAAAGGCCGCATTTGTCGTATACATACTGCCTTTGGTCGCCATTTTTATTGGTGTAGGCCTTGGATATTACGTTTCGCTCTATACTGGACTGAACGAAATTCTTTGCCAAATACTTGGGGTTGGTATTTCAATTGCAATTTCAGTCATAGCCATAAAAAAGTATGACACGCTAACAGCCAAAAATATAAACTCTTTGCCAGTCATTAAGAACATTATGCTTTAACACTTTAAATCTTGAGCGCTCAGGGATTATAAGCATCATTAAATGTTAGAGGGGTATTGATCATGTTTAAATTAAAAAGTTTTAAAGGAGGCATTCATCCAAATGACAGCAAACGCTTTACAGCTGAAAAGTCAATTGTAGTGATGCCACTTCCATCAAAAGTGATAATTCCTGTTAGACAGCATATAGGCGCGCCGTGTGAGCCTATTGTGGCAAAGGGAGATCTCGTAAAAACGGGACAAGTTATTGCGTCAAGTGAAAATTATGTTTCTAGCTTGGTTCACGCTTCATTGTCTGGAAAGGTTATCGATATAGGCGAATATCCGCATCCAGTCTACGGAAAATGTCTTTCCATCGTTATAGAAAATGATGGATTAGATGAATGGGTTGAAACTGCGAATGTCGACTGCGATTGGGTTTCATTAACATTAGATGAATCTTTGACCAAAATTCGAAATGCTGGAGTTGTTGGAATGGGTGGTGCAACATTTCCTACACATGTTAAATTAGCACCGCCGGCAGATAAAAAAATTGACACCTTTATTTTAAATGCTGCAGAGTGCGAACCTTATCTGACTGCTGACCATAGAATGATGGTTGAGCAACCAGAACGTATAGTGGTTGGCGTTCAAATAACAGTGAAATTGATTGGCGCTAAAACAGCATACATCGGGATAGAAGATAATAAACCAGATGCAATTGTTGCTATGAAAAAGGCATGTGAGGGCACTGATATTAAAGTGGCAATTCTTCCAGCCAAATATCCTCAGGGTTCAGAAAAAATGCTTATCAAAGTCATTACGGGTAAAGAAGTGCCTTCTGGAAAATTGCCAATGGATGTAGGGGTAGTGGTTCAGAATGTTGGAACAGTGATTGCGGTTGGAGATGCAGTAAATAAAAACGTTCCACTTATTGAAAGAGTAACAACTATAAGTGGCGGTGCCATTAAAGAACCTAAAAATGTTTTAATTCGTATTGGAACAACCTTTAAGGATGTCATCGATTTCTGCGGAGGATTCAAAGAAGAACCTATTAAAGTAATAATGGGTGGCCCAATGATGGGATTTGCACAATCTGATTTAGACGTAGCTGTGATCAAAGGCGTTTCTGGCATTCTCGCGCTTACAGAAAGTGAAGTGCATACAGGAAAATCTAAAGCATGCATTCGATGCGGAAAATGTGTTGAGGCTTGTCCGCATGGTTTAACACCGGCTATGTTTGCCATATTAGGCGAAAAAGGTCTGTTCATGGAAGCAAAAGACGATTTCCATATTCTCGATTGTGCTGAGTGTGGCAGCTGTGTTTATGTTTGTCCAGCAAAAAGAGATATCGTACAGCATATTCGCACTAGCAAATATAAAATTGCCATGTCTAATGCTGCGAAGAAATAGGGGGTACAGATGAGCGAGAATTTAAAATTTGAAAATCAAAAATTTACAGTATCACCTTCACCACATTTACGGAGTGAAGATTCAGTAGAAAAAATTATGTGGACAGTCAATATTGCATTGGCACCTGCTGCACTATTTGGCATTTTCTATTTTGGAATGCCTGCACTTATTACCATTTTAGCATGTATTTTATCGGCTGTTGCTTCGGAATACGTGGTTCAAAAATTACGAAAAAAAGACATTACCATTTCAGATGGTAGTGCTGTATTAACTGGACTCCTTCTCGCAATGTGTTTGCCTGCGACAATACCTTGGTATATGGCAGCACTAGGTTCTGCATTTGCAGTGATTGTTGCAAAACACTCTATGGGCGGTCTTGGATTTAACATCTTTAACCCTGCTCATATTGGTCGTGCGGCGCTTATGGTGTCTTGGCCAGTTGCCATGACAACTTGGACTAAAATGCAAACCACTGTACCTGATGTGACAAGTGCAGCCACACCACTCAACATTTTAAAGCAACAAGGCTATTCGCAATTAATTGATACTTTTGGATCAGCACCAGCAATGTACAAAGCCTTATTTTTTGGATTTAGAAATGGTAGTATCGGCGAAACATCAACTATATTATTAGTACTAGGCGGACTTTTTTTAATTTATAAGAAATATGTAAACTGGGAAGTACCAGTAATCATGATGGGTACTGTTGGTCTATTAACTTGGATTTTAGGCCCTAATGGCTATTTCACGGGAGATCCAATTTTTCATATGATGGCAGGCGGACTTGTCATTGGTGCATTCTTTATGGCAACTGATATGGTCACCATTCCGATTACAAAAAAGGGACAAGCTGTATTTGCCCTAGGTTGCGGTTTGTTAACCGTTCTCATTCGTCTTCAAGGTGGCTATCCAGAAGGCGTTTGCTATTCAATTCTTTTAATGAACTGCGTATCACCACTCATTGATCGATTGATGCCACCAAAAAGATTTGGAACAGGAGGTAAAAACTAATGTCTGATCATAAGGAAAAAGAGTATAGTGTTTTCGAAATCGCTATGAATCTGTTTGTGGCTTGCATGGTTTCTGGCGTTATATTAGCCGCAACGTATTATTTTACAGCGCCGATAGCAATTGAAAAAGCAGAAGAACTCAAAAAAGACGCCATGACTTCTTTGGTTAAAGATGCCGATGCATTTATTCCTGTACTAGGCAAAAAAGAGTGGTTTGAAGCACAAAAAGACGGTCACACAATTGCCTTTGTTGTACCTAGCGAAAGCAAAGGGTTTGGCGGTGAAATTGACATGCTGGTAGCAGTTGACCTTAATGGGAAAATTATAAACTATGATATTTTAAAACATAATGAAACGCCTGGTCTTGGAGATGGTGCCAATAAACCTGTTTTTAAAACCCACGTTAGCGGCAAGGATCATGAGCATTTAGAAGTTACAAAGGACGCTAAAGAAACAGAACTTATTCAAGCAATGACAGGTGCAACCATCAGTTCTAAAGCTGTAATTAAAGGCATTAGAGAAGCTGACGAAGCCGTTATCTCTTATATGGGAGGCAAATAATATGAGATCACTCTGGGAAATCTATAAAAAAGGGCTGTTCTCTGAAAATCCAATTTTCGTATTGGCCTTAAGCCTTTGTCCAGCGCTTGCCGTGACAACAACTGCTATGAATGCACTCACTATGGGACTATCTGTAATGTTCGTTATAACAATGAACAACACAGTGGTTTCTCTTACAAGAAAAGTTGTTAATCCAAAAGTTAGAGTACCTGTATATATCACCTACATTGCAACGATCGTAACGCTCTTACAACTGCTTCTTCAAGCATTTGCGCCATTACTCTACAAATCGCTTGGGATTTATCTTGCGCTTGTAGTAGTATTTGCCATCATTTTAGCAAGAGCAGAAGTATTTGCTTCTAAAAATAAAGTCTTCCCATCTTTCCTTGACGGTCTTGGAATGGGCAGCGGCTTTACTTTAGCCATGCTTTCTATCGGTATAATTCGTGAGTTTCTCGGCATGGGCAGCATCTTTGGTATTGCCATAATGGGTTCTTGGTATAACGCTCCCCTCATCATGATTCTTCCTCCGGGCGCCTTCATCTTGATTGGATACATGGTTGGCGGCGTGAAAATGATTACTGCAAATATGGAGAAAAAAGAAGCTGAAAAAGCAAGAATCGGAGGTACTGTTTCATGAAGGAATACTTATTGCTGTTTATAAGCTCAGTTGTCGTTAACAATTTCGTTTTAACACGATTTTTAGGTCTTTGTATTTTCTTTGGCGTTTCAAATAATTTGAATGCCTCTTTAGGAATGGGTATGGCAGTAACGTCAGTAATGACATTAAGTTCAATGCTCGCATGGACTGTTTATAATTTTGTACTTGTACCGTTCCATTTAACATTCCTTACCACTTTGGTATTTGTACTTCTCATTGCGAGTTTCGTACAATTGCTAGAAATGATTATCAAAAAACAAGCGCCAGCACTCTATAACATGTGGGGCATTTACCTGTTGTTAATTGCAACAAACTGTGTTGTTTTAGGCGTTCCGCTCATTAATGCAGACTCAGGTTTCCCATTTGTAAAGAGCGTTGTGCATGCTTTTGGTTCTGGTGTAGGTTTTGCTCTTGCTATGGTATTAATGGCAAGTTTAAGAGAAAAACTGCGTTATGCCGATGTTCCTGCACCACTTGAAGGATTAGGCATCGCCTTCATATTGGCTGGTATGCTTTCACTCTCATTCTTGGGCTTCTCTGGAATGATTTCCGTATAAAGAAAGGGGAAAATTATGCTCTATACATCTTTGATGGTACTCGTTGTCATGGGGATTGTTGGTCTTTCCTTTGGCTTTATATTGGCATTTGCCAACAAAAAATTTGCAATGGAAGTTAATCCGTTGATTCATATCGTAGAAGACATTCTGCCAAAAGGACAATGTGGCGCGTGTGGTTATGCCGGCTGTATGGCTTATGCCGAGGCCGTTGTTCTAGATCCAAATGTTGCTCCAACACTTTGTATCCCTGGCAAAGCGACCGTTGCTAAACTTGTGGGCGAATTGACTGGCAAAGCAGCTCCTGAAATGGAAGAACGCATTGCTCATGTCAAATGTGCTGGAACGCTTGATGTTTCTGAAAGAAAATATTATTACGCTGGTCTTGAAGATTGCGCTGCAGCCACGTTACTTCATAGTGGCCCTAAAGGCTGTCAATATGGTTGTATAGGTTTTGGAAGTTGCGCAACAAGTTGTCCATTTGATGCGATAGAAATGGGTAATGACGGTCTTCCAATGATTAATAGCCTTAAATGTACTGGGTGTGGAAAGTGCGAAACAGTTTGCCCTAAGCATGTTATTGAAATGGCACCTGTTGGCGTTCATGTTTCAGTAAATTGCAATTCAAATGACAAAGGCGCTGTGGCACGTAAGTACTGTACGGTTGCTTGTATTGGCTGCAGTCTCTGCCAGAAAAATTGCCCTCATGGTGCAATCAATATGGAAAGTAGCCTTGCTGTAGTCGATGCTAAAATTTGCATGTCAATTTGCGACAGCCCGACTTGTATTTCAAAATGCCCAACGAAAGCCATTGTTGAGCGCATTAAATAAAAAAGTTCCAGTATTTTAAAACTAAAATAGTCTGAATAAAAGACAAATGTTCGCCGGAAAACTTCGGAAGACATTTGTCTTTTATTCGTTTGTAATCATTTCAAATCTATTGATTTTTATCGTCAATCGGAATACAATAAAAGCAACAACATGAAAGATTAGAAGACGTGTTAATCGTTCTTACTCCTAGTGTTAAACAACCTTTATATTTACTGTTTTGTATGAATTTAATCTATAATTCAGCTTATAGAGGTTAAAATATTCTAATTGGAGTGTATCTATATGGAAAATGTATTGAATTTGATTAAAGACCCCGTTTTAACCTATGAACAAAAGTTAATTGGCCTTGCAAGAGCGGCTGAAAACACTTTAGAAGTTCTTACAATGAGTCCTGAGTTGAAAAAGTTGATTGAAGAGGGCATTATTTGCGATCTTTTTGAGGGCAGCGCCCCTTATCGACCGCGTTATATTGTGCCTGATTACGCAAAGTTTATGGCTAATGGCAGCGAATTTTTAAATTTAAAGCCACCAACAGACATTCACGAGGCACTCAATAATTTAATCATTCTTTACCGCCATGTGCCTTCAATTACGTCTTTCCCTGTCTATATTGGCAACTTGGACGAATTGCTTGAGCCTTTCATTGAAGACGAGGAAGAGGCCTTCAAAGCCATTAAACGATTCCTCACTTATATTGACAGAACCATTACGGACTCCTTCTGCCACGGCAACTTGGGCCCTAATATGACAAAAGCGGCACCGATTATTTTAAGAGCAGAAAGATCTTTACAAAATTCAATCCCAAACTTGACACTTAAAGTCAGCCAAGAAACACCTGACGCATTAATCATAGATGCCATAAATACAGCTCTCATTACCGCTAAACCAAGTTTTGCAAACCACGAAATGTTCTCAGAAGACCTTGAAGGGCCTTACGGTATTGCAAGTTGCTATAATGGATTAAAAATTGGTGGCGGAAGCCACACGCTGATCAGAATGCGTCTGGATTATCTTGCTAAAAAAACTGACTCTCCTGAAACTTACATCAACGAACTGTTGCCATTTGCTGCAAACGAAATGATGGCTTTTATGGATGAACGCATCAGATTTCTCGTTGAAGAAAGTGCCTATTTTGAGTCCAGTTTCCTTGCTAAAGAGGGCTTGATTGATCTAAGCAAATTTAGTGCGATGTTTGGCGTCGTTGGACTTGCCGAAGCAGTTAACCACCTTGTTGCGACAGATGCCATTGAGACACATTTCGGGCACAGCAAAGAAGCAGACGCTCTTGGCCTTAGAATTATTCAGAAGCTTGACGAGCTTGTAAAGACGCACCATAACTCGTATTTACAGGGTTCTCACGGTCATTACATGCTTCATGCACAAGTTGGAATAGATACAGATTTCGGAACAAGTCCAGGTTGTAGAATTCCAATAGGGGAAGAACCTGAGCTTCATGAGCACATCATGCAATCAGCAGCATTTCATCAATATTTCCCATCAGGAATTGGCGATATTTTCAGTTTCGACGAAACCATCAAGAAAAACCCTGAATATATTTTGAATATCATTAGAGGGGCTTTCAAAAATAAAATGCGTTACTTTTCAGCATATTCTTCAGACTGCGATGTTGTTAGAATTACAGGCTACTTGGTCAAGCGATCTGACATCGAAAAACTTCAGCGAGGAGAGCAAGTCCTCAATGATGCAGTAGTTCTGGGAAAAGGCGCAGTAGAAAACAGTGGTGTCCTAAACCGCAAAGTGCGTATCACCTCGGACGACGTTGAATAAATAATATAATTTTATTAAAATACATTTAATTTTCAAGTTATTCATTTAGTTTCATGACAGGTTGGGACAGGTTGTTACAAACACTGAACGACCTGTCTTTTATTGCGTAAAAACATCGGCTAAAAAAGTTGGATTTCTTATATTTACTAATAGGAAAGGAGTACTCAAATGATTGGTTACCTTCGAAATATTATTCCTTACAGTGCTGTAGATGGCCCCGGCAACAGAACGGTTGTTTTTTTGCAAGGATGCAATTTGAATTGCCTATATTGCCATAACCCTGAAACCATTCAGATCGCAAGCATGACAAACTTGATTGAACACGTTCAGGCGGTTACGGTTGAGGAGCTCTGCGAAATGCTGAGACCCTACTACGATTTCACTTCAGGCATCACGTTTTCAGGTGGCGAATGTACGCTGCAAAGTGAGTTTTTAATGGCTGTTTGTCATCAGTTAAAAGCGGAAAACAGGCATATTCTAATCGATACCAATGCTTATGCGAACGTAGAGACCATTACTCAGTTGATCCCACTTGTGAGTGGATTCATGGTAGATGTCAAAGCTTATGACGACTTAGATCACATTAAATTGACAGGAAAGAGCAATCAAATTGTTCTAAAGAATCTAGCTACCATAGCTGCGGCTGAGAAACTTTATGAAGTCAGAACGGTGATTGTCTCTGAACTTCTAAGCAACGAGGTGACCGTAAAAGCGGTATCTGAATTTCTTGCCAGTAAATCGCCAAGGGCGCGCTATAAATTGATTAAATATAGACCGCACGGCGTCAGAAGCGAATATACAAATCAGATGAAGTCTCCTGAAGCAGCTTATATGGGAAAATTATTCAAACTAGCCAAGGACAATGGTGCTAAGGACATTATTCTGGTATAGGTTATGCAAAATTGAAATAGAATTGTTAATGAAGCAAACGTTTGTTTGTGTTATGATAACATGGGGTGATTGTATTATGTATGATTATATTAAAGGAAAAATGGCCTATAGGGCTTTAGAATATGTAGTGCTTGACCATCAAGGCATTGGATATAAAATTATGACTTCTAATCATACGGCAGATCAGTGCACAGTGGGAGAAGAAGTTACCTTATATACTGAAATGATTGTGAGAGAAGATTACATGGGTATTTGTGGATTTTACACGCGCGAAGAACTTAAGGTCTTTCAGCTGCTTACAAGCATCTCGGGCATAGGCATGAAAGCTGGCCTCTCAGTGCTTTCCAAAATTGTCTATACAGATTTGTCAAAGGCAATCATGATGGGCGATGTGAAATCTCTGCAAAAAGCACCTGGCATCGGCACAAAAACGGCTCAAAGGATTGTGCTCGAATTAAAAGACAAACTAAGCAAAGTCTTAGACAACATGCCGCTCCCTTTAGAAATGGCTGCGGAAAACCATAGAAATATGGGACAACAAGAAAATTTAAAAGATGCGATGGAGGCTATGGAACAATTAGGCTATCGTACAAGCGATGTTGAAAAATTATTTGCCTCAATGGGCAATCCGAATGGAACAGTTGAAGACTTGATCAAACAAGCGCTTGCAATGGTGTCTATTTCATAAGTGAGGTGAGGTAATTGCAATTTATAACAGACCGATTTATCACCCCTGATTTTTCAAACGACGATCGAGAAATAGAGGGTTCGTTGCGCCCAAAATGGTTGAGCGAATATATTGGGCAGAGTAAAAACAAAGAAAAACTCAGTATTTTTATGGAAGCGGCAAAGATGAGGCAAGAACCTCTGGATCATGTTCTGTTATACGGGCCGCCAGGGCTTGGAAAAACGACGCTTTCTAATATTATTGCCAATGAAATGGGCGTCAGCATTAAGATCACATCTGGACCTGCAATCGAAAGACCGGGTGATTTGGCCGCTGTACTGAACAGTTTAAAAGAAAATGACGTCCTTTTTATAGACGAAATACATCGATTAAACCGCACGGTGGAAGAAGTGCTTTACCCCGCAATGGAAGATTATGCGCTAGACATTATTATTGGCAAAGGGCCAAGTGCGCGTTCCATTCGAATTGATTTGCCGAAATTTACATTGGTAGGTGCGACGACAAGAGTAGGACTGCTCACATCACCTCTTCGTGATCGTTTTGGCGTTATGTGCAATTTAGAACTCTATCATATAGATGACCTTCTGAAAATTGTAAAACGTTCTGCGCTTATTATGGACATCAAAATAAATGATCAAGCCGCTATTGAAATTGCAAAAAGAAGCAGAGGAACGCCTAGAATTGTGAATCGACTGCTAAAACGCGTTCGAGACGTTGCACAAGTGAGAGGCAAGGACATCGTGGATTACGATGCGGCTCTAGAGGCCTTGGACATGCTAGAAATTGACGCTCTTGGATTAGACGCGTCTGATAAAAAGATCATTGAAGCCATCATCTATAAATTTGAAGGTGGTCCTGTCGGACTCGATACGCTTTCTGCCTCTACAGGGGAAGAACGCAATACTTTGGAAGATGTGATTGAACCATTTTTACTGCAACTTGGTTTCATTAACAGAACGCCAAGAGGACGTGTCGCTACAAAATTGGCTTATGACCACTACGGACTTAAAATGCTTAAGACAGAAGAAGATGAACAGATCTAGTAGCATGAAAGGATGGGTTTATGTTAAATAATAGAATGAAGAGTATTATTATCGGACTGATGGGACTATGCCTTCTCAGCCCCCAAGCACAAACATTTGCTGAAACCGCTACAATAACGACAGTAGCCCCTGCTATAACCTCAACCACAGTAACATCAGATAAGATGCTAAAAGTGGGATTGCAATATGGAACCGTCAAAGACACGAGCCCTTTGATCAAAAGTGACTCTGGGTTTAAATTCGGAATATACGAATCTGACCTTTTTTTGCCGCTCCTCGATTTTCAAACCAGCAAAGAATTGGTAATTTATAAAAACGGCTATTCAGAAAATGAGTCATTGATCACATCGCCTACTGGAAGTGTTCCGCTTGCAAATGGCAAATACCACATCCAAATTGGTGCAACTCAACCAACCTATGATCAAATGCGATTTATTCTAGATAAGGTTAGAAGTGTTGACCCTACAGCTTTTCCTGCTTATGATGGCGGTTGGCGCGTCTATATTGGTGCCTATTATACCGAGGCTCAATATAATGAGAGTTTTACGAGTCTCACAAGTAAAATGATGCCTTTTGACATCTCACGTGCCCCGTTTAACTACTCTGCTTTCATGGTACTTGAAAACAATGCCGTTAAACTTCTGTTTTCGACGACAGATACTAATTTTGCTTTTCAAAGTTACACAGAGGGCAGTACCATCAGTTATAATAAGTACAAATATCGTGGTGGCTTAGTCTTCAAAAGATTTAAGGACAGCGATCCAACCATCATCAACTTCTTACCAGTACAACAGTATTTATATGGCGTATTGCCTTATGAAATTTCCCCTTTGTGGCATATTGAAGCTCAGAAAGCTCAGGCAATCGCAGCGAGAAACTATGCAATGACCAACTTGAATAAACACAAAAAGCATGGCTTTGATGTTTGCAACACGGTAGACTGTCAAATGTATGTAGGCGCTAACGTAGAAAAGCCTTTATCAAATCAAGCGGTAGACTTGACGAAAGGTATCTATTTAAAATACAATGGAAAGCTGGCGAATACGTTTTATCATTCCAATAGTGGTGGGCGTACTGAGAACTCTGAAAATATTTGGACAACACCAACGCCATATTTGGTTGGCGTAGATGATCCCTATTCCATAGGCTCTCCAAATGACGTATGGACTACAGCTTATACGGCTGCTCAGCTAACCCAGTTCTTAATTGCTAAGAAGATGGATATAGGCGATGTAACAGATGTTTTCGTAGAACAGTATTCTGTTAATGGTCGCTCTTTAAAAACAACTTTTGTTGGGACAAAGGGTAGAGTTAGTTTTGATAAAGACAAGATTAGAAGCGTATTCCCAGAAAGTAAAGTGAAAACAAATTACTTCACCATCGTGAAATCTGGCGGCACACCAATAGTGACTTCTGAAGGTGTTTCGAATGTTACTACACCCAATTTAGTGGTTCAAAGTGCTGAGCAAACCTCTATCATTAATACAAGTAATCCTGTGGCTGTTATAAATGAAAACACGTCTTCTGTCCTTCAAACAGGTTCTGCTCTTTATCAGATCAATGGTAAAGGCTGGGGGCATGGCATTGGCATGAGTCAGTGGGGTTCAAAGAAAATGGCTGAGTTAGGATTCACATATGACCAAATTTTAACGTATTACTATCAAAATACTTATTTAGAAATAACTAACTAACGGAGTGTCTTTTATGCAAACCAAAGATTTTGACTTTGATTTACCTGAACAGTTAATTGCACAAACTCCTATGGAAGATCGCACCTCTTCACGCTTAATGGTATTAGACAAAGAGACTGGTGCTATTGAACATAAGATATTTAAAGACCTCATCACTTATCTTAAACCAGGCGATTGTTTGGTTTTAAATAATACACGCGTCATTCCTGCAAGGTTATTTGGCATTAGAGAGAGTGGCGCATTGGTTGAGTTTTTGCTGTTAAAGCGCATTGACCACCATACTTGGGAAACCCTTGTTAAACCTGGCAGAAAAGCCCGTATGGGTGATAAGTTTAGTTTTGGAGAAGGCGTTTTAAAAGCAGAAATTGTTGATTACGGAGATGAGGGTGCACGGATCATTCGTTTTGAATTTGAAGGTATTTTTGAAAGTCATTTGGATCTATTAGGAACAATGCCTTTGCCGCCTTATATTCAAACACAGCTTGAAGATCAAGAACGTTATCAAACGGTTTTTTCTAAAACACCTGGCTCGGCAGCGGCACCAACTGCCGGACTTCATTTTACCCAGGAGTTATTGGAGAGAATAGAAGAAATGGGCGTTTGCGTGACTTACATTACGCTGCATGTTGGATTAGGAACATTTAGACCTGTCAAAGTAGACAACGTGCTTGATCATAAGATGCATGCTGAGTATTACGAAATTAGTGCTGAAACGGCTGCTTTGATCAATCACACTAAATCTAAGAATGGCAGAATTATAACGGTTGGAACAACCTCGACAAGAACACTTGAAGGTGCAACTTCAGAGTCGGGCTTGGTTGAAGCGGGAAGCGGTTGGACAGATATCTTTATATATCCAGGCTACAAGTTTAAAGTAGTCGATGGCATCATTACCAATTTTCATTTGCCGGAGTCTACATTAATTATGCTAGTGAGTGCACTTGCTGGCAAAGAAAATGTCATG
>JAYVIR010000006.1:0-2314 GCA_043770095.1 Eubacteriales bacterium
ATAACTAACCTTGCAAAATCTAGCGTCTATAAGCTTTATAGCACTGTCAGTTTGCCAGAATTTCAACCATGATCCACATTCACCGATGCGACCTGCATAGGTTTTGTACGAAATAAACCTCTCGCCAGACATGAAACCTTGCACCCCGTCACTGCTTTCCATCGCGTACAAGCGTGCTATTTGGGTGCTTAAACCTTTGTGCAAGTCAAACTTGGCATCCTTCTCTGAGAAGTCGCTTAAAAACTCTTTGTTGACTCCCTCAGATGACGACATGACGGTAATAGCTCGAAGCTAATTTGCTTAGGTCATTAGCTTAGTTGTGATGAGTTGTCATGTCAACACCTCTCAACACATTAGTACATAAGCATTTTAAGCAAATCTAAGCCCGAAAGTTGTTTCTATATAATCAAGATAAGGAAAGAGGGCAATTTTAGGACGTGTGTGTACACGATGCAAATTACCCAAACCTATAGGTTTGTACATGTGTTAACAACTCATGTGCGTTTGTATAGCAATCGTTAGGCGATTGTGTGGCAACACATTAAGCTTGCAATGTTTACAGTCTCATCATGAGACTCACTTAGATAATTTGAGACTGCAACCCTAACTTCATCGCTTCGCTAAACTCCTACCGATTTGCGCTTTGGGCGCATCGGGTTACGCTGACGCTTTGCATGCATTCGCATGGTCGGAGTGTTTTTGCATGAAGGAATTTCAGATCTGGTAGTGGCGAAGCCGAAACAATCGCCACTACCAGTAACGCCGCTTAGAGGCGGCTCTCTGCTTCGTTCAAATTAGCGATCGCCTTTTTAAGTTCTTGTTAGTTTGCCCTAATTTGTTTGCGTTTTTAGCTAATAAGAACTCAAAAGACGCTCAAGTATATATATATAAAGCACTTGGACGATTTAGCCTAAATTACATTGCTTGTTTTAACTAACAAGAACTCAAGAAAGGCGATCGTTAAATTAGCGATCGCCTAGGATTTTTCTCGCTTTGAGCAAATATTCTTCGATAAGTTCAGCCATCAAGCGATGATGTTCATTTCCGTTTTGGGTCACAGCTTCGCCAAGAACTTGGATCAGTGCTTCGGCACGTTGCAGACAACGGGATAAATCGATTGACGCAAGTGTGTCTAATTTTGACATAATAATTCTGCTCTTTTTTGTAGTGTTGTTACGGAAAAGGGAAGTCATAGGAGAGCGCTGTAACGCTTTCCTATGGCGATAATCATATCATAGTTCTATTCCAAATAATAATCTTTTCTCTAATCTGTTCTAACTTCCATTAGTGAGAGATTCTATCCATTACGACTTCTATCCATTACAACTTCTATCCATTACAACTTCTATCCATTTAAGCGCTCATCATAATATACTTTTTCAAATGGAAGTTGTAATGAGCAACTCTCTCTTTACCTTCCTTCTCTGTTGCTGTTTCTTTATCATCATCTATGCCAATCAGATCATCCATAGATGCTTCCACTTCTTTCCCGAAAGCTTTTAAAACACCGCCGTAGTCTACTTTCCTGAGTTTATGTAGCTCTTGTGTTATAGCTTTCAACCAGTTCGAGTTAATATCATCATCATCACAAAACTTCCCTACTAAGTCATTCTCTTTAACTGTGTATTTTAGCGTTTCACAAATACCTTTTATCATTCCACTATCATCTGTTTCCACTTCTTCAGGATTACTAATTGGTGCTTTTCCCTTCTTGCTTTTGACTGCTTGAATATGAACTATCGGATCATATTCAACCCTAAGAGATTGCTTCCACATTTCTGCCCATTGTTCCTGCTTTACATAGCCTCGACCTGTGAAGTATGAAGCAGGAACTAACCCCAGAATGTGAAAGTGTGGGTGAACTTCATTAGTTGGTTTGACCGTCCAATTCAGTTTGTCGGGGTCATTGCTTCGGTAGTACCAGGTCGTACCATGTCGCCCCAGGAAATTACCCGCTTTGTCGTACCAGTCCCAGACTCTTGTTACTTCCAAAGACTTGATCGCGCCAACAAGCGGGTAACTTGCAAGCTTGGTCATTCTGGAAAATGCTTTCCCCATGGCTTGAATTTGTGATCGCAATTCTGACATCTCGCAATTTCGTACAGTCAGCGTTAAAAATACCCATTTGTGAGTTGGGTAAGTTTCTTGTATTGCTGGCAGCTCTGCCAAGAACTTGGCTCGCCACTTTAGCGATCGCCTGAATTGGCACATGGGACAATAACTAACCTTGCAAAATCTAGCGTCTATAAGCTTTATAGCACTGTCAGTTTGCCAGAATTTCAACCATGATCCACATTCACCGATGCGACCTGCA
>JAYVIR010000007.1:0-2728 GCA_043770095.1 Eubacteriales bacterium
TCTTTTCGACCGACTTTCGCAAATTTCAAGGTCAACTTTTGGAACAATATTTCAAAGCTTTGCAGTTCAAGCTGATGAGTTTGCTAACGCACTTCGTAGGGGAATTACTCCGCTTGAAGAGCTATCCAATCAAGAACAGATTGTTGCTTTAAATGATCGCTTAAAAGAAATTAACGTCACTTTAAATTCATTTGGTGGCTTTCGCTTTCGTGACACTCTTGTTCCAGAGATTGCTGCAATCAATGAGCAGCTTGTTTTCTTAAGATCAAACGCTGAGTTTTCGGCCGATGCAGTTCAAAGACTTCAGCAGCTTCAATCTCAAGCGACAGATCCAAACGCTGGCCTTGTCCAGGTTGGCTTAACAGAGCAAGAGAGACAGCAAGCGATTAGCAATCAAACTGCATTTAACCAGCAGCTTTTGACTTTAAGAAATGAAGCTCGCCAAAACGACATCAACGCTCAATTAGTTTTTGCCACAGAAGAAGAGCGAGTCAGAATCTTAAACGAAGAGGCCCTTCAGCAATCTTTGCAAAGGCAAGATGCAATCAGGCTTCAGTTTGCAGGAAAGCTTGGCATTGATCAGGCTGAGCTTAATCAACTCTTAATAGCTGAAGATCAAAGGTTTTTTGCTGAAAAAGAAAAGATCCAGGCTGATTCAACAAAGAGGATTGATGATCAAAGAAGAAAAAGTGACAATTTTGCACTTCAATCTGCTCAGGCAACGCAGCAAGCAATTGTTGCTGCAGTTTCTTCTGGTGTTCAAAGGCTTGGCGCTTCCTTAACTCAAGGATCAAATGCTTTTGCTGGTTTTGCTGGGCAAGTTTTAAGTATTATTGGAGACCTTGCCATCAACCTGGGACAAACTCTTTTGGCGATAGGTATTGGTATTGATTCTCTAAGGAACTCTCTTGCATCACTTACTGGTGGTGCTGCTATTGCCGCTGGTCTTGGATTAATTGCTCTAGGTGGATTGTTAAAATCATTTAGTGGTGGTCTTGGCGCAAGTACAAGTGTCGCGCCTACTCCAACATTCTCTGGTGGCGTGACAGATGTTGGTGGTCAAGAACCAATTGGAAACACTGTGCAGCCCGAAGATCGACAAAGACAAGTAGACACTCAAGTGCAGGTTGTCATCAATGGTGACGTGCTAGACAGCGACGAGACTGGTTCAAGAATTGTAAACTTAATTAACTCCGCTTTTGATAAGCAGGGCGTATCTATCAGAAGAGGGGCGATAGCTTAATGCTTCAGACTAGATCATCTTTTTATTATGGCTTTGTAATTCCACCAACTGCTATTTTCTTTTCATTTCAAGAGCTCACAGGTCCTGTCAGAATTGCACAGCTAAGCGCCAAAGCATATTCACTCTCGGGCGCAGCCGTTGAGCTTCAGCGGGCTCTTCGTGCAGCAGGCACTCAAGACTATGTTGTAACAGTTGATCGAAACACTAGGCAGCTTTCTATCTCTGCACCTTTGGCATTTGATATTCTAATTGACTCAGGTCCTTTTGGAGGATCACAAATCTGGTCAATCTTAGGTCTTGGAGATACTGACCTGACTGGACTTACGTCTTATGCGGGCGCTGATCCAATTGGAAAAGAGTACTTACCACAGATCTTTCTTTTAGACTATGTGCCCTCAAGCTCTAGCAAAAGAGCGATTGATGCCACAGTAAATGAAACCGGAACTGGTCAGGTTGAAGTTGTAAACTTTGGCAAGAAATCTATCACCAAGTTTGTGATCGACTTTATCAATGACAACAAACAGGATGATTCAAGTTATCTCGAACAAAACTTATCGGGCGTGTCTGATGCTGTGGACTTTATGAATAGCATCACCGAGAAAACTCCGATTGAGTTTATGCCTGACAGGGATAGCAAAGACATTTTTGAAGAACTTCTTTTAGAATCAACACCAGAGGACTCTCGGGGCCTTGGCTTTGAACTAAAAGAAAAGGCAGGCTTGCCAAATTATTTTACCACTGGTCTACTTCAGTTTAGGAAGGTCGAAGCATGAGCGTAGTTAATGGACAAGACGTTGAGGCAAGTGTTGTTAATAACGCACTGATGTCCAGGCTCGAAGATACGAGCACTGTGGGAAAAGTCGCACTTCAAAATGCTGACTCAACCGCAATTGCAGATGTTCAAAAATACACTCAGCAGATTGCAGACATCACTGGCACTTTTGAAGGTGATCTAAACGGCAAGAACTATCTTTCTGAAAACTACATTGCCAACGGTGATTCTCAGCGAACGGCAATTGGAAAGCTAGACTCTGCGCTTGATGCGGTAGAAACAGATTTAACAAATCTTGAAGCTTTAGAGTCTGCAAACAATGCCGCACAACAAGCAATCTTGGATGATCACGAGACAAGACTTGATGCTGCTGAAATTGTTCTGACAGATCTTGAAACTCGTGTTGATACAATCGAAAATCTTGATTCTGATTTCTTTGGTGTAAAGACCTTTAAGTCAGATGTTGTTGTTGAGGGCAGCTTGACAGTCCTTGGCACAGTCACTGAGATAGAATCAGAGCAGCTTGTTGTCACAGATCCCTTAGTAACATTAAATAAAAACGGCACAGACTTAACTGCCGAAGGTTCAGGCATTGAGGTTGAAAGGCCTCTGGGAAATGGAAACATTCTTTTTGATTCTACTTTAGCATCAAAATGGAAGCTTGGGATCTTTGGATTCCTCTATGAGGTCTTAGTTTCAGGCATTGCTCAGAC
>JAYVIR010000008.1:0-2128 GCA_043770095.1 Eubacteriales bacterium
ATTTTTTCAGCATTTTGGATAATGGTAGGCGTAGGCGTTTCAGATATTGCATGATTATCCTCACCGGAATCCAATCGGTCAATCAATTCAAGCAAAGCGTGATTGATTTTATTGCGCTCAATACTGAGGGGTCTGCTCTCTTCAATATCAAGAAGCGTCTTTTTTTCCAATTCCGTAAAACGGGCATTGATTAAGATAAGCTCTTTCTGCAAGCCCACTTTAGATTGGGTCAATTCCTTTAATTCTTCAAGCACTTTTTTCGTTTTGCCCTCAGCTACAAGATTTTGGAGTGTCTGTTTCATATTGTTAAAATATTGGTTCAGCTATTTTTATATAACAAATATAAGACATTTTTCATTACAAGGATTGTTTTGGATAAATCTATGTCATACGTAGTCAACCTTATGTTGATTGCGGTAGGCTCTATGTTGTAACCGACATTTCCCACAGCTAAATGAGCAAATAATATTTTCGATAATTATGCCCAAGTAAATTTAATATTTTCAGATGTAAGGGTTTGAAATTTAAAATACAGACCTTATCAGAGTCATAAAGGACATGAATCCCCGTAAAACAAGCGAATATCCATCTTGCGGTTGGGTTTTTGACTTCTTTACCAAGCTGATTGGGTAAGGTTTCATTTTCTGTTAGTAGTTTTTGCCTAATTCTATATTCAATGGCGGCATAAACGGTCAAACAAAGCGTCATTATAAATAAAAGTGCTTCAACTCTTTGTGGTTTTTTAACAAATAAAGTAGCGGCAATAAATTGAGGGTCTTTGAGAAATCTAAACCCTTTTTCTACTTTTGACTGCCCTTTATAGGTCTTGAAAAAGGCTTCATTGTCTAATTTTAGCATGTCTAATTCATTAGTAGCCACGATAAATTTACCTTTTGTATGAGCCATTGCTTCAAATGTGCTGTAGTCACAACTTACGTTGGCTTGTATTTGAAAATGAATAGCCACAGGCAATGCCCCTTTTTCTGGTCGCCCTTTTTTGCCAAAAACTGGGACTTCTTTAAATGCTAAATCATTAAAAGACAAATAGTTACACTTCTTGACAAACGCATCTGCCGCTTTTTGAGCGTCTCTTTCACAGTCAAAAATTTGATGCGTCAGCTTTAAAAATGCTTGATATTCTATCTCGCTTTCTTTAGCGTATTTTTTCTTTAGTGTTATGATTTCTCGATTGAACGCTTCTTGGGAATAGATTAATAACCAACGTTGTTCAATATCGCCATAATTAGAACTTAATGGAACATATTCATAACCCTCACACAAGGGCGTCCATGTCTCATAGTAGCTTTCAATCGCTCCTTTACTCTCCTTGAGGGTATCTGGAACTCGGCTAATCCATTTTATCAGCTCCCCACAATCTATTATCGTCTTTTGGGTATAGCCAGCACTATCCATCACCACATAATCAATACTATAGACCGCCTGTAATTGTCCGATATGGTCTCTAATTGTCTCATTAAATGCCGTTTTATCACTTGTGTTACCGTCTAATCCTGCCATGTGCAAGGCAATACCTGCTTCATTATCTACTATCAGATTCAACACAACTTGATTCAAATCAGGGCGGTGGTCTCGACTGTAGCCTTGCCGAATATGAATCACATGTTCTCCAACTTCTTCTAAGCGGGAGTTATAAACCCCGTCAACATGAAAATCTGTGCTGTCCATATGCACTGTTTTGGGACTTATGCCCAATCGCTTACAGATTTGGGGGGCGATGTTTGCATAAAGCGTTGTAGAGCCGTAGCTATGAATGGCATCTAAGCACCGACCTATAACGGTATCGTTTAATTGATCCGCCTCGATGCCCTCTCCTAAGAGCAATTCTATGGGTTTATCAGAAAAAAATGTCGGTACCATGTACAATGTGCGCTGTACAAAGCCTAAACCGTTCAAAATCAAGGCTTTACACAACGTCCCTAAGCTAACTGCCCTTTCGATGCCATCCGTCTGGAGTTGATTATCTATCGCTTCTACCAAGCCTAATTCATCTATCATACCACTAACGATGCCTATATGACCTAGATTTTTACTACTGTATGTACTTCCCATTCACAAATCTACGATTAAATAGATTTTAGCAAAATTTCTGTGGGAAATGGCGGTGGTA
>JAYVIR010000009.1:0-63765 GCA_043770095.1 Eubacteriales bacterium
AAAGGCTATTGGGATTAATCCAAATAAAATCGCAATCGGTGGCGATAGTGCGGGTGGCGCACTGGCGGCAGCGGTCAGTTTAATGGCACGAGATAAAAAAGCAGCAGGAATTTGCTTTCAAATGCTGATCTATCCCGTAACCGATGCAAGGCAGATTACTGAGTCTATAAAAATGTATCATGACACGCCATTGTGGAATTCCAAACTCAATGAAAAAATGTGGAAAATGTATCTTAAAGATGGTGTTGGCGGTGATCGGGATTACGCATCCCCTATGGAAGCGAAATCTTTAGAAAATTTGCCAGATGCATATATTGAAGTGGCAGAGTTTGATTGTTTAAGAGATGAAGGTGTGAACTTTGCAGAATCTCTGCGCCAGTCTGGAAATCATGTTGAATTGTATAAAACAATTGGGACCATTCATGGGTTTGATATAGCAGAAGATAGTGAGATTGTGAGACTTTGTGTAAGGCGGAGGATTGAAGCGTTAAAGAGCGCTTTTCGAGGTGTATGATTCAAGATGAGGGGGAAATAATCCATATGTTGGAAAATAATCTTCCAGAGGAAATAAAGAGAGCGCTTGAGGTTCTTGAAGAAATCAGCAAGGATCCCAAAATGCAAGAAGCGGCACTAAATTTAGAAATGGGTATTAGCGTTTATTCAGACCTATTTTAATGAACCATTTGAACTGCTTAAAGAAAGAGACATTCGCCTTGTTCCATCTGGTGGTGTTGATGAGCATTTTGTTGCTCGTTAACGTCATATTTGCACTTTATGAGCACTTTGTTGCGCATTATTGCGCTTTGAGTTATAATCATTATATAGAATATCTTAAAAAGAATGGGGTGAAATCATGGGTAGATATTTGTCTTCTCTCAATGCGATAGCTGAGATCGGTGCTAGACTAAGGGCGTATAGAATTGATTATCCCTTATCTCAACAGGAACTAGCCGATAAAGCAGGGGTTGCCAGACGAAGTATAACGAACATGGAAAATGGACAGGATGTACAGCTCGGTACATTAATAAAAGTGCTGATGGCTCTTGGATTAGATTCGAATCTTGATATGCTTGTGCCGGATCCAACAAAAAGGCCTTCTTATCACTTGAAAGGGAAATCAATCACTTTGAAAAGAAAAAGGGCAAGTATAAAGGCAAGAACAGCGGGGCTTAAAGACTCGAAAACACGCTCAAAAACTGCCTTCAAATGGGGGGATGAAAAATAATGACACTGACTGCAACCGCTAAGCTTTGGGGAACGCCTATAGGTGTTTTTCACTTAGACGAAAATATGGGATATGTGTCATTTGAATATGACAAGGACTTTCTTAGAAGCGGTATTGAGGTATCGCCAATCATGATGCCATTATCAAACAGGGTATACGAGTTTCCCGATTTGGCAAAATCATCTTTTAAAGGCGTCCCTGGCTTAATAGCAGATTCATTACCAGACAAGTTTGGTAATGCCGTTATTGATCAGTGGCTTGCTTCCCATGGTAGATTACCTAGCTCATTTAATGTTGTAGAACGGTTGTGCTACACTGGCAAACGTGGGATGGGTGCACTGGAATATGAGCCTGATAACAATGAACGCAGAGAGATTGATGAACAAATCAGCATGACAAGGATGTCGGATTTTGCTTCCGCCATATTAGAAGAAAAAACGGATATGCTTCTATCATCGGAGAGTAATGTCGATTATAAGCAACTATTACGGCTCGGAACATCAGCTGGCGGCGCAAGAGCAAAGGCCGTCATTGCTTACAATGGAGAAACAGGCGAAATTCGTTCAGGTCAGGTTGATCTAGGCAAGGGTTTTGATTATTGGCTGGTTAAGTTTGATGGGGTGTCAAAAAACGGCGATCACAATCTTGAGGACGCTTCTGAATATACACTTATTGAGTATGCGTATTATAAAATGGCGCTGCAAGCTAGGCTCATTATGAGTGATTGCAAGCTCTTTTCAGAAGGTGGTCGGAATCATTTTATGACAAAGAGATTTGATAGAGTGAACGGCGATAAGTTGCATATGCAGTCGTTAGGTGCAATGACTCATATCGATTATAACCAGCAGGGTTTGTGCAGCTATGAAATGGCTGCTTTAACTGCAAGGCAATTGGAACTGCCAAGTAGTGATATTGAACAGTTCTTTAGAAGAATGGTTTTTAATGTGCTTGCAGTTAATCAGGACGACCATGTAAAAAATATTTCTTTTTTAATGAACAGAAGAGGCGTTTGGTCCTTATCACCAGCGTATGATATTACATTTGCATATAATTTAGAAAACCAATGGCTAAAAGCTCATCAAATGACCATCAATGGCAAAACGTCAGGCATCACTACAGAAGATATGCTTGCGTGTGGCAACAAGATGGATCTTAAGGCACTTAAGTGTAAAAAGATTATTGAAGAAATTCAAGGTGTTGTGAAACAGTGGCAGGACATAGCGCATTCTGTAGGGATTAGGAAGAAAACCATCGACTTGATTCAAACTGTTCTTGAAAAGCAACCTTCATGATGCGCATATAAACGCGCATTGGTGTATATAACCATGTTTAATGAGCACGATGATGCGCGTAAAGACTTAAGTCGTTAGATAAAATAGCGTCCCTGCCACAAAAATAGACAAATCCCAAAATGCATTCTTTATTTAAAATTCGAGAAGAAGAGCATCGTAATTTATTGACGGATCGACTAGAGATTCATTTTGTTGAACTTAGCAAGTTGAACGACTATAATTGCCATATAGGCAAGAAGCGGCACTAAATTTAGAAATGGGAATATATCTTTAAGCTGATGTTGCATCAATGGCAATATAGATTTGCAAAGGTAATTTGTGGGAGGGGAAAAAGCTGTGAGTGAAAATGAAAAGTCTTTAAAGATAAGAAATAGTACAGCAGAGTTCCTGATGTTTGCCGCGGATTCAGCATCAGATTCAATTGAAGTTATGTTAGCGGATGAAAATGTATGGTTAACTCAGGACATGATCGCAACACTTTACGATAAGGGTAGATCAACAATTTCAGAGCATCTAGCGAATGTTTTTTCTGATGTGGAGTTAGTTGAGAATTCAGTATGTCGGAAATTCCGACGAACTGCGCCTGACGGCAAAGAATATAATACCAAGTTTTATAGCCTAGAAGCTGTAAGCGCTGTCGGATTTAGAACCAATTCAGAAAGAGCAATCCTTTTTAGAAATTGGGCGAGCAGGATTCTAAAAGATTTTTCAATTCGCGGATATGTTATAGACCAAGAAAGGCTCAAGAATGGATCATTTTTAAATGAGGATTATTCGGTAGATGCTTCAATTACACAGACATTTTTCAAAACCGTACAGAACAAACTCCACTTTGCTATTCATGGAAAGACTGCAGCGGAGCTGATCGTTGAGAGGGCAGATGCAGAACAAGAAAATATGGGACTTACCACTTGGAAAAATGCACCGACTGGCAAAATAGTGAAAAGTGATGTGGCAATCGCTAAGAATTATTTATCGCTTGATGAAATTGATGGACTGAATAGAATTATCACAATGTATTTAGATTATGCTGAAAATCAAGCGAAAAGAAAAATTCCAATGACAATGGAAGATTGGGCAAGCAAACTAAATGCATTTTTACAATTTAATGAATATGAAATTTTGAACCATGCAGGGAAAGTAACTGCTGAAATTGCTAAAGCTTTTGCCGAAAGTGAATTTGAAAAATATCGTGTCATTCAAGATTGTTTGTTTGAATCGGATTTTGATAAGTTTGCAAAAGGGCTGATTAAAGAGAATAAGGTTTAGAATATACCCTATAAATAATCCCAAAGACACTCCTTAAAAGCGGCACGCCCCACCAACCGCTAAAAGAGTGTCTTTTTTTGCGTCTAACCACCCCAAAATGGACAAAACCTGCAAAATTTCCCACTGGAAAACACAATAAGCAATTAACAAATCTGGAAATTGTGTTAATATATAAGTAGTGCGAAAAAAATTTATATATACAGCGAAACAATTACATATCAGTCAATACAGACACACCCATAGAGGACTTAAAACATGGAAATTAGCACATATCTTAGAGAATCGTTTGAAACAGGATTTATTGTAAAGGAGCATGAGTCTTCTTATGAATACCAGCCGCAGCTCATGGTCAACAATAAAAAAGCGAAGAAAAAGATACTCGGGACGATCTTGCATGAACTCGGCAAGTGCGAAGCG
This sequence comes from Eubacteriales bacterium, assembly GCA_043770095.1. Lineage (GTDB taxonomy): Bacteria > Bacillota > Clostridia > Peptostreptococcales > Acidaminobacteraceae > JBGSUZ01. The sequence goes on from JAYVIR010000009.1 coordinate 4,204, forward strand.
TTCTATTTTTCTGTTGCCTTTTTAACCACCAGCGGTGTGGCCGTTTTGGTGAACACACTAGAGGAACTTCAGAAAAAAGGGGTTAAGGGCAAGATTCTTGTCTCTCAATACCAAAATTTCACTCAGCCAGAAGCGCTTAAGAAACTCAAAAAATACAAGAACATCGAGCTGAAGATCGTGACCCTCGGCGATTTTCATGCAAAGGGTTATATTTTCAAACATAAGGACTATTATAACCTCATTGTCGGCAGCAGCAATTTGACGGCGAGTGCGCTCACGTCCAACAAAGAATGGAATTTACGGGTGTCGGGACTGCGTGACTCCAAGATCATAAACGATTCTTTGAATGAATTTAACGAAGAATTCGACAGCGCCACGGCGGTGGACGACGCTTTTATAGAGCATTACGCCAGCATTTACAGCGCTCAAAAGCAGTTCTTCAGCAAGCATATGCAGACGATGGAAGCCATCAATCATGTGAGTATTTTGCCTAATCCTATGCAGCAGAAGGCGCTTAGTAACTTGAGCAAACTCAGAAGTGAAATGAAGACCAAGGCGCTGCTCATATCTGCGACAGGGACGGGTAAAACGTACCTTTCCGCATTCGATGTAAAGAGTGTTCAGCCTAAACGCATGTTGTTTTTGGTACATAGATCCAATATTGCGAAACAGGCAATGGAAAGTTATAAAAGAATATTTGCCAACCATCAGATGATGGGTATTTTTAGTGGGACAAAAAAGGAAATTGAGAAGGATTTTATATTCTCAACCATCCAAACCATCAGCAGGGACGAGAATTTGGCTAATTTTGAGCCAGATCATTTTGATTATATTGTCATAGATGAAACCCATCGATCAGGTGCGGAAACCTATCAAAAGATTTTAGCGCATTTTAAACCCAAATTCCTATTAGGGATGACGGCGACACCAGAAAGAACGGACGGCTTTGATATTTTCAAACAATTTGATTACAACATAGCCTATGAGATTCGCCTCCAAAGCGCCTTAGAAGAAAATATGCTGTGCCCATTTCACTACTATGGGATTACCGATATTACCGTTGAAAATGAAAAGTTAGATGAAGACTTTACCTTCCTTTCTTTGGTATCTGAAGAACGGGTAAATCATATCATCAACACCTCTAGGTTATATGGATGTGACGATGGGTGCACCCGTGGACTTGTTTTTTGCAACTCCAATAAAGTCAGTAGGGAACTGTCTGCATCGTTTAACAGACGTGGTTTCAAAACCATTGCACTCTCGGGTGAAAACAATGAAATAGAAAGAGAAAAGGCTATCAACCGCTTAGAAACAGACAATCCAGACGAAAAATACGATTATATTTTCACCGTGGATATTTTCAATGAGGGCATTGATATTCCAAAAGTGAATCAGATTATCATGTTAAGACCAACACAGTCGGCGATCATCTTTATTCAACAGCTCGGTCGTGGGTTAAGGAAAACAGATCAAAAAGAGTATTTAACGGTAATCGACTTTATCGGCAATTATAGCAATAACTACCTCATTCCTATAGCACTTTATGGCGATTCAAGCTTTAACAAAGACAGCATTCGCAAATTGATGGCAGGGCAAAGTGACATGATCCCTGGTTCGTCCACGGTGAATTTTGATCGAATTGCGAAAGAGCGCATTTTTGAATCGATTGACAATTCAAAAATGCAACTGTTAAAGGACTTAGTAAACGATTATAAACTTTTAAAATATAAAATTGGGCACATGCCGATGATGATGGATTTTGTCGAACATAGTTCTCGGGATTCGTTTCTATATGTCAATTACTCAGGTTCTTTCTTTAATTTTGCGCTAGATCAAGATGAGAGCTTTAAGGGTGTATTAACTCAAGATGAGATTAAACTTTTGGAAGTTTTGTCAAAAGAGATTGCCAATAGCAAGCGCATTGAGGAAGTTGTTTTACTTCAAATGTTGCTTAAGCAGGACACTGTTTTGATTGAAACGTTTGAAAAGTGTATGCACACAAAGTATGCTTATACCCCTTCCAAAGAGACGCTAGAATCAACGCTTCACAACATCAATTTGAAGTTTACGACTGAAAAACATAAAAATAAATTGGTTTCAGTTTCTGAGAAATATGGTTATCAATTGGTGAATAATGACTTAGGTCGAGTGACCTTTAGCGAGATGATGAAGCAGGCTGTACAAAACAAACACTTTAAAGTTTTCCTTACAGATGCGCTTGAATATGCAACATATGTTTATGAAAATCAATTCAAAGAGGGTCATTTTGTAAATGGCTTTATTCTATATAAAAAATACTCAAGAAAAGATGTTTTTCGTATTTTAAATTGGCGTGAAAACCCAGTTGCGCAAAACGTTGGCGGCTACATTGTCAGTCCAGACAAGAGCAATTGTCCCATATTCGTCAATTATCATAAGGCAGAAGACATATCGAGTACGACAAAATATGAAGACCATTTCATTAATAATGGCACTTTTGCAATGATGTCAAAGTCCAATCGAACACTGAATAGCCCTGACGTACAAGCCCTTCGAAATTATAAGTCCGGTCTAAGAATTCCACTGTTCATTAAAAAAAGCAACGACGAAGGCATAGAATTTTACTTTATGGGCGACCTAACCCCAATTGAAGATAGTTTTGAACAAGGCACAATGGAAAAAGAAGCTGGTAAAGAAAAGGGCGTATCCGTTGTAAAGATTCAGTTCATAATGGCTCAGCCTGTTGAGAATGATATTTATGAGTATATTTTGAGTGGGATTGGGGAGTGAATGATAAAAAGAAAATAGATCAAAAAAATGATCATTTATTTTATGGTTTTCATTTTATAAATTAATTTATCAGATTTTAAATTATTTGAAAAAAATTCACAATTCTATCTCAGTGTTATAATCTATTCTTTTCGAAATATAATTTATAGGAGTGAAAAAATGAGAAAAAATAAAATTATTAATCTAATCATCGCGGTAGTGTTATGTTCTACTGCGTTATTTGACAGAAGTTACTCAATTAAATATATGATAGGACAAGATATTGGAGATGTAGTTACTACAAACATTTTAACTACAATAAACGGTTATAACGTTCCGACTTACAATATAGGTGGGAATACAATAGTAATTGCAAGCGACTTAGATCGATTTGGATTTGATATTAAATGGAATGAAGGCGATAGAAGTGTAAGTATAGAACGTAATTATTCCAAGATCATTTTTCCAATTGAAGTAGAGAAAAGTAAAGTTCCTTATGGCAAAAAAATTATGGATGTAATATATTCAGATATCAAAGTCTATGTAAAATCAACTGTAGTTGACTCATTTAATTTGATGGGTATGACTGCTATAAATGTTAACTCATTGAATGAATTTGGGAATATTTCATGGGATCCGATAGAAAGAAAAGTAAAAATTGAATTAAGAAAAAACGATATTTTTGCGAATCTTGACACAGAAATTATTTATAAAGCAATTGATTCTATTTCATACGATGATGGTGATTATTTTAATGGGGAATTTATTTCAAATGTAAGAAATGGATATGGGGAATATACATTTAAAAATGGAGAGCGGTATCAGGGTCAATGGGCTAATGACATGATGAATGGTAGTGGTAAATATATATACATAAACGGTGATAGTTATAATGGCAATTGGACAAAAAATATGATGAATGGAAGAGGCGTGTATTTATTTAATAACGGAGATGTATATTCTGGAGAATGGATTAATAATATGCGGGACGGTAATGGAGAATACTATTTTAAATCTGGACAAATTTTGAAAGGTAGTTGGAAAAATAATTTATTTGTATCAGGCCCATACAAAAAATATTATTTTACAATAGGGTCAAGCAAAGAAAGTGTCCTTGATATTATGGGATTACCAGTAATGGTAATCGATGAAAAAAATTTGAAAGTTCTTTATTACGCAAACTCAACTGTGGAGTTTGATACAAATTGGAATGTGATTTCGTGGAATAACTCTGGAAAGAACCTATTAATGTCTTTAGGTGACAAAACCCCCTCAGCTTCTGGAGTGGGAATAGGTTCAAGTATAAAGGAAGTAATTGATGCAAAGGGAACACCATTCAGAATTATTAATAATACATACACTAAATCTTTTTATTATGATTCAGAGATAATTTCATTTAATAGTAATTGGAAAGTAAGTGCTTTGAAGTATATTAATAATGACTAGCATTATCCTTAAAAACAATCTTGAAAGGAGTATTTAAATATGGAAGAAACAAAGTCACTTATCATACCAATAATTAAGCGTTCAATTTACGATTTTATCTATGAAGAAGAAGCCAATATCAATAGAGGAAAAGTTTTAACAATTGGTTCTATGTTATTGTTAGCAGGTATAATTTTTGCAGATGAAGTTTTCGCAGGACACGGCTCACATGGCTCACACGGCTCACACGGCTCACACGGCTCGCATGCTTCACATGCTTCTCATACATCATCCGTGAATTATCCAGGTGATTCACCATCATACCCAACGCCAACCCCGACCTCAACCTCAACCTCAACCTCAACCTCAACACCAACACCAACACCAACACCAACACCAACGCCAACGCCATCAACAATTAATATTTTTCCAATAAATGAGCTTGAATTGCCAGGTGTGGAAGTGCCTATAACTCCGCAAGTGCCTCAAATACCTAACCCTACACCAAAATACAAATAGAAAGGACAACGTATAAGATGAAATATCTAATTAGTAAGGAACAAATTAGTTTCTGTGTTAATAAAGAAATATACAACGTAGATTCATTGATGAAAGGGGCATATCAATTTATTGATCGATATTATATTTTTTTTGAACAAATTAACGAATTGATTAATATTGAATTTTCATACAAGAATGAGGCTATAACGGAGGAAATAGCCATAAGAGATATTCGTAATTTTATGAATGAAGTATTGCATCAAAAAATTAGAAAGAGTATAGTCAGCGAAACTAGGCATCTAAGGGAGTTGATAATGGGAAGAGCATTATATTCTGCTTGTATAGATATTTCAACAGATTTAAATAATTATAATATTGACTCAAAAAATATTATTAACAAGACGGTAAGTCTTGATAGCTTATCTGAAATTTCACTAGATTGGTTTGAAAATGAAGGTAATAGAAAATGATGAAGATTAACACTGAAATATACTTAAAAAAAGTAATATATGAAGCTATAGAGTTATATCGTGACTATTATGAGGTAAGTGTTGAAGAGTATGATGATCAATATTTAATTATTGATTTAAAGTGTGATGATTCAATTCAAAAGATAGTTGTCGGAGAATTTAAAAACGCTTTGATTCAATTATCTGGTAAATATATATGAATTTAATATATTTTAAAATTTCTTCAATAATTTTAATTTTTTTGATTGGAATAATTGCATCCTATTCTGATCTGAAATATAAAAAAGTAAGTAATAAAATCATTCTAATAGGATTATTATGTAGTTTTATGCTTAAAATCATTTATGCTTTATATTACGATTTATCGGAAATTCCATTATATTTTATTGAACTTATTGCTATAACAATTTTGTGTTTTATTCTTTATTATTTCAATGTATGGGCTGCAGGAGATTCGAAACTACTTCTTATTATTTTGATGTTTCTTATTACCGATAATTTTATTTACAAAACAATATTCACTGTCATGTTGATTTTTGTCTTTGGTTTTATTTATATAATTTTAGAAAGTTTTTATTTGTATGTTATTGAAAAACACTCAAATAAATCAAGCTATTTGAATAATTTTAGTGGAAGTATTATAGATGCTATACTCAAAATTCTATTTAATTTTTCAATGATAATTTGCGTAGATAAAGTTATGATATCTATATTTGGAAATAAAGTTACAACTAGTTTGTTGTTAATAAACATTGTTGTAGCTATAACAATTGGACAGTGGTATCTAAAAAAAAGAGAAATATTATTTTTTATTTTTATAAATCTGCTGATCATAAGTTTAATTACTTTTCTGAACCAAAGTGCATTTAATGTGAATATAATAGTTAACTTGATGATAGTCATTTTAATAGCAATTCTTAGAAAATTTAGTTCGAGGTACAATCATAGAATTATTAATATAGATGATGTAGAAATTGGTATGGTTCTATCATATATTACGATTATTCAATTTAGTTATTTTAAATTACGAGGGCTTCCGTTACTAACTTATGAAAATACTAAATCAAGACTGAACCAAGATGAAGTAAAAAGTATAAAATTATTAAAACAATCAAAATATAATATAGATGAAATTATAATTGTTAGGCTCATACCATTCGCACATTTTATTGCTCTTTCTGGGTTGATATGTTCTTTTTTGAAATAAATCGGAGGAAAATAATTTTGATCACTAATAGCAATAATGTAAATAAGTATCACGGAAATATAAAAAAAGGAAAATTCGAAATAAGTAAACTTGTTGTTAATGAAAATATGATCAATTGTAATTATGCAATACAAGTGATTAAAAGTAACGAATTTCATAAATTCAAAACTGGTTATAGTGGTTATTTTTTTGAATCAAATACTATACCAAGCGATATATTTTCGTATTTAGAAGAGTATAATATTTCTTATTTAACAAGTGTTACTGGTACGGAATTTTTAATGGATGATGATATTGTTCAAGTAGATAATCTTAATGGTGTAATACACATCCTTTATAAAAAAAATAGTGTTGATAATGCGCTTATACTTACAAATAAATGCAACAATAATTGTATATTTTGTCCAGAAACAGTTGCGTCAAGAAGTAGAAAAAATCAAGTTGGCATTGAGGATATAGTAAAACTTATCAAACTTATACCAAAAGAATGTAAACATCTTACAATAACCGGTGGTGAACCTACATGTTTGGGCATAAAACTATTAGAAATACTAAAAGTATGCAATCTAGAACTACCTGATACTGAATTTACGATTTTATCAAATGGTAGAGTATTTTGCATAAGTGAGTTTACACAAATATTTTTAACTGTTGCACCAAAAAAAGTATTAATTGCTATACCAATACATTCTGTTGATGAAAAAACACATGATTTTTCTACACAGGTAGATGGGAGTTTTCATCAGACTATCAATGGGATTAACAATATTGTGGAAGCTGGTATTCGAGTTGAAATTAGGATAGTAATCAATAAAATTAATTATGAAGAATTAGAGTCGATTTCAAGTTATATTATTTCGAATTTCCCCGAAATTTATCGAGTTTGTTTTATCGGAATGGAATTGTTAGGAAATGCAGCGAAAAATTTGAGTGCGATATGGATAGATTATGAATCTATAGGGAGTCATTTAGTTGCAGCAATCAAATTAATGGTCAAAGGTGGAATTCAACCTAAAATATACAATATTCCACAATGCAAACTTGAAACCCAAATATGGCAATTTTGCGAAAAAAGTATTACTGATTCTAAAATAATATATGACGCTAAATGTGAATTGTGTAAAGTAAAGAAACTTTGTGGTGGAATGTTTTTTTCTACTTACAATATAAGAATGGACATAAACCCTATAATATAATGGAGTATGAAATGATTAAAAATTATTGTAATTTTAAAAGAATTGATGGTAAATATTTATTAACAAATGATATTGGACGCTTTATTTTTTTGACAGAACTTGAATTCAAATCATTTGTAGAATCAACTATTTTATCTTCAGATTTATTTAATAAGCTTGAAACCAATTTTTTTGTGAGTAATAAAAATTTTGAACATTTTGTACAGGATACAGCAATAGAGTTACGCAGAAATAAGCAGTATTTATTTACTGGAACACAGCTACATATATTTGTTTTAACAAATCATTGCAATTTAAATTGCGTATATTGTCAAGTGTCGGCAACAAATGAAAAATCAATTAAAGGATATATGAACTTTGAAACAGCAAAAAAAGCAGTTGATTTAGCACTTCAATCACCCGCAAATAATTTAACATTTGAATTTCAAGGTGGAGAACCATTATTAAATTTTGAAACTCTAAAGTTCATAGTCGAATATAGCCGCCTAGTTAACATTAAAAATAAAAATATTCAATATAACCTTGTTTCAAATCTAACAATAATAAATGCCGATATTATTAATTTTCTAATTGAGAATGATATAAGTATTGCAACTTCAATTGACGGAGATGAAGAAGTTAATGACTATAACAGGCCAAATGGCAATGTAGGCACTTTTAAGGTAGTTAGAAGAAATCTTGAAGTAATTCGTGAGACGTATAGAGCGAAAGGAATTAATAAAGAAGTGAATGCGATTTTAACTACAACACGTAAGAGCCTTGACAAATATGTTGAAATAATTGATGAGTATATAAGGCTTGATTTAAATAAAATTTTTATCAGGCCACTTACACCGTTAGGTAATTGTGTTGATAACTGGGCTTTGATTGGATATTCACCTGAAGAATTTATTGAGTTTTATATTAATTGTATTGAATATATTATAGCAAAGAACAATGAAGGTGTTGTTGTTAGTGAATTTCATATGGAGATATTGTTAAAGAAAATTTTAACTAATAACCCTATTAATTACATGGAACTTAGATCGCCTTGTGGTGGCGCAATAGGTCAATTGGCATACAATTATGATGGTTCAATATATACATGCGATGAAGCTCGAATGATTGCGGAACGAGGAGATTTTAGTTTCAAAATTGGTCATGTAGATTTATCAATATTTAATGACCTTATTGACAATGAAATTTCAAAATCTGTTTGTTTATCTTCGTGTTTAGAACTCTTACCAGGTTGTAGTGAATGTGTATTTAGTCCATATTGTGGTGCTTGCCCAGTATATAATTATATCGAACAAAATTCTATATTTGCAAAAATGCCTGAGAGTTATAAATGTAAAATTTATAAAGGGATGCTAGAGTATATTTTTAAGAAAATTAGTAATCCTAAAGATTTTAACATTATTAAGAAATGGATTGAATGATATTTAGCTTTTGTAATAAAAACGAAGTTGAAAATATATTCATATCACATTTTAGCAAATTATTCCCAATTGAACATTAATAATAATTTAATTGAGTAAATATGAGAATTTTATAAGCTATCGTGAGTTAATATTTTTTGTATATGGCAATATGAGTGGTCTTTCCTTAATAAACGTTAAGAATAAAAAGGAGTTGCCTAAATGATATCGCTCTACCTATCAGATATATTCGCTAGAAATGGCCTTGATTCCAAAAGGGTTAAATTAATTCGACATTCATTGAAAGATAAAACTTTTAAAACCTGTTATTTAACTGGTTTTATGGAAGCGTATCAAAAAATACAAAGTCAAAATTTCTTTAATGGTTGTGATTACATATTGTCATTTATTAGCGCGCCAGGGATAAGTGCTAAGTTTGCCGGTTGTTATCAAGTGGGTGAATCGCAATTGGCAACTATAGAGATAATGCCTAATGGCTATCCTGCACCGTCCATGTTTTCAAGCGACTATACCTATTTTGACTTAAAGAAAACAGACTTGCTCAGTGATCTCATAGGGAGGCTAATCATCGATTGGGGAAAATCTACAATTTCTTGGCATCAGTGGGCAACTAACGAAAAAGCGGTGCTAGCGATACAGGAAAATGCTAGACTTGCTTTTAATGGTTTTGAAAATGTCGTTTTAAGCTATAGCGAATTAAAGGAGATTGTAAGAGATCAAACCTTGTACGATAATTGGCACACAGCACTGTCATCTATATATGCCATTTATCTGATCGTGGATAAATCGGATGGAAAGATGTATATCGGTTCAGCTTATGGTTCTGGTGGTCTTTTAGAACGGTGGAGACATTATGTTGAGAGTAAGCACGGTGGCAATAAAGGGATGAAAGAAGTCCTTTGTGATTATCCTGAGAGATTTGAACATTTCCAATTTAGCATATTGCAAATTTTGCCTAAGAACATTACAGATTCTGAAGTGATTGTATTTGAAAATTTGTATAAAAGAAAACTCTTGAGCAAAGAGTTTGGGATGAATGAGAATTAACGGAGGCACCTATGTTCCTAGACAATTTTTTAGAAATCATACGAAGTTGTGATACATCTAGTACCTATAAAATGGCTTGGGCAAAGGCAATCACGCACATCGCCTGTGAAATGGAATTTGCCGAAACGGAAGACGAGGCTGTTCAGCAAATTACTCTAGAGGACATCGGACTAAAATTCTTGGGGTATTACTGGGATCAGGATGTGTATTTTAGGCTTCATCAAAGCAACAACCCTAACAATACGGCTACCATCGTTTCACTAGTTCGTGAGATTGAACTGAAGGTCAATGCGCTTAAGGGCACGAATTTGCCGATTAAGTTTTACAGGGCTGAGGGGTTGATTCGTCAGATGGAGGGGCAATATTTTGAAAAGGTGATTCAAAAGGTGGTTCGGATTCTTAAGACGGATGTAAGCCATCTTTTTCTGTCTAAAAAGGTGAGTGCGTTAGGTCGGGTACCTGTTTATGAATATTATAAGGGCGATGATGCTCTATATATGAAAAGGGTGGATTTGAGAACGCTAAAGGATAACATCGGACTGGTGCTGGATGTGATCAATTTGAAGTGGATATTGATTTTGGAGCAGTATAACAATTCGCCGAGGATTGGCAAGAAGGTTAAGCACATGGATTATGACAGCGAGGGAAGTCAGAGTCTTAAGAAGTATCATAGGCATTTGACGCTTGAGAAGCCAAGATACTAATTCGCGATAGAAAACTATTAATTCAAGAGTTTCATAGCTCATGAAGTGAGCGTACCGAACGAAGAGAGGGGCTTGAAACTTTTGAATTATACAAGTTTTCAGAAGTGAATTAGTATAGACATGCTTTGCTTCATTTGTGGGGAGCCGGTGCAGGATAATGGGGTTTCGGTGGATCATGTGATTCCTTGGTCGTTTATTTATTCGGATGATTTGTGGAATTTGGTGTTTGTTCATAGAGCTTGCAACAGTCGAAAGTCGAATACAATTCCGTCTGAGGCGGAGATTGCGGCGCTTAAAGAGCGTAATGGACGGCTTCTCAAACTGATGAAACTGCACCCTGTTTTTGGTCGAACGAAGCTTTGTTTTGAGCTAGAGGATGCGCTGATTCACGATTTGGCGCGGCGGTTTTGGATTCAGTGTCAGGGGTAGGTGGGAACTAAAAACCTAGTTTAATGATTTGAAGATTGGCGCTATTGTCACCCTGCTCTTTTTAGCATAAAATTGACCTAAGAAGCATTTTAGGAGGTTCGCGATGTCTAATAGGATAATTGACGATGGTTTTATAATGTCCCGAAAAAACGACTTTGTTTTTAAACGAATTTTTGGTGACACGCGTAATAAAAGCGTTCTCATCGACTTTCTAAATGCGGTTCTAACTGAAGAGATAGACGATGTAGAAATTCTTAATACTGAGCTTAAACGTGAGCATTTAGAAGACAAACAAGGTATTTTTAAAAGTTTCACAAAGTGTTTTTATAATTAGTCGCGTTGAAGCCCGCGACTAATTATAAAAGCATAAACTTTGTCCAACACTTTCACTAATGTAACAATTTGAATTTTCAATTCAAATTGCGTGGATGTTACGGCTAAAACAAATTTGGGTACATATATTGATATAGAAATTCAGCTTCAACACACGAGTTCCATGCCTAAAAGAACGCTCTACTATTGGTCTAAAATGTATTCTGAACAATTGTCTTCTGGTGGTAGTTACGATGAACTCAGCAAGACGGTGACGATCAATATTATGAATTATGATTGTATTGAAAATGAGAAAAAACACAATAAATTTTTGCTCTTAGAGCATGAAACACATGAAGTTTTAACGGACATTCTTGAAATTCATTTTCTAGAACTTTCAAAATTAACAGATTTAGACTATAGAAATATTGAACAAGATGAGCTGACCCAGTGGATGCTCTTTATCCAAACGCCTGAGAAGGAGGTGCTTGAAATGCTTGCTAAAAAGAACAAGGAAATTAAAAAAGCTTACACGGTATTAGATGCCATGAGTAAAAGTAAAACAGACCGGATGTTATATGAGGCAAGACAAGCGGCTATTCATGATCAAGTGACAAGGGAAAAAGAGAATTTTGAGAAAGGTATTGAGAAAGGTATTGAAAAAGGTATTGAGAAGGGTTTATTAACAACAGCACAAAATATGAAGCTGATGGGTATGTCCGATGAAGATATAATGAAAGCGACTGGATTAAGTGCTGAAATGTTAAAAAAGGCGTTGAACTAATTTGTGCAGTGGATTGCTAATAAGCTTCTTCATCAATTTGAAGAAGCTTTATTTTGAACTAGAGGAGGCTAGTGTTATGCATACTGAAATTGAAAAATCAATTATATTAAAGATTTTGGAATTGCAGGATGAAAACGGCTGTTGGAATGTTTTAAAAGAAGGGGATAAATATTTCCCTGAGTTTAACTATTATGCACCAAATTATAAATCAACGCTTTGGACACTTGTACTTTTAGCCGATTTAAAAGCGGATCCTAAAGACAATCGATTTTTAAAACCACTAGAGACAATCGCTAATCATTTTTTTGATATAAAAACTGGCATTTTCTCCATTGGAAAAAGTCACTTTCCAATTCCCTGTCTAAATGGAAATATGATATATTTGCTTTCCTATTTTGAATCTGGAAAAGAGGACGTTATTAATCAAGTGGTGGATTTTTTTGCGCAGTATCAAAGATTTGACGATGGTGATTTTGTGACGCCCTCATCATTCCCTTATTGCTCAAATCGAAGCTGCTATGGGAAACATACCTGCTATTGGGGCGTTGTTAAGCTTTTTAAGGGTTTATCCTTTATAACGCCAGAGAAACGTTCGCAGAAGGCTCAAGTTTTAGTCAATAAATGTATTGATTTTATCTTGCTTCATGAAGTCTGTTTCAGCTCTCACAATAAAGCAGAATTTCTTCACACAAATATTAAGCATTTGACATTCCCAAGCATGTATCAAGCCGATTTTCTTGAAATGTTGTGGCTTCTAAAAAGAGAGCAGGTAAATTCTGAATCCTTGAAAAAAGCGCTCAATTTGCTTGAAAGCAAAATGGACTCAGAAATGACATGGAAAATGGAACGACAAATTAAGGATTTAATCGTACCAATTGGTAAAAAAAATTATGGAAATGAATTGATTACCAATAGAGCAATTGAGGTTATGTCGTATTACAAAAAGTAAATATAGGTATTTGACGCTCTGCTCTTAATAGAATAAAATGAAATAAATCATTGTAATAGAGAAAGGAGATTCAATGTTGATTACTCAAGAACAAATTGATTATGTGGTTAGCATTATTTCTGAGACTGAAAAACCAGATAAGATTGTGTTGTTTGGTTCATATGCCAATGGAGATGCAACTGAAGACAGTGACTTGGATTTACTAATTGTAAAAAACTCTAATATTCCTACAAATAAAAGATGTCGTGAATTAAGAAAACGACTAAGAGGCGTAAAAATTCCATTGGATCTTTTAATGTACACGCAAGAAGAAATTTTGGAGTGGAAAGATACAAAAACTGCATTTATAACTCAGGTGTTGGAATCTGGAAAGGTTGTTTATGGAGAGAAAAATTGAATTATTTAATGAATGGATAAAAAAAGCAGACTGATAGTAGAGAGCCCGATGAAAATGATGTTAATGAGGCAATTAAGGCTGCAATTGAAATTAAACAATTTGTTCTACAATTTTTAGATCGGCGTTAAGCCTTTGATTTCTAGATTCTGACACCTTATGTTTAGAAAGTCACATATTTAAGCTTCTTCATCAATTTGAAGAAGCTTTTTATCGTTAAAAAATTAATCGCCAAAACCCATAAAAATTAGGTACAATAAAGTCAGAATAAACACTCGGAGGCGATAACCTTGAAAACAAATCACTGTGAAGGCTATGACATTACATATGATCAAACCCGCTTTAACGCGGCGCAGCTTTTTCCACTTTACCCACAGACTATGCGACGTTCGCTTATTTGTGCGATGTGGTGGTAGACGAAAGCCACAGAGGTAAAGGTCTTGGAAAAATGATTTTAAACGAAGCCTTTAATCGAGACGATGTGAAAAGTCTTCGTAGGATCAGCCTTTTGACACAGGATGCGCAGGGGCTTTATCAGCAATATGGGTTTGAAAATATTGAACACCCAGAGCGGTACATGGAAATTTTGAGATAGGGTAATTAATTCACAATTAGAAATAATATATATAAAATAGTTAGAAGGAGTAACCCATGTCTAAAAAAACGTACAACAAACTCGTGCGTGACTTGATTCCAGAAGTAATTGAACGCTCTGGGAAGGTCAGTAAGACGCACATCGCGTGTTCTGAGGAATACCTTAGAGCGCTAAGCATTAAATTAAGAGAGGAAGCAGATGAGTTTATAGAAAACCCCTGCGAAGAAGAAATCGCGGACATTCTCGAAGTAATAGATAAACCACTTCCAACAACATTGGTAGACCTCGAGAAGCAATTTGACGATTTGTTAAGTGCTGCTTGGGAATGTTCGTGGGAAGAATTGGAGTTAATTGGCACATTTGTTCAAGGGCTTCACAAAGTATTTGATCTGTTTGAATCAGACACACAAAAAGAGCGATATGCTGAAATGCTGATCTTAGATGCGACGCAACTTGTGAAGGCGGATCAGTTTTATGAAGCGCTCACACTTGTGGATGAAGCGTATCATATGGCGGAAAACTTAGGGTTTGATTATGCTCAGCTAAGAGCGCTGCGTGTATACAGTTATGTCTATGGCAATATTGGCATGTTTGAAGATTGCTTAAAAGTCAGTTTAAAAGGATTGGAACTTTTACAGGGCAATGAAACGTTTCAAGCAAATGAGAACAATAAGGCCATTGAATTTGCTTTCATAAATAATATTGCCACGATGTACGGTTTTCAAGGGCGCAACGAAGAAGCGCTTAGTTATTATCAGCAGGCGCTCACGAATTTAGGGGAAAAAGATCCAAATCGAATTTTAGCTTTATGCAATATTAGTGAGACCTATATCGATTTGGGTAAGCTCGAATTGGCGCTTGATAGCGCGCAAACTGCTCTGGAAACGGCGCAGCATTTAAATTTAAGCGATTACTATTTTAGCCTTTGCAATTATTCATTCGGACTAGTCTATACCCAAATGGGGCAAGTGGAAGAGGCGCTTAGCTATCTTCAAAAGGCGCTTGATTTTAGCGATAAAAACATTTCGAAATATAGTCAAATTGATCCTTTGGTTGCAATGGGTCGATTATATGTGCAATCGGGTAGCCATAAGCAGGCGTTAGAATATTTACTGCCTGCAATCGATATTGGGGCTGAAATTTCAGAGAACGAACAGGTTAGGGAGGCTTACAGGCTCACAAGTAAGTGTTTTGAAAATTTGGGACAGTATCAAGACGCTATTAAGTATCTCAAATCGTTTAATACCATCAGTGGCAAAGCTGCTAGCGTAGAGTTTGAGAAACGTCTCAACCAATACTCTGCAGAATTCAAAATAGAACAGGCTAAAAAGGATGCAGAGATTTTCAAACTGCGTAATGTTGAGTTAAAAGAAATGAACGATGCTGTTGAGCTGAAGGCAAAAGAACTTGAAGAGGCTTATTCAAATTTGGCGATTTTGAGTCAGATAGGGCATGAAATTACGGCTCAGCTAGACATAGAAAAACTTCTAACAACCATTTATGATAGTGTGAAGCAGCTCATGAATATCAACACTTTTGGTATTGGGATCTATGACTATTATGTGAATACCCTAAACTTTAAACTTTTCATTGAGGACTCCGTTCGTGTGCCGCCTTTCCTAATAGAGCTTGAAGGTAAGGATACTTATTCTTCAAAATGTATTCAAACACGAGAGGCTGTTGTAAACAACGATTTAGACCCCAATAAATATTTAAAATGGCCAAATGTTGCTTCGAAGGGAGAAAGTCGATACCCTTTATCACTGATTTATTATCCTTTGATACTGGAAGACCAGGTTATTGGCGTGATTACAGTTCAGAGCTATGAGCGAAATGCTTTTTCTAATAGAGATGTAGAAGCCATCAAAATTTTAGCATCGTATATTGCAATTGCTCTCAACAATTCTCAAAAATCTGAAGAATTGAAGCGTCTCATTGTAGAGTTAGAAGTTTCTTCTACGACTGATCCTTTGACGGGACTTTTTAACCGTCGGTATATGTTAGGCAGAATTAGCGACGAGTGCGATAAGTTCAGACGCTATGCCAAGCCTTTTTCGATTGTCATTGCAGACATTGATTTGTTTAAGTCCATTAACGACGCGTATGGGCATGACTGCGGAGATAATGTTTTAAAGGAATTGGCAACGCTTCTCATGAGTGAAGTTCGAAAGCAAGACGACGTTGCGCGTTGGGGTGGTGAGGAGTTTTTAATTCTGGTAACCGATATGCATTTGGAGTCCGCGTTATTGATGGCAGAGCGGATCAGGAAGAAAATAGAGGCGATGCAATTTGTTTATCAAGGAAAATCAATTCACGTGACCATGACGTTTGGCATTTCTGAGTATTATAACGAGCCAAGCATTGAAGATGTTTTTAAGCGTGCGGACAGAGCGCTTTACAGAGGTAAACACAACGGTAGGAACCAATGCGCAGTCTGTCATCCTGGTATTGAGGATGAAGATGTGCCTATTTGAATATTTAAAACAAAAACAGCTTTCACCTTTATTGGGTGGAAGCTGTTTTTCATTATAGTGCAAATGTTTAAGGCGATGATGCATGGAGATAAGAGCAATTAGACAAAAATAGGATCACTCAAAAAACAATCATTAAAGAAAAAAACTTCTTCTGTTTACCCTGAAGAAGTTTTTTTCAATTGCGTTGAAAATGGGTATCAGTTAATTGAAGTATACTTGGCCGATTGGAGGTCTATATGACACCGTTTAAGCATGATACTATTCAAATCATTGGGGCTCGAGAGGGCAATTTAAAAAATATTTCGCTGAGCATTCCCAGAAATAAATTGGTGGTACTCACGGGTCTGTCTGGCTCTGGAAAATCAACGCTGGCCATGGATGTGCTTTACAAGGAGTGTCAGCGACAGTATTTAGAGGCAATGGGCTATCAAGGCATTCAAAAGCCTAAAGTCGATGCCATTCTCAATCTTTCGCCTGCCATCAGAATTTCATCGGGTGAATACAATCGAAATCCACGTTCGTCGGTTGGAACGGTTACAGACATATACACGGCGCTTCGAATGGTCTATGAAAAATTGAGCGAAAGGGTGTGCCCAAGCTGCAAGCAAATCATCAAGTCATCAGATTGCAAAGAGGTGCTTGAAAAGGCTTATAGTGATTTTACCGTTTATATGTTTTGCTGCAAGTGTGGCTATAAAATGGAAAAATTGACGCGCTCACATTTTTCGTTTAACACGAGAGAGGGTGCTTGCGAAAAATGCCACGGGCTTGGCGAATCACTCGAAGTCAATTTGGAAAGCGTGCTTTGCGAAGATCTTGCGCTTGAAGATGGTGCAGTTGCCTTTTGGGATGCTTTGTATAAAGATTACCAAATTGCGTCTTTGGAAATGGCGTTTAAGGCTTATGGATTAGAACCCCCCAATCGCAAAGCGGTAAAGGATTTTACGAAAGAGCAAAGAGTGCTGATGCTTTATGGGGCTGAAAGTGAAGAGGTAAAAAGCTTATTCCCTGAAAAGGCAGTTCCTAAAAAAGTTTCTGACGGCAGGTTTGAAGGGGTTTTGACGACGCTTTGGAGAAGGCTCTCAGAAAAAGGCGGTCTGTCGAAACAACTTGAACCCTATTTTAGGTCTACAGTTTGCGGCGCCTGTCACGGCGAAAAATTAGCTGAACTTAGTCGAAGTGCAACGGTCATGAACACTGGACTCTCAGCACTAGCCAATCTTTCGCTTGAAGAGCTCCAAACATTTATGAAAAGACTGACAAAGTCGCTCGGTGAAAGAGAGTTTGCGCTTGTTGAGCCTTATTTGCTGGACATAGAGACTAAAATTAGACGCATTGCAAATGCAGGGCTTGGGTATCTTTCGCTGGACCGTCAGATGATGACGCTTTCAGGAGGAGAAGCCCAACGCATCAAATTAGCGGCAACTTTGGACTCTAGTTTAACAGGGATCATCTACATCATGGATGAGCCGACAATAGGCCTTCATCCTATGGATACGGCAGGCATTATTAAAATACTAAAGGCTCTTAGAAATCTTGGAAACACAGTCATTGTCATTGAACACGATACGGACGTGATGAAGGAAGCGGATCATATAGTGGACATTGGGCCGGGGTCAGGTAAATACGGCGGTGAAATCATTGCGGTGGGCTCTCTTGAGGCATTGCTTAAGCAGGACAAGTCAGTGACTGGAAGCTATTTGAGAAGGAAGAAGGTTTCTAACATCGGGATTAGAAAAACGGACAAGGGTTTTGTTGAAGTCATAAATGCCAATCGATTCAATTTGAAAAATGTAAATGTGAAATTTCCAATTGGTTGTCTGACGAGTGTTACGGGTGTTTCAGGTTCAGGCAAATCAACGCTTGTTTTTGAGGTGCTTGCAATTTCGGACACTTCAGCTTTCGACAAGGTCATAACGGTGGAGCAGTCAGCTTTAAGCCGTATGAAACGCTCAAATGTCGCGACTTACTGTGATTTATATATAGAAATTCGCAAGATATTTGGCGCGCTAGATGAGGCGAAGGAAAAAGGCCTAGACTTGAAGCATTTTTCTTTCAATACCAAGGGCGGGCGCTGCGAAAACTGTGAAGGGCTGGGTTATGTTGAAAGCAATATGCTATTTTTCGAAAACATAGACGTTCTCTGTCCAGTTTGCGGTGGCAATCAGTTCAACGAAGAGGTGCTGTCGGTCACCTACAAAGGCTATTCAATCAAAGAGGTATTGAAGCTGTCAGTGGAAGAAGCCGTGACGCTTTTTGATCATCATGCTAAAATAAAGAAGATTTTAAAATTGTTGCAGGACGTAGGGCTGAGTTACTTAGAACTTGGGCAGACGCTGACAACCTTGTCTGGTGGCGAAGGTCAAAGACTCAAACTGGCTAAAGAACTCATAGTGAGCGAGAACAAGCGCAACCTTTATCTAATCGATGAACCCACCACGGGTCTTCATCCGTTAGATGTTGAGAATTTTTTAATACTGCTTAACCGCATGGTGGATGCAGGCAATACGGTCGTTGTTGTAGAACATAGCCTTCAGGTAATTGAGGCTTCGGATTGGGTAATCGATTTAGGGCCGCTTGGAGGCGTTCACGGCGGGCAAGTGATTGCAACTGGGACGCCACTTGATATTGCTAAGTCAGACATTTCTCAGACGGGTAGGGCACTTCGAAAAACATAAAAAATGGTAACTGCGGGGGTGAAGTGATGTCTATTGTGAAACATAAAAGTGAACCGAGAATCATCTTAAATACAAAGCACTATATCCCACACTCTCGCTCTAATGCGGTCGTTAGGAAACTTTTAATGGAGCGTCTGTCTCTTGGCGAAGATAAAAAACTCACGCTTGTCTGTGCGCCGGCAGGTTATGGAAAGACGACGCTTGTCAGTGAGTGGGCTTTGAATTCTGGCAGTAAGCGTGCGGTTGCGTGGCTGTCTTTAGATGAGGGCGATAATGATCCTACGAGGTTTTTGATCTACCTTGTCTCATCCATTCAAACGATTGCCCCTACTGTGGGAGAAGGCATTATATCGATGTTAAACGCACCGCAGCCGCCACTGATTAATTGGATGATCAGTAAGCTAATAAATGACATTGTAACGCATGGGAAATCCTTTACGCTTGTGCTCGATGATTACCACGTCGTTGAGACTAAGGCAATTCATGCGGGCGTGACTTTTTTGCTAGAAAATTTGCCACCTAATATGCACCTAGTGATTATTTCGAGGGACGTGCCTGAACTGTATGTGGCTCAACTGCGCGTCAGAAATCAAATGACACAGCTGAGTATTTCAGATTTGTGTTTCACGCATATCGAAATTGCCGAATTTTTAAGTCGGGTGATGGCGCTCGATCTATCGGCTAAGGCAGTTGCTACTTTGGAAACGCGCACAGAAGGCTGGGTAGCGGGTTTACAACTTGCAGCACTTTCGCTTCAAGGTCAAAAGGATGCAAACCAACTAATTGAGTCATTTTCAGGGACACATCATTTTGTAATGGATTATTTGGTGGAAGAAGTGCTAAGGCGCCAGCCTGAAAACATTCAGACGTTCCTACTATATACTTCAATTCTTGATCGGATGTGTGGGTCACTCTGTGATGCGCTTTTATTTGGCGACGAAGATAAGGCAGGTGGAGGGGCTAATGGCAGTGTGGAAGGGGAAGGTCAAGGTCAAGCTCAAAGTCAAACTCAAAGTCAAAGTCAAGAAACGCTTGAATATCTTCAAGCTGCAAATTTGTTTTTAATCCCGCTGGATGGCGAGCGAAAATGGTATCGGTATCATCATCTCTTTGCTGATTTACTGCGAGATCGGTTGGCCAAACGCTTGGGTGATTCTTCAGGTAATAAGCAAACAAATCTGTCGGAGCTACAAAAGCGTGCAAGTATATGGTATGAAGCAAATGGTTATGAAATTGAATCTTTCAAACATGCCGCAGCTGCACATGATATAAAAAGAGCGGTTCGCCTGATTCAAGGCGGGGAAGTGCCACTGCTCTTTCGTGGGGGGCAGCAACCTGTTCTCAAATGGATTCAGTCGCTTCCGACATTTGTCCTAGATGAACACCCAGTGCTTTGGATCAATTACGCTTCCGCCATTTTGTTGAGTGGTCAAACCATTGGCGTTGAAGAAAAATTGCTCTCGGCAGAAGCGGCTGTGAAAGGCTCTGAATTTAAAGCTACTGAGTATAAAAGTTCTGAAACCGTAAGTCCTAATCCAGACGATGCAGTTCTCGAAATCCTAGGACACATGGCTGCTATTCGAGCAACTTTAGCCGTTACGAGGCATGACCTCAAAGAAATCATCGCTCAGGCCAATTTTGCTTTGGCGCATGTCAACCCTAAGAATTTGCCGGTTAGAGCAACCTGTTCGTGGGCGTTAGGTTATGCCTATCTGCTTCAAAAAGAATATGCAAATGCTCAGCAAGCCTATAATGAAGCCATTGGCATTAGCGAACGGATTGGGCATGTAGTCATTACAATTATGTCGAAAATTGGACTTGGCAATATTTTTGAGTCCCAAAATAACCTTTACCAAGCTGAAACCTATTATCAGTGGGTCATACAGCTGGAGGGTCATGAAGGATATCCTGTTACGTGTGATGCCTACTTGGGAATGGCACGGATTTGTTATGAGTGGAATGATTTGGACAGTGCTAAAAAACATCTCGAAAAGGCAAAAACCTTGGCAAGTCGTATTGATCATACAGATCGAATTGTCGTTTGCGAGAATTTTGAGGCACGGTTAAAGTGGGTCAAAGGTGACGGCGTAGGGGCGCTTGATACGCTAGAAAAGGCGAGTCGATACGCAAGGCAAAAAGGGTTTTTGCATCGACTCTCAGATATTGCAGAGTTTCAAATTATGATTGATCTTCAGCAAAAGAATATTAGAGCGGCAACGTTTTTGGTTGAAACACAGGCTACTGCCTATGGGCGGATTAGACTGCATTTGGGGACGGGTGAGTATAAACTTGCGTTAGCGGCACTGGATGAACTGCAGAAAACATTCGTGGAAAATAGCTGGGAGAACGAATTGTTAATGGTACTGGTTTTAAAGTCTTTGGCTCTTTATTTGCAAGGCGATGTGGATCAAGCTGTAAATAGTGTGCTTAAGGCATTTGAAAAAGCAGAGTTGGGTGGTATAATCCGACTGTTTTTAGATGAGGGCGAAGCGATGCGTAGTCTTTTAGAGGTAATCTATTCTCGCGGGCTAATGGCAAATGTGACTTTGAAAATATTAAATGCTTTTAAAGCGGAGCCCGAAAAAAATAAGCGTGAAGGTCTTAATAATTCGGAGCAAAGTCTTCTCGAACCCTTGACTGAGAGGGAACTTGACGTTTTAAGGCTTATTGCGAGCGGACTGTCCAATCAAGAGATTGGCAATACGCTTTTTCTTGCTCTGAGCACGGTAAAAGGCTATAATCAAAAGATTTTTTCAAAATTAGCAGTACAGAGTCGAACCGAAGCGGCAGCGAAGGCTAGGGCACTGGGTTTGGTTTGAAAATGACAGCAAAAAGTATTACTGGTTAGTACCAAAGATAGTACTTAAGTAGCTATGGCGATTAGGCTGTGTTGTGTTATATTCGAGTTACTAAAAACAACCAATCACCTCTTTTGGAAAGGAGCAACCATATGGACTCACTTAAGAAACTATCAAGAATAACAGGTTTTCTTTACTTATCGCTTGCACTCATTGGACCGTTTAGTTTGATGTATGTGCCTTCAAAAATAATAGCCGCGGGCGATTTGCAGGCAACAGTCAATACTATTTTAACCAATGGGATGCTGTTTCGCTTAGGCATAGTAGGGGAAACCTTGATGTTTTTAGTCGAAATTGCAGTCGTTGCCTTGCTGTACAGACTCTTTAAGTCAGTCAATAAACCCCTTGCAACAATTGCGGCATTTTCGAGGCTGGCTATGACGGTAATTCAGGGTATTAATATCATGAATTATTTATTCGTTTTGGAGCTTCTTAATAACCCAACTTACGCTAAAACGTTTGAGACGGGTCAATTAAATGCGCTGGTTTCTTTGTTTTTAAAGGGACACGAACTGGGCAATTACACGTGGCAAGTATTTTTCGGGTTCCATTTGCTGGTTCTTGGCTATCTGGTAATCAAGTCGGGGTATATGCCTAAAATACTTGGGTTTATGGTAATGATTGGCAGTTCGGGTTACCTCATTCAAAGCTATGGGAATTTCCTTCTTCCAGGTAATACGCTGATGTTGAGCGCTGCTTCAATCGGACTTATTTTCTCAACGGTCGGCGAGTTGTCATTTACGCTCTGGTTATTGATTAAAGGGGTTAAAGAACCTCTTAGTAAGGTTTAATTTCATATTCACCATTTTAAAGAAACCGATTCTCTTTGATTCATGTCAAGGGTGATCGGTTTCTTTCGTTTTTGTTCGATTTTAAACGAAACTTTACAAAAACATAATAAAATAGATTGACAACGAAAACAAACGAGCGTATATTGAAATCAAACGAAAACAAAAACAATTAATCAAAAAAAATCGCTCGATTATAAAACCCTAAAATGATAAAATACAACTAAAAGCGATATACTCGAAAATTGAGTATTTTAAAATGAAAAGGGAGCGATGCCTGTGTTTGCTGAGGAACGTAAAAGAGAGATACTAAGACTGCTTGTAATACAGAAGAAGGTAAAGACTTTAGAATTGTCACAACTGTTCAATGTTTCTGAACCAACAGTCAGACGGGATATCAATGAAATGGAGGAACAAGGTCTACTAGTGAGAACTCATGGTGGCGCCATTGCACTTGAAAGCTCAGAAATGGAACCTAGTTTCGTTGATAAACTCGATCGCTACAATCAGGAAAAGCATGAAATTGGCAGATTGGCTGCGGGACTGATCAAAGATCATGATACAGTCATTTTGGATTCTGGCACCACAACAGTGGCAATAGCGCAGAACATTAAAGCCAAGCATGTGACTGTGATTACGAATTCTTTGGATGTGGCAACAGCCTTAGAAGACAATTTAGAAATTGAATTGATATTAACTGGAGGACAAATGCGCTGGAATACCAGAGCAATGGTAGGCGCAATCGCTGAAAAGGCACTTGGCGCTTTCAGAGTCAATTTGGCATTTGTCGGCACCAATGCCTTTAATGAAAAAGGCTATACCACACCTAATTTAATTGAAGCGCAGACGAAGAAAAAGATGATAGAAATTGCGGATCGTGCCTTCATCGTGGCCGATAGCAGCAAATATGGAAAAACGCAGTTATGCTTGATTTCAGAGCTTGAAGGTGTCAGTGGCATTATTTCTGACAATCATTTGCCAGCTGCATTCATAGCCTACTGTGAACAAAAGGAAATCGATGTGATAGTGAAAGTTGGTGAAGCATTTGATCGTAACCGTAACACTTAATCCAGCCATTGATCGAACAGTCTCTGTGGAAGAATTCTGCATAGACAAGGTCAATCGGGTAAAAAACATTCAAAGAGATGCAGGCGGAAAAGGACTTAATGTCACAAAGACCATTAAAGCCCTGGGTGGAGAGTCACAAGCTCTGGTAATACTCGGTGGCAGAAATGGGCAATGGATTTCAGACGAAGCTATCAGATTGGGGCTTGATTTGATTACCGTAAGCGTCTCTGGAGAAACGAGAGAGAATATTAAGATCGTTGATCTGGTAGAGAAAACCTACACGGATCTTAATGAAGGCGGTCCAGTCGCAGATGAGGCGCTCATTGTTCTATTGATTCAAAAAATCAATGCCATTGTCAAGCCGGGAGATTATCTGGTTTTATCTGGATCGGCACTGCCAGGAATGCCAGAAGATATTTTCAAACGCATAATTGACAGCGTAAAAGCCAAAGATGTTTCAGTCATTGTTGATGTAGACGGTGCTTACCTTGAAAATGCAATCATTGCAAAGCCGACGCTGATCAAGCCCAATATAGATGAACTGGAAGCATTTTTAGGAAAAACACTAGAAACGCTTGAGGATATGATTGCAGCAGCGAGAAACCTAATAGAAAAAGGCGTGACATACGTCGTCATTTCCAGAGGATCAGAAGGACTACTTTGGGTAGATGCCAATCAAGCCATTGAAGCTAAAGGTCTGACGGTTGAAGTCAAGTCCACTGTTGGCGCCGGAGATGCTGTTGTAGCAGCATTGGTGACTGGTTTAAGCCAAGGTCGTTTGCCGGATGCCATCGTCAGACGAGCGGTTGCCACGGCGACTTCAGTTGTTATGAATGAAGGCAGCAAAACAGGTTCCATGAGCAATTTGGTAGAACTTGAGAAACAAGTTGTCATTCAAACCATTAATGTATAACCAATAGATTGGGAGGTCATACTATGATCCAAGAATTGTTTACCAGAGAATTGTTCATGCCATCGTTAGAGGCGACAACCAAACAAGAAGCAATAGAAGAAATGGTCGCAAAGTTAGACCAAGCTGGTCTGCTCAACGATAAAACGGCTTACTTGCAAGCGGTACTTCACCGTGAAGCGGAGTATAGCACAGGAATTGGCATGGGTGTAGCCATTCCTCACGGCAAAAGCGGCGGCGTCACCACACCAGGTCTTGTCTTTGCGCGAAGTCAAGCAGGCGTGGATTTTGATTCAATGGACGATTTGCCAACCTTTTTATTTTTCCTCATCGCGGTACCTGAAGAAAGCGCCGACACCCATTTAAAAGTACTCAGCAGCCTTTCTAGAAAGCTCATGCACCAAGACGTTAGAGACGCCCTCATGAAAGCGGATTCTTACGATGCCATTATTCAAATATTAGAATAATCCTACAGGGGGAGATTTAATGAAAATTGTAGCTGTTACTGCTTGTCCCACCGGTATTGCCCACACTTACATGGCAGCCGAAGCGCTGCTCATCGCATCTAAAACTTTAGAAATTGAGCTTAGAGTTGAAACGAGAGGTTCAGTTGGTGCTGAGAATGAACTCACAGATGAAGAAATTCAAGCAGCAGACGCCGTTATTGTAGCAGCAGATACTAGCACGCCTATGGAAAGATTTGCAGGCAAAAAAGTCCTTGAAGTTTCGGTTAAAGAAGCCATTAAAGACCCAAAAGGTCTAATTGAAAGGGCTAAGACAGCACCCACTTATGGTAAAGCGCTTGTTCAGCAGGTTGATGAAATAAAAACTCAAAAAAAGAGTGAGCAAAATAGCATTTATAAACATTTAATGTCAGGCGTATCCTTCATGATTCCGTTTGTAACGGCAGGGGGTATTCTCATTGCCCTTTCGTTTGCTTTTGGAATAGAGGCGTTCAAACAAGAGGGCACACTGGCAGCGGCGCTGATGAAAATTGGCGGCGGAAACGCATTTGCTTTAATGGTGCCTATTTTGGCTGGTTACATTGCCTTCTCTATCTCGGACAGACCCGGTCTCGTACCCGGAATGGTCGCAGGTATGTTGGCATCCTCGCTTGGTGCAGGTTTCCTCGGCGGTATTTTAGGCGGTTTCCTTGCAGGTTACACAGTTAACTTCTTAAAGAAAACCATCAAATTGCCTAAATCGATGGTAGGACTTATGCCTGTTATGATTTTGCCTGTTCTGAGCACGCTGATCGTTGGCTTGGTCATGATCTACATTATTGGTGGACCAGTCAGTGCCATAAATACGGGTTTAAATAACTGGTTAGCTTCGCTTAGTGGCACAAATGCAGGACTTCTCGGATTATTGCTTGGTCTCATGATGGCACTTGATATGGGTGGTCCAGTGAACAAAGCAGCATATACTTTTGGCGTAGGCACATTGGCAGCCGGACAGCCTTCTGCAGTTATGGCAGCAGTCATGGCAGCAGGTATGGTACCGCCTTTGGCTCTCGCTTTGGCAACGGTAATCGCTAAAAATAAATTTACAAAAGAAGAACAGGAAGCTGGAAAAGCAGCTTGGGCTCTGGGCGCTTCATTCATCACAGAAGGCGCAATTCCCTTCGCAGCAGCAGATCCAGTAAGAGTCATCCCATCGATCATGGCTGGTTCTGCTATAACTGGCGCAATGTCAATGATTTTCAATTGTGGACTTGCAGTGCCTCACGGCGGTTTGTTTGTGTTAGTGATTCCAAACGCAGTGACAAATTTGCCAATGTATCTTGTGTCCATTGTAGCAGGAACGCTTGTAGCTGCAGGCATGCTCGCAATTTTAAAAACGAAAAAGTAAGTTTACTCTATAGCGTTTCAGTTCTATAAGGAGGAAGTGCAGTGAAAGGTATTCCAGCATCAGAAGGGATTGGTGTGGCTAATGCGCTCATCATTCAAGTCCAGCAGATGGTTATTGAAACGCAGTTGGTTGATGATACTAATAGTGAAATGATCCGACTTAATGACGCTTTGGCAGAGGTAGGCGAGCAACTTGAATCGCTTAGAGTTGCAACCGCAAAGAGCATTGGCAAAAAGGAAGCAGAGGTTTTCGAAGCCCATAAAATGTTCTTGCAAGATCCAGAGTGGATTGGTCAGATCAATAAGATGGTCACTCAGGAAAAAAGGACAGCCAGTTTCGCGGTTGAACAGGTAACAAAGGGATTCGTTCAGTTGTTTGAATCCATTGAAGATGCCTATTTGAGAGAGCGGGCTACAGATTTAAAAGATGTGAGTCAGCGCCTCTTAAGAAATTTGCTAAAACTGCCTGAAATGGATCTTAACCATTTGGAAACCCCGGTGATTCTGGTTGCCAAAGACCTGCAGCCTTCTCAAACGGCTGGTTTAGACAAAGAAAAAATAAAAGGTATCGTGACGGAGATGGGCAATACGACTTCTCATACAGCCATTATTGCAAGAACGCTTGGCATCCCAGCCGTTGTAGGCATGTCTGGCGCACTTGTAAAAATTTCAAATGGAGACGTTTTAGCCATTGATGGCGCTACTGGGGAAGTCTTTGTGAATCCTGACGACGGTATTTTAAAGGACTTTGAAAATCGCAAAAAAGCGTACGTTTTACAGCAAAATACTTTTGAAACCGTCAGAGGATTAAGCAGTCAGACTTTGGACGGACGCACTTTGGAAGTGGCGGGCAACATTGGAAAGTCAAAAGACGTTTCGTTGATTTTGGAAAATGACGGAGAAGGGATTGGTCTTTTCAGAAGTGAATTTGTTTTTATGGATAGAGACGTTGCGCCTACGGAAGACGAGCAATTTGAAGCCTATAAGCATGTTATTTCAGAAATAAACGGTAAGCCAGTCATTATCAGAACCCTTGATGCTGGTGGCGACAAGCACATTCCTTATCTTAACATCGACGAAGAGATGAACCCGTTTTTAGGCTATAGAGCCATTCGGATTTGTCTTGATGATGATGCCCTATTCAAGACACAATTAAGAGCGATTCTCAGAGCAAGCGTTTATGGTAAGTGTAAAATTATGTTCCCGATGATTGCCCGTGTTGAAGAAGTGAGACGTGCTAAGGCTGTCCTTGAATCGGTTAAAGAAGCACTTCGATCAGAAGGCATCAAATTTGACGAAGGTGTTCCAGTTGGCATTATGATTGAAGTGCCCTCAGCTGCGGTAATGGCAGACGTGCTTATTGAAGAGGTAGATTTCTTCAGCATTGGCACCAATGACCTGACGCAGTATACTCTGGCTGCAGATAGAATGAATGAAAAATTAAGTGAATTGTATTCAACGTTTGATCCAGCGGTAATCCGTTTAATCTATCAAGTGATTCAAGCTGGCAATAGAGCGGGTAAAATGGTAGGGATGTGTGGTGAAGCGGCGAGTGACCCATTACTGATCCCACTCTGGTTAGGTATGGGAATGGACGAATTCAGCGTTTCGCCCTCTAAGATTTTAGCGACCCGTTTCTATCTTCGAAAGTTGACTCAAAACAAGTTAGAGCCTCTTGTAGCAGCGGTTTTGAAATCTCGAAGCAAAGAAGAAATCAAGATAATATTAGAAGCATTTTCTAAGGAGGTATACTAATGGCAATTCAAGTGGTGACACTCACAGCAAAAGATGGATTCCATGCCAGACCGGCTTCGATGTTCGTGAAGATGGCCAACGGCTTTAAATCTGACATTACGCTTAGTTTTGGAGACAATACGGTTAATGGAAAATCCATCATGAGTATTTTGACGCTTGGCGCTTCTAGTGGCAGCGACGTGACGCTTAATGTTGTTGGCGAGGACGAAGCTGAGGCGTTTGAAGCTCTAATTGCTTTTTTAAGAGATATGGAGTAGCGTGTATTAATAGATAACACTCATTCTACAGGCATATAGGAGAGCGAACTTATGATTACAATCGCTGAAGACTTATTGAAATTCATAAAAGCAAGCAGTCATGCCAATTTGGTGATATACAGCGAAAAATCTAGCGGTTGCTGAGGGTCTTTCAGCGAAATCCTGGTAGGACTTCGAAAGCCAAAAGATCTTAATACCTACAAAGGCTATGTTTATGGAGATTTAACCATTTGGCTTCATCTGGATTTAAAGCCAGACGAAATTAAGGGCATTGAATTAATCATATCGCCAATTGGTTCTGATCTTCCTGATCGAGATATTCAGGCGAAAGTAACTTATGAAAAATAGAAAAAAGAGTTTTGCAGACTGTACTGCAAAACTCTTTTTTTATTTTGAGGCATGATAAGAAAAACTAAACATTTATGAAAAGAGGTAATCAAGATAGAGCACTGAACTTACCATCTTTAAGTGTGGAGACGTTATAATACACAAAGCCGCCAGTGCCATAAAAATGATAGCCGATTTTTTGTAAATGGATGTAAAAATGATGCCCTAAAGAAGGCGCAACTTTTAGTATGTACAATCTTTTTCGTTAAGAAGTATGGATTAATGGGATTTGTCAGTTCAAACGTCTACAATCGAGATATTATTGGAGAGGAACATGTGTTGTTAATGGCACAGAATTGTTTGAACACAAAGGCAAATCGTCTAAATATACTCAAAAACACATTGGAAAATAATGAGAATTTAATGACTTCGGAAGCTTATCTCAAACTGTTCACGCCATTTGCGGATGACGATGATCTCAAGGTTAGGCGGTATAAAACAGTGTGGATTTGTTCAAAGCGGAAGATTCACCCAAGTATTTCGGAAAACGGCCCTTGGTGATAGACCTCATTTTTTCAAAGTTTTACGCTGAAAGATTGGATTGGTTTTTAGAGTTTGCAGGCATGCTGTCAGAGTCTTTTAATCAGTTGCTCATTTATAAAAAAAGCCCTCATGCATTAACAGAACCCGTTACAATTTTGGCAAGCGAATTTAAGGCGAATAAGATAGGCTTCACAATTGGTCAGTTAGATCAAACGACCATCTCTTGGGATTTTGATTCCTTAAAAACGGCCATTCAGACCATTTATGCGTTCGCTATAACCGATGAAACTATTATTTTAAACAGATGTGAACATTGTAAAGACTTTTTCATAGCACTATCAAATCGCGAAAAATATTGTGGTTCGTTATGCCGCAATCGATCAAATGTGAGTTGGTGGTATTAGTGCCATTCATAATATTTCTAATGAGAAACGATTGATTTCAGCAGAAACAGACATTGAAGCCTTTAAGAACCGTTTTCAATTTTCTTTGCAAAGCAACACGTGCATGAGTTTTAAATACCAACGCGATTGGCTTAAAAATGGCAGTCAAAGTTTTGAACTTGAAGTTTTAGAAGTTCTTTAAAAAAAGTAGGAAGGCATAGGCTTTCCTACTTCTTTTAAATTGAACATTTTTATAGTTTGTTATATTTGAGTTAAGCAAAGTGCTCTTGAATATGGTATGCTAATAAAAGTTGTAATTTATATTTTTGAAGTGAGGAAACAATTGTGAATATCTATGAAATTCAAATCAATCTGGCACTTAGCCTATTATTAATTATTTTATCAATACATGCTTACCTTAAAATGAATAGGAAGAACAGTACCAATAAACTCTTTTTGATTATTATGGGTGGTATTTTATTGCTTTTAATTCTAGAAGTTTGTGATGTCATATTGAATCAACTCCCCAATAGTAATTGGATAAATGCTCATAAAGTCGTAAATATAATCGGGTTTGGGTTTACACCTTTGATTCTGGTCATGGGCTATTTATTTAAGTTAAACTGGCTTAATTTATATAGAAAAGAAAAAATAAAGCCAAATAAATGGCTGTATATTCCGTTCCTCATCAATGCGTTAGCTGCTATTCTAAGTTTCAAATGGGGCTTCTTATTTGATATTAACACGAGCAATTTGTATGAACGCGGCCCTTGGTTTTTTATCTTGCCAAGCGTAAGTTATTTCTATTTTATGTATAATCTCTACTTCATCTATAAACATCACCATATGTTTAGCAATTCAGAAATCGTCATTTTTAGTTCATTTTACATCGTTCCTGCAATATTTACATCTACTCAGCTGATCTATCCTTTTGTTTTGACCACATGGAGCAGTGCGGCTGTGATAGCAGTGGTTATATATATTTTTATACTGAATGATCAACTATATAAAGACAGCCTCACGGGGCTAGAAAATAGGCATGCATACGAACATTATGCACAAAATGTGGAGACAAAAAAATTAAATAAATTGAGCGTTGTTTTTTTGGATTTAGACAATCTTAAGATTATTAATGACCAATTTGGACATCAAGAAGGGGATGAAGCTCTTAAAAACTTTGCAAATCTTTTATCCGATGGATTTTCATTTAATGAGAGGAAATTTATCCGATTGGGTGGAGATGAATTCTTAATATTATTAGAGGAGAGGCGCCGCGAGAATTTAGAAGTCTATATAAATGATTTCATTGAGCGTGTTGAAGACTATAATATGTTTTCGTTAAAACCATATCGCATAGAGTTTAGTTATGGGTTGGTCAAATACAATAATGATGCTGATATCCATCAACTGTTAAAACGCGCTGACCAATTGATGTACCAGCATAAACAAAATCGTAAGCAAATATAATAAATGAATTTGAGAGCCGCTTTGAGTCTACAATACTCGAAGTGGTTTTTTAGTTTTTTTGAATTGTGTCTCATCTACAATTATTGTTGAAATATTCAAAAAAAACAATTTGACGTACAATCCGTATACTTGTATACTAATTTTTAATCATTAACAATCCGTAACATCTCGACATCAAATATATTTTGTATGATCTAGAGTAAATGGTTTTAATGACAGACGTCAAACACGACAATTTGGAGGGAATGAGCATGGAAAACAAAGTAGAACTTAACTCGGAAACTGGATTGGAAAAAAAGTATGGCCTGACGATGGCAATTGCAATGGTCGTTGGTGTGGTAATTGGTTCTGGTGTATTCTTTAAAGCAGATGATGTTTTGAAGATGACCAATGGCAATTTGATTGTAGCGCTTCTTGCGTGGGGGCTTGGTGCGTTTTCTATGATTTTCGGAGCGCTTGTATTCGCAGAATTTGCACAACGCATTGAAAAATCGAATGGAATCGTGGATTATTCTGAAATGGCATATGGCAAACGTTTTGGTTATTTAGTTGGGTGGTTTAAAGGCGTGTTGTACTACGCACCACTCTCAGCCATTTTAGCATGGGTTGCAGCACTTTATTCAATGATTTTACTTGGTAGCGATAATCCAACGAATTCAACAATGACTTGGGTTTTAACAGGCACTTATATGATCATTACTTATTTGATCAATTATTTTTCACCAGTATTAGCAGGTAAAATTCAAGTGAGCGCTACTGTAATCAAATTGATTCCGCTTTCTTTGGTTGCCATTGTGGGAACGGTTTCAGGCCTTATCAATGGCGTAACGGTAAGCAACTTTTCACAGGCAGTCGGCACCATTGGCAGTTCTGGTGGTACGCTTGCAACAGCCGTTGTAGCAACAGCGTTTGCTTACGAAGGTTGGATTGCTGCCGTGACAATCAATAGTGAAATTCGTGATTCAAAACGGAATTTGCCAAGAGCCTTAATCATCGGTTCGATGATTGTTTTAGTGGTTTATGTGCTTTACTTCTTAGGGATTGCAAGCGTTCTTCCAACGAGCGAAATCATTGCTCAAGGCGATAATGCTGTCACCCTCACAACAACAAAATTGTTTGGATCTACTGCATCCACTATTTTAACGGTATTTGTTATCATTTCGTGTCTTGGTACATTAAATGGACTGATTCTTTCTTGTATGAGAATTCCTTATTCACTTGGCATTCGTAATCAAGGACCGTTTCCAAAATGGATGAGCATTGTAGATAAAAAGACAAATATGCCTACCTACTCAGCATTATTTGCAGCCTTTTTATCGGTTACCTACGGGATCTTGTGGTATTGTAGCATCAATGAGATCTTTGGCCGATACATCGCCTTAGACGAAATTCCGATTGTTCTCATTTACGCGCTTTATATCTTCTTATATGCTTGGTATGTGAAAGAGTTTAAAGATTTGGGATTTGTTAAGCGTTATGTGATTCCTGGTTGCGCAACTTTGGGCTCGCTCATTATCCTATATGGTGGCGTGACCAATCCAAGCATTGGCATATACCTTGTTATTTCAGTAGCAGTAATCCTGTTCGGACTGCTTTTCTATAGGAAGGAAGCTGCATAGATATTGATTTTAGACACCCTGAATCTTCCTTAGTGGATTCAGGGTGTTTAATCGTTTAAACAAAATTATAATGAATGCAAGTTTCTTCTTTGGAGAAGCTTTTTAAGATTTATGATATAATGAAGTGCGAAATCACTTGTGAATTATAGTGGCTAATTATCCTAAATGGGGTGCTTGTATGATTTTTTTAAAATATTTGAAGGGTTTGGCGGAGGGTTCGGCCATTAATGCTGTCGATAGTACGTTTGAAATGATTCACTTAGCTCACGTTGAAAAACACATACTCGAACTGTCTCAAAATCGAAACTTAGACCCAAATATTGCTCTGGCGATTGCTTATGGACATGATCTTGGAAGGTCACGAGGCGGTGTCACCGGGAAAGGTCATGCTAAAATGGGCGATAGCCTTATGAGGCCACTATTAAAAGAATCTGGATTTTCGATTAAAGAGCAAAAAGTTATTTGTCGCGCCATCAAGAGACACAGCAAAAAAAACGTGATTCACAAACCATACGATGAGCTCATTAAAGATGCAGATAGTCTTGCACATCAAGAGGAATGTCTGATTCATGGGCAAGGTTCTTATGAAGCTTACCGAATACTGGCATCTAGTAGTGATAAATTTGCATATAAAGGTGCAGTAACTGCTAAATGGCAAGTAGCGTGTGATATTTGCGTTGAACTGCTTAGAACGTCTCTGTTTGACAGAGAAGGAATAGTTCATTCGACAGATCATTGGGTGCATACCACTCGAGTGTCCATTCGAAAAATGCGCTCACTTCTTTGGGTGCTTAAAAAACAACCTTTGGAATGCGATAAAGAATGGCTTTTTCAATTTGATTTGGAACTTAAACAACTATCAACACTCATTGCAAATTCAAGAATTTTACACCTAGCAGTACTTAAAATTGGACATCAGCATCCTATGTATTTTGAACTTTTCGAAAAATTAGAAGCATCACATCAAATCATTAGAGATACGGTTGATTGTGAGCAACTATTGACGCTTTTAGACGAAAGCGCCATTCAGTTTAGCCAGATTGAATTTGATCATCAAAAGCTTAATAAGGGCATAACGTCACTTATGAAAAAATATGCCAAACAAGCAATAAATGTGACGGTAAAAGATCCTCAGGCGTTACACCAACTAAGGCTAAGTGGCAAAAAAATAAAGTATTTATCTCAACTAGGCATTCTTGAAATTGAACCAGATGTTTTATACAAGACGATCGTAAATGTTAACATGCTCATTGGAAAGCATAATGACCTGATTGAAATTCAAACATTATTGGGCGAAACATCGTTTAAAGGTGAACTTAAAAGTTTGAAAAAAATTATAGAACCTGAATTATTTTTGATTCGTAAAATCAGTTTGTAATCAAAAACTTCACACAATGGTCACAATTGAAGTGTATAATGTTAAGATATTATCCGAAAGGAAGTAAAGGGGTGCAATTATGAATTTAAAAGACGAAGACAGAGTAGAAGATGCAGACAGAATTGAAGACCAAATTAACGACAACGAGGGACTCACTGAAGAAGTGGTGAGTGACAGCGAAGTCATCGTTAAAGATGAGATGAATGACAGCGAAGATCATCTAATTGAAGATGAGTTGGTTGATAACGAAGATGGTCAAGAAACTCAGATGGTTGAAGAAACTGAGGAGATTGAGCAACTTCCTAAAAAGAAAATTAATTTTAAAAAAATAGCGGCTATAGGTCTTTCTGTTATTTTACTCGCGACTGCGGGCACATTTGGCTACAAGGAATTTGACAAGCAAAGTAAGAGCTATGCAGTCACTTTTGATGGTAAAAAATATAGCGTTGAAGATTACAAGCTATACCTACTCTTCCAAGGTGAATCGAAAGAAGCTCAGAAGAACGCACTTGCTGCTTTGACGGATTCTTTGATTATTAAGAAGAATGCAGTTGAGCAAGGAATTAAACTCACTGATGCTGAAAACAAACAAGTTTTAGAGGACACTAAAAATTTAAAAGAAATTGTGGCTACAAATGGTCAGGTAATGCCGAATGTTACGGAAGAAAGACTGGTAGAGATCGTTTCTTCTAACATGTATTTTTCTAAAATTTTAGATGCACAGAGCAAATCATATAAGGTTGATGAAGTAGATTTTACTAAAGAATTTGAAAATTACCTTGTTAATGCTAAGCAAGACTATATGGATGTAAAACTTAAATATATTGTGACAAAGACAAAAGAAGAAGCGACTGCAGCTAGAAGTAAGGCGCAATCGGGCACTCCTATTGATGATGTCATTAAAAAATATTCTTTCGATTTTGACCCAGCAAAAGGCGTTCAAGTCATTCCGATGAAAAGCATTCAACTTTCGCCTGAAGATTTAGCGGCTGTTTTGAAGTTAAAGGTTTCAGGACTTACAAATGTCATTGCTTTAGATGGCGCATTTGTTGTTTTCTATGTTAATGAAATGAATATTCCTACAAATCAACAAGTAAAAGATAATTTCAGAAAATCGTATACTCAAAAGAATGCTTATGAAGTTTTACAGGCAGATCTCATCAAATGGAGAGGTGCAACAGAAGTTAAGGTGAATCAAAAAGCACTAGATGCTTTAAACTAAAGCACTCGATGCTTTAAACTAAAGCGCATTTCACCAATTTTTTATTGGAGGTTTTATGAATAACGATTGGATTTCATGGGATGAGTACTTTATGGGTGTAGCGATTTTGTCTGGCTTTAGAAGTAAGGATCCTAATACTAAAGTTGGCGCATGCATAGTTGATCAGCACAACAAGATTGTTGGTGTTGGATACAATGGTTTCCCAACAGGGTGTGACGATACTCAGCTGCCTTGGAGTAGGGAAGGTGATTTCCTAGACACGAAATATCCTTACGTTTGTCATGCAGAGCTAAATGCCATTCTCAATAGCAAATTTAATTTGAGAGATTGTAAAATTTTTGTAGCGCTTTTTCCTTGTAATGAGTGTGCCAAAGCCATTATTCAATCGGGAATCAGAGAAGTTGTTTATTTAGATGACAAATACAAAGATGAAGACAATGTGAAAGCGTCTAAAATTATGTTTAATATGGCGGGTGTAACCCTTAGAGAACTGGTAATCGAACGAAATTCATTGTTGTTAAATTTTAGAGCAAATCAGGAAGCAATATAAATTGCACAATCACCTTTTATCGTATAAAATGAAAACGATTAAACGATTGGAGGTGCTACATGTTTTTTAATTTAGATCGCTGAGTGGGTCATATTACTGAAACTGCTATGAAGCAGATTTCAGAAGCCTTCGGTCGGAGGCTAAAAGACAGTGGTGTTACTCGAATACAGTGGATAGCATTGTACTATATTCATACAAAAGCTGTCGTTTCACAGCGAGAGCTTTCGAATTTGATGAACGTGCAAGATTCCAGCGGTGGAAGACTTTTAGATCGGCTTGAACGAGATGGATTTGTACTTCGTAGGCAAAGTGAACTGGATAGACGAGTGACTGTGATTTCGTTAACGGAAGCTGGCGAGCAGCTCATTACAAGTTTATTGCCATTAGGAAATCAATTTAATGATGATTTATCTGAAGGCATCAGTGAATCAGATTTGATGATTTTTGAAAAAGTTTTAACAAAAATGATAGCCAATATTTCAGAAGAAGACACGTTAGAGTTGTAGTTTCTACAACTTAACGTGTCTTTTTTATTTAATTTGCTTTATTGAAAATTACTTGCTATACTTAATATATAAACTTGCTATGCACAACATTGCATAAGCAATTAAAAATGGAGGTTACTATGGCTTACAATGTGAGAGAAATGTTAAACAGTTTCGTTGGTGGATTAGGGAATTTAGGCAGCACAAATCCTGAGCAAGTTGGGGCATTTATGGGTTTGTTAGGGGC
This sequence comes from Eubacteriales bacterium, assembly GCA_043770095.1. Taxonomy (GTDB): domain Bacteria; phylum Bacillota; class Clostridia; order Peptostreptococcales; family Acidaminobacteraceae; genus JBGSUZ01. The sequence continues at coordinate 41,242 of JAYVIR010000009.1, forward strand.
GACTTACGAGCCAAAGCATTTGGACTTGAAAACAAAAGAGCTTATGAGCGTTGCAATTGGTTGTTATAACCGTTGTGAATATTGTATTGTTTATCATTGTTACAAGGCGTTTGAAGCTGGCGCTACAAAAGAAGAAATCATTGAATCTGCAATGGTATCGGTTGCTTTTGGAGGCGGACCTTCAATGGCATATGCTGTCACATTACTGCAAGAGTGTATTGTTGAATTCGAAAACGAATTCAAATAGAGGTTGCTATGAAAAAAGAGTTGTTCATTGAAAAATTAAACGGACATGATACAACGGGCATGATCGGCAAAATATCAAAGGTTGTTGGTGACACGGTTCAGATAGGTGAAGCGCTTTTCACCATTGAATCAGGCAAAGGCGCATTGACTTTTAAATCGACGGAGGAAGGCATATTGCTTTCCTTTTCGATTGAAGAGGGACAAATGGTTACAAAAGGACAGGTCGTTGCGGTGGTAGAAGCCGTTGAACAGTCTGCAAGCAATGAAAATAGCAAATCGGCTACGCCAAAAGGCGCTAGTGCTGCCTATAGCTTTGGTTTTTCGAAACCACAAAAAAGAACCGTGGATGTTGATTTGGCTATAGTCGGAGGCGGCCCTGGTGGCTATGTTGCGGCTATAAGAGCTGCTCAGGCGGGGTTAAAGGTTGCTATTGTTGAAGAGGATAGAATGGGCGGAACTTGCCTTAATTATGGGTGTATTCCGACCAAAGCAATGGCGAGCAGCGTCTCTGTTCTTAATGATATCAGACGTGCAAGTGACTTTGGTTTTGAAATTTCTAAGGTGGATGTCAACTTCGACAAATTAATGGATCGCAAGAATAAGGTGGTTGATCAACTCGTAGGTGGCATTGAATACTTGATGTCCGCGCATAATATTGAATTTATTAAAGGTAAGGCGCAAGTTCAGCAAAAGAACCAACTCGTTGTAAATGATAAGCTGCAAGAGTTAACCCTCAATTATAAAATCCTCATCTTAGCGATGGGTTCTAAACCTTGTGCCATTCCAATTGAAGGGCATGATTTGCCTGATATATTGACGAGCAAGGAACTCTTGTCTTTAAAAGAAGTGCCGAAATCATTGACCATCATCGGTGGCGGTGTTATTGGAATGGAATTTGCCTTTATCTATAGAGCACTTGGAGCGGAAGTGACTGTAGTCGAATATTTGCCTCAAATACTCAACATGCTAGATGCAGATGTGGCTGACGTTGTTAGAAATTCTGCAATTGAAAAAGGAATCCAGATTTATGAGGGTGCCTGTGCTGCATCGATTAAAGATACTTTAAATGGGATGAAAATACTTGAAATTCAAATAGGAGAAACAAGCCATTTTATAGCTTCTGAAAAAGTGGCCATGGCAGTAGGTCGAAAAGCGAATTTAGACAGCTTAAATTTGGAACTTCTAGAAGTTGCATTAAACGAGCGACAAAATGGCATTGAAGTAAACGGCTTCATGCAAACCTCAAATAAAAATGTCTATGCAATTGGCGATGTGACCAATATGATTCAACTTGCACATGTGGCTTCACACCAAGCATTTGTAGCGGTTGACCATATCTGTGGTTCTCAGACCCAAATGAATTACGATTATATCCCAAGTGCAATATTTACAAACCCAGAAGTTGGGCATGTTGGAATGACTGAAAAGGAAGCTGTGGTTAGCGAAATTGATTATTTGGTGAGTGCATTTCCATTTATGGCAAATGGGAAGGCGTTAGCAATGGGAGAATCAGAAGGTTTCGTGAAGCTGATTGCAAGGAAAGATGATCGCGTGATTATAGGTGGCACCATTGTTGGCGTTCATGCCACAGATTTGTTGGCGACAATTGGGAATTTAGTTTCTTCTCAAACGACTATTGATGAGGCATCTCATGTGATTTATGCGCATCCGACGACTTCTGAGTCTATCCACGAAGCCATATTGATGCTTGATAAGAGGGGCGTTCATTTTGCTTAATTCGACTGTGGTATATCATTCAAACAGTTATGACCCAGCTTTTAATCTAGCTTTTGAAGAATACTTGCTAAAATATTTAGAACCCGATAAAATAGCCCTTTTTTTATGGCAAAGCGAAAATGCCATCGTGATAGGGCGTCATCAAAATCCACATAGAGAATGTGATTTGCCAAGGCTTAAACAGGACGGCGTTAAGCTCGTGCGCAGATTATCGGGTGGTGGTAGCGTTTATCATGATTTGGGAAATTTAAACTTTACGTTTGTGACGGCCCCCCAAAATTACGATGTGGACAGACAGCTGAGTGTCATTTTAGAAGCACTGGCTATGCTTGGGATTCAAGCTGAGCAGAGCGGACGAAATGATTTGACAACAAAGGGGCAGAAATTCTCAGGAAATGCTTTTTTAACTCAAGATGGCCGAATGTGTCATCATGGAACAGTTCTAGTCGATGTAAACCTTGAAAAACTGGCTACTTACCTGACGGTTTCAAAGTTGAAAATCAAATCTAAAGGCATTGATTCTGTCAGGGCGAGAGTGGTGAATTTAAAAGAGCTTAGTGCTGAAATAAATGTCGAGTCGCTTAAAAAGGCCATACAATCGGCATTTATTCGAAACTATGCATTTGAGCCTCAGATTCTAAACGTCGATCCAAAAACGCTCGGTGTATCTTTAAACCCTTTGATGGGAAAATACAATTCATGGGATTGGAATTACGCAGAGGGGCCAAGTTTTGAAATTGAAAAAGAAGCGAAATTTGATTGGGGCTTATTCGAAATTCGCATTAATTGCAAAGACAACCTTATTGAAGCGTGTGAGATTAATACAGATTGTCTTATTGAAGAAGATTTTGAGAGACTTCAAAAACAATTAATAGGAGAACCCTTCACGCTTGAAATGCTTCTTAGGCAGCTAAACGGCTCGATTCATAATGCCCCAATCAAATCGCAACTGAGTGATTGGTTTAGAGCGTGGTTAGCCTAAAGGCACATGAGATCTCTTGGGAATTTATTGAGAAGGTCTATGCCATTTTCGTTGACCTTAGCATCTGGAACCGTAGCCAGTACACCAGATATCGGCATGATAGCCTTTGTAGATAGCGCCAAAATCAAATAAAACAAAATGACTTTTTTCAAGAACCTTGCTTCCCGGTTGTCCGTGTAGAAGCGAGGTTTTTTTGCCTGAAAGAACCATGGTGTCAAAAGAAAGACCTTCAGCGCCATTGGTTTTCATAAAATATTCAAGTTGAGCCGTTAAAGCCATTTCTGAAATACCTGCTCGAATGAAAGGCAGTGTGAGTTCTAATGATCTATCCGAAATCTCTGTAGACGCTTGCTCGGTATAACGAGGGTCAGTGAAGAAATAACAGCCTTTTTTAAAAAAACTTCTTTTTTTACATAATATCATTTTGAGAATCAATTTGTAGCGAAAAAATCATAATAACTAATACAAATAATGTTATTTAGGCTAATAATTGAGGCGGTAAAAGGATATAATGAATATGTTGCTTTTAAGTTTCACATTATATCAAACAATAGATGGATACAATCATTAATTAAGGATGTGTTTTATGTATACGATCACTTATAATTTAAGAGATTTACAACCGAATTCGGCTATTTTCTATTCTGATTTGAAAGCATATAGTGAAGTGGTGTATCATCAAATGGACGAGCTCTTTTATGACGAGGTTATTGCTTTTTTTCATTTTCAGCTGCATGAAGGCACGACAGAACTCTATAGCTATTCTGAAGCTTATTTAGAGATTTTGACGCTTGGGGTCTTATGGACGGTCTATAGCGGCGATACAATGGCTACAAAGGATAGTGCAACAGAACTATTACAAATGTTGGCGGATATAAGAGAGATTAATAAGCCTTTAAAACCTTTGGTCGACGTGGTTAGAGGCATATGTTTGACTTCGATGATGTCGCCGGATTTATATGATCATTTGGGATTTGCACCACCAAAGCGTTTTTACTTAAAAGCGTTACTGGATTGGCTTGAAGCAACGGGTGAATTCAAAGTGGAAGCGAATCACTTAAAGTCTTGGGAGAAATACCTCAATGCCTTATCAGAAGAAAAGGCAAATGCACTTCTTGAAATGATTATTAAGACGGGTCTATGGTTCGAGCAAGATAGCCTTGAAAACCTAGGTGCTTATACGCAAGGGGTAGAACGTTACCTTAATGAGCTTAGACCGAAGCACTACTGGAAAGAAGACGTGATTTTCTGCGGAAGAAGGCGGGTGGAGTATCATTTGAACATGATAGCTGCGCAGTGCCTTAACCTGAGTTATCAGAAGGCTTTTAGAGAGAAGACTGAAAGACTTGTCTTAATGCCAACCTGTATGAAACTGCTTTCAAGTGCAGAATGTAAAGCACAGTCAATAGGTGATTGGCAGGTCTGTTTGCAGTGTCATGAGGGTTGTCAAGTGGCTGAAATAAGCAGACTTCAAGAACTGTACAATTTTAAGTCTTATATGGTACCTCATAGTTCGGATCTTTTAGCCGTGCCTGCAGAATTAGAGAAGGAGCAGTTGGCTATTTTGGGAATTTCCTGTACTTTGAACTTGCTATCAGGTGGTTGGATGCTTTCAAAAGCAGGTATTCCTGCACAATGCGTTCTCTTAGACTATTGTGGTTGCAAGGGGCATTGGCATCATGAAGGAATCCCTACATCGCTAAATATTGAAATGTTGAAAGAACTGCTACGTTAAAAAAAGCCCCTTAAGGCATTTTAGGAGAAAATTCTAATGCTTTGTGAAAGGGGCATTTTAGATTAAGTTCATAAGAATAATTACATTAAGGCTTGGCATGCAAAGCTCAGAAAAGATACAATAAAAGGGAAAATGAAAATAAATAAATGGAAAACAGCTAATCTTAGAGATTAAGTCATATAAAGGAGCTCAAAATGTCATTACTGAAGCCTTATGACAATCGAAATTATCAGTACTATGAAGCGACTAGCAGCCTTTGTCCACAGTGTCTTAATGTGGTGCCGGCTAAAATTATCTTACAGGATGGACAAGTTCAAATTTTGAAATACTGCCCTGAGCATGGAGAACAAATTGAACTGCTTGAAGAAGATGCCGCTTATCATTTAAGAAAAAAACACTATGATAAGCCTGGTACTAAGATGCAAGTGCATACAGCGGTCAATAGAGGTTGTCCCTACGATTGCGGTATTTGTCCCCAGCACGACCAACATGCCTGCATTGGGCTGATCGAAGTCACCAACGCGTGCAATTTAAACTGTCCCATGTGTTATGCGGGTGCAGGTGGCGGTCAAGGCTATCTTACCCTAAGCCGTATTGAGAAAATGATGGATTTTTTACAAGAATCAGAAGGTGGCTCAGCTGAAATTCTTCAAATCAGCGGCGGAGAACCAACTTTACATCCTCAAATTCTAGAAATTATTGAAATGGCTAAACGAAAATCATTTAAATATGTCATGCTCAATACCAATGGCGTTCGCCTTGCGGAGGATGAGCTGTTTGCGAAGGCACTTAGGTCTTTTGAAGGTGGCTTTGAAGTCTATTTGCAGTTTGACGGGTTCAAAAATGAGACCTATAAGTCCCTCCGAGGCGATGCAGGTAAACTGTCTCATGAATCCATGCTGGAAATGAAGCAACAAGCTCTGGCAAATTTAGCGAAATATAAAATTCCGACAACTTTAGTAGTCACAGTTACAGCAGGTGTCAATGAAGATGAACTTGGTAAAATATTTCACTTCGGACTCAACCAGCCCTATGTGAGGGGCATAAATTTTCAACCAGCAGCATTCTTTGGAAGGCGTTTTGAAAATTCAAAAGACAGGGTGACTTTATCAGGCGTCATTCAGCGGTTATCGGACCAAACTCAAAATATGCTTCGAAAAACCGACTTCATTCCACTTCCCTGCAATGTGGAACGTGTTGCGATTACCTATTTGTATAAAGATAATAAAGGAAGTTTTATTCCCATCACACGGGATAGAAAAATAGAAGAATATCTTGGAATGATCAATAATACATTTGTGTTTACCATAGAAGATGCACTTAAAAATGCAGGTGGTAGTTTGAATTCTCTTCAAGGTGTTTGCGACTGCTTTAAATTCTTAAAAGACTTTAGGCAAATCGTCCCATTCGATTTTTTCATGAAATCTTCTGAAAGTAAGAAAACGTATATCGATGAAAATACGTTTAGGATTAGCATCAGTTCGTTTGTAGATGCCTATAATTTTGATCTTAAATCAATGCAAAAGGAATGTGTCCACATCATCACGCCTGATCTTCGAAAGATACCGTTCTCCGCATACAATACGCTATACAGAGCAGCAGATTGGGGGCAGGTAAATGCTCAATTTGATGAATGATGCCCTATTGATGTCGACAGATTCACTGTGGGAGCAACTTGGCAATTGGACGCCGTTTGACTTGGTCATTCAACTATCGGTAACCGTAAGTGTGATGATGGTATTCATTGCCATTGGGGCAGATTTTTTGTTGTTTCACAACAGTGAACAGAAAGTGGTAAAGGAGAAAAAATCTATTGTAGAAACAGGCACGATGACATTGTTTCTCATCGTTTTTTACGCCGTAGTCGTTTCGCGGGTGGGCGTTATTCATTTTGATCAATTTTCAAGCTTTGAGTATGCGTTTGAGGGCATTGGTGCGCTTATGATTCTCTCAGGTTGCGCAGCCAATATAGCCGGTAGATTCAATCTAGGCGCAAATTGGGGCAATCAAGTTAGAATCTATGAAGCGCATGAACTGGTTGAAACAGGACTCTATCGCATTGTGAGACATCCGCTTTATGCGTCGATTATCTTAATGTTTTTTGGGGCTTGCTTTATCTATCAGACGGTTGCGGGGCTAGTGTTAGTCCTAATAATTTTCATTCCCTTTATGACCTACAGAGCCAAACAAGAAGAAAAATTGCTCAGTGAACGATTTGAAGGGTATAAGGACTACATGGATAAGACGGGGCGCTTTTTTCCTAAAATATTTAAATAGTAAGTAATATTTGACTCAGTCATTATTTGAAATAAGCGAGGATTTCCTATGTTAAAGGGTTATAAAATGGTTGAAGTACCAATAAACGCTTTCAATTTCTGTAAATTTTCACTCGCTGGGCTGCTGTGGATCTCGTTAGTGCTTCGCTCAGTGCCACTTTTGTTATTCACGGCCTTGATTTTACTGATTTCATATATTTTCAAAGTCGGACAAGCGCCACTTGTATGGTTTTATCTAAATACCTTTGAAAAAAGTAAACCCTCCAAGGGCATTCTAATCGATGAAAATGCGGTAGCTTTTGCACACATGGTTGGATTCTTGATGGCGTGTGTGGCTTTGATTTTCTTATATGTAAAACAGCCACTTATTGGATGGACGGTAGTTGGCATTTTGGCGATATTAAAAACGAGCGGTGCCTGTGGCTACTGCGGCGCAATGAAACTCTATAGTTGTATGAACAATCCGGAGGGCAATTGTTGCCGTGTCGGAAATAAATTAAAAAAGTAGGAGAATAAAGTGATTGAACCTTGGGGACTTAAACCTATTTTGTTTGAAATAAATGGCGTTGGCATTACTGCTTATGGCACATTCATGGTTTTGGCTTTTGCAGTAGGTTTTGGCATTTATAAATTGTTGCTCAGACAAGATGGCATTCGCCATTCCAACGCCATGTATATTGCCTTATTTGCCTTAGTGGGCGGTGCAATCGGCTCAAAAATACCTCTCTTTTTTATGTACTGGAACCAGTTAGGAGAGGCATCAACACTGGCGCTAATCTTGTCAGGTCGCACTATTTTAGGTGGTCTGATCGGTGGTACTCTAGGCGTAATGCTGGCAAAGCGGGCGTTTAAAATTGAAGCCAAGATGGGCAATCAGATCGCAATTCCAGTTGCGATCGGGATGGCCATAGGAAGGGTCGGTTGTCTCTTAAATGGATGTTGCTATGGACAGGAAACAGCTTTACCGTGGGGCATCAACTTTGGAGATCATATTTTAAGACACCCTACTCAAATCTATGAAATTATTTTTGATTTATCGTTAGCACTTTGTTTATATCTCTACAAAATGAAGAACGTTAAAACTGGGAAAACATTGCCACCCGGCATTTTATTTAGATATTTCTTAAACGCCTATTTAAGTTTTCGGTTTTTACTTGAAACCATTCGAGTTGAAAAAGTCGGCTTATTAGGGCTTACAGATTTTCAGTGGCTATGTTTGGTGAGTCTCTTATTTATTAATCGAAAGGTTGTGACTTATGAATCCGCTAGATGAAGAGAAAAAAGTACAAGAACCTCAAGAACCTCAAGTAAATCGCAAAATAAGAGAACGCCTACCAGAACTAAGACCTGATCGCAATCGATTATTGGAAGGGTTAGGCGGTGTCGTCCTTGGAATCGCTATGAGTTACGCACTGTTAATGCTGGCGATTTTTAGTGCGTCTAACGGCGCGAGCATCACTGCTATCGTAACGATGGCCGCGATATTTTTAGTTCTAATTTTAACGACTTGGGGTATTGTTAAACTCTTCAAAAAAGGGTATCCTGAAATTGCTATTGCATTATTGGTATTTTACTTAGTTCCCACGGTAGGTTTTACACTACTATTTGGGTCGTGTTTACTGATGTTAACACCAATGTAAGCTTACTGTAAAATTAGGAGGTTCATATGTCGGAAATGGTCGTGCAAAAACAATTGGATTATTATAATGCCCATGACTTAGAAGGCTTTTTGTCATGTTATCACGAAGATGCTGTTATTTACAGACTCAAAGATCAATCCGTTATTATGAATGGGATTGATGAACTTAGAAGACGCTATGGCATACGCCTCCAAAAAGCAAAACCTCATGCACACATCAACAAAAGAATCGTTCTTGGAAATCAAGTCATTGATGAAGAATCAGTTACTGGTCTTGATATTGAAGGAACAAAACGTGTTGGCGCAATCTATGATGTAGAAGGCGATAAGATTAGAAGAGTTTGGTTTGTTTACGAGTAAATGATTGAAAAGCAAATAAACGAAAGACAGCACAAAAGTGATTGTTACATCACTTTTGTGCTGTCTTTTTTTATGAGTGATAACGGTTCATTTTGCTAAGATCTATAGAATGTCATGAAAGCTGCAGCCACCGTTTCTTTAGTGACATAACCGCTAGCTTGTGCTAGTTCTTTATTTTTAGACATTCCAAGTTCCATAAGGAGTGCTGTATCACCTTCGGCCCAACTAGCGACGTCTTTTGATTTAAGACTACTTAAATATTTAGAGGTGGACTTAGAAGAGACTTTCTTGTTGTCGAACATAACAACTACTTTGCCTAAAATTACAGCCATTTCATCGGCAGTAAGATTTCCGTTAGGATCAAACATATTTTTTGTTTTTCCACCGATAAGACCCAATTGATACATGGCCGAAATGGCGTTGTAATCCTTATTGGATTTAGGAACGTCCTTAAAAGGCATTTCAGTGCTTGTACCTAGCAATCCATAGGCTTTTGCTATCCAAGAAGCGAATTCTGCTCTGGTCAGTAAAGCTTTTGGGTTAAAGTTGTTCGTCTCTTCAACAATCCCTTTATTGAGCATGGTTTCAATTTCGACTTTTGCCCACGAATTATTAGAATCACTAAAAGATTTTTTAGATTTCATAACAGTATATTGACTGAGAGAATTCCGATTAACGAAGATATTGCCCGACTCTGGATCGACAATACCACCTACAACCGTCCATGTTTTAGTAATTTCGTTCATTTTGTAAATGGCCAAATAATTGCCATCGACAGAAGCTAATCCAAAGGACGAAAGTTCAAATCGAAGTTCGATAGGGTGTGCAAATGTGCCACGTTGACGATTGTTTTCAAAGACAGTGAAATCAACGCTAAGCTGTGTATTGTTTTGATTGCTTGATGGTACAAAAGTCATTTCAATCCTAAAATTACCGCTTGGTTTGAATTCTGCTCCAGGAATGCTAATAGTAGCGCCGTTGACTTCAAGTGCTAAATTTTCAACCAAGTTATCTTTAATGGCTTTAAGGGAGTCAGGATTAAAGGTCACAACCACATTATTCTCTGATATAGGCTGGTCGACCAAAATGATAACTTTTGTTTTGAGTATTCTTGTGTCAGAGTCACCAAAATAGGCACTGTTGAGGGTATTGAGTTCACCGATAAATTGTTGTTGAAGACCAATCGGCTTCATTAAATCTTGCGCTTGGATCAAGATTCCCTCTGCTTGCGATATTGGCGCCTCTATGCTAACTCTACCAAATCTTTCGGTGGTTTTTATAAGCATATCCTCTATCGATTGATCCATATTAATGGTTTTAATACCTGAGGTTAATTTTATTTTTTTAATCACATCAATAAATTGTGTGAGTACTGTCAAAAGATCCTCAGGGTTTGTGATAAGAATCAGTTTACCTTCTATCTTCTGGGTTAAATTTGAAACATCAAGAATGACAGCATTTTCATCGACTAGAGGATTTATAAGACTCCTATTTATGAGGTCAAGTGTCCTATTAAGTTGTGACATAGCACCAAAGAGTGCAGTCTCATTGTTAATTGCATCCACTGTGCTGATGATTGACCTTATGCTATTGACAATTTCAGGTGTCGTATCAGCGGTTGTATTACTTTGCAAATTGTCTAAGGTTTTATTGATAGTATCGATTTCTTTTGCCACAGCTTGAGCGGCGTTCTCTGGCGAATCTACGGAGTCATCTTTTATTCGTTCAGGCTTTTTTACCTTCGAATTGCTAATGACGATAATTGTGAAGATTCTCGTAAGTGTCCCTTTGCTGATATTGAGGGTATACACAATGGTACCTGGGAAAACGCCAACGTGAGTAAGTGAGACATCAGTCTGAGAAACATCGCTATTTTCAAAAGTATAAGCGATGGTAGGCAAATTCATTTCTCCCACTTCTAAAGTCATTGCGTAATTTGCTTGAGCGGGATCGATTGTTGGAAATGAAGTGCCGTTGACACTTAGTGTTTTGAGTAGAATAGGATTACTGATGACTGTAATGTCAATGGTTCTATTTTGAGTACCCTTGCTTATTTGTAGTGTGTAGACTAACGTTCCAGGCAAAGCACCTGTCTGTGAAATGTTGATATCGGAGGAGAGTATGTCGGTATTTGTAAATACTGGAACAATCTTTACTGGTAAAGTATCTCCGGTTGCACGTACGATTTGATATTGATCTTTTTTAGGGTCAAAACCAAAAATTTGAGTGCCATCAACTGTAAGGTTGCTAAGTGTAATGGCAAGGCTAGTCACATTGACGATAAAGGTTTTAGCTTGCGTGCCTTTGCTAATAGCAATGGTGTAAATGGCTGTACCGGGCAAACTCCCTGTATGGAAAATGCTCACGTTTGAGTTGTCGAGATCGATGTTTGCAAAGGTTAATGCAAACTCAGGGAGTGTTGTTCCACCGGTTCCCTGCGTGAGGGCATAGGTGGTTTTACTAGCGCTAAAACCAGAAATTTGTGTCCCATTGACGGTTAGGTTACTGATGGTGATGGGGCTGCTGGTTACATTCACGGTGATTAATTTTGAGAGAGAACCCTTGGTAACACCAATGGTGTAGATGTAAGTTCCAGGTAAAGAACCGGTATGGGTAACGCTGATGTCTTCAGAACTGATATCACTGTTTGAAAAGGTTGGGATGAATATTGGGAGTGAAGTGTCACCTGTAGCTTGTGAAATATTATAGACTGATGTGTCAGATTCAAAACCTTCTATTTGAGTGCCGTTCATGGTGAGGTTGGATAGAATAATGGGACTGCTGGTGACATTGATTGTAATGGTTTTACTTAAGACACCTTTTGCAATGTCAATGGTGTATGCCATAGCACCTGGTAAAGAACCAGTATAAGTTATATTCACATCGTCTGAAGAAATATCACCATTTAGGAAAGTCATATTGAAGGTTGGTGGCGTTAATTGTCCTGTTGACTGACTGATATTATAGAGCGTTTTATCAGGCGCAAAGCCTTCTATTTGAGTGCCGTTAACAGTCAAATTATTTAATGATATTGGCAGATCATTTGCAGATACCGTCACAACTTTTGTCTGAGTACCCTTTGTTGCCGTAATGGTGTAAACCACAGTCCCTGGGAAACTTCCGGTACTGCTAATCGTGACGTGCGATGGCAATATATCGCTGTTTGCAAATGTTGGGATGATAGTAGGCAAGGTGAGTAAACCAGTGGGTTGTAAGATGGTATAGGATTCTCCTTCTGTGCTAAAGCCAGCAATGGTAGTGCCATTCACAGTGAGGTCGCTAAGTGTAATGGGCTGACTGGTGACATTGACTGCAATTATTTTAGTCAACGTTCCTTTTGTTGTGTTAAGCGTATAAACCGCTGTTCCGGGGAGTGAACCAGTGTGAGTGATACTCACATGAGCTTCTAAAATATCCGCGTTTAAAAATACCAAAGAAAATGTAGGCAGCGTGGTGTTACCTGTGCCTTGATTGATGGTATAGCTTGCGGTTTCGGGATCAAAATTGGGGATGGTAGTACCGTTCATGATTAGGTCATCTAGGCGTATGGGATCGCTAGTTATCGTGATGTTAATCACTTGAGCAAGTGTCCCTTTAGAAGTTGTTATTGTAAAAACGACTTCTCCGGGTAAGCTGCCTGTATGTGAGATGTCAACATCGCCTAGAAGAATGTCTGTGTTTGCAAAGCTTGGGACTAAAGTAGGCAAATTGGTGACACCTGTCGGTTGGGTGAGGAAGTAGTCTGTTGTATTGGGGCTAAAGCCTGTAATTTGAGTGCCGTTAACTGTCAAATTGCTTAGTGTGATTGGAAGCCCGATCACCGTGATGATGAAGTGGGCATCGGGTTGGATAATGGGAGCGCCTGCAACTGTAATGGTGTAAACATAGCTCCCGGGTAATGTGCCTTCATCAGAAGTTGTGACCATTTGTGGTGTAATCATTGGATTTTCAAAATCAAGTTCAAAATTCGGCAGGTTCTCATCTCCAGTAGGATAGTTGATGGTGTAGGCTCTTTTTAGAGGGTCAAATCCACTAATGATCTCCTCGTTCATAGTCAAATTGTTAAGTGAGAAAGGATCGGCTGTTACGGTGAAAGTGTATTCCTTATTCGTTTCATCTGGTGCAATGACATTAATATACGTGTCAGCATCCCAGCTAATTTTGACTGCAAGCATCGAATTGATAGGTGTAGCGGCCACTCTGCTCAGTTGAATTTCAGAACTTGAATTTTGATATTGCGCTGATTCGCTATAGGATAAAATCACATCGTATTCAAACAGGTTTTCGTCAATAGCACCGATGGAATTGCCATCAAATTTAATATCGCTAAGACGCGCTTTTGAGGCTTTAACATTGACAAAAAGAGAGTGAATGGATGGGTCAATTGGATTTGGATCAATACCCCAATCAGCATTTCCAAGTTGTACTCTAAAAGTTGCATTGCTTAAAAGACTCAGTTTTTCAACACCCGATGCCCCAAAAACAATTTCTTTTTGGGAATCGGTCAAAGAACTTACCGTATAGTCTGTGCCCTTAACAAAAGTAACATCGGGTGATATAAATCCACCGGTGCTGTTGTCATCTGCATCTAAAAGCAGAGAATCGATTGGAATCATGTCCACGCTTAAATCACCTGTGAAAGTGACTGTTAAAGAGTCGTCAGATTGATCGGCAGGGGTGCCATTTTTATTATAAGAAAGATTTTGCATTTGAATATTTCGGATGTCTTCTTGTTGTATTTGAGTTTGATTAAGTGACGCTTCCTTAAAAGAGTGAGCAGGGTTGCTGTCCATCGGCGGAAGAATGACACCTGCACCTGTAGTTACGGTGACTCTAAACCAGCCATTGTCAAATTTTGCAGATGTGTTGATGCGCCCATAGCTGTAATATGGGTCTTCTGGCAATACAGGTTCCCAATAGCTCAGTCTTATAAATACCTTGTTTCCAGAGGCTGTAACTGATTCTGGAAAATCATTCAAATAGTTAAAAGTAATATCCGCTTCTTGGAAGGAAGATGACTCAGTGTCAAATTCAACAAGCAAATCTTCGCCGTAGCCAATATTAGTCACCGAATTTTGAAACTCTAAGATAATCCGATCGTCGTTAATATCGCTCATAATGCCGTTGTCATACGAAATGGATAAAAGCTTGTTGCCAGACGTTTTTAGGGCATCAGACATAGACCATGGTTCATGAATGACACCATAGGCATCTTCAAAAATCGAATAAACTATATAATCCGTCGCTAAAACTGTGTTTGATGAGCTTCTTAAAGAAACCGTCACTGCTTGATTAGCGGAAATATTTGTCGAGAATTCTGCTTTTTCATCGGTGTGAGGAATATTGATATCTAAGCCTGTTGGTGAATCTGTGCTTAAAAATAATTTCGTGTATAGTTTTCCGGGAGAGTCGACATGATATTGAATGAGAAAACCATTGTCAAATGTTTCTATAAGGGTAGGCGTTCCTACGAGTCCACCATAATAGAATGCTGGTTGAGTAGTAGCTATCCAGTCGTTAGGGTCATCAAACAAAACAAGTTGAATTTTGTAGGCGTGTCCTAGGGTAAGTCCAGCTGCGGAAAATTCGATTTCCAAATTATTAAAACCAAGAGTAACAGAAGAATTGCCTTTATAATAAATACCAACAACGGGATCTTCACTTTTTATCAGTGCAGCGTCAAATAGTTCTGTATTTATGTCAACAATTGCATAATATGCAATGCCAGCGTATGAGGGAGAAAGGGTAATCTTCAAAGTCGTATTGGCAATATTCACGATACTAGGCTCACTTTCAAAACCTTCAGCAAAGCTAGGGGGGGCAAAGCCTCTTTGATAACTAAATGTTATAATCAGCACTAAAATAAGTACTCTTGAAATGAGTTTTTTCAATGAAATCGCTCCTTTCTCAGAATGGCTTGACGCATAAATAACTGAGATTACTTAATATTTATACCCTTTTTGGACTAGATAAGTCGTTTTATATTTTGGAGAAATTTAAATCAGCACTTTGCACTACTAATGGATCATAGTGATATAATAAACATATCTTGTACTAGAAGGAGCTTGAATCATATGATCAAAAAAACAAATTTCTTATGGGGATCAGCCTCAGCGGCGTATCAAATTGAAGGCGCATATGAGAGAGACGAGAAAGGCTTGTCTATCTGGGATGAGTGGACGCGTTTGCCAGGTAAAACATATAAGGGTACAAATGGGAATATTGCAGCGGATCATTACCATCGATTTGAGGAAGATATTGAACTTATGAAAGAACAAGGCCTTAAAGCCTATAGATTCTCCATCGCTTGGACGCGAATTTTGCCTAATGGCACCGGAGAAATGAATTTTAAGGGCATTCAGTTTTATAAACGATTGATTAAAATGCTTAAAGATGCTGATATTGAGCCTGTAATTACGCTATATCACTGGGACTTGCCACAAGTGCTTCAAGACGCTTATGAGGGTTGGGAAGGTCGACAGATTGTTGAAGATTTTGATGCCTACGCAAGGGTGTGTTTCGAAAATTTTGGCGAAGACGTTAAGTACTGGATTATGATGAATGAACCCAATATTTTTACGGGGCAAGGTTACATGCTGGCGCTTCACCCACCTGGGAAAACGGATGAATCGGCTTATTTAAAGACTTATCATCATACGGCGCTGGCTCACGCAAAAGCTGTTTTATCGTATAAGAGTATGGGGTATCAAGGTTTGGTTGGTTCGAGCATTGCGTTTTCGCCTGCTTATAGTGCAAGTGAGAGTGCTGAAGATTTAAAAGCGTTAGACAATTATTATGCGACTACCAATTGGTGGTTTATGGATAGTTACTTTAAAGGCGCTTACCCAGAAGAGGGCATTCGTTATTTTACTCAAAAAGGTGTCATGCCTGAAGTGACTGAGGAAGATTTGATTCTTTTAAAAGCTGGCGCAGAAGCAGCGGATTTTATAGGCATTAATTATTATCAAACGGCAATGATTGCACATAATCCAATTAACGGCGTCGGTTTTCAAGGCATGAACACAACTGGAGAAAAAGGTTCGCAAAAAGAAAGTGGTGTTCCAGGGCTCTATAAGATGGTGCAAAATCCTAATGTGACTTATACGGATTGGGATTGGGCAATAGATCCAGATGGGCTTAGATATGGGATGGTTGAACTTACAGAACGCTATCATTTGCCTATTTTTATCAGTGAAAATGGTCTTGGTGCATTTGATACGGTAAATGAAGATGGCACGATAGACGACGACTACAGAATCGCTTTCTTAGAGGCTCATGTTAAGGCGTGCGAAAAGGCAGTAGAAGAAGGTGTAGACCTTATTGGATACTGCACGTGGTCTTTCACAGATTTATTGAGCTGGCTGAATGGATTCCAAAAAAGATATGGATTTGTCTATATTGATTTTGAGAGTGAAGCTTTAACAAGAATACCTAAAAAGTCATATTATTGGTATAAAAAACTGATTGAAAACAATGGCATATGATTATGAATATTTTGGCCATTGACATAGGTGGGACGTTTATTAAATATGGGCTTGTCGATGATCAGGGCAACATTACTGAAAAAGGAAAAATGTCTACGCCAAAAACTAACTTTGAGGATATGGCAGAAACACTTAAGGGGATAGTGCTTAAGGTAAGAGAGACTGACACTGCTTTTGAAGGGGTGGCACTATCCATTCCTGCACCTGTGGATGTTCATACAGGAATCATACATGGAGAAGGCAGTCTGCCGTTTTTGCTGAATCGGAGTTTGAAAACAGCGCTTTCAAAATCTGTTAAGCTTCCCGTAAGCTGCGAAAATGATGGTAATTGCGCTGCGCTAGCTGAGATGTGGGTGGGAGCTGGTAAGAATTATAGAGACATGGTATTGATTGTTTGTGGTACAGGTATTGGTGGTGCCATTGTTAAAGATCGAAAAATTCATCATGGCAAACATTTGTATGCAGGCGAATTTGGATATGGCATTCATCAATATCAGTACAATGATGGGAAAATTAAAATTTGGAGTGATTTGGCTTCTACTGGATCACTTGTCAGAAATCTTGCTAAAAAATTAGAAATCAGCGAAAGTGATTTGAGCGGAGAGATTGTATTTAATATGGCAAGTGCAGGAAACGCACTTGCCATAGAGGAGATTGATCGATTTTTCATGGGAATGGCTATTGGGATTCATAATATTCAATATTACTACGATCCTGAACTCATCTTATTAGGCGGTGCAATCTGTACTAGAACTGATTTTATAGAAAAGATTGAAGCGAAATTGACGCTCATTTATGAGTCACTCGGGAATCCGAAAGCAGTCCCAAATCTATCTGTTTGTCAGTTTGAAAACGATGCAAATTTGGTTGGCGCAGCGTATCATTTTAGTCATATAGTAGTTTTTTCAACTACTTGGGTTGATTAGGCTCAACTTCTTGAAGTTGTTGGCGTTTCCTTCGAAATTCGACTATAGGGCGGTCACCTTGAATCAAATTTTCGTTCATATTCAAATCTGTTTTTTTCGGGAGCTGTGTGAGGACAACTCGGCGGTCTTGGTGCAAAATAATTTTGTTGCTGATGATGCTTAAAAACCCAACGGCGTCTTTTAGGAGCGGCAAGGTCATAAAGTTTTGATAAAAGCGTAAGTAAATTTGCGTGTGATCTTCATCAATAGGTGCAAATACTGCGACAATTCTTATTTTGTCTGAAATTATATTTTGCCATAAATTTGGCATTTGAAATTGTAGGTGAAATAAGCGCTCATAATGATCGATTTGTTCAGACTTGAGAGGCTTTTGACCTTGATCGACGGCGTTATAAACATAGACGGTCATTAAATTATCCTCCCATTTGACGACAGGGCCATTGACAAGGGTTTTGTTGCCTTTGCCTATAGTTGAAGTGTGAACAAAAGGTAAATGAACGACATCTAATTGATTTTCAATGGCGCGTGTATAATGGACGCTCCAATTTTCAGAGAATGAACTGTAAGCATAGCCTTCTCGTAGCTCTTTGAAAAAGGGGATTTCGGGAAGGTTTTCTGTTGATTGGCCATTCCAAACCCATACAAAACCATATGCTTCTTTTACGATGTAAGCATTGACTTTAAACCGTTCAGAAACTGGAGAATTTCGACCATTTGCAGGGATGGTTTTGACTTTTCCGCTTGCGTCGTATTGGAAGCCGTGAAATGGACATTCTATATGATCATCCACTATTTTGCCTTTATGGAGTGCCGCGCCGCGGTGACAGCATTTATCAAAAATACAATGGAGTTCTCCATCTTTGCTGCGCCAAAGGACGAGTTTTTGTAAGAGTCGGGTAACCCCTATAGGCTTGTTTGTTTTAATTTCTTTAGATTCTAAAATGGCATACCACATATTTTCAATCATTTTGAAACCCTCCTGTCTATATAAAATTATTTTATAATTAAATGAGATAGGTTATGATGTATATAATGCCTATACCCTATTTGATAACCATTATACTCAATATAAATTAATAGTTCAACGGAGGTTTTACATGGCAATAAAATATGTGTTATTTGATTTTGACGGTACACTCATAGATTCAAACGAGGCGGTTATTTCCATGCTTCACTTAGCATCAGAGAAACACCGGGGCGTAAAGTTTACAGACACAGAACTGGATGAAATTCTTGGAAAACCTATTTTAGATCAAATGGCATTTTTATCGGAAGACTCAAAAGAAGATTTGGTCGAATTTTATCGGACGGAGTACCGTAAAGTGCGAGACGCGTTAACCAAGTCTTATGAGGGTATAGATGAAATGCTTCATCAGATTAAGGCGCTTGGGCTTAAAGTGGGCATTGTTTCTAATAAAGGCAGAAGTGGCATCGATCACGGATTAGACATGTTTAATATGAACGCGTTGATCGATGTGTCAGTCTCTAAGGACGATGTGGTTAATTCTAAGCCTGATCCTGAAGGCATTTTTACAGCACTTAGACTACTCGGTGAAGATGAATCTGCCATTTGCGACACCATTTTTGTGGGTGACAGTGGACACGATATTGAATCTGGGAAAAGGGCTGGTTGTCGAACCATTTTGGTAGGATGGACATTGATCGACATGGAGAAGTTGTTATTGTTAGAACCAGATTTCATCGCCAAGACGCCTGATGAAATTACGGCTTATATTGCTTCTAATGTCTAAAATATTGAAAAATGAAAAGCCTTACAAATAAGGTGGTGCTTAATCAATGAAACGAAAATTCTTTCTCTTAATAATAATGAGTATAGTTACATTAGGAACTCTGAGTTTTTTTAGCAATCCTAATGTGACTGAACCACCCAAAATAGAAAATGGGTTGATTGATCTTAGTCAATGGTCATTTAAAACAGACGGCATTGTTAGTTTGTCTGGGGGATGGTCTTTCTACTTTAATGAATTCTTAACGCACGAAGATTTTAAAAGGGGTGTGAACCGTCTACCCATCGCTATAACGGTTCCAAGTACAAAATCTGAAATGAAAGAAATAAAACCGTTTAAAAGTAATAAGTTTTATGGTACTTTGCGTTTGGTAATCAAACTTCCCAAAGAATCTGACCAAAATTCTCCTATTTATGGATTACGCAGCAATATAGTTTTATCAGCCTATAAATTATTCGTTGACGGAAAATCATCTGGTGAAGTAGGGCAAGTTGGGAATAGCAGCGAAAAGAGCAAACCATATTATAAATCATTAAACACGTTTTTTTATTCTGAAAGCAATGAAATTGAATTAATATATCATACTTCAGATTTTTATACCGAGGACTGCGCTATTACAGCGCCGAGTTTAGGGCTATCGGATCAGATTTTGGATGAAAGTCGGTTTGCTATGGGTCGCGACTTTTTCCTATTTGGAATGTTGCTGATTATGGGCGTCTACCATCTAGGACTATATCTAAAAAGGCGAAAAGAATTAGCACCTTTATATTTTGGAATTTTTTGTTTGACATTTGCGCTTCGAATGATTATTGTCGGAGAAAGAATTTTGCCAAGTGTCATGGTGTTACCACTCGGTATTTACTTTAGAATTGTCTATATTTGTGCTTTTGTAGGATTCGCCTCCTTTGGTTGTTTTATGTATCATACAGTCACAGGGTTATTTCCTAAGTGGTACTTAAGAGTGAATCTTTTTGCTGGTGCGTTAAGTTTGTTGATTTCAGTGATTTGCCCAATCGTTTGGATTGACGCTTGGTTAGAGATTTATGCAGTCTTTGCGATATTGCAAATGATTTACGCCGTTTGGCGTCTTGTATATGGTGCTTGGAAGGGTTATAAATTTTCAAGAGGTGTATTGATTGGTACAGTGTGTTTATTTACTGCTATCCTCAATGATTTTATTTATCAAATGACTTTGGCGAACAAAGCTTCAATGATTCCGCTTGGGGTGGCGATTTTTATCATTACACAGGCGTATACGCTCTCAACTAAATTTTCATTTGCACTAACACGCTCAGAAGAATTATTTGTTGAAAATGAGAGCATTATGTTTGAACTTAAGCATGTGAATACGAATTTGGAATCTATTGTTGAAAACCGTACTGCGGCTCTCAAAAAAGCATTAGACAATATGGAAATCATGTCTAAAATCGATTATTTGACTAAATTGCCAAATAGACGATTGATGTTTCAAAAAATAGAAGATTTTCTTGAAGAAAAAAGAAATTTCTACATTGCTGTTGCAGACATTGATAATTTTAAAATTGTTAACGACACATACGGTCATGAAAAAGGCGATCAAATTCTTATTCGTGTTGCCGATGTGCTTAATGAGACGCTTAAAGGAATTGGATATGTTGCAAGGTGGGGTGGAGAGGAATTTTTAATTATTATTTTTACAGACCAAGACGATGTTGCATTAATGAGGGCAAATCTGGCCAGAGAGGCAGTGGCTGCTATCGTGGCATTTGAAGTGCCGCTTGCTATCACGATTACTATAGGACTGTGCAAACATTTGATGCAAAATACCATTGATATCAGTATTGCAAATGCAGATGCGGCTTTATATCAAGGCAAAGAGAATGGTCGTAATCAATGCAAACTATTATCAGAATAGAATAGTCCGCCAATAAGACATGTATGCAAATGCAAAATATAAAGCACTTGAAAGGACTGATTAATAAGTGCCAATTGATCAACGAGGAAAATTAGAGGAAAACTTTTTTTCATATGAGACTTCAAAGAACGAAAAGGTCTTTTTGTATTGGTATGAAAAACAAGTGAAAATACTTAGTGGAAAAGAAGCCGAGAAATTTTTGAACCGGATTTCTGGGTTATATGGCATAGAGGCACAGCTTGTCATGGCAAAAGCAACCGGTAACTTCAAAAGAGGCAATGAGAAAAAAGGAGAAAAATAATGGATCACGTTGTGTATGTCGATGCAAAAGCAAAAGAACTGAGCAGTCTCTTAGATGGCTCTAAGACCATGATTATTAGAGGTGCAACTGGAAGAAAACTGCCACACGGCAGAGTTTTTGCAGGGGATGTACTCTATTTTATTGAAAACAATGCAGACGGACTGGTGAAAGCAAAAGCCAATGTACTCAGAGCACATAGCACTGAAAAATTGACAGAAGTGGATTCTGTAGACACGATTAATGGGTTCCAAAAGAAATTAAAACTTTCTGATGCTCAATTTGTAAAACTGGCTGGAAAACAATACTTGGTGCTCATTGACGTTGCAAATGTAGAGGCTGTCGAGCCATTTGCAATTGATAAAAGTAATTACGGCAATATGGACGACTGGCTTCCTGTGGAAGCTATTGAAACCGTGAAAATCATCGATTAAAGTTGCAGACTTAAAGTTTTTTAAGTTTCATGGAACTTTTTTAACCCAAGACCCGTCTTAATAACATAACTCCCTAAAACGGAGAAAAAACGAGAATTTCCAAGACGGGAATCGAAAGGTGATTTAAGATGAATAAAAATGTAAAAAAGCAAATTTCACTGATGATGGCGGCGGGTTTACTCAGCGTTTCAGCACTGGGAACATTTATATTGCCAAGTACACCAAGTTTTGCAACTGAGAACATTTCTAAAACATTCACGAGTTCGGTTCTCTTTATGGCAGAGCCCATTTCTTACGATGTTAGCCCTGCTGTGGTTGAGGGCATTACCATGTTGCCACTTAAAGCGACTGCTGAGAAGTTAGGGTTTAAGGTTACTTGGGATGCTAAAACATATCGTGTCGAAGTTTCAAAGGGTGCTCAGTGGACAAGCGTTACCATCGATCAAAACGCTTACTTTAAAAATAAAATGGCACCAGCGCCATTAAGCAATGCACCTATTTTGGTAAAAGACAGAACGCTTGTGCCTATTGAATTTTTCACAAATATCTTAAACATGAATATAGTCTCAGAAGAAGGTAAAGTTACATTCAATGACGGCGAATCTGCAGTGCATGAAGGGTATATTCAAAAAGTTGAAAAAACAGAATTTGGCGTTTCTATTTATTTAGCAACCACTGAAAAAACGGATAAAATGGAAGAAATGGTTGTTGTTCATGTAAAACCAGAAACAATTGTGAATGCAAAATTAGTAGTGGGTCAATATG
>JAYVIR010000010.1:0-21292 GCA_043770095.1 Eubacteriales bacterium
TTTGCGAAAACATAAAATAAGGGTTCGTTCATGTCAACTCTAGACACATAAGTCAGATTGCGTGATTTGATAATAAATGGCGAACTGTTTAATCCGTCGCCGAGCCACGCGAATACCGTGTTGTAAGGGCTGAGTGACTTAACTTGATAGAATACGCGCTTTTCGCCAATCGGAAAAGACCTTACTTCGTTGTCCAATCTAGAAAAAACTTCTAAGGTGACAAAGTTGTAATTTTCGCCTTCGAAGCGAAGCGGATAGTCACCTGCCGCTATGAGTTGTTCGATGGAGCGACCAAGCCATATGATCTGACCTTTATAGTGGCTCAAAGCATCGAAAAATTTTGGATTATCCAACTGTTGATCAAGGGCGATGACCATGATGTGACTATACGCATCGAGTTTTGAAAAATCGGTTGAATCGATGGCAGATTCGCTCACGTGAACATCGAAGTGGCCTAGGAGTTCTTCGATAACGGAAACGCTGTCACGCCTGTCAGCAAAAAAACTGCGTTCTTGATATAGAATCATCACTTGGTTTGTGTTTGCGGGCTTGGCATAGCTTTCTAACGGGTGACTGATACACACAAGACTGTTGACTATAAGCAATACGCTTAGAATAAAAGCCGAGTTTTTAGACATCATACTCCAACTCCTTGAGTGTTAAAGCTTTAAAGACCATTGGATTTGCGATGCTGTCGTTATATTGGAGGAGTCCAATCTTGACTTCGACACGGTAGCGGTTAAGGGAAGAATTGTCTTCTATTGAGAGTTGATCCAATTCTCTTTTGATTCTATTTTTGACAATCAAAGCATCCTCGGCGGAGGTATGTGGCAAGACAAGCGAGAATAGATCTGCTTCAAGACGAAAACGTAAATCTTCAACTCTAAGTGCACGGTTAATACCGGCCGAAAGAGCCTTATAAACGCTAGAGCTGTCTTCACTTCCATAAATTGCAAGTATTTCGTCGAAATATTGAATTTGGATGATGACAAGGGTTAGTGGTACTTTGTACCTATTGGCAAGTGACATTTCGCGGTCGAGGTCGCGAAGTAACTCGCGGCCATTTCCAAAACCAGTGATGATGTCGATGTTGACGATTTTTTCGGTGAGATGTTGAAAGGTGTCATATTCTTTAGAAATGCTATTTAGTTTTAATTTAATTGTACCGGTGAGTAGAGCACCAAGGGGAAAAAAGAGAAACCAAAGATAATTTAATGTCCAAGTCTCAGAGTAACCAACGAGCAGCTGATAGAAAATAATGCTCCCATAGGCAAAAATGAGCAACCCGCAAACAAGCAGCCCTGGAACAAAACCTAAATTCAAAGCAAATATCATTACAAATCCAAGACCTATAAAAAGAAGATAATCATAGTAGGCAAATGACAAGTCCAGCCACAATGTTATGAAAAAAAGGACAAAGGGGAGGAGGATGCAGATCGTAATTAAATTTTCAAGACTAAACAAACGATTTTTCATGTCATCATCTCCCTGAATCTTAATACCCTAGCAACGCCATAAGATGGTCAAATGAGTAGGCCTCTCCTGCGCTTAAATTAATATAACCGCCATAATAAGCATCATTTTTTAAATGTTGCATGCTTTTGAGTTTTTTTCCTGCCAAGTTATAGAGTTCGATGTCGCCTGCAAATTTTCCGAGTTGTGCGAGTAGCCCATAAATAGCTGGAGATTCAATCGTAGAAGTCGGTTTGCCGCTTAAGTTGTAACTGGCAAAAATACTGCCGCGGTTCATTTGAAGCTTGAACCAACGAAGGTCATTTTGATTGAGTTGTCCAACCTCTGCCATGTGCAGAATAATCAGTGTATTTTCTACAGTCGGATATTTGCCAGAGCTTTGATCGATGCTACTGTAAAATGGACTTAGGGGCAAGTGTGCTAAGCGAATGGTTGAAAAAGATTCTTGGGCTATGGTTTGCCATTTGGGTTCATTGTCTGCAAGTAGGAGCATTGCTCTAAAGTCATAATAGAAAAAAGGTGCCTCACCTGAGGTTGGTGAGTCAAAAGAAAGAAGTCGATTGTCCTTGATGCAGTATTTGAGAAGTGCTTTGGAGAGTGTTACGGATTTTTCTTTTAAGTCTTCGCGGTGCCATTTTTGAGAACCAAGAACCAATGCTTTTGCAATGCGAAGGTCGTCTACACTAGCGTTGACAGCCGTTCGCTGTCCTGTGCGCGTGCGCCACTGAAAGAGTCCGTTTTCTTTTTGGAGGAGTTGTTCAGCCAGTTGTAATTGGTTAATAAAAGCAACTTCTTGATCGGTATCGATATAATATAACAGAAGCAGTCCGACGGATTCACTGAGCATATCTTCTCCGCCGGCAAGGGTATTTTGCGATGAAAATTGAAGGTTGGTTGCCATTAAACCTTGAGATAAAAAATAGGTGCCAACAAACTGATCAAGTGCCTTCTTTTCAGGCTGATAGTTTGCGTATGACGCACTTGTCTTTGGCTCTAAAGGTGCACTTGTGAATTGATCAACTTGGTCAATTTGATCGAGCAGATAAGCACCAAATAATAGACCTGCAAATAGGAGTACCCATAAAACCATCTTTCTTGGTCTTCGAATGTATGTTTTGATAAGAGTACCTCCTCCCAGTAAAAATTTTGAGGCTGCTAAAGTGCTGTAAAGGCATGTGCTGTTTGATTTATACCCATATTTAAGATAAAACAAAAAAGAACTTACAAAAAATCGTAAGTTCTTTCTGATATACAGCCTTTTTATATAACCTTACTTTGCCAACTGATAAATCGCCGTTGCAAAAATTTTGGTCATTAAAATGAGATCTTCTACTAAAACATACTCATCCTTTTGATGGATGGTGTCTTCTCTTCCTGGGAAAAGTGGGCCAAACGCAACGCCTTGCGTTAATGCCTTGGCATAAGTACCGCCACCAATAGCAATCGGTTCACTGTGGTCGCCCGTGTAGTCGCTGTAGACTTTCATGAGCGTCGTAATCAGCTCAGAGTCTTTAGGGACATAAAGGGGCTTGCTGTCGTCGAGATCTTCCATCGTCATACCCCATGGCTCAAGGGTTTGCATAATGCCTGAAATGACTTTCTCAGACGTTTCGGTAATCGGGTAGCGAATGTTCACCGTTAAACGCGCTGTGTTTTCGTCAAAGTGGAGGACGCCTGCATTGAGCACCAATTTGCCAGATTGCTCGTCTTCAAGCGCACAGGCCATGCGCTCACCGTTTAAGTCAAGCCCTATTTGCATGGCGTAGAAACGCACAAAGTTTGCTGCGTCCCCAATGGTAAGGTCTAAGCAGTCGAGGAAGCAAAGCAGATGAGAGATGGCGTTGCTTCCTTTCTCTGGCGTGCTCCCGTGAGCGGAAACGCCGTAAGATTTTATTATAATAACGTCGCCTTCCACACATTTAACAATCTTAGAACCTTTTTCTTCATTATAAGCGCTGAGAATATGATCAAAAGGCTGTGTGCCTTTGATGTGCGCCTCGGCGTAGTCAGGCACCATATTTGGTCTTTGCCCGCCAGACATTTTGACAATTTTGTAGCCGCCGTCTTCCAATTGGCTTTCAACTTTCTTAACCAAGTCAAAAGTCATGATGCCTTTTTCACCAAAAATAGCAGGGAAATCCGCATCTGGCGTGAAGCCAAGGGTTGGCATTTCTTCTTTTTCAAAGTAGTAATCCACACATTTGCTGCCCGTTTCTTCGTTTGTGCCGAAGATGATGCGCACGCGGCGGTTGAGTTTTACGCCAGATGCTTTAATGGCTGCAAGTGCGTATATGAGCGATGCGGCAGGTCCTTTGTCATCAAGCGCGCCTCGTCCGAACAATTTGCCGTCTTGAATGATGCCTGCAAAAGGATCAACCGTCCAGCCATCACCTGCAGGGACAATGTCAAGATGTACGAGAAGCCCAACCATTTCGTCGCCCTCGCCGTACTCTGCATGACCCGCATAATAGTCTATATTTTTAGTGGTAAAACCAAGATCGCTGCAAATTTTTAGCGCATGGTCGAGACAGTCGCCAACCGTTTTTCCAAAAGGCATGTTGCCATAAGGGGCTTCTTCGAGGCTGTTGTAAGCCATAAGTTCACGAGTTGTTTCAATTAACTGTTCTTGGTGTTCGTCAATCCACTGATCAAAGTTCATAATGGATACCCTCCAGTTCTAATAGTTTTATTTTTGTGACAAGCCCACCAGGGGCTGAAAAACCTGTTAAAGCACCACTTTTTCCGACAATCCGATGACATGGCACCACAATAGGAATTGGGTTTTTGCCAGTGGCACCGCCAACAGCGCGGCTTGCCTTAGGACTGCCTGCCAAAGTGGCAAGGTCGCCGTAGTGCGTAAGTTGTCCAAATGGGACGGCATAAATACCCTTCCAAACAGCCTTTTGAAACGCCGTGCCATAAAAACTAAGCGGCACGTCAAATTGTGTTAACTGTCCTAAAAAGTAAGCATTCAGTTGGTTGATGAGTGCTTCGGTGATCAATCCGCCAACGCTTCCGTTTTCAAGATGGGTCAGTTTTTTAACCGATGCAAAGAACGCATCATCAGGTATTCCAAACCAAAGCATAAAAATACCTGTTGAGTCTTCGCAAACGGTTAAGAAGCCCAAAGGAGAAGTAAAACTTCTGTAAAGATACATTCAATCACCGCCTTGATTTGAGTGTAGCATAAATTGGCTTGAATTTATTCAGTTTTAGAGAGGAATTCTTATGGTATGATAAAATAAAATGAAATTTCATTAGGAGTGTTAATAAAATGAAATATTATCTTGTTACAGGTGCTTCAAAAGGTCTTGGTGCGGCGCTGATTCAAACGTTGGCAGGCAAGGACTCAAAAATAATCACAATGTCTAGAACGGGTCTTAGCGAAGATCAAAAATTGGGAATCGTGGACAAAGGTGGCGTGGTTGTCGACCTAAAAGGCGATTTGAGTGAGGAGCAGACCCTTGCAAAATTGGCAGCCGAGATGATGTCAGCGGTTAGTTTGGAAGATGCTGAGTTGATTGTGCTCATCAACAACGCGGGTGGCGTAGAACCGATTGCCCCTTTCTATAAAGTAGACGACGAAGCCGTTATGACCAATATTCACCTCAATTTGACGGCGCCGATGATTTTTAGCAAATACTTTGGGCAGGCTTTTAAATCGGCTAAATGTGATCGTCGAATCATCACGGTGTCTTCAGGAGCGGGCAAAAGCCCAATTTTCGGTTGGAACGTTTATTGTGCCTCAAAAGCGGCGGTCGATATGATGACCAGAGTCATTGCGCTTGAAGAGGGCGATGATGGCATTTTGGCGGTATCGTTTGGCCCTGGCATCATGGATACGGGCATGCAGTCTACCATTAGGGCTTCATCGGAAGAAGATTTCAAAGATATTGAGCGCTTTAAAAAGTTTAAGGAAAACGGCGATCTGTTAACGCCTGAAGTTGTAGCGGCGGTGATTAAGAGACTGACAACCGAAGCTGTTGCTCAGGGCGCAATCGTCAGCGTGAAGGATTACCTTTAGAAGCGTAAAAATGATTGTGATTTAAGAGTGAAGCAATAATAGCCATTTAGGAGCGTAAAAATGATAACCATAGAAAAACTACTGACTGAATTGCACTTAAGCGAAACGCTCATTGAAGCGACGCTGACTCAAGAAAAGAAAACAGGCACGGCACCTTATGACAAAGTCGTGGTTAGGCCGATGCTCATAAAAGAGCAATTGGTCTTTCAATTTGAATGTTTTAAAGGCCCGCAGGCTTTTCATGAAAATTTGGAGCCTGAGGCAGGGCTTAAGCGATTGATTGAGTGGGCGAGTTTGCATTACAAGCAGATGGCGTTGTTCACGACGAACTTCGACTACGATTTGCTGATCAATCGGCAGGGGCAAGCTTCGGTAAAACGAAAGCCTGCAAGTAGAGAACGCATTGTTGGGGGACATGACCGCAAAAAGGTTTATCTCCTTGAAGACGGCGTTCGGGTGGACTACCTCATTCACCTCGGCGTTATGGACGAGCAGGGAAAGGTTTATAAGAAGAAATATGATAAATTTAGACAGCTCAATCGCTTCTTGGAATTTGTCTCGGACTGCATGCCTCACCTTACGACCGACCGTCCGATTCGCATTTTGGACTTTGGCTGCGGCAAGGCGTATTTGACGTTTGCTCTGTATCACTACTTGGTACAGGTGAAGGGACTTGCGGTGGAAATCATCGGACTTGATCTGAAAACGGACGTCATCGCTTACTGTAACGAAGTGGCTAAGAGCCTTAAATACGATGGACTGCGCTTCCTAGAAGGCGATATTAGAGACTATGAACAAAGCGGCGGCGTGGACATGGTCGTGACCTTGCATGCCTGTGACAATGCAACGGACGAAGCTCTGGCCAAAGCGGTACAGTGGGGAGCAGAGGTCATTCTCAGCGTGCCTTGCTGCCAGCATGAATTCTTCAAACAGCTTAACAATAAAGAGCAGCTGCCAATGCTCAAACATGGCATTTTAAGAGACAAACTTAACAGCCTTGTCACAGACAGCCTCAGAGGTCTAGCGCTGGAAGCCTTAGGCTATGACGTTCAGATGCTTGAATTTATAGACATGACCCACACACCTAAAAATGTGCTGATTCGCGCCTTTAAAGGTCATGGGGTTAAGGCAGCCGCTTTAGAATCTGCCGATGGAGAACTGCGAAGCGTGGTAAATCCAAATTGGTCAGAGTTTGAAGCCTTTAAACGGACTTGGGGACTCTCAGATTGCTTCCTTGAGGGCAGTTTGAGGGAGAAGGGGCTGCGGGCTTAGGTAAATCTGCCAAGGAATAGCGTGGCAACATTCTTTCTTCTATGCTATTATAAAAACATCACAGATATTATAGTAATATCACACACGTGAAAATAAAGGGTTAAAAGAGGGGGAAGGCAAATAATACAGACTTTCTTGAGTCTGAGGTTGCCTATTTTACATGAAAAAAATGATGAGCGGTTTAATTTTGATTTTAACGGTAACATTCCTATTTGCAGGTTGTTCTAAGGACGAGGCCTCAAAAGCAATTGTCGGCACGTGGATGTCTGATCTCAATCAGCAGACGGTCGAATTTACGGCAGAGGGGCTATACAAGAGTGCGGGTCAGTCAAAATACACTTATGAAATTCTCAAGGGAAAACAGCTTAAAATCGTGAATCCCGATTCAACCGATACAGGCGATACCATTGTCATGAATTTCGTGATCAAGGACAATGTCATGACGACGACTTATGATGGGTCTTCTATTATTTGGAAGAAAAAGTAGTTTGTTAAAGTCGTTCTATAATCAAAGAAAACCTCGAAAAAATAATTGAAGCAGTATCGATAAAAATGCCCCTCTCCAAAACACTGGAGAGGGGCATTTTATGTTTTCTTTTCTGAACAAAATGGTGAGTAAAAAGAGTTAACTTGTACTAAAAAAAATACAATCGTATTTTGTATACACAATCCAAAAAGTTCTTTTTCAGGTGGATTTCAATGCCCTAAACACGTTGATACATATGGATTGAAGTTATATTAACAATATGATCGAGTTATAGATAGAGGATTGACTAAGTGTATATTGTATACTATACTTAGCGTGTAAACGGTATACGATTTTAGGTGAACTGAAAATTAGGTTAGGAGGCAAACACACGATGGCTAAAAAAGTAATGAAAACCATGGACGGTAACACAGCTGCTGCATACGTTTCTTACGCATTTACAGACGTTGCTGCAATTTATCCAATCACACCGTCAACAACAATGGCAGAACTTGTAGACGAATGGGCTGCTTACGGTAAGAAAAACATCTTCGGTCAAGAAGTTCGAGTATCAGAACTTCAATCAGAAGCAGGCGCAGCAGGCGCAGTTCATGGTGCGCTTCAAGCGGGTGCATTAACAACAACATTTACGGCTTCACAAGGTTTACTCCTTATGATTCCGAACATGTACAAAATTGCTGGCGAACTTCTTCCTGGCGTATTCCATGTAACGGCTCGTGCTATTGCATCTCATGCACTTTCTATTTTCGGTGACCACTCAGACGTTATGGCTGCAAGACAAACTGGTTTTGCACTTTTAGCTTCAGGTAGTGTTCAGGAAGTAATGGACATTGCTGGTGTTGCTCACTTAGCAGCGATTAAATCTAGAATTCCGTTCTTACACTTCTTTGATGGTTTCAGAACGTCTCACGAAATTCAAAAAATCGAAGCAATCGATTATGAAGATTTCTCAAGACTTGTTGATAGAGACGCTCTTACAGCGTTTAGAAAAAATGCATTAAACCCTGAGCATCCTGTAACAAGAGGTACTGCTCAAAATCCGGATATCTTCTTCCAAGCGAAAGAAGCTTCTAATAGTTTCTACGATGCAGTTCCTGCAATCGTTGCAGACTACATGAAAGAAATCAGCGCAATCACTGGCAGAGACTACGCACCGTTTAACTACTATGGTGCTAAAGATGCTGAAAACATCATCATCGCTATGGGTTCTGTTTGTGAAACAATTGAAGAAACAATTGACTACTTAAATGCTAAAGGCGAAAAATATGGTTTGATCAAAGTAAGACTTTACAGACCTTTTGCTCCAGAATATATGTTAGAAGTTATGCCAAAAACAGTTAAAAAAATCTGTGTTCTTGATAGAACAAAAGAACCAGGCGCAATTGGCGAGCCACTTTACCTTGACGTTAGAAGCATGTTCTACAATCAAGACAATGCACCAGTAATCATTGGTGGCAGATACGGTCTTGGTTCTAAAGACACAACGCCTTCTCAAATCAAAGCGGTTTATGACAATTTAGCATCTGCAACACCTAAAAACGGTTTTACAATCGGGATCGTGGATGATGTAACACATCTTTCTCTTGATTCTACAGATAAAATTGTTACTGAAAAACCGGGTACTGTTAGATGTAAATTCTGGGGTCTTGGTTCAGATGGTACAGTTGGCGCTAACAAATCAGCGATCAAAATCATCGGCGACGAAACAGATCTTTACGCACAAGGTTACTTCTCTTATGACTCTAAGAAATCAGGTGGTATTACGGTTTCTCACTTAAGATTTGGTAAAGACAAAATTAAGTCTACTTACCTTATTGACGAGTCAGACTATGTAGCTTGTCACAACCAAGCTTACGTAAACCAATATGATCTTTTGAAAGGTCTTAAAAAAGGCGGCAAGTTTGTTCTTAACTGTACTTGGAGTGCAGAAGAAGTTGAGCAACACTTACCAGCTAAATTAAAGCGTTACATGGCTATCAATGAAATTGATTTCTACACATTAAATGCAACGAATATTGCAGAAGAAATCGGTCTTGGCAACAGAATTAACATGATCATGCAATCTGCATTCTTCAAATTAGCGGATGTTATTCCACTCGAAGATGCGGTTAAATATCTTAAAGATTCAATCTACAAGTCTTATGGCAAAAAAGGTGACAAGATTGTTAACCTTAACAACAAAGCTGTAGATTTGGGCATTGAGAAACTTGTTAAAATTGAAATTCCAGCTTCTTGGGCAACTGTAGCAGCGGATGCGACTGTAGCCGCTAATGAAGTTCCAGATTTCATTAAAAACATTCTTTTGCCAATGAACGCTCAAGAAGGAGATTCTCTTCCTGTTTCTACATTCTTAGGCAGAGAAGACGGTACATTTGATGCAGGTTCTTCTGCGTTTGAAAAACGTGGTACGGCAGTAAATGTTCCAGAGTGGCAGTCAGAAAGCTGTATTCAATGTAACCAATGTTCATTTGTATGTCCTCATGCAGCGATTAGACCATTCCTCTTAACAGACGAAGAAGTCGCAAATGCACCTGCTGGCATAGCAACACTTAAAGCAATGGGCAAAGGCATGGAGCACCTCAACTACAAAATCCAAGTAACAACTATGGATTGTACGGGTTGTGGTAACTGTGCAGACATCTGTCCGGCTAAAACTAAAGCTTTGGTTATGAAGCCTCTTGACACACAAGTGACTACAGAAGTTCCAAACTGGGACTACATCTCTTCACTTTCAATCAAAGATAGCTTTATGCCGCTTACAACTGTAAAAGGCAGCCAATTTGCACAACCATTATTTGAGTTCTCAGGCGCTTGCGCAGGTTGTGGAGAAACACCGTACATCAAAGTAATTACGCAACTCTTCGGCGATAGAATGATGATTGCCAACGCAACTGGTTGTTCTTCAATCTGGGGCGGTTCTGCACCTGCTACACCTTACACTAAAAATGCAGAAGGCAAAGGTCCTGCTTGGGCGAACTCGCTCTTCGAAGACAATGCTGAGTATGGTTTTGGTATGGCACTTGGTGTAGATGCAATCAGAGCTCAAATGGTTGGTAGCGCAAAACAATTGATCGACCTTAATGTTTCTGCTACTGTTAATGCTGCTTTCACAAATTGGATTGCTGGCATGAACGATGCAAAAGCTTCTAAAGAAGCAACTGTTGAAGTGTTGAGCGTTCTTGAAGCAACTGGCACGGTAGATGCTAAAGTTCAAGAGTTGCTTGTATACTTCAAAAATCACACAGACTACCTCATCAAAAAATCTCAATGGATTCTTGGTGGCGATGGTTGGGCTTACGATATCGGCTTTGGTGGTCTTGACCACGTATTAGCATCTGGCGCTGACGTAAACGTTCTTGTATTCGATACAGAAGTTTACTCAAACACGGGTGGCCAAGCTTCTAAGTCTACACCAACGGGTTCAGTTGCGAAATTAGCAGCTTCTGGTAAAAAGCTTAAAAAGAAAGACCTCGGTTTGATTGCTGCAACTTATGGCTATATTTATGTGGCTCAAGTGTCTATGGGCGCTGATAAAAACCACTTCATGAAAGTTATTCTTGAGGCAGAAGCATATGATGGTCCATCACTCATCATTGCATACGCACCTTGTATTGCACATGGTATCAATATGGGCAAAACTCAAAACAGAGCGAAAGAAGCTGTGGAATCAGGTTACTGGCATCTTTGGAGATTTAACCCAATGCTTAAAGAAGCGGGTAAAAATCCATTCACACTTGACTCTAAAGAACCAACAATGGACTTCCAAAAGTTTATTCTTGCTGAAGCACGTTACACAACGCTTAAACATGAGTTCCCAGATATTGCAGAAGAACTTTATGCAAGATGTGAAGCTGAAGCTAACGATAGATACAAAGGATACCAAAGAATGGCTAAAATGGAATTCTAATATTGAATTTCAGTAAGGCTATTTAAAAAAATAGCTTGGCTATTTTAAAAAAAGTAAGGCTGTATCTCATAAAACTGATCATTTTATGAGATACAGCTCTTTTTTTTGACCTTTTGTTAACCGTTTTGAAACCTTCTCAGCTATTGGTTTTAGTAAGATTAAAGTATAAACTAAACGGAAGAGGTGGCGTTAATGAATAAACGGAATTTGGTAATTGTTTTAGTGGCGATGATATTTACTTTTGTAGGATGGGCTTCGGGCTGGGTATTTGCAGATCCGAGCGAAACTGAAAAAATGGCACAGATGCTTAAATTGCCCCCTAATCATTATGTTCAAGGCATTCGAAATGCCGATATAGGTTCAGATGGCATTACCGATACGGTCATTCTCTATGGCATGAAAGAGAAACCAGAAGACTTATTTGTCACAGAAATTAACGTCGCGACAATTGATGGCGCAACCCAAGCGGTAAAAAAATCTAAGTTAGTTGATTTTACAGGATATGAACCTCGCATTGATGCAATTGTCGATTTTACGGGAGATCAAAAACCAGAAATTTTTATTGGCAGTGCTACAGGTGGTTCGGGTGGCTATTCAACTTATGCGGTCATTGACTTCAATAAGAACGTGGCAGAAAATATTTTGACGCCTGAAGTGGCTGAAGGGCTTTCTATTTCAGGAAAATATGCAGATGGCTTTAAGGCGCAAATTCAACTGAATGAAACAAAGGAATCGTTTGTCATCGATTTGAGCAGTCGAAAAAAAGAATACATTGAAGAATGGAAAATATTTGACCAAACTGGAAAATTTATTGAAGGTAAAAATGAAACAGGCAGTGCCAATGAAATTTTCGGATACCCCTTTGGAGCGTTAGAGGCAATCGATGTCAATGGAGACGGCGTGAGTGAACTCTGTGGTACACAAAGACTTATAGGCGTTTGCAATGCTGAGCGGCTATCTAATGTGGACAGCACACTCAGTTACGAAAAGGGAAAATGGATTTGTATTGAAGCGTCGTTTAGAACGTATATTCGTTGAGGTGATGAGAAATGGCGCATAAAGTATTGATTATTGAAGATGAGCTAAACATCCGCCGTTATCTTCAATTGAGTTTGAAAAATTCAGGTTATGCGGTTTTAGTAGCCGAAACGGGCGAGGACGGTTTTAAAATCGCAGAGTGGGAACGTCCACAAATTGTACTTTTGGATGTAGGGCTTCCTGGTGTGGATGGGTTTACGGTTTGTAAAATGCTTCGAAGTGCAAATCCGGAAATAGGCATCATTTTACTCACGGCAAAGTCGCTGATGTCGGATAAGTCTGAGGGATTCGCAGCAGGGGCAGATGATTATTGCGTCAAGCCTTGTGATGTGAGGGAACTTAAAATGCGAATCGACGCGCTTATTCGAAGAATGGGGCTAGAACTTGGCGAGGCAAAACTTCAGCAAATCAGCCAAGGGTCATATGTCATGAATCTAAGAGCACATGAATTTTTCAACGAAGGACAACTGGTGAAACTATCTCCGACTGAATTTGCATTGTTGCAATTGTTTTTAGAAAACGTAGGACGTGCCTTTACGCGTGAAGAACTGCTCAACCGTATTTGGGGGCTTGATTATGAGGGCGATCCGAAGGTCGTCGATGTTTATATTCGAAGGTTAAGAGTAAAAATAGAAAGACCAAATGGCTATAATCCGATTGGAACCATTTGGGGAAAGGGTTATCGTTTTGATAACGAGGCAGAGGTGCTATGAAACAAATTCGAAATAAATTTACAGGATATTATGTGCTGCTGATTTGCTTTAGCGTCTTGCTCTTCGAGTTTTTGATAATTGCTTATTCGGGGCATTTTTTCTATAATCAATTGGAAAATCAGTTGAGAAGTCAGGCGCAGCCATTGGAGCAAGTCCTCGAAAAAGAGAGCCGAGAAGTTGGATTGTTCAACGCCCTTGGTCAAAATTCAGATCTACTCAGCAAAAAAACCAATTTTGAAGTTCAGGTGTATGATGCGAAAGGGACTCTTTTGATTTACTCATACGGAGAATGGGCGAAACAAAATTCTTTTGATCAAGACGTGGCAGAGGCACTCGAAGGGAAATCCAACACGCTGCGCACAAAAACATCAGATTTGCGAAGCGTCATGACGCATAGTCGTCCCATTGTTGTTGACGCAAAAGTAGTAGGCGTTCTGAGACTGGTAGCCCCACTTGAAATGATTGATTTGCAAATTAAAAAAATGGCGACCTATTTTATTTTGATCGGTCTTTTGGTAATCATCATCACGAGCGTTGGGTCTTATCTTTTAGCCGATACAGTGACCACGCCTATTCAAAATCTCATCAAAGTGACTCGAAGGATGAGCA
The DNA here is from genome assembly GCA_043770095.1 of Eubacteriales bacterium. GTDB lineage: Bacteria > Bacillota > Clostridia > Peptostreptococcales > Acidaminobacteraceae > JBGSUZ01. The sequence goes on from JAYVIR010000010.1 coordinate 13,524, forward strand.
CTGGCGATTTTTCCGTGGAAGCGATCAGTGACTACGATGACGAAATTGGGGAGCTTGCAAAAACAATCAATCATCTGTCTGCTGAAATAAAGAAAAGGGACTATCTTAAAAATAGAATGTTTTCATCGGTTTCGCATGAGTTGAGAACGCCACTGACAGCCATCCGAGGTTGGGCAGAAACGCTAAATGACCCAATGTATACTCAGGGCAAGGTCGATTTGGAAGATGGATTGGGTGTCATTGTTGAAGAAACAGCTCGGCTACAGTCGATGGTTGAGGAACTTCTTGATTTTTCTAGGATGATGTCTATTGAACTTAGCTACAAATTTGAAGAAATGGATTTGTTTGAGTTGATTCAAAGCGCATTAAGTACTTTAAAATTAAAAGCCAATGATGCTGGCGTTATTTTAAGTTTTGTGAGAGAAGAGGACGGTCTATTTGCAAAAGTGGATGGCAATCGGATGAAGCAATTACTGGTCAACCTTTTGGACAATGCCATTAAATTTACGCCTGAGGGCGGTACGGTTGAAGTATTGGCTTGGAATGATCAAAATGAAATTTTCATAACGGTAAGAGATACTGGGCATGGTATTTCGCAGGAAGAACTCCCTTTTATCAAAGAACGTTTTTACAAAGGAACGCATGTGGGTTCTCATTTAGGGCTTGGGCTTGCGATCTGTGATGAGATTGTAAAAGGGCATAATGGAAAATGGGACATAAAAAGCACCCTAGAAAAAGGCACTTGCATTGAAATGACTTTTCCTAGGGTATAGGATTTTTGGGGGTATATATGTTAGACTATCATTAAGTTAGTGACGTTTTAAACCATCTACCTCAATGTATTTTAATCCGAGGAATTTTTCAAGGTGGAACATGACGTCAGTAGTTTCGTCTAACAAATCATCTTCGATATAAACTTTGAAACCGTCAATGTCGAAAGTTTTAAATTTGTCGCGAATATTACTATGAGGGGCGCCATATTTAATTTCAAGATGTGAAACAGGCTCCATCATATGAGTGGAATAAATTTTTTCAACAAAGACTTCTAATACTTCTTTGTGTTTGTGATGTAGATATTCTTCTACCTCTGGACTTAATGTGATTTTCACAAAGATCACTCCTTTGAAAAAAGTATTTAGTATTATGAAGGGTTAACAGTGGGTGTCATCATATATATACCCGAAAAAAACATTAAAACGCCAAAATTATAAGGAGATTATTAAAATGAATCATGTAAGCCTCAATTTCAGCAATACTTTTTTAGGAGAACTGAAGACCGATAAAGCAAGCGTGCAAATAGGACAAGTGGATGGTGCGCTTTCGCCATATGAATTGTTAGCTGGCGCTTTAGGATCGTGCCTGTATGCTACTTTTTTAGACGTCATTCATAAAATGCGCCTTGAATTTAGCACGTGTACGTTAGATGTTGTGTGGGAAAAAAGAGAAGAAGTGCCTACGGTCCTTAAAACTGCTCATATTAAAGCAGTCATTAACGGCGCAGACACTAAAAAATCGGATAAATACGAGCGTGCCTTTAAACTGGCAACGGAGTATTGCTCAGTTTATTACACACTGTCTCAAGTAGCGGAGATTACTTGGGAGATTGCCATATTTGAGGATGTGAAGTAGGATTTTAATTTACCTCCGAATCCCAAGTGGCAAATTCAGCGCCGCTAGCATGGTTTGATCGCCTGCCATATCTTGACCGACGGTTGTGAGGTAGTTGCCCGTAATCGTAGCACTGGCGCCGCTTAAGAAGGCGGATTTGCCAGCGTCGTCTATCAAATGGCGACCGCCACCGAGCCTGATGTCTGCAGTCGGGTGAACCCACCGAAAGAGCGCGATGGTCTTTAGAATTTCGGATTGACTGAGCTTAGGCACGCGCTCAAACGGTGTTCCCAAAATGGGATTGAGAATGTTTATGGGAATGGAAGCGACTTGTAAGGTTCTAAGCTCGAAAATCAAATCCAGACGGTCAGACCACGTTTCGCCCATGCCGATGATGCCGCCAGAACAAATTTTTAGTCCTGCCCGCTGTGCTGCGTGAATGGTTTCAATGCGTTCGTCATAGGTATGCGTAGAACAAACCGTTTCGTAGAAATGACGCCCGGACTCCAAATTGTGATGGTACATGGTAATCCCCACATCGGCCAATTGCTTTAAATGGGTTTCAGTCATGATCCCAAGGGAAGCGCAGAGCGAAAGTTGTGTTTCCTTTTGCAGGCGCTGATAATGCTGAAGCACAACGTCTAATTCCTCGGCGTTTATGCCGCGGCCGCTCATTACTAGCGAAAAGCGGTGCACGCCAGCGGTTTCATTTTCTTTGGCCATGGTCTCGATCGGCGCGTAGTCAAGGAGGGCGTAAGTCTCCACAGGGGTGTCATAATGAGCGGACTGGGCGCAGAATTTACAGTCTTCTGAGCAGCGGCCGCTCTTGGCATTTATGATGCTGCAGAGTTCGATTGTGTTTCCTAGGAAATGTCTGCGAATCACATCGGCTGAGTTTAGAAAGGTTTCAAATAGCGGATTGTCAGCAGTTATGTTAAGAAGTTGATTGGCATTTTCGCGACTGAGAACGTTTCCTGTTAAAATATACTCTTTCCAAAGTTGCAAATCTTGAATGGTATTAAGCGTGGGTAATGAATTTGTCATGAGGGTCTCCTTTAAATTTGAGTGGGTCTTTTACAATCATACAGAAAGCGAATTCTATTGTAAACTAAATATTCAATAGAGTTGACAATCGATTTAATAGATTGCTGAATTGAATGAGCACTCTTAATTTGTTATGATAAAAGTAGCGCCTATTGAATGTCATATTTGAAACTTAACATAGTGCGTACAGTAATTGTTCTTTTCGTGTAGGGGAGGATTTGAAATGCAGTATAGACAGTTTGGAAAACATGGTTTTGAGGCAAGCATTATCGGACTTGGCACCATGCGCCTACCACTTCTTGAAGGCGGGGCGCAAACGGACATAGATGAGAAGCAGGCAATCGAGCTCATTCGAAAAGCGATCGACCTAGGGGTCAATTACATTGATACGGCGTATGTGTATCACGGCGGAAAATCAGAAGTCGTGCTTGGAAAAGCCCTTCTTGACGGGTATAGAGAGAAGGTGACGCTAGCCGATAAAAACCCAGTTTGGTTGGCTGAAACGTATGAGGATTTTGAAAAATATTTTAACATTCAACTGGAAAGGCTTCAGACGGATACCATCGATGTGTACTTGCTTCATGCTTTAGATTTAAAATCGTGGCGTCGAATCAAAGCGCTTGGTGTCTTAAGATTCTTGGATGATATGCTTGAAAAGGGCAAAATTAAAGTGGCTGGCTTTTCCTTCCACGACAAACACGATGCTTTTATTGAAATTGTAGAGTCTTATAATTGGGGCATGACGCTTCTTCAGATGAATTACATGGACGAGTTCGAGCAGGCAACGCTAAAGGGGCTGGAATATGCAGGACAATTGGGCATTCCAGTAGTTGTGATGGAACCTCTAAAAGGCGGACTTCTCGCCTCTGCGCCGGCGGATGTGGCAGAGATTATGGCAGATCGTCAACCGGAGTGGAGCCCTGTAGAATGGTCATTCAGATGGTTGGCACAGCGCCCTGAGGTAAACGTAATTCTCAGCGGCATGTCTGCCAAAGAACAGTTGCTTGAAAACGTGCACATTGGAAAAGACTTGAAAGAACAACCATTAAAACCGGATGATTTTAAGAGCATTGAACTCATACGAGAAACTTATCAAAGTCGGATCAAGGTGACGTGCACTCAGTGCCAGTACTGTATGCCTTGTCCTGTAGGGGTAGATATTCCTAAGAATTTCAAACTCTACAACACTGGCAGCGTCTATGATAACTGGAAGGAAGTCTCGAACACTTATCAAAATAGCATGAAACCTGAGACGAAAGCTTCGGCTTGCGTGAGTTGTCACAAATGCGAGGAACATTGCCCACAGCATATTAAAATATCTAAAGCATTAAAAGAGGCAGATCATTATTTGCGTGAACAAAGCTTATAAGGTAAATAAAAAAGGACTCACACATTGACTGGTGGTTTTAACCCGTCAAGTGGAGTCCTTTTGTAATGAGAAGTTTTTTATTCTAAAAAGCAATTAACAACTTCGGTGTCTTTGAAAATAGGCCAACTTATCAAGGAATAATAGAGCCAAAGCTTTGGAAGAAGACGGGGCTTGACCCGTAATAACCTCGCGGTCTTCAAGGACGAAACCCTGGTCGTTGTCAGGGTCAAACTGAACTTTTGCCCCAGCGAGCTCTAATCTTTTGCTAACATGATGCGTCAGTTCACCTTTGAGTAAAGTTTGTTCATTTTGCAGATCTTCCGATTCTGGTGTACAGGTAAGTTGATAATCTTTGTATGCCCAAGATTCTTCAGGTTGCAACTCGTAGGCAAAAGCGATGACGCCGTGTCCAATGGCAGCGGTAGGTTTGGAATGTTTGTGCATGTGTTTAAGAATGTGTTTGATGGCTGGATCGCTCCAAAAATCAATCAGTGAGCCATAGCCACCTGGGATGAAAACCCCATCCACCGTTCCGAGGAATTCTTCGGACATGCGTTCAAGACTTAAAGGAAGAAGTAGTTGCGTATTTTCTTTGATAAGAATTTCGTAGAAAAGACGCTCGTCAACATTGACATCACTTAGAGAATAAGGGTCTATAAAAGGTGTTTCACCACCAGCAGTCGCAATGATAACTTGGTAATCGTTCTGTCTCAAATGTTTTACTGGGACAGCCAATTCTTTTAAGTGATAGCCAACCATACAGGTTTGGGCATTGTTGAGTTTTAAAAAACGTGATGAGGGTAAAATGATAAGAACTTTTCCAGCAGACATGAGAAACCTCCTTTAGCAAAGTGTTATGTTATATATATATCCAATTTAACTTGGGTGAATCTATTTTACATACAGATGTAATATTCATGGTATAATAATTGGAGATTTAAATAGGGTAATGTCAGATTCTGCGACTACTGGGAGGCACTTAAGATGCTAGAAATCATCATTCCATCTTTAGGACACTTTAGTTTTAAGCACATTGTGTTTGATTTTAATGGGACCTTAGGTCTCAATGGCGTTCTGACAGAGCCGATTAGACTTCGACTGATAGAACTCAGCAAAAAAATAGAAATTCACGTCATCAGTTCAGATACCTATGGGACGTTGTCCGAACAATTTGAGTTATTGCCTGTTCAGGTGGCTATTCTTAGCGCGGATAAAGGCACTTTTGAAAAGGGCAATTACATTAAAACATTGGGATCTGATACTTGCATTGCAGTTGGCAATGGTAGCAATGACTCTAAAATGCTCAAAGAAGCCATTTTAAGTATTGCGGTTATTGGACATGAGGGACTTTCTCTCAAAGCGCTCAGAGATGCAGACTTAATCTTCACCTCAATCGAAGACGTGTTTGACAGCTTGGAAAATCCAATGAGATTGGCAGCAACGCTACGAGAATAAAAGTAACAAATTCACCCAATAGGAGACAAATGAATGAGCATTCAGCGTGAATATCCTTTGGAACCGATGAAAATGAGAATGGTTGATAGTCTATTGACCTTAGCAGTAGTCGTTTTATGTATTGCGGGAAGCGTTGCGTTTCATATATCGATGTTTTTTGGTTTTGCCACAGCCAATACGCTATTGTTGTTCTATTTTGGTCGAAAAGGCTTCTCAAAAAAACATTTAATGAGAGAAGCGGCAAAATCAATTTATAGTTGCCGTGTCGTTTATATTGTCATATTTTTGATGGGTGCGTCGATTGCCAGTTGGCTTGCCAGCGGCGTCATACCCGCCATCATACTGTATGGCATGAAATTTTTTAATCCTCAAATTTTCTTGCTGATGTCCTTTTGGATTTGCCTCATCGTTGCCATGATTATGGGAACGGCGCTGGGAACCATTAGTACAGTAGGCATTGCACTACTCGGAATTGGACAGGGGTTTGGATTGCCGCTTCCGATGGTGCTTGGCGCCATCATTTCGGGGGCTTATGTCTCGGATAAATTATCCCCCATTTCAGGCCTCGTCAACATGAATTTAGGACTATCAGGCATTGCGTACAAAGATTTTTTTAAGCGGTCAATGCCAACCTTTGTCCCGGTAGTCATCATCTGCTCTTTGGTCTACTGGCTTCTAGGCATACAAGCTGCTGGGGCTGGGAATTTAGGCGATGTTCAGAAGCTCCAAACAGCCTTGCAATCAACGTTTCAGTTAACGCCTCTTTTATTTTTAATGCCATTATTATTGATTGGAATGACTGTATACGGTGTAAAAATTCACAAGAGTATGGGTATTTGCATAGTGGTTGGCGCTGGAATTGCCGTATTTTATCAAGGTTTTTCTTTAAACCATATGCTGGGCTGGTTACTTAATGGATTTAAACTTGATCCTTCGGCGGGCATGCTCACTCAACTTTTAAAGGGTGGCGGTGTTATGCCGATGATGGAAGTGCTTTTCATTGTTGCGTGTGCGGTAGCTTTTGCGGGTATGATTGAGGCAACTGGCGCGCTAAAACCGTTTATAAATGCCATAATCAAGCCAACGGATGGCATTGGCATGACGCAGTTAAAGACAGGACTGCTCAGCATTCTTTTTTTAAGCATTGCTTGTGACCAATCGCTGGCGATCATTTTGCCGGTGAAAAGTCTTAAACCACATTATGAAAGTTTAGGAATGGACTCAGTAGATCTTTCAAGGGTCGTTTTCGATACTGGTGTGATGCTTGCACCCATTCAGTTTTGGAATGTGAATGCAATTATCATTACTGCCATGACAGGTCTTGGCGCAGCAGATTACGGACGTTATGCCGTTTTAATTTGGATATTTCCTTTGGTGGCCACTGCCTTTGGATTTTTAAACGAGTGGCAACGAAGGAGAACAATTCATGAAAAATTTTAAGATTACACTGGCTTACGATGGTGCCAAGTACAAAGGGTGGCAAAAATTAGGCGGAGAAGATGCTGAAAAAACGGTTCAAGGAAAACTGGAAGCCGTTCTCAGCAAATGTTTTAGCCGAAAAATGGAAGTCAATGGCGCAAGCCGTACAGATGCTGGTGTTCATGCACGTGAGCAAGTGGCAAACTTTAAAATTGCCAAAACGGACATGCACCCAAGAGAAATTGCAGATTATTTGAGACATTACTTGCCAGAAGACATTGCCATTAAAAACGTGCAAGAAGTGGATAACGAGTTCCATGCAAGATTTAAAGCAAAAGGCAAAACTTATTGTTACCAAATTTGGCAGTCTGATGTGTTAGATCCTTTCCAAAGAAAATATGTTTGGTATGTAGAACAAAAATTAAACATGGAAATGATGGAAATGGCAGCGAATGGCTTTATTGGGAAGCATGATTTCACAACCTTTACCAATGCTAAAAGCAAAAAAAATTCAATGGAAAGAACCATTGAAAAAATTGAAATTCGAAAAGATGGCGCTTTGCTTACCATCAGAGTCACTGGAGACGGGTTCCTTCACAATATGGTTAGAAAAATGGTTGGCATGCTTGTGAGCGTTGGTCTTGGCGAACTTGGCATAACGGCAATTCATGATAGTTTGAAAGCAAAAGACAGAAGTCTTAACAGCCCGCTTGCACCTGCACAAGGGTTGTTCTTAGAAAAAATCCAGTATTAATTTTTTTAATACTCAAATAAAAAACTCAACTTTCGCACACCAATAAACCCAGCAGTAGCTTGATATGGCTAGGCTGAGATTGTATCCATTTGTCCAGTAGACAAGAAATCATTTTTTTGA
>JAYVIR010000011.1:0-15943 GCA_043770095.1 Eubacteriales bacterium
GCTCTTCCTCAAGCGCCTCGTTAATAAGCTGATAAACATCGTCTAGAACGTCAAGCTGATCAGCGAGCTGATCGGTGAGGCTTAAATCTCTGCTGCTCAAAATGCCTTTAAGGGACGGGATGAGCTCTATGGAATTCTTAAGCGCAAGTAGATCCCTTGGGTTGATATTGCCATAAACAAGTTTCGAAGCAAGGCGCTCCAAGTCATAGATTTGTCTGAGAATGACCTTTAAATCTTCTCTTAAAAACAGGTCATCATGAAAACACCCAACGGCTTCTAATCGCTGTTCAATTTTCTCTTGATCGATGAGGGGCTGTTCAATCCACTGTCTAATTTTACGACCGCCCATTGCGGTGCAAGTTTTGTCTAAAACGCCAAGGAGCGACCCTTTCTTGCCCTTCTCGCGCATGGTTTCCACGAGTTCCAAATTGCGGCGGGTGAAACGGTCAATCATCATGTAGCTGTTTTGGTGATAGTACTCGATTTTATCAAAATGAAGTAGCGGCACTTTCTGCGTTTCTTCAATATAGGCAAGGAGCGCGCCGACAGCAGCGGTTTGTTCTTCTTGAGGCACAAGTCCCAAACTTTCGACAGAGAAGACGCCAAAAATTCGTTTGATAATGGCAAGAGAGACATCGGACTTAAAACTGGACTCATGAAAAACGGTCAAGGTGTATTGGCTGGAAATGCTCTTATAGAGCCAAGGTAGCTGTTTTTCCAAATTTTTGTCGACAATGATTTCTCGAGGATCAATCTTTTGAATTTCTTCAAGCAGTCGGTAAGAGTCTATTTGAGGATCAAATAGGGTCGTTTTAAACTCACCTGTCGTGATGTCTGCAAAGGCGATGGCGTGGTATTTATTCTTAAAAAGAGCGAGCACATAATTGTTCTTTTTTTCGTCCAACATGCTTGGGTCAATGACTGTGCCCGGTGTTACAATTCTAACGACTTCTCGTTTTACAAGCCCTTTTGCGGTTGCAGGGTCTTCTACTTGTTCGCAAATTGCGACTTTATAGCCTTTTTCAACCATTCGCCCGATGTATAAATCCCCTGCATGATAAGGGACACCACATAAGGGTGCCCTTTCATCTAAGCCACAGTTTCGTCCCGTTAAGGTCAGTTCTAATTCTCTGGATGCGGTGATGGCGTCTTCGAAAAACATTTCGTAAAAATCGCCGAGTCTATAGAAAATGATATAGTCTTTGTATTCATTTTTGATTTCAAAATACTGTTTCATCATGGGTGTGAGTTTAGAAAAATCCATGTGTCCTCCTATGTTAAGTTGACTTTTTAGTTCAACTTTGTCTACAAAAATGGTTCTTGTTTAAGAACTATTATAGCATATATAGAAGTTGAAATAAAACTTTGTCCAACATAGATAGAGTGTTTATAAGCCGAGCATGGAGCGCTCAAAACTTTTCAAAAATAACTGCATTTTACCTCTATTTTACAACGATTTAAAGATTACTTTATTCACATGATTCTATTTTTAAATGCTTAAAGTACGGAATTAAGAGTATCCCGCTTAAAAGCGTAAAAAAAGATGCCATTGCAAGCATTTCAACCGCGATGGGGGTTCTTTTTTAAGCGGCACAAACAATTCTGCAAATCCCCATGATAGGCATAACATGCACACTTTCATCAGTGCTACGCCTGCAAAATTTTTCCGAATTTAATATTTTTGATCAGCATTACAATAATCATTATGATGGCAGGAAATACAATACCAAGGTCCAGTATGAAAACGCCATAAACTTCTGAAGCACTATTAATTGCAATGTTTGGAGCTAGTCGAAGGATCCAAATTGGAATCATCAGTATTGGAATGGTAAGTAAAAATGTAATAGTAGAACGTCTCACTATATTCGGGAGGATGACGCTGCTCTCTGTATAGCGATTAAAACTTACAATGCCCATAATCATTGAATAGATACTTAAGCTGAAGATCGCCAAATAAAGCGGATATAAGTCTGTGTATTGACCTTGTATTGTATAAAGCCCGAAAGCATAAAATTCACACCAGACGATTCCAACTATCGCAATGAGAACTTTAGGCATAGGCTTAAGTAGAAATATGACGCATAAAACAAAAAGTAAAATGGATACAGGCAGAATAATCATATCTTGTGCGATAGATGCTAAGTACAAATTTTCGCTGAGCTTTCCTGCTTTGAATAACTCACCATAGATTTGAGGATCAAAAATCCCTCTATAGGTGCAAATTATGGACAGCGTAGATACTAACATCGCAAGGACAGCGGCTATTTTGCTAAGTTTTATCAATCTTATCATCCTCCATCAAATTCATATTAATCTGCATTTTTGCGAGAACAGATTTGGTGATTGCCAGTTCAGCATTTCCAATGCCCTCAAATAATTGATCAGTGAAGCCTTCACCTTTTGAATGTGTTTGTTTCCACACGCCTAAACTCTTTTCAGTGAGTTTCAATTTTGTACGGCGTCCGTCTTTTGGATCTTTCACAAAATCTAACAGACCCTTTTTCTCAAGTTTAAGGGCTACCTGTTTGACATTCTGATGTGAGCTGCCCATGGCTTTAGATACTTCAGTGATGCTTGGCATTTCATCAAATAGATTATCAATGACCAAAGCTAAAAACCATTGTTTAGACGTTAAATCAAATTCTTTCAAATCTCGATCTAAAACAGTGTCAATTGCATTTGACAAATTTAGAAGCGTTCCAAAAATATAATGCTGATCATCTACCTCATCTACTTTACGCATCATTTTCTCCAATCTTAAAATAGGTAACATGTTACATATATTAAGATATTATCATCTTTATACTTGATAGTCAATGCAGTTGATTTGCAACTACAAAAGAGTAAAGACCTGTATGTTGAAATAAAAACTCAACGTACAGGTCCTTCATTATTCTACGACTTCAAGGAATGTCCCACTTAGCGAGAAGTTTCTTGGATCGTCAATTTTCACTTTTACCATTTTGCCAATGAGGGTTTCATCGCCTGAAAAATTGACCAAATGGTTGTACTGCGAGCGTCCTGATAGAATTTGATCATTGGTTTTGCTATAGGATTCTACGAGCACTTCAAGTGTTTGTCCTAAGAGGCTCTTGTTCTTTTCGTTTATGATTGGGTTTAAAACGGCAAGCATTTTGACAAAACTCTCATGTTTATCAGCTTCAGATAAATGTTCTTCAAGATCTGCCGCAGGCGTTCCTTTTCTGAGTGAATAAATGTAGGTGAAGGCAGAATCGAATTTAACTTCGCGAATCAAAGCCAAAGTCTGGTTTACATCGTCTTCTGTTTCACCAGGAAAGCCGATGATCAAATCTGTCGAGAGGCTAATGTCAGGCATTAGGGCCCTTGATTTTTGAATGGTTTGGAGATACTGCTCTTTCGTGTAATGCCTGTTCATAGCCTTCAAAAGGCGGTTGCTACCTGACTGAACAGGAAGATGCAAGTAATTGCAAATGTTATCACGCTCTGCCATGACTTCAAGCAATTCTTCAGAAATGTCCTTTGGGTGAGAGGTCATGAACCTGATGCGCTTAAGCCCTTCAATGTCGCTGACCATGCGCATAAGATTTGGAAAACTAACAGGTGTGTCTAATGTTTTGCCATATGAATTTACATTTTGACCAAGCAAGGTAATTTCTTTAACCCCATCTCGGACAAGGTTTTTAATTTCATCAATAATCGCATCTGGCGTACGGCTGCGTTCTCTTCCACGCGTATGGGGCACGATGCAGTATGTGCAAAAGTTATTGCAGCCATACATGATATTTACAAAAGCTTTCATGTTAGAAGTTCTTGCAATTGGGAGGCCTTCAATGACAGCTCCTTCTTCGTTCCAGACTTCAACCAGTGTGTTTGAGGCACCATAGGTTTGGCTAAGTAAGTACGGGAAGTTATGCAAATTGTGCGTACCAAAAACCAGTGAGACATAATTGTATTTTTTCTTAATTTCTTTGACAATATGAGGTTGTTGCATCATACAGCCGCAAACCACAATCCTAAGGTCAGGATTTTTACCCTTAAGTAATTTGAGTGAACCGATGTTTCCGAGAACTTTTAACTCTGCATTTTCTCTGACACAACAGGTGTTGAATATAATCAAATCTGCTTTTTCTTTTCGGTCAGTCGCTTCAAAATTCATGTCATTTAACATGGAAATCAATTTTTCTGAATCGTGCTCGTTCATTTGACAGCCGTATGTTAATATATAATATTTTTCTTTTTTATTTGATATTTCATATCGATCTTGATTTTTTTGACGAATGTCATTTATAATCATTTGATTTTTCAAAATAATTTCTGTGGGTGTTTCGAACTTTTCGCGTTTACTCACTTATGCCTCCTGTGTTCATTACAAATTAAATACTGCGATGATAAGTATATCATAGCTTGAGGAAACATTGCATAATTAACTTTTCAAATTAGTTTTATTGGGTATATAATAGTTATAGGTACATCTGTATCGTGATAAACGTATACAAAATGCTGCAATCAAGTTTTTAAGAAAGGAGTCTTGTTTATGGAAATTAGCAGCAGTTTACCAATTGGAAAGGCAATTTTTAATACGCAAATAGCTGTAGCTGTTCAAAAGATTGCAATGGACAATATTGAGCAAAGTTCTGACCAACTTAGAAAAATGATGGAAAGTAGTTTAATGCCAAATCTTGGCGGTAATATTGATTTTAGGGTCTAAACTATAGCTCAAATGAACAACACTCATTAAAAAATGCTTGCTCCCTTCCATATTGGATTGGGAACAAGCATTTTTGTGTAATCAATTCAGAAAAATTAAAGTTTTGAATTCCTTCTATAGAAAAATGTTTTCTTAGATTCAAATTTATAACGTGTTGGCATAATGATTTGCTCAGTACTACCAACGAATAGAACACCACCATCGATGAGTGCACTATTAAATTTGTGATACATAGCGTCTTTAGCTTCTTCAGTGAAATAAATCATTACATTTCTGCAAACAACAATATCAAGGTCTTTTGGATAGGGATCATCTAAAAGGTTCATCTGTTTAAATTCAACACACTTTTTAATGTCATCGCAAATTTTATAAGTATTTCCGATTTTCTCAAAATATTTATCAACAAAAGCTTTTGGGACGTTTTCCAAGCTTTTAGCTGTGTAGACGCCTATCTGAGCTTTTTTCATTGCTTCTTTGTCAATGTCTGCCGCTAAAATTTTAATGTCTTTAAGTGGCATGAGGTTGCTTAGAACCATAGCAATGGTGTAAGGCTCTTCGCCTGTTGAACAAGCAGCACTCCAAATTTTCGGTCGCTTATTCTTACTTAAAATTTCAGGGAAAACTTCATTCAACATAATTTCCCATTGTTCAGGATTGCGATAGAATTCAGAAACGTTAATGGTAAGATAGTTCATGAATTCATCAAAAGCATCCTTGTTTGTTTCAAGCAACTTGAAATAATTATCAAAATCAAGAATGTTATGTCTTTTAATAAGGGATTCAATACGCCGCTTCATTTGTCTTTCTTTGTATAAAGATAGGTCTAAACCAGTTTTCTTCAATACCTGTCCTTTAAATTTTTCATAAGCATCCATAGCGTATTTCTCCTTTTAAAATTCTGCCCTGTTTATATTTTACGTATATCCATTATAGTGACACTCTAAACAAGTTAAAATAGAAAAACCAACTGTAAAATGTGAAAAAAAAAGACCGTTTATAAATAAACGGTCTTTTGAATTTTAAATTACTCTGTAACTGTCTCGTCTGTAGCTTCTACAACTTCTTCAGCTTCAACCGGAGTTTCTTGAGCTTCTTTAATAGAAAGTTTAACTTTCTTGCTTGTAACGTCAACTTCAAGAAGTTTTACGTCTCTAGTATCGCCAATTTTAAGCTCGTCAGAAGGTTTTTCAATTCTCTTCTTAGAGATATGAGATACGTGAACAAGACCTTCAACGCCTGGCTCTAATTCAACAAATGCACCAAAGTCTGTTAAATTAACAACTTTACCGTTGTAAATTTGACCTACAGTGTATTTAGCTTCAAAAGTGCTCCAAGGATCGTTGTTGAGTTGCTTCAAGCTAAGAGAAATTTTCTCTTTTGTTTGGTCAGCAGCAATAACTTTAACCGCCACAGTTTGGCCAATTTTAACCAATTCTTGTGGAGATTTGATTCTGCCCCAAGTAAGTTCAGAAATATGAACCATACCATCGATGCCACCAAGATCGATAAATACGCCGAAGTTAGTAATACGCTTAACTTCGCCTTCGATAGTAGCGCCAACAATTGCTTTTTCCCAAACTTTAGATTTCTTTTCAATTAAATCTTTTTGCATAACAACTTTATGAGAGAATACTGCTCTTTTTCTTTCACGGTTGAATTCAATAACTTTAGCACTAAGTGTTTTTCCTACAAATTCTCTTACATCGTCAACAAACTTAACTGAAAGTTGAGATGCAGGTATAAAGCCTCTAGCTTCTTTATAGTATGCAACGACGCCGCCTTTAACAGCTTCTGTAACTTTAACATCAATTAAAGATTCTTTTGCATAGAATTCTTCTAATTCAGTCCAGTCTGCATCCATAGATACACGCTTGAGTGAAAGAAGAACATTGCCTTCGCCATCATCAGTCTTGATAATATAAACATCAAGTTCTTGATTTTCTTCAAAAGTTTTTAATGTTTCTGAAGTAGCGCCGCTTGCGATTTCTTCAAGCGGAACAATGCCGTCTGATTTGTAGCCGATATTGACAATAAGAGAATTGTCTGTTACTTGAACGATTTTGCCTTTCAATACGTGCCCTCTTCTTGGCACTTTCATTGCAAGATCGATTTGGTCCATGTAATGCTCCATTGAGTTCATGTTGTCCATGTTATTCATAGGGTTAATACCTCGCCTTCAATTTTTTCTAATGCATTTTTTTTAATGCATTTAAAATTTCATTTATAATCCAGTCGGGAGTTGATGCACCCGCAGTTATACCTATCTTATCACAATTTTCGAAATTAATCTGCTCTATTTCAATAATAGTTTCAATATGATAGGCTTTTTTGCAGTTTTTTTCGCAAACTTCAAGTAATTTTTTGGTATTTGAACTATGCTTGCCACCAATTATTAACATAACATCTACTTCTTTGGATATTTTGTCAGCAGATGCCTGTCGTTCTCGAGTCGCTTCACAAATTGTATTAAATACCAATAATTCTTGAACTTTACTTTGCGCAGCACTCATAACTTCGTTCCATTTTGATTCAGTAATTGTTGCTTGAGCAACAATACATGCTTTTTTGATAAAATTTAATGATGTTGTCTCCTCTGCAGAGTAAACAACGTGCACCGGTGTTTGAGACCAACCACTCACCCCAATGACTTCGGGATGATCTTTGTCGCCTACAATAATAATTTCATAACCTTCGGCACTGTACTTCGCAGCAATGTTTTGTATTTTTTTTACATAAGGACATGTACCATCAATTAATTGAACGCCCTTATTTTTTGCTTCTTCATACAAAGCCTTGCTAATGCCATGTGATCTTATTAAAACGTCTTGTTTATCCAAATTGTCAAATGACTCTACTGCATGTATACCCATTTTCTCTAAACTACTAACGACTTGTTTATTATGAATTATTTCTCCGAATGTAACAAATGAAATGCCATCGTCATGAGATTTTACACAAAGATCAATGGCGCGTTTGACGCCAAAACAAAACCCTGCTTCTTTAGCGAGTATAATTTCCATCTAAGACCATCCTTTGTAGTAAACCATTGAATCATACACTTTTTCGAGAACTTTCTGAGTTTCTTCTTGAAGTCTCTCTTGAGATGGCTTTGTATCATAAAGCGTCTCTAATGTAATTGGCGGATGAAAAACGATTCGTATTGGAGAAAAGAATTTATAAGTAGAATCAATTGTAATTGGAATAATAGGAACCTGTGCCTTTACTGCAAGAAGTGCAACGCCGGATTTAGCTCGCAGCGGTGTTGCTGTTTTGTTGCGCGTTCCCTCAGCGAAAATAAGAAGTCCATTTTGATTTTTTAGGATTCTTAATGAGGTTCTAATAGCACCAATATCATTTCCCTCGCGATCTACAGGAAAACCACCTAAAAAATAAAGAAATGGGTTGAAAATTCTATATTTGAAAGTCTCTTTTTTAGCCATAAACTGAACGTAATCTGGTAAAAAAGCGCCAATAATGACCGGATCATGATAATTGATGTGATTGGGGCATAAAATTTTTCCCGTATTAAGAGGATAATTTTCAAGACCTTCAACACTAACTCTAAACATAATTAGATAATAAAGTCTAATCATTAGTTTAACGAACATTTTCATAATGTCACTCCGAAATACGATCAATGTGGACAAGGAGTAATTCAACGACGTCTTCAATATTTAAATTTGTCGTATCGACTAAGATAGCATCTTCAGCTTGTATTAAAGGTGATTCAGTTCGAGACATATCCAAAGAATCTCTTTTTGATATATCTTCTTTAATTTGTTCTAAACTAACAGTAAAGCCTTTAGAAAGCATTTCTTCATAACGTCTTATTGCTCTCGCATCAATAGAGGCGGTTAAAAAGAATTTGTAAGGTGTATCAGGCAGCACGACGGTTCCAATATCACGGCCATCCATGATGATATCCTTACGAGTTGCCATAGCTTGCTGTTGTTTAACCATTGCGGTTCTAACAGCTTTAATGGCGGCAACTTTTGAAACTTGTGATGCCACTTGAGGTTCTCTGATCTCTTCAGTCACGTTTTCTTGATTTAAATAAAGTTGACCTTCGTTAAAATCAATTTGAATGTGACTAAGAGCTTCTTCAACAGCCTGTTGATTTTCAAAACTAATTTGTTGACGCATAAAATATAAAGTAACCGCGCGGTACATTGCACCTGTATCTAAATATTCAATACATAACTTATTAGCAATCCGTTTGGCAACGGTACTCTTTCCTGAGCCTGCAGGCCCGTCTAAAGCAATTTTTTTCAACTTACCTGCCTCCTCGGGAATGACTTTTTATTTTGCATATTATGACAAAAGCCATTAAAACGGCAATAAACCACCTCTCGGTGGTCTATTGTGTCTACTAATATAACATTATACCCTAGCTAATCCAACTTAACAAGTCATCTAGACTATTTAGGATTATAAATTCTATATTCATTCCAAAGTCCTTCAAGTTTCTTGAAGTTTTGCTCAACTTTATCTTTTTCGCGAATGGAGATGGCAAAAATGAGTGAGTTGATTAGACTCATAGGCGCCACCATGGAATCGATAAAGGTGTTCATATTATATTTTGCAAATAAACAATACTTTACAAGAGGTACAAGTGGAGATCCAGTGCTATCCGTTATTCCAATGATTGTAGCCCCCTGCTGTTTTGCATAATTAACAACATCATATGTTTTCTTTGCATATCGTGGGAATGAAATTGTAATTAAGACATCTTCAGGTGAAATATTGAGCATGTAATCAAAAACATCTTGAGCGCCTTCAGGAACAATATGAATGTCATCTAAAATGAAATTAAGATAAAAACCCATATAGTTTGCAAGAACTGACGAACTTCTCATACCAAGAACGTAAACTTTACGTGCATTGTGAAGTTCATCGACGATTAGGTTAACAACATCCTCGTCAAGATTATCAACCGTTCTTCTAATGTTATCCATATCGGCATTCATGATTTTCTTAATTGAACTGCCTTCTTTTTCAAATTCCTTAGTCAATTCAAAACGTTGCACGGATGTGAGTTTTGTTTTGATGGATTCTTGGAGACCCTTTTGGAGTTTCGGGTAACCATCATATCCGAGAACATTTGCAAATCTAACCACTGTAGATTCGCTCACGCCTACAATGCCTCCTAAAGTCGAAGCCGTCATGAACGCAACGCGATCGTAATTAGATAGGATAAAATCCGCAATTCTTTTCTGACCTTTGCTGAGCTTAATATAATGCTTTTCAATTCGATTTAGAAGATCATTGTTATTATCTATCATTATTTAACACACACCTCGGCTATTTACTTTGCAAAGCCAGTTTATATCCTTCGTTTAACGCCAATCGATTTAAGTCTTCAGTCCCTTTAGGCACACGAGCTAAAACAGCCTCTTCAACACTTTCTTTAGTTACTAAGCCCGTTAGTTCAACGAGCAAACCTATAGCAACGATATTGGCTACAATTGATTTCCCAACTTTGTCGGTTGCAGTTGCCAATATTGGCAATTTATATATTTGACGAGCAACAAGATTCGCAGGAAGTTCAATCGTATCATCAACGATAACAATACCATCTGGTTTAACAGATGTGATATATTTATCACTCCCTATTTGTGTAAGTGCAAGAACGATATCTGGCGCTTGCACTTTTGGGAAATCAATGACGTTATCACTAATGATAACTTCAGCTTTACTTGCGCCGCCACGGGCTTCAGGACCATAACTTTGCGTTTGTATTGCATTTTTATCTTCAAGTAGTGCTGCTTCTGCTAATATTATACCAGCAAGAATTAATCCTTGTCCACCTGAACCAGACAATCTAAGTTCGCAATGTTTTGACATGATTATTTATCCTCCTTGAAACGATCAATAATTTTCTGATATTCGGTTGTATATTCAGGTGCTTCAACACACTTGAATTCTCCCATAATATGTTTGCCGACAAGTTTCTCAGGCGGTAATTTTTCGGCCGCTTTAATGTCAACAAAACTCTCTTTAAGATAATTGATCATTGCCACAGCAGAACCTTTTTTGTTTTTTCTGCCATAGTATGTTGGACAAGTTGAAATAGCTTCAATGATTGAGAAGCCTTTATGTTCGATGCCTTTTTTTATGAATAATGATAATTGGTTGGCATGATAAGCCGTTCCTCTAGCCGCATAAGTTGCGCCTGCTGCCATTGAAAGCTGTGCAATATCAAAAGGCTTTTCGAAATTGCCATATGGCGCAGTGGTTCCGAATTCATTTGTAGGCGTTGTTGGTGAATACTGGCCGCCTGTCATTCCGTAAATATTATTATTGAAAACGATTAAAGTAAGATCGATATTTCTTCTAGAAGCATGAATTAAGTGATTGCCACCAATTGCTGATGCATCGCCGTCTCCAGAGATAACGATTACATGAAGTTCCGGGTTTGCAAGCTTCACGCCTGTTGCAAATGCTAAAGCACGACCATGTGTTGTGTGAAGTGTATTGAAGTCCATGTAACCTGGCGCTCTTGAAGAACAGCCAATTCCTGATACAACGCAGACTTTATCTTTTTCTAAACCAAGTTGGTCAATGGCACGCATAATCGCTTGTGTAACAATACCATGTCCACAACCAGGACACCAGATGTGAGGCATTTTTTCGACACGCATAAAGTTTTGAACTAATTCACTGTTCATTATAGAACCTCCTTAACTTTGCTGACGATTTCTTGTGGAACGAGTACTTCGCCATTGGCACGACCGAAGTGGAAGACTTTTGCGTCTGATTTTGCAATTCTTTCAACTTCTAATACCATTTGACCAAGGTTCATTTCGGCTACAAGAATCGTGTCAACTTGCTTAGCAAGCGCTTCTACACGCTTTACTGGGAAAGGCCAAAGTGTGATAGGTCTAAACAATCCAGCTTTAATACCTTGTTCTCTAAGCGTATTAACGGCGTTTTTAGCGCCTCTTGCAGTACTGCCGTAAGAAACGATGAGTACTTCAGCGTCTTCCGTTAAATATTCATCGTATGTGATAATATCATCTTCATTGTCTGAAACTTTTGCCATAATTCGGTTTAACATCTTCTCAGCGTTTTTTGAGCTGTTAGATGGGAAGCCAGATTCATCATGGAAAAGACCAGTGATATGGTAACGATGACCTTCGCCAAAAGCTGCCATTTTAGGCACTAAATCGCCTTCAGCAACGCCATAGGCTTTGTATGCTTCACCAACGCCCGGCTTGATTCGATCGTAGATTTCAAGGTCTTCAGTAGCTGGAATCACAATTTTTTCTCTCATGTGTCCCACGACTTCGTCTGTCAAAAGAATTACTGGCGTTCTATATTTTTCAGCTAAATTAAAAGCTCTTACTGTAAGTTCAAAGGTTTCACTAACAGACTGAGGGCAGAGTGCAATAACTGGGTGGTCACCGTGTGTGCCCCACATTGCTTGCATAACATCACCTTGAGCCGTTGAAGTTGGAAGACCAGTAGATGGGCCACCACGCATTACATTTACAATAACAAGGGGGATTTCTGCAATAGCTGCATAGCCGATGTTTTCTTGCTTAAGAGAAAAACCTGGTCCGCTTGTTGCAGTCATAGACTTAAGACCTGCAATTGAACCACCAATAGCTGCTGCGATGCCTGCAATTTCATCTTCCATTTGAATGAATTTACCGCCAAGTTTAGGAAGTCTTTCAGCTGAACCTTCAGCAATTTCTGTTGAAGGGGTAATTGGATAACCTGCGTAAAAACGCATACCTGCTGCAAGAGCGCCTTCGACACAAGCTTCATTTCCAGACATTAATTTTATGACTTGTTTACTCATGATCAATACCTCCAAGGAAAATTGCAAAATCTGGACATCTTAATTCACATTGGGCGCATTTGATGCAATTGGCACGATCAAGCATTCCAACTTTTTCGTTATCGTCTAAACCTAAAACTTGCTTCGGACAGAAGGCTACACAAATGCCACAACCTTTACACCATGCTTTATTGATTTTAATTTCCACAAGATCTTTTGCAGTGCTCAAAGAAATTACCCCCTCAAGTATCAAATACAGAATGAAAGTCTTTTTAAAATAAAAGTTCATTCATGTTAATTTCTAATTTAATAATATCAATGTGTTTTGAATAATGCAATTAAAATTTCATTATTTTACGAAAATATCACCATTTTGCAATCTTTAATTCATTTTGTATAAAAGGTCGCCTGTATTATTGTATACAATTATAAAAAGCACCCTATTTATATAGGATGCTTTAGCGTATATTAGTGGTCAATTAAGACCATTCAAGTTGAGATAATGGTGTACCCTTTGGATCGTCAAAATTAAACTTCAAAGCGGAAATGCTTACCATTCCTTCTTTTACAGCTTGAACATCTGTGCCGTGTTGATTTTCGGGTATTCTAACATCGCCTGCAATCCAGTAGTATTCTCCACCGCGCGGGTTTAAGCGTTTTTGAACGGGATTGTCGTAAATGACTTCTCCTAGAGTAGTAATCTTAACACCTTTAAAGGGCACTTCGGCGGGAAAATTGATATTTAAAATGCCGCCATGCCAAGTATGTGACTCTAAAAGTGTTTCCAGATGCTCTAAAATAAATAATGCACCAGCTTTAAACCCTTCAGGTTTCTCGTTAAAGAGTGATAAAGCGATGCTTCGAATGCCGTGAAAACTACCGTCAATGGCCGCTGCTACTGTTCCGGAGTAGATGGTATCTATACCCAAGTTTGGACCATGGTTGATCCCTGATAGCAGTACATCAAACTTAATATCTTCAAATTTTACGGCTCCAATTTTAACACAGTCTGCAGGCGTTCCAGAAATAGCCCATTGTGCCTTTACATTAGGATGATCAAATACGTGAACTTCATCTACAGAAATAATATCTGACATGGTCAGGGCGTGGCTTTTTGCACTTTGTTGGAGTCTTGGTGCCGCCACATAAATTTCATGTTTTTCTGCTAGAACGTTGACTAATGTTTTTAGTCCTTCTGCAAAGATGCTGTCATCGTTAACGACAAAAATTTTCATAAAGTTACTCCCTCTTTGATAGCCAATAGTATTTAGGTGGGTTGTTCTTTTGATTGATAAACTGAGTTTCAGCAATTTGATATTTATTTTGATCGATTTTTGAAAAGAAAAATTGAATTTCTGAATCTTCAATCATGCCACTCTCATGTCCGGGGTAGGTCATAATGCCAATGAAACCACCAGGGGACAAGGTATTCATCGCCTGAGAAATGGCTATTTCTGTTGTTTTCCAAAGCGTGGTTACCAATTTGTTTCCCTTTGGGAGATAACCTAGGTTGAATAAGTAGCCTTTAATTGGTTCCTCGACGTACTCAGACAACTTAGAATGGCAGTCTTGGAAGAGCTTATAGTTTGAATAACCATGATGATGAAGCAGTATGTCACTATTGTTTAGCGCTTCTGCCTGCAAATCAAAACCGTAAAGAAATCCCGTGTTTCCAACTAAAGCAAGTAACATGAGCGCATCATTTCCATTGCCTAGAGTAGCGTCTACAACGCGGTCGCCGGGCTGAAGACTATGCGATAAGAGCATTTTTTGAAATTCGCTTACATGGCCAATTGAGCCATGTGGTCTAACTAGCGTCACGACAGCCTCTGCATTTTTGATTAAAAAAATCGTCTAAAACGACTTCAAGCCCAGAGTCAATCACGCCAAAACCTTCGTGAATCAAAAAGTCAGAAATGAGTGTATTGTTTGAGGCATACACACGCTCAAATCCACGGTTCATAAAGTAAAAAAGAAGACCTCGAAGCAATGAATCACCCATGAGATGCTTACGCAGCATTTCGGGAATATAAATTGAGCTTATAAAAGGCTGATTTGCCATTAGTGCCGAAGTTGCATAACCTAAGATCAATTCATCATCAACTAAAAGCATGGTTTCTATCGTTGAAAAATCAATTGGGTTTTTATTGTCCCACTGGCCTTCTTTGTTCATAAAATTTTGTAATGCCTCAAAGTCAGTAGCTTCTGCGTTTCGAATGCTTAGCATGTTATGCCCCCTTCAATGAATATCAAAATATAGCACTAATTATATAGCTTTTAAATAAGCCACTTCGGCGTCTGTTAAGTTTCTCCAATCACCTTCAGATAAACCTGATAAGTTTAATTCACCAACATTTGTCCGCTGCAGTTCTAGTACAGGGTGTCCGACAGCTTCAAACATGCGCCTTACTTGTCGGTATTTTCCCTCGCGAATGTCAATTGTAACCACACTTTCATAGGGACTACTTTCAATTAAGGTCACTTTTGCGGGAGACGTAATAAAGTCACCAATATCAACACCGTTGGTAAGCTTTTCGAGGTTATTTGGTTGAATTGTTCCTTCAACGGTTGCAAGATAAGTTTTGAAAATTTCATGTTTTGGATGCGTAAGTTTTAGCGTTAGGTCACCATCATTTGTCAAAATTAACAGACCTGATGTTTGATAGTCGAGCCTTCCAACCGGATAAACACGAGCGCTCAGTCCTTTTAATAGGTCAAGAACAGTTGGACGATTGAATTGATCATTTGAAGTGGTCACAAAACCCGAAGGCTTGTTTAACAATATATAAATCATTTCTGTGACACAGGTAATAGGCTGATCATCCACTTCTACTAAATCCTTATCAGGATCTACCGTTGTTCCCAACTGGGTTGTAACTTTTCCATTTACTTTAACGCGACCTTCTTCAATTATTTTTTCACTTGCTCTGCGGGAGGCAACGCCACTCATTGCCATCATTTTTTGTAATCTAATCATTTGGGTTCACCTCTTCATCATCTTCTTCCGCTACTTCAAGGACGTCAAACAAATGGAAGTTTTCGAATTGAGTAATTTCAGGAAGTTCTTTTAGCGATTTAAAATTGAAAGTCTTTAAAAAACTTTCGGTAGTTCCATAAATAATTGGTTTTCCAATTTTTTCAAGGCGACCTTTTTCAACAATTAGTTGACGATCAATAAGCGATTGGATAGCTTTATCAGACTTAACCCCTCTGATATAGTCAATTTCGCCCTTCGTAATAGGTTGTTTATAGGCGATGATAGCAAGCACCTCAAGCCCTGAATGCGTTAGACCTCTTGTTTTGCTTGTTTTAAACATCAATTCTAAGAAAAAAGCATTTTCTCTGTTGCTGACAAGCTGGTAACATTCATTGGCTTCTATAATATGAATGCCTCTTTCTGGCGTATTGTATTGAAGCATTAAATCTCGGATAATTTCTTTTGTCCAATTTAGTGGCAAGTCGAGTACTTG
>JAYVIR010000012.1:0-15023 GCA_043770095.1 Eubacteriales bacterium
CTCCAATCGCGTTGAAACCGATTTTCGCATAATCGCACCCCTTTGATCGAGGCGATTGGTTTGATCTTTACTGGCAAAGAAGGTATTAACCAAGGTGACAGCGGAGTCAAACGGCTGTATGCGTGGGTCATCTTTCATGTTTTGGGGCATGAAACAGAGCGTTTCGAACGGTTTAATATGCTCGCTGTCCTCATAGTACATAGAATACGTAAAGGCATCTTTTTCTAAAAGCTCTCTAAAATCGAATAGAATGGCTAAAAAAGCATTAAGCTGCTCGGTATTCCAACTCGATAAAACCTCTTCCGTAGGCAGGTCAGTTCCATAAAGCAGCCATTTGGCACTTGAGGGGCTGAATCCTTGCCATTCTTTAACGAGCCACTTATGAGCCAAGAGTTCTACTTGCTGAAGGTCTTCGAGTGTTGGAAGTTCAAGCAGCAAATTCTTTTTGTCAAATGGTGGCGGCGTATAGGGAATGCCAGGAAAAACTTGACGAGTACGGCTCACCGCCGCAGAGACGCGTTTAATCGATTCTAAAATCTTCAAAGTTTCCTTTTGATATAGAATAATATTGGAGTGTTTGCCCATGATTTCAATGCAGAGAACTTTGGTGCTCAGCTCTGCGAGTTCGTCACGAGATTCCACTTCAATTTCAATAATACGTTCAAGTCCGATTTGGTTAAAGGCAGTAATTCGACCACCTGCAAGGTGTTTTCTAAGGAGCATGCAAAACATCGGTGCTTGCATTGGATTTTCTTTTTTTGTATCAGATAAAGAGATGTAAGGAATTGAGGCATCGGCAGAAATTTTGAGTTTGTAATTTTGAGATTCTGCGCGAATGTGCATGATCAATTCATCTTTTTCGGGTTGATGAATTTTGTCTATTTTACCACCCAATAAAGTGGTTCTAAGTTCGTTCACGAGACTTTTAAAAAACAAGCCATCATAAGCCATGGAGGTCACCTCCTAGATTGTCATTCATGGACTAATAATATCGGTCAGCCAAAATTAAATTTAAATTGGACTTAAGACAGTATAGCATTAATGTACATCTTTTAAAAGAAAATGGGCTGAGTTTATGGTACAATAGAAACAATTATAAATTATTGAAAGTGGTGATTTTGTGAAGTTCATGAAATGGCACGGCGCGGGAAATGATTTTATTCTGATGAAGGCTCAAGATTTGGTCGGTTATGGAGAACATAATTTGTCTGAACTTGCAGTGAAGATGTGTCACAGGCAAATTGGCGTTGGGGCAGACGGGATTATGGTCGTTTTTCCTTCAGTTCTAGCCGATTTTAAGATGGTTTATTACAACTCAGATGGTTCCTATGCGGCGATGTGTGGCAACGGCATTCGGTGTTTTGCTGCCTTTTGTGCTTACGAGAGACTTTTGGAAAAAAACGATTTTACCGTTGAGACAGGCGATGGCATAAAAAGCATTCATATTAACACGGAAAATGGGTATGAAGTGACTGTAGAGATGGGGACGCCAGTTTTGACGTTTTCTAAGATGCCAACAACGATGGAAGATTGTGGCCTCGGTTTAAATAAATTGCAGGTAGAAGATTTGTGTTTAAAGGTGGATGTCATGAAAGTTGGCGTGCCACACACGGTAGTTGATTTAGAAGACTTGGTCTTTTCGGAAAAAGATTTTCGAAAGTATGGCAGTCTGATTGAAAAAATGACTATTTTTCCAGAAGGTACAAATGTCAACTTCGTCAAAAAAAGTCATGACGGCACGCTTCGAGTAGATACTTGGGAACGTGGCGCAGGACTGACTTTGGCATGTGGCACGGGTGTCTGTGCATCGGCTTATTCTTATTACAGAAGAGGGCTTGTAGAACTGCCTGTAAGTGTTGAAGTGGCAGGTGGCGTACTTCAAATTGACATAATAGAGGACAAAATTTACATGACGGGGCCGGCAAAGCCAATCACAAAAGGATTTTTCTTAATGGAGGCATAATATGATTTTTAGCATGACTGGCTACGGCCGCGGAGAAGTTGAGACGCAAATTCACAAAGTGACCATCGAAATGAAATCGGTAAACCATAGATACAGCGAAGTGCTTGTTAAAATGCCAAAGAAACTCAATATGTTCGAAGACCGCATTAAAAACATGGTTAAGAACAGCATTTCTAGAGGCCGTTTAGAAATCTACATCAATTTTGACGAGCAAGTTGGCGAAGATTTCATGATGAAGCCAAATTTTGCGGTCATCGATCAGTACGTGAACAGTTTAAATGCCATTAAGGACAGATACGAAATTAAAGAAGACATTAGTTTGAGTCTTTTAGCAAGATACCCTGACGCTTTGTCGATTGAGTATAAAGAAGCAGATGAAGAATTGATTTGGAAACTCTTAGAAGAGGCGATGCAAAAAACGCTTAGCGCTATGATGGAAATGAGAAAGAATGAAGGCGACAAGCTGGCTGAAGACATTTTGGGCAGAGTGAGCGGCATTCAAGAGACTTTAGAGAAAATTGAAGCGCAATCGCCACAGTTGGTAGAAGCGTATCAAACCCGTCTCCAAGACAGAATTAAAGAACTGTTAAGCGGCGTGGCGGAAGTCGATGAAGTGAAGATTATCCACGAAGTGGCTATTTTCGCAGATAAAACCAATATTGCTGAAGAAGTTGTAAGACTCAGAAGCCACTTTGTACAAATCGAAGAGATTTGCAAATCTGGCGGAGCAATCGGCAGAAAGCTTGATTTCCTCATTCAAGAGATGAACCGTGAAATCAATACGATTGGCTCAAAGTCGCCTGATATTAACATTGCCAATGCTGTGATCGAAGTGAAAAGCGAGATTGAAAAGATCAGAGAACAGGTTCAAAATATCGAATAAAAACGTTGAACGTATCATTGTCATTAAATTGCTTTTAATTATTATGGCGTTTGCTATTGATATTCGTTCGGAAGATGGTTAAACTTGATAAGTTGGCGTTTAATGAAAAACGCCTTTTCGTAATTTATACAAGAAGGAGTTTTTATATGAAAAGAAGAGGTCTGCTCATAGTGGTCTCGGGTCCATCCGGTGTAGGCAAGGGAACGATATGCAAGGAGCTTTTCAAAAGCGGCGATGATATCCATCTTTCTGTTTCTGTGACAACACGGTCGCCTAGAGAAGGCGAAGTGCCTGGCAAAAATTATTTTTTCATCACTCATGAAGAATTTCTTGATATGATAGAAAATGATGAGCTGTTAGAATATGCAAAGGTTTATGACAATTATTATGGAACGCCAAAGAAATTTGTCATGGATCAACTCGACGAAGGTCGAGACATTTTACTTGAAATAGACATTCAAGGGGCGCTCCAAGTTAAAGACAAGTATCCAGAAGGGGTATTCGTGTTTATCGTGCCACCTTCAATGGAAGAACTCCGCAATCGAATTGTTGGCAGAGGCACTGAAACCCTTGAAGCAATTAACAAGAGGTTCTCAAGTGCATATGACGAAATTGACTTGATGAGTAATTATGATTATTATATTATTAATGATACTGTTCAGAATGCAACCAGGAAGCTTCATAGCATTTTAGAAGCGGAATGTTACAGAATATTACCACATAATGTTACTCAGCTCATCCAAGAGCTAAAGGAGGAAAAAAAACATGTTGAAGCCACCTATTAATGAACTGATTGACATAGCGGGTAGCCGTTATTCTTTAGTCGTTGCAGTCTCTAAGAGAGCAAGACAAATTATTGAAGGCGACGAGGTATATGTACATGCAAAAAGCCTTAGCAAGCCGGTTTCTATAGCAACACAAGAGATTTACGAAGGTAAAATTGAGTGCGTTAAAAGCTCAGAAGAAGACTAAACTTAACAAAGAGTGCTTTTCCTTTCTAAACGTGTTTTAGGTGAAAGGAAGAGCCTTTTCCATTAAAGGACGGTGAAGACATCGTGTTATCGGGAAAAAATATCGTTTTAGGGGTTACTGGCGGGATTGCTGTCTATAAATCTGTAGATTTGGTGAGCCGTCTTCGAAAACTGAATGCCAATGTTTATGTGGTCATGACTGAACACGCAAAGGCGTTTGTAACACCGCTTACTTTTCAATCGATGTCTCAAAATTATGTGGTTCATGATATGTTTGAAGCACCTAAGACTTGGGATGTGGAGCATATTGCACTTGCCAAAAAGGCTGATTTATTTGTTGTAGCACCTGCTACTGCTAATGTGATCGCAAAGGTCTGTCACGGCATTGCGGATGATTTTTTAACGACAACACTTATGGCAACACCTGCGCAAGTTGTTTTTGCGCCGGCTATGAATACCAATATGTATGAAAATCCAATTACTCAAAACAATATCAGCATGCTTAAAAACCTTGGCTACGAGTTTATAGAGCCAGGAACTGGCCGTCTGGCCTGTGGCGATTTAGGGGCAGGAAAAATGGCCGAACCTGTTGATATTTTAAATTATATTGTTAAATTCTTTGAGCCTAAGTCTCAGCCGATGAAAGGCGTTAAAGTGCTCATCAGTGCGGGGCCAACCATAGAGCGCATAGACCCTATTCGCTATATTACCAACCGGTCGACTGGAAAAATGGGTTATGCCATTGCTAAAAAAGCGCTTGAACAAGGCGCTCAGGTAACGCTTGTATCTGGCCCAACTCAGCTCACGCCGCCTGAAGGTGTTGAATTTATATCCGTTGAGTCAGCGGTTGAAATGTACGATGTGTTCATGGCGCGTATGCAAGAGCAGGATATTATTATCAAAACGGCCGCAGTGGCAGATTATAGACCACTTGAAGTGGCTAAAGAGAAAATCAAAAAATCTGAGGGTGAAATGGCACTTAAATTCACCAGAAACCCAGATATCTTAAAAACGTTAGGCGAAAGAAAAACCCATCAGGTATTGGTCGGGTTTGCGGCAGAAACGACGGACGTTCTGACGTATGCAAAGCGCAAAATTGAACAAAAACATTTAGACTTTATCGTTGCAAACGATGTTTCCCAAGAGGGTGCAGGTTTTGCGGCGGATACAAATATTGTTACATTGATTGACAGCGAGGGCAATGTGTCACCTTATAGTCAGCAATCAAAGGAAGCTGTGGCTGAAATCGTTTTAGAAAAAGCCATGGGCTATTATCACAAAGTTAAAGCTAAAGAGTAGGTAATCCTGCTCTTTTACTTTATGTAGGGTGCAGATGTATGACATAGATGTATGGCACAAAGGAGGTGTTAGAATTGGCAGAAAATAATCAATATGCGCAAGTTGTATTGCTTCGTCAAACCAAGCGACTTGATCGCCTATTTTCCTATGCCATTCCAGCATCATTACAGCCTGTTGTAAAGATTGGAATGAAAGTACAAGTGCCTTTTGGTCAAGGCAATCAAACTTTTGAAGCCATCATCGTCTCATGGGTGGAGGAAGAGGTTCTAATAGAGCAATTTCCAATTAGCAAGGTCAAGCCAATCACTGCAGTCTGCGATGATGAACCTTGGCTTGAAGGGCCAACGGTGGATTTGGCTTTCTGGCTTAGGGAGCAATATATTTGTACTTATAGTGAGGCATTTAATCTCTTTATGCCTGCTGGAACGAAGCTCAGACGTGACTATGCCCTCAAATGGGTGGAAAAGCCTGAGCCTGAGACGCTTAGCGTAGAGTCGCTACAGTGTTTTGTGAAAATCGAATCAAAATCAAAAGTTCTTTTAAGTCAATTTGAAGGCGCAAAAGAAGAAAAGCAAATTCAGCAGTGGCTAAAGCAAGGGCTTCTCGAAAAAACGGAGCATTTGTTTACCGATGTAGAGGATGCTGAGAAACACTTTATCGATTTGAAATTGTCACTGATCCAAGCAGAAAACATATACAAAGGCATTCCAGATCATTTTGTAGCACAAAAGAGGCTCCTTAAACACGTCATGGTTTATGGTCGGACAGAGGAATCGGTTTTAAGACAAATCACTGGGGCGACGAGCAGCGGTATTTTAAAATTTGTTGAAAAGGATTGGTTTACTAGAGAAGCGGAAGTCGTTTTGACACTTCCTGATCATCATGTTTTTGGAAATGAACGTGTTTACACGGGGCTTTCAGAGGAACAGCAAGTGGCTTATGAGGTTGTTGTACCTTTCATCGCAGATCAAAAGCACCATACGTTCCTACTTCACGGCGTAACGGGAAGCGGAAAAACAGAAGTGTATATGGAATGGGTGGACTTGGCGCTGCAAATGGGAAGGCAAGCGCTCATGATGGTTCCCGAGATTTCACTGACGCCTCAAATGGTCGATCGTTTTCGAAAGCGTTTTGGAAACAAAGTGGCGGTGTTTCATAGCAGGCTTAGTCAAAGACAGCGTTATGACCAGTGGCAAGCGGTTAAAAAAGGTCAGCTTCCAATTGTAATTGGGGCAAGGTCAGCGGCTTTTTCACCCTTGTTTAAGCCTGGTATTATTATTGTAGATGAGGCTCACGAGTCTTCTTATAAATCAGAAACGACCCCGAAGTATCAAGGGGTTGAGGTTGCGATGAAAATGGGTGAACTTTATGGGGCGCC
Organism: Eubacteriales bacterium; assembly: GCA_043770095.1. GTDB lineage: Bacteria > Bacillota > Clostridia > Peptostreptococcales > Acidaminobacteraceae > JBGSUZ01. The sequence goes on from JAYVIR010000012.1 coordinate 6,495, forward strand.
TGTTGTTTTAGGATCGGCAACACCATCGATTGAACATTTTTACGAAGCAGAGCGCGGACAAATGACGAAGCTTGTACTCTTCAAACGATTTAACGACGTGGGACTGCCTACGGTAGATTTGATTGACATGAGAGACGAGTTGATGTCTGGGAACCGAAGCATTTTTAGCAGAAGGCTTCACGAACAGATCGGACTTTCCTTGTCAAACGGCAAACAGGTCATGCTGTTGATGAACCGTAAAGGGTTTAGCACTCATGTGGCGTGCAGGGCTTGCGGCTTTAGCATGAAATGTCCCGACTGCGAGGTTGGATTGACGTATCACAAAGGTGCTTCGCATTTAAGATGTAGCTACTGCAACTACCGCATTAGCATCCCGAAAAGCTGCCCATCGTGTGGCAGTAAATATTTTAAACATTTTGGAACTGGAACCGAAAAAGTTTTGGAAGAAACGCAGAAACTCTTTCCAAAAGCGGTTGTGGATAGATTAGACAGTGAAACGGTGTCTAAAAAAGGTGATTTGGAACAAATTTTAGACCGTTTTGAAAAAGCTGAAACTGATATTCTCATTGGAACTCAGATGATTTCTAAAGGGCTGGACTTTAAGAATGTCGGACTGGTAGGCGTTATAGCTGCAGATTTGACGCTTAATTTACCGGATTTCCATGCGTCGGAGAGAACCTTCCAGTTGCTGACTCAAGTGGCAGGACGAGCAGGTCGTGGCGATGAAAGAGGGCATGTGGTGATACAGACCTACGAGCCTGACCACTACGCCATTCAAGCGACGCTCGGACACGATTTTGAAAAGTTTTTCAAAGATGAAATTAGAGTGCGTGAAGCTTTTAAATACCCGCCTTATTATCAAATTGCCAATGTGCTCATTAGTTCTCCAGATAATCTAGAGGCTCAAAAGGCGGCTGATCAGATCTGCAAACGGCTAAAAGAGTTGTTAAAAGATGAAGACAAATTGACGTATGAGCTTTTTGATCCCAATCCGCCAGTGTATGCTAAAATAAAGAATAGATATCGATGGCAAATTGTTATAAAATATAAAGAAGAATTAAAGCCTGTCGTGGGTGAAGTTCTTAGAAAATCATGTTTTGAAACCTTGGGGCACAAATCCTTCTCAGAATATTTGAGAGTGATTATTGACCCAATTGCGCAAAGTATATTATAAATCACGCTGTTTTTATAGGAGGTCACAGATTCATGGCTATCAGAACCATCAGGAAAGAAGAAGATCCTATTTTAAGAAAAATTTCAAAACCAGTAGCAATCATTGATGATAAAATCAAATTATTGGTGCAAGACATGATCGATACAATGTATGATGCTGACGGCGTTGGGCTTGCAGCGCCACAAATTGGCATATTAAAACGCGTGATTACCATCGATATTTACGATGAGACGGGCGTCAAAGTCATGATTAACCCAGAACTTGTGTCTGTCGAAGGCGAGCAGTGCGAGTTAGAAGGCTGTCTGAGTGTTCCAAACAAAAGCGGTTTGGTAAAAAGACCTACTAAGGCAGTTGCCAGAGGGTTAAACTTAGACGGAGAGATGATTGAAGTTGTTGGTGAGGGTTTACTTGCTATTGCACTCTGTCATGAGATTGATCACTTAAATGGCATTTTGTATATTGATAAAGTTGTTGAGGAACTATTATGCGAATAGTTTTTATGGGAACGCCTGAATTTGCAGTACCTTGCCTAGATATTTGCCATGAAATGGGCGAAGTGGTTATGGTAGTGACTCAACCAGACCGTCCAAAAGGCAGGGGTAAAAAACTAACTCCGCCTCCTGTAAAAGAACGTGCGCTTGAACTTGGTTTAGAAGTGTTTCAACCTGAGCGAATCAAACGTGAAGAGCCAACGGCGCTTCTTGAAAGCTTAAAGCCAGACTTAATTGTTGTCGTGGCATATGGTCAGCTTCTTTCAACCAGAATTTTGGACATTCCTAAGGATGGCTGCATTAACGTTCACGCATCGTTACTGCCTAAACTTAGAGGAGCCTCTCCAATCAACTGGTCGATCGTGACTGGGGAAACGCATACGGGTGTCACAACCATGTATATGTCAGAAGGATTAGACGAAGGTGATATGATTGATCGCCTCAGTCTTGAGATTGGCGCCAAAACGACTGCTGGAGAATTACACGATTCTCTTATGACTTTAGGGGGTCAAGTGCTTCGAATGACCCTTGAAAATATTAAAGCGGGCAACCTTCATAGAACCCCTCAAGATTCAAGCTTAGCAAACCATGCACCCATCTTAAAAAAAGAAATGGGCAGGGTGGATTGGGAGCAAACCTCTCATGAGATCAGTTGCTTAATTAGAGGGTTTGATCCATGGCCAGTCGCGCACACGTGCTATGAAGCGGACATTATGAAATTGTTTAGTCCTATCGTTGAAATAACAGACAGTACGGCTGAGCCGGGCACTATTTTGGAAATTTCAAAATCAGGAATGCTTTTAAAAACAGGTGATCAAGCGATTCGCATTGGGTTCATTCAAATGCCTAATGGCAAAAAAATGGCAGTTGGGGATTATGTTTTAGGACATCCTTTGGCTTTAGGAACCGTTTTAAAGTAGTTTAAGGATTATTTGGTTTTAATTGCCAAAAAATTATTGTAATATATTATAGTAGGAGGTTATTCTATGTTTAGTCCATTTAGCATGATGGGAATGGTATTTTTATTGCCGTTATACATTTTTGCAATGTTTATGCAGTTCAACGTAAAATCTACATTTAAAAAATATGCTAAGGTGAGAGCTTATAGAGGATCTACTGGTGCTGAGGTAGCAAGAAGCATTCTAGACCGAAATGGTCTTAACGATGTAAGAATTGAGCAAGTTGCAGGTGCTTTGACAGACCATTACGACCCAAGAAGCAACGTGATTCGACTTTCTGAGTCTGTATACCATGACCAAAGTATTGCAGCTATTTCGGTAGCGGCTCACGAAGTTGGTCACGCAATGCAATACGCAGAGGGTTATGCGCCAATTAAAGTGAGAAATTCAGTTTTGCCTTTGGCTAATATTGGTTCTCAATCAATTGGAATTTTAATTTTTGCTGCTTTTATTTTTAGATCGTCACTGATGATCGATATTGGAATCTTGTTCTACCTGTTTGCAATTATATTCCACATCGTGACTTTACCGGTTGAATTTAATGCAAGCAGTAGGGCAATCGCACAATTAACAGATGGATACTATATTGACGAAGAAGAGAAAAAATCAGCTAAAAAAGTACTTGGAGCGGCGGCAATGACGTATGTGGCTGCTGCGGCTATCGCTGTGGGTGAACTTGTCAGACTCGTTCTATACAGAACAATGATGCGAGACGACGATTAATTATCAAGCCCGATTCTTTTGACTCGGGCTTGAACACTGTATAGCGAACACGTAAAAGGGAGAACACATATGCAAATAAAAGATGCGCGTCAAACGGCGAGCGAGCTACTATATCAAGTCATTTATGAGGGACAGTTTTCCAATAAACTTATTCAAACAGCTGTAGATCAAAGCAACATGAGCGACGTTGACAAGCGCTTCGTCAGAACCCTTATTTATGGTGTTCTTGAAAAATCGATGACGCTGGATTGGTGGCTAGGACAGCTTTCGTCGATTAAGCTTAAAAAAATTGAACCTCGTACTCAAATTATTATTAAAATGGCCATGTACCAAATTGCTTTTATGGACAAGGTGCCCAATTCGGCAGCAGTCGATGAAGGTGTAAAAATGACGAAAAGGGCTAATTTTAGAAGTGCTGGGTTTGTAAATGCGGTATTAAGAAGTTTTATTCGTCTAAATGGCGAGTGGCCTTATCCAAATAGAGATGAGGACTTAAAACAGTACTTAAGCGTTTACTACTCTCATCCGCTTTGGTTAGTGGAAAGATGGATTGAACTTTTTGGAGATGCAGCTACCGAAGAGTTGTTGATTGCTAACAATGAGATTCCTCAAATAAGCGTTCGTTGCAACACGATCAAGACCAATAAAAAGGAATTGATTCGTGAATTTGAAAAATCGGGCTATGTTGTAAAATCACATGACTTGCTCCCAGAAGCGTTGATTCTTGTCAAGATGGGTGACGTTTCCCTTCATATGATGGATGCCTTCAGAAAAGGACATTTCTTCATTCAAGACCTTAGTGCAATGCTGGTTGGGCATGTTGTAGTGCCAAAACCTGGTGAGCTTATTTTAGACCTTTGCGCCGCTCCTGGCGGAAAAAGCACGCACATGGCGGAACTTATGAGCAACAGCGGACAAATAATTGCTAGAGACGTTAACAATTTTAAATTGAAGCAAATTGAAGAGAATATTAACCGAATGAGTATCTCTTGCGTGAAGCTTGAAATGGGAGATGCCCTTGTTGTTAATGAATCGGATTTAGAAAAATATGATAAAGTAATTTTAGATGCGCCATGTTCAGGTTTGGGTATTATTAGACGAAAACCTGAAATAAGGTATAATCGTAGTATGGAAGACATTGAATCATTGTCGACTTTGCAAAAAGAAATGATTGAAGTGGCTTCGAAGTATGTTAAAAAAGGCGGCGAACTCGTCTATAGTACTTGCACCATTGATCCTAAGGAGAATGACGAAGTTTTAGAGTGGTTTTTAAAAACCCATTCAGAATATGAACTTATGGCACTGCCTAAAAAGTTGGAGACACTTTCAACGGATGGGCATAAGCTCAAACTTTATCAATCGACTAATGGCTTTGATGGATTTTATATTGTAAAACTATATCATTCGAAATAGAGGTGTTTTTCATGGAGATGGCAGCAATCACCCACTTGGGTAACGTCAGAGATAATAATGAAGACGCGTATTATTTAGATACCGAAAAAGGAAAATTATTTGCCATTGCAGATGGAATGGGTGGTCATAATGCTGGTGAAGTGGCTAGTAAAATGGCGATAGAGAAGATGCTTGCAGTTTTCAACAACCAACCTGTTGATCGCGTTAACATCATTTCAATTATTCGTGACGTTTTTGAGCAAGCAAGTGTCGAAATAGATGAAATGGCAAAAACAGATGAACATTATGATGGCATGGGAACTACTTTGACGCTTGTATTTGTTGACAAGGATGTCCTTTACATCGGTCATATAGGAGATAGCAGAGCTTATATGATTAATTCAAGTGGCATTAAGACGATGACACGAGACCATACTTTGGTGTCTGAATTGGTAAAAAACGGAACTATCACTGAAAAAGAAGCTAGAAAGCATCCTCAAAAAAATGTGATTATGAAAGCAATAGGTTCTGGTTGCAAAGCGATTCCTGACATTCATGAAGTTGAAATTGATGAAGAATCTGTTTTTATCATTTGCTCCGATGGGCTGACGGATTTGGTAGATGACTTAGAAATTCAAGAAACAATTAAGAATAGTGAGACGCTAGCGATGGGGTTAATGGTATTGAAGGATTTGGCCTTAGAGCGCGGTGGATTTGATAACGTTACAATTGTAGCTGCGTGCATCAAAACAGCATAGGAGGTGAGTAAATGGATAAATTGTTAGGGAAGGTATTGGGCAATCGGTATGAGATTGTCGAAAAAATTGGCGAAGGTGGCATGGCTTTAGTCTATAAAGCTCAGTGTAGGCTCCTCAATCGATTTGTAGCGGTGAAGATATTAAGACCTGAATATATTGAAGACGACGAGTTTATTCAAAAATTTGACAAAGAATCTAAAGCGGCGGCAAGTTTATCACATCCTGCAATTGTTAACATCTACGACGTGGGTGCTGACGGCGAGATTAGATATATTGTCATGGAGTACATCAATGGCGTCACTTTAAAAAAATATATCAAAGATTATCCTGGATTTTTAAGCAATAGAGAAATCATTAGCATCAGTAAGCAAGTCGCATTAGCGCTTGATCACGCACATTCTAATCAAATTATTCATAGAGACATTAAGCCTCATAATATTTTGATTTCTGAGGAAGGTGTGGTAAAGGTGGCGGATTTTGGCATAGCCAGAGCCATTACCACATCTACAATCATCAGCACGACAGACATGATGGGCTCTGTCCACTATTCCTCGCCAGAGCAAGCGAGAGGCGGGTTTGTTGATGAACGTTCGGATCTCTACTCGTTAGGGATCATGCTCTATGAGCTTGCGACTAAGCGTGTGCCATTTGATGGTGATTCACCTGTTGCAGTAGCTATGAAGCATCTTAAAGAAGAGGTTGTTTTACCTAGTGCAATCAATGAAGAAATCAGTTACGGGCTTGAAAGCATCATCATGAAAGCGATACAAAAGGCGCCTGATAAAAGGTATCAATCGGCTTCAGAGTTTATCGAAGACCTTGAAGATGTACTCCTTAACCCTGATTTAGAGATTTTCAGCGATTCTATGGACGAAAGTTCGGTAACAATGGTTCTTCCTAATTTAGGTGATATGGAACCTTTGGATGCGGCGTTTGCAGATAGATCTCAAAATACAAATAGAAGGCCACCTCAGCAAAAGTCTGCGAACAAACTTAAAAATGCAAATGAAATGCGACAAATCAACGAGGCAAAAAAAGATAAGAAAAAGCTTGGTTTGACGATTGCATTAGCATTGTTGTCTGTTGTGATTATTTTTGGCATTGGATTTGCGGTTAAAAATATGCTGAAATCTAGCGGAATGGTTGAAATGCCAAATGTGGTCGGTCAAGATTATAAGGATGCAACGCAAAAAGTAGAAGCTTTAGGACTTAAAGTTGACATAAGTGAAAGAATTGAAAGTGAAAACTATGATGTCGATCAAGTGGTCACACAATCGCAAGTGGCTGGGACTAAGCTTAGAGAAGGTTTTACAGTGGCACTTGTGATTAGCACTGGAATGGAAAAAGTAACTGTGCCTAATTTGGTTCAAAAAACACTAAAAGAAGCACAATATATGATTGAAAATGAAAAATTGAAATTAGGTGCTGTGGAATATGTTCAAAATGATTTGCCTGAAGGTATTGTTATTTCTCAATCACCTTTTGCTGGATTAGAAGTCGGTGCTGATGGCACTGTAGATCTATTCGTGAGTAAAGGCAAAGATCCAGATAAGTTGATTATGCCTAAGTTCGTCGGAAGCACGCTAGATGAGGTTAAGAAAAAATTAGAATCGTTTAAAATAACGGTTAATGATATTTCTTATAATTATTCAGACGAATATGCCAATAACGTGGTTATGATTCAGAGCGTTGAACCTGGAAAAGATATTTTGAAAGGCGAAGCGGTTAATTTGGTTGTCAGCAAAGGGAAAATTAAATCAGGCACAACAACGCCTACTACACCGGGTACAACAACTCCTGGGACAACACCAGGAACAACGACACCGGCAAAATTCTATTCTGAGACAATGGATTTGATTTATCCGAACGCCGAAGAAGTTGTCGTTAAAATTATTAAAAATCAGGATGGTGTCGACACCGTTGTTTATGAAAAAACGCATCAAATATCTGAAGGGAGTTTTACTTTCAAAATTGAAGGCGAAGGTAAAGCGACCATCCTTATTTATTTCAATGACACACCTATGATATCAAAAAATGTTGAATTTAAATAGGTCATTGAAATGGAACAATCAAAACGGAGGTTAGTCATGATAAAAGGTATCATCCTTAAAGGGATTGCAGGATTTTACTATGTAAAAACAGATGACAACCTATTTGAATGTAAAGCAAGAGGCAAGTTTAAAAACAGAAAAATGATTCCTCTTGTTGGAGATAGGGTTCTGATTTTGCCTGAAAATGATAAAAAAGCGACTATTGAAGAAATTGAAGATCGAACGACTCAATTGCTCAGACCGGCTGTTGCGAACGTAGACCAGTCAGTTATTGTCTTTTCGATTCAAAACCCAGATCCTAATATCATTTTGTTGGACAAAATGACGGTTCTCTCGCTCTCATCAGGGGTAGAACCTGTCATTTGTTTCAATAAACTGGATGAAGATCTAAATGGCAGTGCTGCACTTTTAAAAACAGCTTATGAAACAGCAGGTTTTAAGGTCATTTTGAGTTCGGCAGAGACTGGAGAAGGCATACAAGAATTAAAAGATTTGATTAAAGACAAAATTACTGTCTTTGCTGGTCCCTCAGGCGTAGGAAAATCGTCTCTTCTAAACAAACTTCAAAAGGGGCTTGTTTTGAAGACTGGAGAAATCAGCGTTAAAATTAAAAGAGGTAAGCATACGACGCGCCATAGCGAACTCATTGAAATGGAGCAAGGTGGTTGGGTTGTAGATACCCCTGGTTTTACGAGTCTTGAATTGGACTTCTTAGAAGCGGATACTTTAAAAGAATTTTTCCCTGATTTTGAAGGACACGAAGACCTTTGCAGATTTGATGACTGCATTCACATCAATGAGCCCAAATGCGGCGTTATGGCAGCTGTAGAAACCAATAAAATTACGAAGAAACGTTATGATTCTTATAGATATCTCTACCTTGAGATTAAAAACGGAAGGAGACAATTTTAATGATATTAGCACCTTCGATACTTTCGGCAGATTTTGGGAACTTGTTAGACGATGTAAAAAAAGTAGAAG
>JAYVIR010000013.1:0-67814 GCA_043770095.1 Eubacteriales bacterium
TAAAATAATTAATTCAATTTTTCAATGACAATGCTATTTTCACCTTTTTTACGCGCCATTGCAAGACTTTCATATGTCTGATCAATCGATTGTCTTAATTTAAAATCGGCACTTTTATTGGCTACAATTCCGCCAATTCTGACGGCTATTCCGCCAATTCTGACGGCTACCTGTTTATAGCAGCCCATCTTTTTGAAATCAACGCTTTTCATCTGTGCAATCACTTCATTTGCAATCGATTCAACCGTCTCGGGATTCCCTTTCACAATTGCAATAAATTCGTCCCCGCCCGCTCGACCAAGCGCAGAACAGTCCTCATAGGGTGCCAAGCTTTTTTCGATTGACTGATAACAGGCAAGAATGACTTTATCGCCTATTTCATAGCCATTCGTATCATTGATTTCTTTAAAGGCACATAAATCAAAACGCAAAATTCCAATAGTTTCTCCTTCAGTGCACTTTGCAACAACTGCTTGCGCTGCCTCAAGAAACATTTCGGTATTGGGAATGTTTTTCTTCAAATCATGAATATTTGCCTCAGTTAATTCAAGTAAATTGACTTTCTGATCCATCTTGAAACCCTCCGTTTCTAGAAAACAGATGAGTCTGTCTATTTGAAGTTTTTTTTGAATTTGCTCGTTTAAGCCCCCTGCAATACAGATTCGCTTTTGAATCAAATTCATCACTAAATGAGTGCTTGAGACAGGACCACATAATAATGATTTAATTTCCAACAAACTGAAATCAAGATTTTTCAAAATCAAAATCCAATTTAAGCGATGAGATTGCGACTCGCTATATAACCTGTAGCCAGTTGTTTGATCAATACTCTCGGGCTTTAATAGTCCAATTTCGTCATAGTGTCTGAGCATTTTTGCAGTCACCTGATTGCAGTTTGCAAATTCGCCAATTTTCAAAAGACATCCCTCCTCTTTCACGAGATACCCATTACCTCGTTTCTATTTTCAGCATAAGCCTTCCCCTAATAGGAAGGTCAAGTCTTCTTGACAAATAAGTTTGTGCCCATATAAAATGAACGCAATACGACAACTACATAAGTTGAATTAAAGATTCAAATTATTACCTTAATGAAAGCGTTGTGCAAAGTGCTCTAATTGTACAACTTAATATACACGTTGAATAAGGTTTCAACATATTATATCTATGGAGGTTTTATGATGCCACAAGAAATGTTCAGTTCTGACCACTTATTGACTCTACGCGAAATAACAGAGGGTTCACTCAGCGAAATTTTAAAACTTGAAGTCTTAGACAATCAAAAGGCATTTGTCGCACCCAATTCAGTTTCGATCGCTCAGGCGCATTACTCTAAAACAGCTTGGTTTAGAGGCATCTACCATGAAGAGACGCCCGTAGGATTTGTCATGCTTGATCTCGATGAAAGTAAGCCTGATTATTTCCTTTGGCGCCTGATGATCGACAAATCGCATCAACACAAAGAGTACGGAAAACTTGCAATTGAAATGATCATTGATTATGTCTCTACCCTTCCAAATGCAAAAGAACTTCTCACGAGCTGTGTCCCGGGCGAAAATAGCCCAGAAGGTTTTTACATCCATATGGGCTTTAAATTTACTGGTGACATGATTGAAAATGAAAAAGTCTACCACTATGAGTTTTTAGCTTAGTTTAGGCTGCTTATGTTGTTACCCTAGCAGCCGCAACCGCCCTTAGATTGACCACCACTGCAACCGCAGCCGCCAGAGGCATCATGACCACCGCACCCTTGGTGTTCATGAGTGCTTTCTACGGACTCAAGCTCACCACAATGCATTTTTAAAATAACCTCGCTGATTTCTCCTTCGATCCCTGAAATAACTGTAATGCCCCTCTCTTTTAATTTTCCAATTTGCCCTTCGCCTATATGTCCTGTAATCACCGAATTAACGCCTTTTTCTTTAAGCAAATCCGCCAAATGGCTCTTCAACTCAATTGAGTGTTCAAAATAATCATCGACATGAATGGTTTCTCCACTAAATTCATAAATTCTAAAGCCCTCACATTTCGAAAAATGATCCGCTACTTTTGATTGATTTGATGCCACCGCTACTTTCATAATTGTTCCTCCTGCTTTTTTTCTAAATTTACAGTCTCGCGTGTCTTTCCAATTTCAGAACCATGGGTATAACCAACAACTTTGAAGTCTTTTGATAATGTCTCTGCAAGTGCCTCGTAGTCAGGCGCCTTAGCTCTCAGACAGGTTGATAAGTGGACGATTTCTACCCCATTATCTTTCATTTTTTCTATCTTGTGAGCAATGTCACCACCCGCATGCGTAAACCCGACTAATTCAATAGAGTCTCCATAATTTTCGAAAGCGTCGATTCTATTAAAAAAAGCATTAAAACAACCTTTTCCAGTGCAAGTTTTCATTGTTTCTTCTCTAACTAATATTGCAATTTTCATTATTACCTCACTTTATTTCTACAATTTTACTTACCTTTATATAAGTTAATTCCACTTCAAACTTTCTATATAATAAAGATATTTCTTTTATTATAAGCATTTTAAATTGAAAGTGCAGTACCTTTTGTTACTATTATTGCCGAAATCAAAATAAGAGCTTAACTTTAAAATGAATTTCAAAGTTAAGCTCTTATTTTGTAATTTATCTAGAAAATCATTTGACGAACAGTAATAGATTCCACCAAATTTAATTCTTTTTCGAACTGTTTTATTTCTTCTTCCTTGCCGCTTATAAACTCTAAAATAATCAAACCTTTTGAGCTGCACTGACCTTCCAAAGCGGTTTCATGAAGTCCAAGCCTCGTTTTAATCAAACAGCCGTGCCGCGTTAATAACTCTTGTACTTTTATCGCATCTAATTCCCGATCACCAATTTGAATGCCCATAATTGTCCTCATAAGAATACCTCCATTTTTTATAATTCTACTTTAGGTACACAAGCATATTAAGTATCAAAATATTTTTACCCCCACCTGCAACCATCGAAACATTTTTATATAAAATTTGTAACACCAAGCCTTTAGAACACCTATAGATATTACGATACTTTAATATTTATATGGTTTTCGCAAGAAGGAATTTAGAGTTATTTGTAGAATTTAATTATTTGTATAATTCTGAAAAATGTGCTTTAATCAGAATTAGCACTAATCTTCACCAATATTTACAGACAAAAGGGGGAAATTAAATGATCAAAAGAGGCATCGCACTCGGACTAAGTCTTATCATGACAATTGGCTTAGTTGGTTGTTCTTCAGCGCCAGCTCCAAAAGCTGCTGAAACAGCACCTGCTACCACTACAGCAGAAGCACCGAAGTTCCACATCGGAATTGTAACTGGTACCGTTTCACAAGGCGAAGATGAACTTCGTGGCGCTGAAGCAATGATTGCCAAGTACGGCGATTCAGCTGCTGGCGGTATGATTACTCACGTTACTTACCCTGACAACTTCATGCAAGAACAAGAAACAACAATCGCTCAAATCGTTGGTCTATCTGATGACCCTGACATGAAAGTTATCGTTGTAAACCAAGCGATTCCTGGAACAGTTGCTGCGTTCAAGCAAATTAGAGAAAAAAATCCTAACATTTTATTATTAGCAAACTCTTCACAAGAAGACACTGCTATGATCGAAGCTGCTGCGGATATGGTTGTTGACCCTGATAACGTAAACCGTGGTTACTTAATGATTTTAGCGGCTAAAAAAATGGGCGCTAAAACGTTCGTACATATCTCTTTCCCAAGACATATGAGTATCGAACTTCTTTCATTGAGAAAAAGCATCATGGAAGAAGCTTGTAAAGATTTGGGCATCAAATTCGTATTTGAAACCGCTCCAGATCCAATGAGCGACGTTGGTGTACCAGGAGCACAACAATTCATACTTGAGAAAATGCCTGCATGGGTTGATAAATATGGTAAAGATACTGCCTTCTTCTGTACAAACGACGCTCAAACTGAGCCTCTTTTGAAACGCGTTGCTGAACTTGGCGCTATTTTCGTAGAACCAGATCTTCCTTCTCCAATCATGGGTTACCCAGGTGCTTTCGGCATTGATCTTAAAGCTGAAGCTGGCAACTGGCCTGCAATCCTCAAAAAAGTTGAAGAAACCGTTGTTGCAAAAGGTGGCAGTGGCAGAATGGGCACATGGGCATTCTCTTACGGTTACACTGCAACTGAAGGGTTAGTAGAATTCGGCAAACAAGTGGTTGAAGGCACAATGCAAAAAGACTCACTTGCTGACGTTGTAAAAGCATTCGGAGAATATACACCTGGCGCTGAGTGGAACGGTTCTCTCTACTTAGACCGTGTTAGCGGCGGAGAAATTAAAAATCACGTAATGGTTTACCAAGATACTTATGTCTTCGGCAAAGGTTACCTTGGCAATAGCAAAGAAGTTGTTCCAGAAAAATATAAGAAAATCAAATAATTACAAACATTAAAACACATTGAGAACGGCCTAAAGGCCGTTCTCAATGTGTTTGACTTCAATTTATAGATTATGAGGTGAATTTATTGGCTGACGAAAATGCAATCCTGCGCGTAGAAAATATTGGCAAAGAATATGACGGCAATAGAGTCCTTAAAGACGTTTCTTTTACACTTGAAAAAGGTAAGATACTCGGACTCTGTGGTGAAAATGGTGCTGGCAAATCAACACTGATGAAAATCCTTTTTGGAATGCCCGTTATTGCAGAGACAGGTGGCTACGAAGGCGCTATTTACTTTGAAGGCAAAAAAATTAACTTTATGGATCCGGTAGATGCCCTTAAAGCCGGTATCGGGATGGTTCATCAAGAGTTTTCTTTAATTCCTGGCTTTACGGTTGCAGAAAATATTCTCTTAAATATGGAGAAAACAAAAAGTAGCATTATCTCAAAAGTATTCGGCAAACGACTTGAAACCGTGGATATGGCAGAAATTAGAAAAAGTGCACAACGTGCCATTGATACTCTTGGCGTTAAGCTAGATACTGAAACACTCGTCTCTGAAATGCCTGTTGGCCACAAGCAATTTATTGAAATTGCCAGAGAAATAGACCGTGAGCAAGTAAAATTAATTGTTCTAGACGAACCAACAGCTGTATTAACCGAAACAGAAGCAGAAATATTACTTAAATCTTTGAAAAAATTGGCCTCATTAGGTGTTTCTATTATTTTTATTTCCCACAGACTCCATGAAATTACAGCTATTTGCGACACGATTGTCGTCCTTAGAGATGGCATTGTAGTTGTGGAAAAACCAGTTGAAGGTATTAGCGTCAGACAAATTGCTGAGTGGATGGTGGGCCGTGATGTTCAAGAAGAAACCAGTGCCGATCACTTATCACGTTCAGTAACACAAGATCAAAATGAAATTATCTTTGAAGTTAAAAATATGTGGGTTGACATGCCAGGAGAAACCATTCGTGATGTTTCTCTCAAAGTACGCCGCGGTGAAATTTTGGGCATAGGCGGTCTTGCAGGTCAAGGTAAACTTGGTATTCCCAACGGTATTATGGGCTTGTTCCCGTCTGGAGGACAACTCTTTTTTGAAAACAAACCACTGCCGCTTAACAATACCCTTGAAGCGCTCACGAGAGGCATCTCATTTGTTTCAGAAGACCGCAGGGGCGTAGGACTTCTTCTAGACGAACCGATTGAATGGAACATTGCTTTCAATGCGATGCAAGTCCAAGAAAAATTTCTTAAGTCCTATTTTGGCGGTTTGCTCAAAGTTCGTGATGAAAAATCGATGAAATCCTGTGCAGATGAGTACATCAAATCACTTGAAATTAGATGCGTCGATTCTAAGCAATTGGTTAGAAATCTTTCAGGTGGCAATCAGCAAAAAATTTGTTTGGCTAAAGCTTTTGCGACTGAGCCGAGTCTTCTATTTGTTTCTGAACCAACTAGGGGCATCGATGTTGGCGCCAAGCAATTGGTTCTGGATGCGCTCAGAAAATACAATAAAGAAAACAACACGACCATCGTCATCATTTCTTCTGAACTCGAAGAATTAAGGTCAATCAGCGATCGAATTGCCATTGTCTGTGAAGGTAAAATCTATGGCATCGTGGCGCCAAATACAGAAATTGCAGAATTTGGTCTCTTGATGGCTGGCGAATATATCATAAATGAAGAAGGTGAAAAGCAATGGTTGCGGTAAATGGATTCATCAAAGATTTTGGATGGCCACGGATTATCATTGGCCTCTTCCTTTTAGCATTATTTATAGCAGCACCTTTTTTCGGCGTTAGATTAGACACTTCTCTCAATGATGTTATTGTTCGTTTTGGCATGAGCGCTATTATGGTACTCTCGATGGTGCCTATGATCCAGTCTGGTTGCGGCCTTAACTTCGGTGTTCCCGTTGGTCTTGTCGCAGGCATGATGGGCGCAGTTGTCAGTCTTGAATTTAATTTGACTGGCATGCCAGGTGTTGCACTCGCCATTGTGATTGGCTTAATCGTTGCTGCAGTCTTTGGCTTCTTCTATGGCGTCCTTCTTAATCATGTTAAAGGCGACGAAATGATCATTGCAACTTATGTTGGTTTTTCATTCGTTTTCTTCATGAATATGATGTGGCTCATTCTTCCTTTTAAAAATCCTGCAAGCGTACAAGGATTTAAAGGTGAAGGGCTTCGTGTCACTATTAGCGTTGAAGAATACTGGTACCACCAAATTAGCGATATTTTTAAAATTACCTTTTCAAAATACCTCACAGTTCCTACTGGCATGCTCATCGCTTTTGCTATAATGGCTTTCCTTGTTTGGCTTTTCTTTAAGACCAAAACAGGAACCGCAGTAACAGCAGTTGGATCTAACCCGGATTTCGCAAGAGCTTCAGGCATTAGCATCGATAAAATGAGAATCATTTCAGTTATGCTCTCTACCATGATTGCTGCAGTAGGCATGGTCGTTTATCAACAAAGTTTTGGCTTTATTCAAATGTACAATTCGCCTCTGGCCTTTGTATTCCCATCTGTAGCGGCAATTTTGCTTGGTGGCGCTTCGGTTAATAAAGCCTCTATTTCAAACGTAATCATTGGTACTCTGCTATTCCAGGGAATTTTAACAATGACACCTTCAGTTATTAACAGCGCTATATCAATTGACGTGTCAGAAATTATTCGTATCATCGTTACAAATGGTCTGATCGTCTATGCGTTAACACGGAAAGCGAGGTAGCTTATGAATATTGATAAAAGAAAAATGAGCCGCCTACTTACAGGCAGCGTCGTTCCTCTCATGTTTCTGATCATCAGCATCATTGCCATTCCGCTTTCTCATTACACGGGTGGCTATTTACTCGACCAAGTTGTTACCAGACTGGTTAGAAACTCCTTCTTAGTTTTAGCGCTACTCCTGCCTGTTATGGCCGGGATGGGTATAAACTTCGGAATGGTTCTTGGTGCAATGGCGGGTCAAATTGGTCTGATCTTTATTACAGACTGGGGCGTCAAAGGCGCACCAGGACTTCTCTTAGCAGCAATCATCGCCACTCCGATTGCTATGGTACTTGGCTATTTTGGCGGTATCGTTCTCAACCGTGCAAAGGGTCGAGAGATGATTACGTCCATGATGCTCGGACTCTTTATTGCAGGGATCTATCAGTTCTTCCTTCTCTATCTTTGCGGTTCAATTGTGCCATTTAAAAATGCCGGCATTCTGCTCTCTAGAGGATATGGTGTTAGAAATGCAATCAATCTAGATGTTGCCAAAGGCTTTGACAACATCCTTCTTCTAAAATTAGGCACCGTGAGTCTCCCACTCGCAACATTTGCCATTATCGGTCTCATATGCGTCTTCACGCTTTGGTTTAAGAAAACCAAATTGGGTCAGGACATGAGAGCAGTTGGTCAAGAAATGCACGTTTCAAGCACAGCCGGTATCGACGTTGAGAAAACAAGAATTCAATCTATCGTTATTTCAACGGTTCTTGCTTGTTACGGTCAAATCATCTACCTTCAAAACATCGGCACCTTAAACACTTACAACGGTGCAGACCAAGCAGCACTCTTTGCTGCTGCGGCACTTCTTGTCGGTGGCGCAACCGTAAGTAAGGCAACCATACCGAATGCGATTATCGGTACAGCCCTCTTCCACTTAATGTTCATCGTTATGCCTATTGCAGGTAAAACCATCACTGGTTCTGCGATGCTGGGTGAATACTTCCGTATGTTCATCTCTTATGGCGTTGTTACTTTAGCCCTTGTTCTCCACTCATGGAAGCGGCAAAAGGATAAAGACAATGATCGAATGAGCCTGCGTGGCGTAACAGAGGTCGCCCCCATAAAGTCAATTTGACGTAGGTTTAGAAATTAAGCCAACTGACGTCAATTAAATTAAACAAATCAAACAAATTAAAAGCCGTTAAATGTGACTGGGCAAATGCCTACGTCCATTTAACGGCTTTTATCTTTACATCTAATTTATATATGTAGACATTTAATATAAAAAACGGTTCGCTACGCCCAGTACTACGAACTCGCACTCGCTGAAGCGGCTGCACTTGAAGCCGCAATAGCTGCTATCATTGCAGTTTGCTGAGCTATCAAAATAGCAGTAATGCTGTTGGCAAGGGTTGCTTCGAGCAATCCTCCGCCCATTTGATCTGCGTAATAATCAGAAACAATTGTAGCAGATAAGATGGCTCTCATACTGCTCTCAATGCCCCAAAAACCATAGCCTTCCCGTTTGTATAAATAGTCATAAACCTCAATCACTTCAGCTGCAATTTGTTCTGGCTGATCAGTGACCAATGCCAAAACGCCAAGACTTGCAAGTCCTTGATATCTTAGTTTGCTGGGACTTGCCTTTAAAATCTTTTGAATTTTAATCGCATTCTCACATTTCACCTCTGCCGTTTCTTCTCCAAGTGACAAGACGTGTGTCAAGTTTTGAAGTTCATTGCCTTTGTAGAGACCCGCCTGATTAAGCAGTTGGTAACAAGCTTCCATGTCTTGAGAGGTATGATCAACATCTAATTCAGAACTCGCAAGAACCGCCGCTAACATGTAATCATCCTGAGAGGTCAACCAGAAATGATTGTTTTTCATTTTCTTATATATTTGTTCCATACGCACATAAACGTCTTCATATCGAGATTCCTCGGCATTTTTTGCAATCACATATGCCGCTAAAGGCAAATAAGTGCCTCTGTTAAATCCTTGTTTCTTTAAATCTTCATAAACCTTCATGCTTTTTTGAAAAAGACCCTGATAATCCGATTCCCCTTGCAACAGCATTGCAAAAATCATTTCATTGCTGCCTCTAAAAAATGATGTCCAAGCAGTTTGTTCTTTGATAAAATGT
The DNA here is from genome assembly GCA_043770095.1 of Eubacteriales bacterium. Lineage (GTDB taxonomy): Bacteria > Bacillota > Clostridia > Peptostreptococcales > Acidaminobacteraceae > JBGSUZ01. Next base: position 9,285 of record JAYVIR010000013.1, read on the forward strand.
TTGATCTCTTTTGCACGATCAATATCCACTCTAGATTCTCTTGTTGCAGTAATCAATGCACCAAAATGTTTAATCAAATTGGAGTCCCAAGCAAATGCGCCTTTTAATTCTTGAAAATTTTCTGCCATTAAATCCACTTTGCTTTTCATTTCTACATTCATGATAGCCCTCTTTTCATATTTAGGAAATATCCTTATTGTTAATGTAAGCTTATCGAATGAATCTTAAAATAATCATAAGAACTTATTAACAATTGCAATTTCCACCATTAAAAATAGCTTGGGCACACCCGACTCCTGCTCTCACATCTATTGCACCCATTGGACAATTGCTCATGCAGGCGCCGCATTCAATGCAGCTTTCTTTTTTTATTATTTTTGCCTTTTTATCTTCGATTTCAAAGACTCTATGCGGACAAACAATTTTGCAAAGGCCACAGCCCACACACTTTGAACTGTCTAAGCTGAGTGTCACTAAATGAGAAATATACATGGCCAATCTCCTTTTTAAATCAAGCTGAATCTTTAACTTAACTTATATAAACGATGCAATACTAGCTTTCAAAAATAGCCCAGTATTCTTCACCCCAGTATTTTTTGATGAACTCGTCTCTGCCGGAAATTTTGCGATCTTCTTTATAAATGACAGGTTCTTTTTCATGAAAATCTTGATGGTATTCCTCTGCATCATAAAAAATTGCCGCAGGCATAACTTCTGTAACCACTGGCTGCGGGAATCTTCCACTATCGCTTAGTGCACGCTTAGACGCTTCTGCTTCTAGCTGCTGCTCAGGCGTTGTGTAAAAAATACCACTTCGATAAGAAGGGCCTCTGTCATGAAATTGGCCGCCATCATCCATCGGATCTATTTGCATCCAAAAGGCTTTTAGTAACGTTTCGTAAGCAATCAGTTCAGAATCATAGGTAATTTGAATCGCCTCAAAGTGTCCAGATTCTTGCGTTTTTACTTGCTCATAAATAGGATTCTCAATGTGACCGCCTGTGTAACCCGACTTCACTTCCAAAATGCCTTCTAATACGTGAAAAGGCGATACCATGCACCAAAAACAACCACCGGCAAATATTGCAATTTTATTTTTCGCTTCATTTGTTCTAACTTCTGACATACTTTTTACCTCCCAATAAACTGAACATAAGGTTTCATTGACACACTATAAAAAGAAACTCAAAACCATCAAACCAACCGACGCTGCGCCGCCAACCATCATCATTTTTTTATAATGACCCACTTCATAACCCACACCCGATAGACAGGTAAAGGTGGTTGAACCCGTGAAATTCAGCGCCAAATAGCCCACATAAAGCAAATACGCCATCGACCACGAAAGCCACTGCAATAAATTACTGCCAAGAGCAAACCACTCAGAATTGGCAAAAACAATTATGACCATCGGAAGTCCCAAAATCATGCCTTTTGTTGAAAACGGCTTCGTCGGAAGCAGTGGCAACGTAAGAGGAAATAAAACCGCACCCGTGAACATCATGAGTAGCCATGGCATGGTTTGAAGCATTGGCTGTGCAAACTCTAATACAAAGCCAAAATTAATATAATTCCAAAAAATCATGAACAGATAGATTGGCAGTAAATATCGAAGACTCATCATAAACTCGACAGGCGTCAGCACCAGGCGTTCTTTCCAAGGAAACATCACCGTTCGACTGGCTTCGCTTGCCACATGATTATTGTTAATAAATTCGTCTAAATCTACTGCCCGAACAGGTCCGTATTCAACTTTTAAACCCGTCAGTTTTTGAACAATGCTTGGTGTCATCCTAGAAGCACCCAGCTGAGGCAAAATAACACTTTTAACCTTTAACAATTCTTTAATGCACCACTTTGTTAGCTGAAACACTAATTCTTCAGTGCCAAAAGTCCCTTTACCTGCCGCACACCATACATTGACACCCTTGGTGTCAAGTATTAAGAGCCAATAACCCGTCCCCTTTAGAGACGTTCTGAGTGCGTCTAACGTCAGTTTGTAATTACAAGAAACAATCACTGGCAAATCGTCCCTCTGTTCACCAATTAAGTAAAGCCCAGGTGGAAAATGATAGTCCACACGATGGATGCCAAACCGCACCATTAGACTTCCTAAATAATCTTTCAGGTTCATTTTTCTGCTTATAATTGGAATTTTAAAACTTCCTAATGCCACATAACCCTCAATCAGATGTTCAATCCGCTTTAAATCGTATGTGGTTTCAGGTCGTTGCATAATCTCGCTTAACTGAATATCTGGCTTACAGCCAGAATAAGTTTCCACAACTCAACACTCTTTTGAGTTGATTTTAAAACCAAATTCCATGACAATCCCTCCTTGCTCCTTCTCGAAAACTATTGTAAACTATTTAGGGACGCTAAATAATTATGAAAGCATAGGTAACCTTATGAATGCGATTTTAAAAGATTATAGAAGCTACTTTCAATCTATTTCTAAAAACATCAAAATTTATTTCTTCATTCTTTTAGTTTCAGCCATCACAAGCTCTGCGTTTAGTATTTTGCTGGGCATTTATTTAAAAAACATCGGTCATAACGAAGCCGTAGTCGGTGGCATTTTATCTCTCATGACGCTTGGCGTTGGCTTTGGAGCCTTTCCTGTAACCGTGTTTGCCGATCGCTTTAACAAGCGGACGACCATCTTCTGCGGTCTTGCCATTATGCTGATCACAGGTTTCATAATGATCAATTGCAGGCCGCTCTACTTGATACAAACGGCTTCATTTGTCTTTGGCGTTGGACAAGCCGCCGTCATGATTCTCCAAGCACCCATTCTTTATGAGAATACGCCAGCCGAAAGTCGAGTGACCGCTTTTAGCATGGCTTTTGTGCTTCAAAATATCTCGTTCATGTTTAGCAGTTTTTTCCTCGGACATGCCTCTTCAATTCTATCTGTCAAAATGTCGGCAACGCTTGCAAATATATACGTGCTAAACGCATCGACACTTTTTATAATCCTGGCGCTTATCGCCACATTAAAATTCTCAGGCAGTTCAATGGTGACAACCTCCAGAAAAGTCAGTCTAAATGCAACCTTAAAGGAAACGATGATTGGTTACCGAACAGTCTTACAAGGTGCCTCATTTAAATACATCGTTCAAGTCGCTTTCATTGGCTTTGGCGCGGGTTTAATCGTCCCCTTCTTTAGCATTTACCTTAAGTATTCGCTGACCATCAACGACGGAACAGTCGGCACCATTATGGCCATTAGCCAAGTCGGCACCATCATCGGCGGACTCGTGGTAGCACCGCTTGCACATAAATTAGGGCGGGTCAAAACCGTGTTGATTTGCCAACTTTTATCCATTCCATTTTTATTATCCATTTCACTTCCACAAGGCATTGTCATCATTACGATTTCATTCTTCTTCCGTTCGTCTCTTATGAACATGGCGGGCCCAATTATCAGCAGCCTCTCAATGGACATCGTTTCGGATAAGGCAAGAACACATATGAGCAGCGTGGTTGCAATGACCAGTCACCTATTTAGGGCTTTTGGCATCTATGCTGGCGGGTATCTAATGTATGCCTACAGTTACAACACCCCTTACTATCTTACCATCGCATGCTACCTTTTGGGAACTGCTGTCTTTTACTCAATTTTTAAAGACCAGAAATAAAATGGCACCAGTATTTAACTGATGCCAATACACTCTTGTTTATGTTGATGAATAAAAGCAATGGCGTCAAGTTCAACCATTGGTTTCGCATAATAATACCCTTGAATGATGGCTTTGCCCATCTCTTCAATCAGAACAAGTTGCTCTTTTTCTTCAATACCCTCAAGAATCAGTTTTAAATTGAGTGCATGGGATAAGGAAATAATAGATTTAATAAGCGTGTATTCTTTGGACGAGTTTGTAATACGGCTAGTAAAGCTCCTGTCAATTTTCAAAAAATCGATTGGCAACTGATTCAAATAGTTTAGAGATGAAAAACCTGTCCCAAAATCGTCTAGAGCAATTTTGACGCGCTCACCTTTTAGCTGATTCAAATGATATATGGCGGTTTCAAGAGACTTGATCACTGAGGATTCCGTAATTTCTAAGCAAATTTGTTCGGGTCTAATGCCACTTTGGCACATTGCTTCACGAACCTCATCAATAAATGAAGCTCGCTCTAATTGCTGCGCCGCCACATTCACTGACACGATAATCTTAGAATCTATTTCAGAAATGACTTTTAAAAATTGGCAAGACTGCTCAAATACCCATTTTCCAATACCTATAATCAAACCTGTTTCTTCGGCGAGTGGAATAAACCGAATTGGAGAAACCTGACCATAAACTGCGCTATTCCATCTGAGCAAAGCTTCAAATCCAAAAATTTCATTGCTTTCTAAATCTATTTGAGGCTGAAAACACAAATACATTTCGCCGCGTTCAATGGCTATACGTAGTTCGTTTGCCATTAGAAGCCTTTCAGAAATCTGCTCTGACATTTCCTTTTCATAAATTGTAAATCTATTTTTGCCTAAACTTTTGGCTTGCCGAAGCGCTATATCCCCATGGCGAATAATAGACTCTGCACCTTCCATATCTTCAAAATAGACAGCAACACCAATACTCGCCGTTAAATAGATAATTTTATTTTCGATTTCATAAGGTTCGCGTAGTAACGCTAACAAATTGCTTGCTAAAACTTTTGGCGTCTCGCACAAATTCTCCTCATGTGTGAGTACACAAAAGTCAGCGCCTCCTATTCTGGCGATAAAGTCATGTGGTCTTTGCCTAAGTAATCGCTTAGCAACTTCCTTAATAAGCAGATCTCCAATATCATGACCAAAAGTATTGTTTACGGCACCAAATTCATCGATATCAATATAGTAAAACACACCTTCGCAAGGCACCTCTTCGCGCCCAGTTAACAAATGCGCTTTGATATGTTCTATAAGACTCAGTCTATTTTCAAGCCCAGTCAGTTGGTCATGATAAGCTAAATTATGGATTCTCTTTTCTTTTTGCTTACGGTCATCAATATCTGAATAAGAACCAGCCATTAGAATCGTTTCTCCGTCTTCATCGCTTAGCGATACCACTTTGCTTCTTAACCATTTCCAACCCCCTTGAAGGTCATTGACCCTAATTTCAAAAGCATCAAATGGCTTCTCACCTTTTAGAACGCTACGCATGGCATCTGCAAATGGTTTTTGATCCTCTGGATACAAATCGTAAGCCCAATCCTCAAAGCGGATGCTTTGAATTAAATCTAGTGGCACATCCTCAACATAATTTTCTTCTGCAAAGTGACGCACGCCTGTTTTTAAATCCAGCTCCCAAATCACTTCATTGCTTGCTTTGAAAAGTAAATTATTGCGTTTTTGAATAAGCTTTAAGTGGTCTCTATTTTCAAGAATTTCCTGATACTGCGCCATAACTTCCTCGTCATTAGCTTCAAGCTCTTCATACATGGCTAGAAGTTCACCATTTTGCTCTTGCGCTTTGGCACGGTCTTCTTTAATTTGAATTTTAAGTTGTCTGATTCGGCTTTTATTTTCTTTGTTTTTTAAATGAATAATGACATAAAATATAATACTCATCAGTAATATAATCAACAGTAGTAGATTTTCCATCGTCGTCACCCCACTGTCATTATTAATATCCAAACGAGGCTATTTTAAACCTGTTTTTTCACTTTGCGTAGTCCAAACTAAAATAAATTCAAGAACTAGAGCAAGCCAAATCCAAGGGTTAGAGAATAATATCAATATAACCAGACTGCCCATCAACACCGCAGCTCCAATTTTGAAAAGCCATCCATCAACAACACCATAAGAGGCAACAAGACCTATGAGCGCATTCGCTAAAAAAAAGCCATTGGCAATGGTCACAATTACTTCAAGACTTAGTACGTTTGCACTTACCAACGTCAGCACTAGTAAATGTGCCATTGAAAAATAAAGAACGCCTCTAAAGGGCACCTCATTTTTATTTTTATAAGCTAAGAACTTTGGAAGAAAGCCATCTTGAGAAAGGTCGTAAACCAATCTTGCCAAAGCACCAACAATTAATAAATACGTAGAGACGCATAAACCTGTAATGAGCAGTGCCAACACGACTTCAGAAAATTGACCAAAGACAGGCATCAGAACATCAACCAGTGATAACGCCTTTGTGTATGGAAAAGACTGAACAGCCAGTGCAATAATCAGGTAAATAATCGTTACCGCTACTAGGCTCAGAGCCGTTGCCCTTGGAATTGTTTTCTTTAGGTCTTTTACCTGCATGGCATAATTCCCAACAATCTCCCATCCTATAATCGCCCAAAATAGCAACATGACCGTTTTTCCTAGAGGCATCCATTCACTAATTGATAATGGCGAAATTTGAATGCCATTTTGCATTAAACTCACAACAGAACTTATAAAAAGTACCAATCCTATCACAACGGATGTCACCAAACTGAGTGTACTAATGAATTTCAGTTCTTTCATCAAAAGTAGCAGAGAAGCTAAAACCAATGCCATCGCAATATGATTCACTGAAATGCCTTCAAATAGCTTCAACTTCCCCAAATAATTTGCTGCCGTCAGCATTACCGCGGTTGGCCCAAAGGATACCGCCGTCATCATCAGCAGCGATGCCAGTATTTTAAAGCGCCTGCCCAGTACTTTTTCTATAGCGACCGTCATGCCCCCATCTCCAGGATGGGCTACTGTCAGCTTTGAAAAAATCAAAGCAAAAATTGCCCCAAGTCCCATCATCAAAATCCATGCCCAAATTGCTGAAGTACCCATTTTGCTGTATGCAAGCGGTGGCAATAATATAATGCCGCTACCTAAGATTGGTCCTATCATCAATCCACTCATTCTAATGGTGCCTATTTTTTTCGTTTCATTTTGCATATTCCCTCCTTGCCAAACCTTTGTAATTTGTTATACTCATCATAATAGATTAAAATCCATTCGTAAAATCGAAAGTTATAATCATTTGCATCATTAATACTGATGGGAGAATAATATGGAAATTAGAAATTACATTACGTTTAATGCTGTTGTTGAAGAAGATGGATTTACCAAAGCGGCTCATCGCCTTAACTATGGACAGTCCACCATCACCCTTCACATCAAGGAACTCGAAATGCATTACAATCAATTACTTTTCGACAGAATCAGCAAAAAAATTTTTATTACTACTTTTGGTAAGAATCTTTATGAAATGACAAAGCCCCTCATTGAACATTATCAAAACGTCCTTTCCATAAATGAACATCACAGCCTCAATCAAGTTCTTCGGGTAGGCGTATTTGAATCGCTATTACATTATCGCATTCAAGACCTCATCCAAGTTTACAAAGAGAAATATCCGCATGTCGATTTGGTCATTAGGCACGGGACGTGCACTGAACTTCGCGACATGGTACGCACAGGGCAATTGGACTTAACTTTTCAGATTGAGCCTTTAATGGATTTTATCGATTTAAAGAGTGAAGTTTTGACACAAGAGCTTTTTTCTCTTATTTTTCCAAAGGGAAAAGGACTTGAACTAATGGCCGATAAAAATCAAACAGTCTATTTGACTGAAAAAGAATGCTCTTATCGTGGGGCTTTTGAGCAATTATTAGATCAGAAGGGCATTGTCAAACATCGGTATATGGAAACAGGTTCCGTTGAAGTAATCAAACAATATGTGGCGTGTGGGCTTGGTTATTCTTTCGTTCCCAGTGTAACGCTTAGAGACGCAGGAACGCTTGAACGACTTGAATGCATTTCATATGAACTCGACACGCCAATGTACACCCAAATTCTATATCACAAAGACAAATGCGCCTTCCCGGCTATGGAAGATTTCTTGATCCTCCTTAGAACTTATGCAAAAAATTGGTATTAGAGGTTAATCTCGCACTTTTCTTCCATCAAATTCTCTCATTGACTTGCTCTCATTGACTTCGTTGCTTAAATTAAAAGTCACGGGGTAATAATAAAGAAAAGCGCTGATGCTTTGCGAGGTGAATCCTATGGAGAATACCACACTAAAAGAAATCATGTCTTCCTTTATTCAATCTATTGATATCATGAATTTTTTGCTTAAAACCCATCATCGACGTGTCGCAGTTACCGCTTACCACATTGGTCTATCCTGCAATTTGCCTGATGAAAGGCTAAAACAGTTGGTACTCGCCGCATCACTTCACGACATAGGGGCTTTGAGCATTATAGAACGCAATCAGATCATTCAGATGGATATACAAGATCCTCATCCACATGCCATTTTGGGAGCGGCTATGCTTTCTTCATTTCGATATTTTAATGACATATCCAAAATCATTCGCTATCACCATGCTTATTGGAACAACGGTATTAGTGCTTCCAAATCAGAAGACATTCTATTTGAGTCCTATATACTCCATTTATCAGATCGCATCGAAATTCTTATTGACCACGAAATCGGATTACTCGACCAAATTGATGTCATTAGAGATCAAATCATCAATCTAAAAGGCTCCATATTCCACCCCGAAGTCGTAAAAGCCTTTATTAAAATTTCCAATGTCGATCAATTCTGGTTAGACATTGATAATCTCCCAATGAGTGATTTGCTTGATAAAGTATTTGTTGAAGAAGATCCAATTCCTTTAACACTAGATTTATTAGAAGATTTTACTTATACCATCTCTCGAATTGTTGACTTTAGAAGTGCTTTTACCGCAACGCATTCTTATGGCGTCGGCATGATTGCTTTTGAAATCGGAAAATTATATGGCATGGATATTGAAAAATGCCGTATGCTTCGAGTCGCCGGCTATCTTCATGACATTGGCAAAATTGCCATCCCTACTGAGATATTGGATAAGAACATCAAGTTGAATCAATCAGAGTATAATCTCATGAAATCTCACCCCTATTACACTAACCTCATCCTTAAAAACATCAAAGGACTTGAAAATATTAGCAATTGGGCATCTATGCATCATGAAAAGCATGATGGTTCTGGTTATCCATTTCACATCACCGAATCTATGATGAGCATCGAAATGGAAATTATTGCTTATGCAGATGTTTTCACTGCACTCACCGAAGAACGTCCTTACCGCAAAGGAAAAGACAATGAGGTTGTTCTTCAAACAATCCGAGACAACTTTGTGCCACAGCTTGGAGAAACCATTTACCGTATTATAGAACTACACATAGATGAACTAAATGAGGTACGCTATTTGGCCCGTACCAAGGCATTAAAAGAATATCAACACGCTACTTTTGAAGTAAAAGTAGGCTTAAAGTAACCTTATACTTTAACCTAAGGAGGATTATCATGATCTTACAACTTTTAAAAAAGACACTTATTTGGAGTTTTTTAATACTCACAGTAAGCTTGGCAGTCGGATGTTCGAATACGGTTAAAACACCAACTGAAACTCCTCCAAATACAGACAACAATACAAGCAGCAATCCAGACAGCAGTACAAACAGTAACACAAATGACACCACAACGAAAGTTCCAGTTGCAGATGCTCAAGAGTTGCTTTTGTTAGAAATCGAAGAAAATGCAAAAATAGGCAAAGTTATAAACTGTGAATTCATGGCCGGCGCAAATGTTTCGATGCAGGAAGTCGAATCCAGTTGGGGTAAGGCAGATGAGAGCAATTGGGTCGTCGATGCCAAAGGTAATTATTCCACTTACAAAGAGCGACAAGTTGTTTTAGGCTCAAATAAAGGGGATGCCATTTTTGAAGTGCGTTCTTTTGATAGCCGGATCCATCAAATTTCTCGTAAAACGGTAGAATCTTATTTTGGAATACCTGATCACAGTGCAACCACGAAAGATGAAGACATTCTCGGTTATGTCATCAATGAGAATTATAAACTTTTATTGGTTTTCAAACAGCCAACTACAGCGGGTGCAGAAGCCGTACTTGATCACTATTCTGTCTTTTATCCAAAGGGTACCCTCAATAATATGGCAGACGATCCAGGGCGCGAATGGTAGCAATAACGCATTTCAAATAATAAAAAAAGCTGTCTCTAGCAGATGATTATCATCCGCCTAGTGACAGCTTTTTAAGTTATATTAGCCTTTTAACGCTTCTACAATTTCAGCAATTGCTTTGTCTGCATCCGCATAAAGTACTTGGCAAGTGCCAACCATTTTATGACCGCCGCCGCCATATGAATAAACCAATTTTCCAATATCTACAGTACAGCTTCTATTGAGAACACTGTATCCACAGGCGATGGAAACATTTTGTTTTTGCTTGCCATCTACAATCCAAACAGAAACATTTTGCTCAGGATAAAGACTGTAAATCATGAACCGATTACCCGCATAAATGGTGTCAACATTTCTTAAATCTGTGACAATAACATTGCCATTTACCTTTGTATGATTAAACACCATCATTTTAAATTTATCAGACTGCTCATAGTAGAGTTCTACACGCTCTTTAACATCTTCTTGTTTGAGAATGTCTTCAATGGCATAATTTCTGCAATGGTTAATCAACTCTTCCATCAGTTGATAATTGCTAATTTTAAAATCTCTAAATCGGCCTAAACCCGTTCTCGGATCGGTAATAAAACCAAGGAGAATCCACCCTTTAGGATTAAGAATCTCATCCTTTGCCAATTGACCCGAATCAACCTTATCTACCGCTTCGATCATGTCATGGTACAGCGGGAATTTTTCTGCGCCGCCATAATACTCAAAAATAATTCTTGCAGCTGAAGGCGCCAATCGACTTTCGCCTTTTTTCTCTGTGCTCCAGCCAACTCGATCATTCTCAGTTGCATGGTGGTCAAACCAAAGGCCGCAACCTTCAACATAAGGCACATTGGCTAAAACGTCATTTTCAGTTGTTTGGAAAATACCATCTTGAAGATCCTTTGGATGCACAAACACCCACTCATCAATGATGCCTGCTTCCTTTAAAAGCATGCCACAAATTAAACCGTCGAAGTCAGAACGCGTTACTAGTCTCATATGGGTACCTTCCCTTCATCCATGAATTTAATTGATTATACTGTTGGTATTTACCCGTTTTAATGATTTTTAATCATCTTTTAAAAGGTGGCTCTTAATAAAAAAGCCTCACTACTTCATTCTATAATACTGCCAGTCAACGTATTGGCTAAGAAGCTCAGAAGCTTTTGAGTTTGGTGTCAATTGACTTGTATATTGACCTTCAACTTTAAATTCAGAGCGACCAAATACAGGCAGCGTCTTTCTCATTTCATTTAAATAATGGGTATATGGCGTCACATCACCTTCACCGATTAAATCAAAGACAAGTGCGCTTAGATAGGACGCATTCATTTCCATCGGCTGAACTGAATCGATATTTGAAAGAGCCATTGTTTTTTTAGCTTCACTGTTGCCCCATATGAAAAAAGGGGTCTTATGTGCGTTTAATCGCTGCTGAATATCTCCATTTGGCGATAAATTAAACCCTAGCTCTTTATACACCAAATAGTCATCTCCCATATAGGGCAAATGGTCACCAAAGTAAACCACGACAACAGGTTCATTAACCGAATCAAAATATTTGATCATTCTTTCAAGCTCATGGTCTGCATCTTTTAAGCCAATCAAATAATTGGATAAAATGGTTTTACCAGTAGGCGAAAGTTTTTTATTTGTTTTAAAGGCGACTGGCTTCTCCGTATAATGATTGGATTCATCGTAAGGGCCGTGATTTTGAATGGTCACGCAGAATTCAAAAAGGGGCGCGTCGCTGTTACTTGTGTGCGTTTCAAAGGTCTCAATTACCTTGTCAATTGTTGCCGACTCCGCAATATAGGTTCTCTTTTTAACTTGTTCAAAATCTTCTATAAAGTGTGCTTCATCAAAGCCTAAATAATTATACACATTGCGCCTATTATAGAACCAACTATGTCCCGGATGCATGCCAACCGTCTTATAACCTAATGATTCAAATGCTTTGGGGACGGATTCTATGTCTTTGCGAATTACTTTAAAGGCAGTGGTATTGCTTTTGTTGATTAAAAGATTTGAACCTCCAGTAAGTGCTTCAAATTCTGTATTTGCCGTCCCACCCCCATATGAAGGTACGACAATATGACCGCTGACTATTGCTTCTTTCGAAATCATTTTATTGTAAAATTTCAAAGGATTTTGCCCTTTATTAAATTTTATATCGGTTTCATTGGTAAAATCAGAAAAGGCTTCACCCATGACCATAATCACATGGGGTTTAATCGCATCTGAACGTGTGCCGCTTAAATCTGAATTTTGAGTATTTTGCCGTGCTAAACTATTTTCTTCAATCCACTTTTCAACAGCTTTCTTTTCGTAGCCTTCAGGCTTTTCAATTACAAAGGCAGATAAATTGTATAAAAAGCAATAGATAAAACCTTTGCTGCTAAAATGATTGGTGGTATTATAGATGTTCCCGATTACAGGTAGTTTGTCATAAACATCTGACGAAGCGTATATTTTTTCATTTGAAACATTAATCGCTAATAAACAAATTGCAATGCCTGTAATTCTCAGCGTCAGATTCGGTTTCTTTTTTCTGTGTCGATAACCCAGATAAAATTGTATGGCAACCAAGGTTACGATTAGGGTGATCAGGCCAATCGATATCGAAAAGCCGCCTTCTGTCACCATATTTTTTGCCTCCTTGCCCAATTTTAAATCCATTGGCACAAAAGGGTCATTTCGATATAGAATTTTATAACGATTCACGATGGATAGGATCAGAAACAATGCTGTGCCAATGCCTGTGCCCAACCATAGGTTTCCAAAAAGAAAATAAAAAAATAGCATCACCACTAAAACAGGAAGCCAATTGTAGATGAACATCATCTGACTTTGGTTTTGATCCATTATTTTTACGATATGATTAATGCCATTGGGCTGAAGATTGAACGTTATCAATGTTACAAATGCTGCCATTACAAACACGGTCATTAGTCTAATCCATAATTTTAATTTAGTACCTTCTTGTTTTAAACGCATACTCCCAATTTCCATCCTTTTATATTTATTACAACAGCTCTTCCAAGCAAAACAACTTTTCAACTGGCACTTCATAATCCTTGAAGCACTCTGCTTTCTTAATTTGGCTCATATAAGTTTCGGAATTTGCAAACATTTTAATCATATAGAACCATAATTCTTTCATTCTAAAAAGAACTCGTCTCTCATCACAAAGATCGTCTTTATACACTTGGTAAAGATCATCATGAAAGGCACGCATGCGCTGTTTGTCCATGATATTTTGATCCTTAATCGATCCGATTAACCCGCCATTTCTGAGCAGTCCCCTGCCTAGCATGACCCTATCCACTTCTGGAAATGCTTTAGAAAATACCTCATAATCTTTTGGCGAAAAAAGATCGCCATTGTAGCATATAGGCATCTTTGCGACCTCGAACGCTTCTCTAAAGGCGTCCATATTAGGTGTATTGCCATAATAGTCCTTCTGAACTCTCGGATGGATAATCAGCTCTGTCATCGGATACTGATTGAAAATTGCCATCAGTTCGTAAAATTCGTCTGGATGCGTCTTTCCTAATCTGGTTTTAATGGAAATACCCGTCACTTGCTTCGTAAAAATTTCCTCTAATAGCCCATTTAGTTCCTCTTTAAAGGCCAATAGTCCAGAACCCCTCTTCTTGGATACAACTGTCTCGGCAGGGCAACCTAAATTAATGTTAATTTCGTTATAGCCTAAATCCTTTATTTTTCTTGATGTATGAATAAAATCCTTAGCACTGTTGGTCAGTATTTGTGGTACCAACTCTATGCCCTGATTGTTTTCTGCCAATAGATCAAGCCTATCTTTTGTCTTTAAACCTTTGCACTGATCCGCAAAAATAAAAGGCGCAAAGTATTTGTCTATTGTTTCTCCAAAATGACGATGAAAAGTGTTTCTATATAAATATCCCGTAACGCCTTCCATAGGCGCAAAATAAAATTTCATGCTTCAATGCCTCCGTATTCACTCACATTTATAACCACAATTTTTAGTTTACCATAGTTCAATGCTTAATGAACCGATCAACAGAGTATTTTGCAAAAAAACATGATATAATCAGATGTTGATCAATCGTTACTAACACGTGGCAATCATCATTGCCCATTCATACAAAGGAAGATTCCATGAATAATATAAATACACTCATCACAAGAATTGAGCAAAGCGAAGGCTTAGTGAACGTAAAAGACCTCCTACGAGAAGGTTTTTCAAAAGCGCTGATCGATCAGTCAATCGATGAAGGCCATTACCACCGACTGACTTCATGGATTTACTTAACACCAGAAGCTGCTGAAGATAAAATGTTTCTGATTCGAGTCTTTAGCAATAACGCCATATTTTCGCACGAAACCGCCCTTTCTTTTCATGGTTTATCGGACAGCAAAATGCGCACATACGTTGTTACAGCCCCTAACGGCTACGGCTCAATCCACTTGAAAACGATTGGCGTAAAGGTTCATTTCATGAAACACGACCTTTATAAATTGGGAATCATTGAAGCAAAAACGCCCTATGGCAGATCCATTCAACTCTACAATGTTGAAAGAACCCTCTGCGATATTCTTCGAAACAACAACGACATAGTACCAGAGGTTCTCGAGGAAGCACTTGTTCGCTACGCCGCTCGAGAAGACAAGAATCTTGACTTGCTCGCGTCTTATGCGAAGCAATTTCGTATTGAAGGCTTGCTGAAAAGTTACAATGCGCTGTTGGGATATGAATAAGCGCTAACTAGACTCCAAAAATAAACCACCCAATAAAACAGACTTTTTTTCGTCTCATTTATTGGGTGGTTTTTATCATTCTGATTCACTCATTAATCGCTTTTCGCCTTCTAATTCTTGAATGGGTTTAATGTCCTGAGTCATTTCCAAGGTACCTAAAAATTCTCCTGCGGCATTTCTAACAGCAAAGTAGCGAATATAAACAAATTTGCCACCCATCTTAATCCAAAAATCTTCGTGATCTTTCTTGCCACTTCTTAAATCCGCCACAATCTGTTCAACAACATGCACGCTCTTTGGCGGGTGACAATTCTTGACTTCACGTCCAATGATGGTTTTAGGTCGGTCAAAAATCCGTTCCTTTCCTTGTGTAAAGTACTTGACCCGTTCATCCGCTCCAACAAAGGTCATATCCAGCGGCAGGGTGTTTAGTATGGCATTAATCTCTTCTGGCAGCAAACTGCCTGCATCAAATGGAATGCGCTCATTTAGTTGCACGACCGATTTGTCCGAAGACAATCCCGCTGCTGACGTCAAGTAAAGCAGTTTTTCTTCTTCTGTTGGCTGCCATGCTTCAACCCCATCTAGCAGTACAAACCCAATATCAAAACAACCCGCTTCTATGTCTACCCACTCCGCATAAGCAAACTTTTCGAGAACCATCGGCATCATGATTTCTTCTTCTTTAAAAATCATTTCTTGAACTTGGTTGACCAACTCATCGCCTAACTGTTTCACTTCTTTCAATTCTATGACCTCTTGTCCAAGTTGGATAATCAAGGTTTTAATCTTTCCTCGAATTTCATCGTCTACGCCCCACATGACCTGTGGCGGCGCAGTAATATCGTGTTTTTCCATGTAGGGGAATATCAGATGCTCTTTTTTGCTGTAATGTTTGTCAAGGATGAGTAGTTCCGTTAATGCCGCTTGAAGTCTGTCTTTATAATAGTCAGATCCAGTACCTTCATATTTGTCTAGAAAAGGTACAATGGACTGCTCTAACATCGTTTCGATTTTACGATTTTCCATTTTCAGTTTGTTTAAAGGGTGCCACTGACTCAACATAGCCATGCCTTTTCCGTCCTCGGCATGAATGTCTTTGATGGATCCTTTAAATACTGAAGCGTGCACGTCGCACAATTTTTGAATTTCTTCGACGGGCATGCCTTCATCGACTAGCGCCTGCTCCATAGCAGTAATTTCAATAGCTGAGATACTCTCGGTAAGTTCCTCAAATTCCGCGCGAACCATTTCTATACTGACGCCCGCATGCAGTTTCTTGATAATGTTCTTTAATTTTTCTTGGCGCAGTGCACCATTGTTTATAAACTCACTCATGTTAAACCTCCTCGTCTATTTCGAATCCCTCTGCCAGAAAGACCTCTCGAATCTTTTCGAGTCCGATGTTCTTCATTTTAGCCCCTTTGCTAATTGTCATAACTCGACCTACCGTCTGCAACATACCCGGTCTGGTTATGTCCGAAAATCCAAGCTGAACCATTATGTCCACCACTTCAGGGTAATCTACAGATAATTTGTAGATGCTGTCATTGAGTGAAATGTGCTTCATGGCAACCTCTCCTTTTAAAACTCAACGTCTTAACAAAATATTATTTTCTAAGTGAATGTGTTCAAATGTATTTTTTTCAAGTGCTTGAAGTTTTGTAAGCGTCAATGCGTAAGTCGTGCAAGCGTCTTTTGGCACTGTGTAATGGTTAGTGATCGCTCTTAATGATTTGAGTAAGTCGCCAGCACCCACGTGTTCTGATTCAATGGTTTCAACCAATGTTTCTAACTCTTTTAGCAATATAGGCTGCTTTGTTATTTCATATTGAATCAGCGCTGGGAATAACCAAACCTCCTCTTTAACCAAGTGAGATTCTAATTCTGTTCGAAGCATATTAAACTTCTTGTGCACTTCAAAAAGTTCTTCGTGTTGTTTACCATGTACCCCTAATAATTTGAAAAGTAACACACTAATTGCAGGAAGTTCTTCTTTTAAAAACTGGTGGTGTTCTTTTAAAATGTGATTGATTAAACTTTGCTTGTCACTTTTTGCCCAGTCCTCAAATTGTACTTCATCTTTTTGAAACTTTTCATATAACGTATTCAAACCTGCTAAAATTTCATCTACATCGTTTTCCATACCGCTGAGAGCTGTTTCTAAACTTCGCTCGCCGCCGCAGCAGAAGTCGATATGATTCACCATAAAGTAATCACCAGCGCCTGGAAATGTTGCAACGATTTGACCTAGTAAGTCCGATTTAATAAAGTTTTTCATATAATTCGCTCCTTTGATATTTAAAGTATAAAGCGACAACCACTTTGGTCATCCGCTTTTGCAAGGCCTCTTTGTTTAACCTAAGTATAGGCCTCTAAATGATTTTTGACTGTGATTCAAAACACAGCCAAATTGTAGTACACTTAATCTAAGCGAAAGCACACAAGGAGGGGTAAAATGTTCCCAATCAGCGGCTGTATTTCCTGCCAGCACAAATTTTGCGCAAAAAAAGTAGGACTCTTTGAGTCCTTTGATCCTGATGATTTAGAAAATCTTTTAAAACTAATAGAGCGCTTGTATATCCCTAAAGGCGATTTTATATTTAAAGAAGGCAATGTATCTGACCGACTCTATATTGTAAATGGTGGCAGCTTTAAGGTTTATCGTTATACAAAAGATGGCAAAGAACAGATCCTCTACTTACTCTCAGAGGGTGATTATTTTGGAGAACTTAATCTTTTAAAAACGCAAGTCCAAGAATTCAACGCCATTGCGCTTGAAGACACGCATCTGTGCACCATTAGAAAGGATGCTTTCGACAGCTTGCTTAGCGCCTATCCAAAGCTCTATGCTAAAATACTTGAGCATGCCTACGAGCGCATCAATACGCTTGAGTCCATGATTCAAACACTCACTGCAAAGGATGTCGATTCGCGTATTGCGTCTCTCCTTCTCAAACTCGCAGATCAATTTGGCATTCAAAAACAGGGGTGCATAGAAATACCGCTCAAACTCACCAGAGAGGAAATGTCCAATTTGATTGGTCTCACCCGCGAGACTGTCAGCCGCAAACTCTCTCAGTTTCAAACCGATGGCCTCGTAGAATTTGAGGACAGTCGGACAATCTATATTACAGATATTAATGCACTAGAATTACTAAAGGTAGACGCTTAATGCGTCTACCTTTAGTCTGTTCATTTATCAGTTCTTCTTTAAACGCCTAGCCTATTTTCTTCACAGGTCTTGCCTCAATATAGCCTCTATACCCCTCTGGGGAGAGTTGGAATCTTGGCGCCGCTTCTGGGTCCCACTCGTATCCGTAGACCTTCGGGTCAAATTTCTCAATATGCTGCCATACCTCATGTATTTCCGAGGCAAAATCCTCATCGTCATGAGGCTCACTTTGGAATACCATCAGAAGGCACGGCGGCAACTCAATGAGTTCATACCCTTCAGGCACTACATTATCGTATGATAACGGTACTTCTACCCCTTGAACATAAACAGACGTACCAGTCTTAATCAAGTGATTGGGCATCCACATACCGATGGGTTCAAAGAGCGCCTCTTTTACACTCGTAAGCACCGACCAAACGTCGCACCCAACTTCTTCGCAGTACGCAAAATATTCCTTTGCTTTGATGCCACGTTTTAATAAGATTTTTCTGGATGGTCTCTCAATAACCTGTACAAATACAGATTTCGTGATTTTAGGATCATTCATATGCGCTCGTGTAAAACCTTCGTGAGAATCGAATACAAAGTCCAGTGCCACGTCGAGAATCTTCTCATCCTGATCTCGAATCACGAGTGCAGCCTTAGTGAGTCTCATGGCACGGATGTACTCAAAGGGCGTCTTGCCAGTCGCTACCTTGAAAAGTCTAGCGGCATGCCAAGGCGAATACTCCGCCGCAGTTGCCAAGGCTTTCAGCGTTATTTTCTCTTGCAAATGAACTTCAATGTACGCCTGCATGCGCTGTACGGCTAACAAATTATCCGCATCCTTCATTTTTACCACCTCACTTCTTGTTCTCTTGTCATAAGAATAACATGACTGAGCGTATTGAGTCTTGACCAGGGTTGCTATGAATAAAATTGAAAGCATCATCAATAGGTTTATCTCATCTTACTGCTTTTAAAGTAAATTTCAAACCGTTTTAACTTAGGATTAATATAGTTTTGACTATAGATAATTTTGATTCAAAATTGTTTTCAAAGGGTATAGACCTCAATACATTGGAGGTGCCCTATGAAAAAAATAGATTTAAACATCGACATACAAGCAACGCCTGAGGCTGTTTGGGCAGCTATTATTAGCGATAAAAAATATAGAGTTTGGACAGAGGCCTTTGATAAAGGTTCTTACTTTGAAGGTGGCTGGCAAAAAGGGGACCGCATTAAGTTTCTCTCTCCGAATGAACATGGTGCTAAATCTGGCATGATTTCCGAAATTGCTGCCAGTGATCACCTCAAATACATTTCCATTCATCACCTGGGTTTCATTATGGATGATGTTGAGGACTACACAAGTGACTCGGCTAAAAAATGGACTCCTGCTTTTGAAAACTACTATCTGGAAGCCAAGACGGATACTATTACAAATTTTCATGTCCTTGCTGATATTGATGAAGATTATTTTGACTATTTCAACGAGGCTTGGATTAGTGCGTTAAACGCTCTTAAAAAACTCTGTGAAGAAAACTTAGAACCTTTTAAGGCCATTACGGTTGAAGTTTTGGTTGATGCTTCGGCTCAGCAAGCTTGGATTTATTGGACTATGCCTGAGTACATTACCAAATGGGCCTTCGCATCCGAGGATTGGCATTGCCCTAAAGCAATAAACAATCTTCGCGTGGGTGGGCATTACTCAACTACGATGGCTTCAAAAGATGGGCAAATGGCGTTTGATTTCGGCGGTACTTACACGGTCGTCGAACCAACAAAGCGCCTGATCAACCAACTCGATGATGGTCGTATGGTATGGGTGACTTTTGAAGTCATAACACCTCAGCAAACATTGGTTGTTGAAACTTTTGAAGCCGAAGATGAAAACACCTTAGAACTTCAGCGCGCGGGGTGGCAGGCAATTTTGAATAATTTTAAGCTTGCTGTGGAGGCAGGGGGTATCGCTTGATGGGAACTGCCTATTTAAGTTGAATTGTATATGTAAAAACCACCTCTTTTAAATTAAAAGTGGTGGTTTTTTTATTGAAGGCTACTTAACACTCTGCTAAAGTTATAACCATTGCGAAGCAAGCAAATTTACATGTGGCTGTTATTTCAATTCCCCATTAACCACGCCATCAAACTCAACTGCCCCTCACAAAGCACAACCTTTCCCTCAAGCGCCTCTCTAAGCACCTCCAAATCACGTCCATGATCCACATCGCTTAGAGCTTGTAACGTTTGATACTTCATATCGGCACTGTCCATTTTCGAGAGTAACTGCTTAAGCGTGTCTTCCTGACTATAAGCGACACCAGTCCAAATGTCCTTACCAAGCTGATAAGGAGAACCAAATAAGTAAAACCCGCCATCTAAACACGGGCCAACGACGCAATCATTTGGATTGCTTTCCATTTCCATGATTGCCTCATGAATTAATGCGGTGTCTATTTGCGGGCTGTCCGTCCCGATCATGATCACGTGAGTATGCTTTTCAAAGAGGGTTTGAGTGACGTTGTAAAGTCTGAGGCCAAGGTCGCCATCACCTGTCCAGAGAGCCTTACAATCTTTCCAATCTATATGCTGCGGGCCACTTTCTTCTGCGAGTGCCCAGTAAATTTCAAGGGAATTTGGCGGTTTAATTTCTGCCTTTGCCATGTTTAAAACTTCTTTCAGCGCCTGAACGCTCAGTTTATAAAACGTCTGGGCGGCTTCAGTTCCAATATCCGAACCCAGACGAGTTTTGACTGGGGAAAGTCCTAAAGTTTTTGCAAATACTACAATCGCAGTGTTCATTCATTTTACCGCCCTTTATTTTTATGCTACCTTTATCACTTGGATTTAACCTTCTTTTTAAATCGTTTTGAATCTAGAACCATCTGCAAAACCCACATCACCTGATGTTTGCAGGTCGTTTTAAACCAACCATTTTGGCTGTATTTCCTCGCGCTTGTAAAAATAGGTCTTCCTATAGATTTGATGCTCGTTTTATTTGCTCTGGCACATCTGATAAGCAAATGGTCTTCTCCGTAAGGGGCACTTACATCGTACCCGCCAAGCGCCTTAAACAGCTCTTTTGAAAGGCAAAGCCCCTGATCGCCGAAAGGCGTTTTCAAAACACGCGACCTAAATTTAGCGCCTATTTGGTTGAGTTTCATTAAAAATGAACCATCGTGAAAAACAAGCTCAAAGTAAAAAATGTCATTTTGCTTTTCGCATTTGGAAACATTGCCTTCGTTAGAAACCCCACCGCCACAACTGCTATTGTAACAACTTCTCAGCCGTTCAAACGCGTCAATGTCAAAATAAGAGTCTGCATGCAAAAACAACAATTGCGCCCCCGTTGCCGCCGCTGCACCTTCATTCATGCAGTACGCTCGACTCGGACGCGCTAAAATTGTGTGCATTGGCAGGGTAAGTCCTGCCCGTTTCCCCTTTTCAGAGGCTGTTTCAAGCGTCTTTGCTTCAGAGCTTACAAGCATTATCTCCGCAGAACTTTTGACCTGACTTAAAAGTGACAGTAGTTTTACTGACAAGGCTTCATTTGGTGCGAGAGGTATCACGATTGAAAGTTCCACGCAGCCTCCTTTTCAAGCTCAAAATGCTTATTTTTTTAGGCGTCTTTCGATTACCCGTTTTGGGCAAATAATCATGCAAGTCTTCTTTTAAAATTTGATCCGTAATGCAGGCGGCAAGAACCACATATTTTTCACAAAGACAAGTATGCTCTTTAGAGCCCCATGTGACCGTTTTGGTTAGTACACGGCAACAAGCCGATTTGTATTCTTTTTTAAATAAATCTTGTAGTTTTTTTACCGCATCATACACCAAAATTTCCGATTCACCTTTGTGCGTGCGACCGACAACCATTCCAAGAACCATCACACAAGAAGTAATGGTTCCGCAGGCACAGCCCGACTCAGCCATTCCCGAACCAAACCCAGTCGCCATTTTATAGGCATTTTCAGGCAGACCCAGTTCATAAACTTCGTTAAAAGCTCTTAACAAAGCTTCGCTGCAGTATAAACCGTCTCTATAATAAACCACGGCAAGTGCCGCCACTTCAGGCATTTCTTTTTCTTCCAAGCCACTCAAGTCTTTATTTGATAACGCATTCACGTTTTTTTCTAATAAAGGATTCATATCAATGCCCCTCCGCATGAACTGCCGCTTCCGGCGGTACAGCCGTAGCAATGGTTATCGAAGCTAATTTCTCTGTCGACATCGCTTAGAGCCTCAATGTCCCAGATGGTTCGTTTCGACTGCACTTGAATGTCCAAGGCTTGGTTAAAATCGCAGTCATAAAGCTTGCCGTCCCACCCGATAGAGATCAGCCCTCTGCACATTATGCGCTCAGCCGCCTCGGGGTTGAATTTTTCAACCAATAACTGCTCATAATCCGCCAATTTGTCCGTTTTCTTTAAATGTTCTTTAAAGCGCTTAATGGGCATATTGGCAATTGTAAGGAGTTGATTGAACTCAATGCCAAATGACTCTTTTAAATACTGTTTATAGTCCGCTTCAAGACTTGCTTGTTCTGGCGGCAGTCCCATTCCCGATGGATTAAAGACCAAATTGAGCACAAGCTCCGTGCCTTCTTTGCCGTAGCCTAGCGCATTTAGTTGCTTAAGGGCACTAATGCTCTTTTCATAAACGTTGTCCCCACGTTGATTATTTACATTTTCTTCTAAATAGCATGGCATTGAAGCAGTGATCACAACCTTATGATCTGCTAAAAACTGAGCGGTATCTTCCTGATTGGGTTCATAAAGCACCGTCAAATTGCACCGATCAATAATCGACTTGCCCATCTCATGAACTTTTTGAACCAAATATTTGAAATGAGGGTTTAGTTCCGGCGCTCCCCCAGTGAGGTCTACTACTTTGATGTTTGGGTCTTTTTCTATAAGCTGCAAAAGCCTTTCAATAGTCTCCATAGTCATAATTTCAACGCTGTTTGGGCCTGCGCCTACGTGACAATGCATGCAGACTTGGTTGCACAACTTGCCCAAATTAATTTGAAGCGTTTGTGTTTCTTTTCGGTGACTTTGTAAGTCGAGGTTGGTAATTTTATTGATAAAACTTGTCATATGATTTCTCCTATTTCGCCATACGTTCAGCATACACAGAGCGCAGTAGGAATGTCAAGGTCACTGCTGCAAAGAGAATTAAAAGTCCTGTGACAAACGTTTTAGCGCCGCCGCCAAGCATCTCGCCTGCATATGAATAAATAAGTGTTGCCGGTAGTTGCCCGATCCCCGTTGCAATAAAGAACGATCTAAAACTCATAGAAGTGAGCCCCGCAGCATAGCTAACAGGGTCAAAAGGCATAAAGGGCAGTAGTCTGGCGATGATAATCGACTTAGCGCCATATTTTTCAAAGAAGCCATCTACAGACTGTAGGGCAGACTTGCCAGTCAGTTTTTCTACTACCACGCGTCCGTATAATTTGGCAATGTAGAAACATAAAGCCGCTCCAGCCATCGAACTCACCCAAGAAAGAACTGCGCCGCCAACCCATCCAAAAACGGCAGCGTTCGCAAAGGTGATTAAAAATGCAGGCAATGGCGCTGCAACCGATTGAAGGATCATGAGCAGAAAGGATACCACTGCCGCCAAAGGTCCAAATGAGCGTATATAATCTTTTACAAGCTCAGTATCCATTGAGCTGAGCAATTTGACATTCTCAAACACCCACGCTCTACCGCTTGGAATAAGTAAAAGTCCTGCAAATAGAATTGGAATGGCAATTAACGAAATGCGTTTTAAAGTGTTGTTCATATAAACCTCCAATAAATTCCAATCAGCATCTTCTGCGATTATTCCTAATTAAAAATAATAAACCCTAAGGCAGAAACGGCCAGCACTTTTTTATAGTCCAAGCGAATCATGCCAAAGCCATAAAGCAACAAACTCATTAGCCCTGGTCCAACTGCAATACAGGCAAATACCAAAGCAAGCGCGCCGTATTCCAGTTTTCCTTTTAATGTTGGCAATTTCTCCGTCCACGGTTTTATGCTTTTCAAGCCCAGAATGACATGACTGATGCTATTGCCCAAACCGTAGGCAAAGGTAACCGCCATAAGACCGCTAATGAGTAAAATTGCTTTTGCGCTCAGTGGACTAAACAAGCCATAACAGGCCACCGAAACAACTGAACCGTTAAACACGACGCCAAGAATTTGAATCATATGGGTTAATCCAGCAAATAAAAAAGCCCAAGCACCATATTGATAATAAATCATCATAAGTCCCTTGGCACTGCCTGTACTCATCATTTCTAAACTTCTGTTGATGCTGATCGCCAGTGTAGGGACAAAAACATACAACAAAACTACCATCAGCAGGAAAGCTGCTGATGATAGTGCTGTGATTGAAGGGTTTCTTTTATTTTTCATAAGTGTTGCCAGTGCCTGCCCATTCGCTGAATGAAGCGTTGTAGTTCTTAGCATTGTTGTAGCCAGCCATTTTTAAAATTTCAGCCGTGAAACCTGAACGAATCCCTACCGTGCAGTAAGTAATGATTTCATCTTCAGGTTTAATACCAATTGCTTCAAATGTTGTTTTTAAATCAGCAATGCTTTTGATGGTGCCATCTACATTATAAAGGTCTGAATATTGAAGGTGAACCGCGCCGGGAATATGTCCTAGGGCTTTTTCGCCTTTGTAGTTTTCGCCGTGGTTCATTGTGCCGTTAAATTCTTCAGGCGATCTTGTATCCACCAATTTTACTTTGCTAAGATTTTCTTTAACATAATCCGTTGTCGCAATTCTTGAATCGTCATAAGCCGCAATTGTGAAATTAGCCGCTGTGATCACAGGCGCATCTTTGCTTGTTTCGCCTTTGAGTTCTAACCAAGCAGGGTAACCGCCATTTAATAATTTTGAATTGTTAATGCCTGCCACTCTAAGCATCCAAAGGACTCTGCCTTCTTCGCCAAGACCTTTAGGGTCATTGTAAACCACAATGTCTTTTGTTCCGTCAATGCCGAAGCTGCCGATTTTAGCCGCTAACTCGTCTTTTCCAAGAACAACGCCCCAACCCACTTCGCTTTGTTTTGGCGCCATATTGGAAAGCATTTGCCAAGTGATGTTGATTGCACCCGGTACATGCCCTAATTTGTATTCTTTGCTGTCTCTTGCATCAATCACAACCACATTGGCAAGGTTTTCTTGAAGGCTCACAGCATTAACATAGTTGCCAGCTGCACCGTCTTCAATCACTTTAGTCGCAATCGTCTCCGTAGCAACTTCAGTCGTTGTAGCAGCAGGCACTTCTGTTTTAGGCGCTTCAGTCTTTTGACAAGCTGACACGCCAAGCATGATGGTAAGTGATAAAGTAATCAATCCCAATTTCATTAAATTCTTTTTCATTTTTATACCTCCATTTTAAGTGAAATGCTATGTTTTTGATACTGCATTAAAATTTAACGAAAAATTTAACGCAGTACTAAAGTCACTTTGATTATAAAGAGATTGTTAAAAGTTTGCTAATTAATATTTTTAATGGTTTTTAAAAAAGTATAGAAAATTTCAATACTTGCGGAATACACCACTCCACTCTGCTATGATATAGTCATACAGGTTTCTTGAATTACTTTTAAATAAGAGGTGACTTTATAATGAAAAAGAAATTATTCTATTTAGCAGCGCTTGTTTTTTTAGGCGCCGTTTTTATCTTCAAAGAATTCTTACCTTTCACAGATTTGGAATCGATCAAAACCTTCTTGCTGTCCTTTGGGCCACTCGCACCCATCATTTACATCATACTTTTCACGCTTGTACCGCTCACGCTCTTTCCCGACGCACTCTTAGCCATATCATCTGGAGCAGTCTTCGGCATTTTTTGGGGCACGGTCTATACGATGATTGGTGCTTCTTGCGGGGCTACTTTGTCTTTCTTTATTGCCAGATTTTTAGGACGAGACTTTGTTACAAAGCTCATCAAACACAAAGCTGAGCAGTTTGAAGACGGCATTGAACGTCAAGGTTTTTTCGTCATTCTCATCATGCGCCTCATTCCGCTTATTCCCTTTGACATCATCAGCTACGGCGCCGGCTTATCCAAAATAAAATTCTTGGATTTTCTGCTTGGAACCCTTGTGGGCATCATCCCAGGCGTCATCATCTATGTCAATTTAGGCGATCAGGCACTCAACGTCCATTCACCTGCATTTTATTTGTCAATCGCCCTACTCATCGGACTGTTTGCTCTTTCCTACTATTTAAAGAAGAAATTCAGCTTTGACAAAATCCAAAAGCACCTGTTGGCATCCAAAGAGAATTAATCAATCATTCAAAATAATATAAGTAGCGGTATAGGTTGAACTCACTATTGAGTATATACCGCTATTTATTTAACTCAACCTGTTTAGGTTGCTTAAAAAGTGCTATAAACTATAAGGAGCATTCACTCATCGCAATTTAGCGAGTGACAAAAGGAGGCATATTCATGGAACTCAGTAAATGTAAAGTTTGTGGTTATATTATGGAAACTGGCAAGATAGGCGATGTCTGTCCTGCCTGCGGCGTCGCTTCAAAAGTCTTTGAACCTTATAAACTCACCATGTCTGAAGACAGATACAAAATTCTCTCGCTACACATTCACCCCATTATATTGCATTTCCCGCAGGCTTTTGTCATTACGGCAACAGGCATGCTTCTTCTTGCTTTTATCTTTACAGGCGAGTTGCAGGCGCCAATCATTACCGTTGCTAAATTTAATTTGCTCTTCTTACCACTGACAGTCATTATGGGCGCAGCCAGTGGCATTAAAGACGGACAACTTCGTTTCAAAAAATTAAGCCCACCCGTCCTACAATTTAAAATTAAATTAAGCATTGTTTTCTTAGTACTCTCGATCATCACCGCACTCATGGCATTCTTGCTACCGTTTAATCAAATGAATATGATTGCACTATTTGTTCTTAGTGCGATCCAAACTGTGATTGCTGCCGTTTTAGGCAAGACTGGCTCTAAATTGATTGACTCATTTATTCCTGGAAAATAGAATTTTATAAGTAAGCAATTACCTCTGTCGTTTATTTGACAGAGGTTTTTTTAGTTTTATCAGCCCCAAAATTCAGTTTTAATTTACAAATTATAAAACAGATGATGAAAACAAAGAAAAATAGACTGATAATAGATATCATTTAATTATTGATAGGATTATAATGAATCCATAGACACAGACAAATAAAACCATTAGAAAGGTTGGTGAAATATATGAACATCTTACAAATTGCTTCAGGCATTGATTTAGGACACCCAATATTTATGAGCAGCGTTTTCTTAGCCGGGTTTTTATCTTTTTTCGCACCATGCACGTTCCCTCTGTTGCCCGTTTATTTTGGAATTTTGACCGATCAAGAAGGTGGCCGCTTATTTAAACTAGGAAAATGGACCATCAATTTACGACCACTTGCCAAAACACTTCTCTTTGTTGGTGGCATATCCACCACTTTTATTACCTTAGGTTTTGGCGCAGGCGCACTCGGCGCTTACATCAACGGTCGCTATTTTAATTTGATTAGCGGTTTCATTGTCATCTTGTTAGGTCTCCATCAAATGGGATTGTTTCGAATTCAATTTTTAGAAAAATACAGAGTCCTAAGGCTTAAACGAACGCTTAAAACAGATTTGCTTGGCACTTACTTACTGGGGCTTACCTTCAGTTTTGGCTGGACACCTTGCGTAGGACCAGTTTTAGGGGCAGTGTTAGTCGTTTCAGCCGATGGTGGACAAGCTTTCTACGGCGGTTTCTTAATGATGCTCTATGCCATTGGTCTTATGATTCCATTTTTAACAATGGCACTGCTCTCAAATGTGCTTATGGATCAATTTACTAAAATGGAGGCCCATTTAGGCACGATTAAAAAAGTGGGCGGTGCGCTAATCGTGGTTATGGGCGTATTTTTAATGACAGAGAATTTAAATTTGATTACGGCGTTTATTGGAAAACTATTCTAACAAAGGAGAATGACTTATGAACAAACAAATCATCGCCATCGCAGCAAGTATTGCAATTTTAGGCATAGCTTTATATAGTATGAATTTCTTTGGTAAGGAGACTTTAAAAATGGATTCAAACTCTATAGGCACATCCCCTATGACGTCTGAAACAGTTACTGCTGCCAACCTCGCTCCAAGTATTATTTTAAAAGACATCAATGGCACGGAGTATGACCTTAGCAAGATGACTGGCGAAAAAATATATGTGAAGTTTTGGGCTTCATGGTGTTCCATTTGTCTGGCTGGATTAGAGGAATTCAATCAATTAGCGGGTCAAACAAATGACTTTAAGGTATTTACAATCGTTTCGCCCAATTCAAATGGCGAACAAAACGCTGCAGATTTTACAGAATGGTTTAAGTCGCTTGAGCAAAAAAACATCATTGTTTTATTAGATGAAAATGGGGTTGTGGCAAAACAATATGGTGTACGCGCATACCCTACATCGGTATTTATCGCTTCTGATGGTACTTTGATTAAAACAATGCCAGGTCACATGGACAACGAAAGCATTAAAACTATATTTGAGGGTATAAAATAAAGGATGGTGAATTTTTATGAGAAACATACTCATTGCAATCATGCTTTGCATCAGTTTATTACTGGGTTTATCCCTTATCTCAGCCACGGCCATTACAAAACCAAGTAGTGGCACTCTTCCAGAAAACCCAAATAAAACGTTGACTTTTGACAAAAGCAAACTTAAAGACATTTATCTCGCAGGCGGCTGTTTTTGGGGATTAGAGGCTTATATGAGCAGAGTTTACGGCGTTTATGACGTCACCTCGGGATATGCCAATGGCAAAACAAAAAATCCGACTTACGAAGATTTACTCTACAACCAATCAGGTCATGCAGAAACGGTTCATGTACAGTATGACCCAAGCAAAGTCAGTTTGGATCAAGTTTTAAGATACTACTTCAAAGTCATTGACCCAACCAGCAAAAATAAACAAGGCAATGACCAAGGCTTGCAATATAGAACTGGTATATACTTTAACAACAAATCTGATTTAGGGGTGATTAATACCGTTATGAAAGACATTCAAAATAAATATAAAAAACCGCTGCTTGTTGAAGTAAAACCGCTAGACGGTTACTATTTAGCAGAAGACTATCATCAAGATTATTTAGAAAAAAATCCGAATGGGTATTGCCATATCGATCTATTCGAAGTTGAAAAACCTATTATCGATCCTTTAAAATACCCAAAACCTTCAGATTCTCAGCTTAAAAAGAAATTGACCAAAATACAGTATGAAGTGACTCAACTCAACCATACAGAAGCCGCTTTTTCCAATGAATACTGGGACTTTTTTGGTGCAGGCATCTATGTAGACGTGGCTACAGGCGAGCCAGTCTTCAGTTCAACAGATAAGTATGCCTCTCAATGTGGTTGGCCAAGCTTTACAAAACCCATTGCGCCAGACGTAATTACCACTAAAGATGACACCAGTTTCCATATGGTAAGAACTGAGGTCAGAAGTCGAACAGGCAATTCTCATTTGGGACACGTTTTTACAGATGGACCCGCCGATAAAGGTGGTCTTAGATATTGCATCAACAGTGTTTCCATTAAATTTATCTCACTGAACGAGATGGAAAAAATGGGCTACGGTTACTTGATCAACCTAGTCAAATCCGATAAATAATACTGCATTAAAAAGTCACAATGCGAAAAGTGAGGACATTCATGTATAAGCTGCTCATTATTGACGATGAACCTTTAGTTCGACGAGGGATCTGTACCCTCGTCGATTTTGATGCTTTAAATATTTCAGAAGTTTATGAAGCCGCGAATGGCTTTGAAGGGCTTGAGTTATTCACAACTCATAGCCCTGATTTGGTTTTAGTGGACATTAATATGCCTAAAATGAATGGTTTGGAATTTGCTGAGCAAGCAAAAAAAATTAATTCGAGCGCAAGAATCGCCATATTGACTGGCTATAATTATTTTGACTATGCGGTATCAGCCCTTAAAATAGGCGTTGAAGATTATATTCTCAAACCTGTTTCCAAAGAAGATGTTTCACAGATTCTCGTCAAACTTATTGCCAAATTAGAGACCTCTCATCAACATAAAGCGGTTGAGCAAGCCGTAAGCGCACTTCTTCAAGAACACGAAGTTACCAGTGAAACTGCCTATAAAGAAATGATTCAAAATAAAATTTTTGAACAATTATCCGATAGCAATCTCTCTTTAATTTCTTTGGCCAGCGAACTTGGTTTTAGTTCTGGGTATCTCAGCAGTCTTTTTAAAAAAGAATTAGGCGTCAGTTTTCAAGATTATGTGCTCAATCAACGTCTAGACAAAGCGAAATTACTCCTTTTATCAAGTGAAATGAAAAATTATGAAATTGCAAAAGCCGTCGGTTTTGAAGATGTTAATTATTTTGGCACGCGCTTTAAAATTCGCTTTGGACTCTCTCCAAAACAATATAAAGAGATGGTATTAGGAGAAAGACGATGAAATCAAACCCTTTTCGATTTTTAAACTATTTAAAAGTTCAAATTGCTGTTTACTTTCTT
Organism: Eubacteriales bacterium; assembly: GCA_043770095.1. Lineage (GTDB taxonomy): Bacteria > Bacillota > Clostridia > Peptostreptococcales > Acidaminobacteraceae > JBGSUZ01. The sequence continues at coordinate 39,672 of JAYVIR010000013.1, forward strand.
GGAACGAGCTTGCTTCTAATCATGATCTTAGGCTCGGTTTTATACTATAGTATTTCAGATATCATCATGAAAAACGAACTTGAGAATACAACACATGCAGTGGAACAAAGCGGACATTATGTTGAAGTCTATATCGAAAAATTAAAGTCACTGTCCACGCTAATCACTCAAAATACGGATATTCAAGATTTTTTTGCGACTGGCTCCGACTCTAGTCGAAGTCGGGTTATGAAACTGATTAATACCAGCCTGCAAACCGATTCTTATCTAGCCTCCATCATTTTAGTCAGTAACGACGGCAAAATTATATCTAACGAAAAATCTTTAGATATGACCGTTTCAAATGACATGATGAAAGAAGCCTGGTACAAATCCGCTATTAATAGTCATCAAATGCCCATCCTGACTTCAATCAGACAACAAGCTTTTACTATGAATAAGGACACTTGGGTTATTTCGATTAGCCAAGAAATTACGGATCAAAACGGTAAAAACCTTGGGGTTCTACTCATCGACATTCGCTATCTTGTCCTTGAAAATTATCTAAAAACGCTTAATTTAGGAAAAGCGGGGTACGCTTTTATAGTCAATGATCAATATGATGTGGTCTATCATCCTGATAAAAGTTATTTCGAAGAATCACTTAAACGGGAAAAGCTCAAACTTATCAGCAAGATGCGTGATGGCTATGATCCTAAAATTGGCATGTTGACCCACCACTATGCCATTGCGCATACCAACTGGACATTGGTAGGTTTGTCCTCCTTAGATGATTTGAGCGCCATTAGAAGGCATATTTTCGAAACGCTTATTCTGGTTGGGTTCATTCTATTTGGGATTGTCATCGGCAGCGGTATTTTCATTGCAGATCGAATCACCAATCCAATAAGGGATTTAGAAATAGCGATGAAGACTGTCGAAGATGGACTTAGTGCTTTAACTGTAAATGAACAAGGGTGCTATGAGGCCAAAAGTCTCGCACGACATTTTAATGCCATGATTATAAAAATAGATCAACTCATGGCTAGTATCAGCGAAAAAGAAAAATACCTTAGAACCTATGAAATCAATGCCTTGCATAGCCAAATCAATCCACATTTTTTATACAATACACTCGACACAATTGTTTGGATGGCTGAATTCAACGACAGTGAGAAGGTCATTGAAGTCACCAAAGCTCTGGCTCAATTTTTTAGACTCTCCCTAAACCAAGGCAAAGAAATGATGCCCCTTGAAAATGAGCTCGATCATGTGCGTCAATATCTCTTTATTCAAAAGCAACGGTATGAAGATCAACTTAATTACACAATTGAAGCCGATGAATCCTTAAGAGGGATAGAGGTTCCAAAATTTATTTTGCAACCGATTGTAGAAAATGCTATTTATCATGGCATTCGAGAATCTGGACACCCAGGTCTTATTCAGATCATCGTTTCTTCAAAAGAAGATTTTCTTGAAATAAGCATTGAGGACAATGGAATTGGGTTTGATCCAAGACAATCCAAATCTAACAAAGCAAAATTAGGTGGTGTGGGGATTGATAATGTCAATCAACGTATCCAACTTTACTACGGCAAATCTTATGGTATTTCAGTTGACTCAACGCTCAACTTAGGCACAAAAGTGACAATTCAGTTACCATTATCCATTCCATATTGACATTTGTTACAAAAAAGTAATAAATATTATTTTTTGTTGCTATATGTGAAGGATTTTCAAAAGCAATAGCGAATGGTCTTAATTGTAGTTCTTTTAACCCAATTCAAATGGAGGTGCCGCATTGAAGAAACTTATCGCTTTAACCATCTCAACCTCACTGATTTTATCTTCAGCAGTCGCATTTGCTGACACATCAGCAAAAAACCTATCACTAGATGCCGTTTCTAAAGCAACAGGTACTTACACCGAGACGCCTGCACCAAAACCTACGACGCCTGTCAAAACAACGACACCCGTCAAAGTAACAACTCCGCTCAAAGTAGTGACTCCGGTCAAAGTAACGACTCCGGTCAAAATGGTGACGCCAATCAAAGTAGTGACTCCAGTCACTTCTAAACCTGTTTACACTTACAAAAATGGTATTTATGTGACTTGGGGCAATGCTTATTCAAAAGGCACAGAAGGCGCAAAAGTTACAATAACTAATGGGAAAGTGGCTGACCTCACGTTAATGCGTTCAAGTCAAAAAATGATTGATAACGATCCGAGCAAGAACTACAAAGAAGTTTGGTCTGCTTATGAGCCAATGAAGCAAAGACTCCTTGGCAAAACACAAGCTGAAGCAGCTAAAGTGGATACAGTCTCAGGCGCGACAAGATCTTCTGAGGGTTGGAAAATCGCAGTTGATAGAGCTTTTACAAGAGCTCTAAACGTTAAACCTGCTGATCAAACTTACTTCCCTGGCGAGCACATGGGTGTTGATTCGCAAGGCAAATACATGGTATTTGCTAAATTCGACAAGACACACCTTGTAGGTGTTAAAGCTTATGTCTTTGATCCCGCAAAAGGTTCTATCATCGAAACGCCAGCTGCACTTTCTCAAGCTCAAGCAATTGCACTTTCTGCTGGAATCAACGAGCTTAGCTACAATGGCAAAGACGCAAAAGTAATCGTTGGCTTTGAAAAAGAAACCGCTGCACTCTATGCTGCTTTTGCAGACGCTGAGAAAAATGCAAACGTTAACTATCAAAGCAAGTATATGGACGGTTTCTATTCTGCATACAGCACTGCAAGAACAAACGGTATTGAGCGTGCTGACGTATACATTAAAAACGACCAACTCGTAGACGTTAAACTTTACAGACTTGGCGCTGACCTTAAAGACAGAGGCACAACCGCTTACCCCGCTGTTGTAACTGCCAATGCGCCAATGACGGCTAAATTCTTAGAAAAAGGCACATCTATTAATTACTTTAACGCTGCTATTGATGGCGTTTCTGGCGCTACTCAATCTTCAAGCGGATGGAATCAATCCATTGAAAGAGCCTTTACAAAAGCACTTAAAACACCAGTTGCAGATTCTTACTTCGACGGTACTTTTGCAGGCGTTGACAATAAATCTATGGTACTTTTAAATGCTGACTTTGCTCAAAACAAAGTAACAAAAATAATGACTTACTTCTTTGCACCAGATGGCAAACTCATCATCGAAACCGCTTTAACTGCAGATCAAAAACAACTAAGAGATAAATTTAACCTCAATCTTCTAAAAGATGGCGATAAAATGCCTTTAGTTGTCGCTCAAACGGATCTCTCAAAAGCTGCAATCGCGGCTTATAATGACTTACTTGCAAATGCTTCTACAAAACAAGGCATTTACAAAGACGGCGTTTACACAACATATGGCCATACGTATGACAAGGGCACTAACCAAGCGGTTGTGACTCTCAGAAATGGCACTATTGTCGGTCTTAAAATTGCAAGAGTTGGACAAAACTTGATCGACAGAGGCCCATTGGCTTATGCAGAAGTGGTTAAATTCCTTCCTACATTCCTTACAGACTTCATCAATGCAGGTAACAGAGAAGCTGTTCAAAAAGTAACGGTTGCAACTGTAGATGCCATAACTGGTGCTACAGCAACTGGCGATGGTCTCAAAAATGCGATTGACTATGCTTATTTAAAAGCTGAAATCAATGAAGCACCAAAGTTTGCTTTCATCAATGACGTTTTCCCTGGCAATGACGCAGCGAAATCAATTTACGTCATGACCACAATAGAAAAAAACATTCCAGTGAAGGTTCAAGTGTACTTCCTTGACACAGCTGGCAAAGTCCTTGCAGACACAGCTTTATCTGCAGATCAACTGGCTGTAAGAACTGAAATTCAGCAACCAATTACAGGCGCTTTACACAAGTATGCTTATAAAGCTGTTGCTTTTGGTAATAACGATGAGCAAAAAGTGCTTTCTGCTAAAGTAATTGAAGCCATTAATGCTTCTCTGCTTAATGGTGCTAAGTAAATTGCTTAGAGAATTTTAAAAATTTATCGTAAAAAAGCGGGACTTCTATTTACAACGAAGTCCCGCTTTTTTTATGATAAATTTAATTAAATCGCTTTCTCCGCAGCTTTGGCATGAATCAACCCTCGATGGTAAAAAATCACCATCAGAATTGCTGCTATAAAGGACATGACTGCTCCAAAGTAAAATGGTGCACTGTTGTTCACCTTGTCATAAAGCAGTCCCGCTATGACACTGGCTGGAAGAAGCGTCATGCCAAGTATACAATTATAAAGGCCTAATCCTGTACCCCTTCTTTGTTTATCGATTAAATCGGATACCAGAGCCTTCTGAATGCCATCTGTGGTCGCACTATACAGACCGTATAACGCAAATAGCATGAGCACCGTGACTTTGCTGTCCGTTCTGCCAAACCCGTAGTAAATGGCCGAATAAAGCAAATAACCAAAAATAATGAGCCTCTCTCGTCCTATTTTGTCAGAAAGCATCCCTGCAGGAATCGCAAATAGCACGGAAACTGAGTTAAAGAGCAAGTAAATTAAAGGAATCAGTGCCGCTTCGAATCCAATATCGCTGGCTTTAACCAGTAGCAACGCGTCTGTCGAATTGCCCAGTGTAAAAATAAACACAATCCCAAGGAACAAGTAATATTTTTTCGAAAAATCTTTGTAATGAATGCGTCCCAAAAGTTCCGATTTTTCTTTTTTAGCTTCTTTAACAAACAAGATAATGGTGGCTAGACCGAGCATGCCTGGCAGTGCCGCAAAAATAAACACTTTTCGATAATCCCCAGGGAATACCGCTAAAATAGCAAACGCGAGCAGTGGCCCAATGACAGCACCACTATTGTCCATGGCTTTGTGAAACCCAAAGCTTTTTCCTTTGGCGTCTTCTCCTGCAGAACCTGCAATCAAACTGTCTCTCGGAGCCGTTCTAATGCCTTTCCCGACACGCTCTGTAAATCGAATCATGAGCACTTGAAGCGGAGACATTGCAAAAGCAAATACGGGCGAAAGTATGGCCGTAAAAGCATACCCTACTACCATAAAAGGTTTATTCTTTCCAATTTTGTCACTCCACCAACCGGACAGTGCTTTGAGGACAGAGGCTGTACTCTCTGCAATGCCTTCAATTAAAGATAATTCTGTTTTTGTTGCGCCAATAGATAATAAGAATAAAGGCATAATAGCGTAAATCATTTTGGTCGTGGTATCTGTTAAAAAACTGGTAATGCCAACAAAGAAAATATTTCTTTCAAGACCCATTATTTTTTTCGGTTCCATTTTAGGATACCTCCCATTTTACAAATTAATCAAATGTACATCTATTAATCAAAGAATGTCGTATCAATCAAACAAACTGATTTGCTTGTCTTCATACCCCTTCTTATAAGCACTGATAATGTCTTTCATTTTGTAGAGCATGCCTTTTTCTTCACACTGTTTTTTAAATATCTGATACAGCGCTTTTGCATTAGGACTCGCACAGCTGTAAGCATCTCCAAAGGTTAGACTATATTTTGACTTAATTCCGGGAAAGGTTTTGTCTAAAGCCGCATAATAATAGTCCCTTTGATTCTGCCTTAAAGTCACCCCAAATCCAGGATAGATAAACTTTGCGCCACTGTCATAGGCCTTTTGAATAATGGCTTCAATATTCTCAGGATAATCTTCAATAAAAGGCAGCACAGGCATTAGAAGAACACCTGTAAAAACACCTTCTCTCGCAAGAGCCTCCACAGCTTTAAAGCGTTCTGAGGACAGCGGTGCATGTGGTTCCACTTTTAAGGACAATTCATCTTGAGCCGCGGTAATGGTTATTTTAGCCAGCACGGGCGAGTGCGCCATAATGGCCTTTAGTATGTCAATATCTCGACTAATCAAATCACTTTTGGTCGCAATGGCAACGCCAAACTCATTTCTATTAATGACTTTAAGCGCCTCTCTCGTCAGTTCATATGTTTTCTCAAATGGATTGTAAGGATCAGACATAGCACCTGTTCCAATAACGCCAGTTTTTTTCTTGCTACTTAACTCTTTTTCGAGCAATAGTGAGCTGTTTTCTTTGGCGCGCACTTCATCAAACCGCTCAACATGATAGCAATCGCTGCGGCTATCGCAATAAATACAGCCGTGCGAACACCCACGGTAAATGTTCATATTATAATCCGTCCCAAACCAAAGATCATTTTTCGTTTTGGTCACCATTGTTTTTGCTGAAATCATTTCCATGCGTTTTCACCTCTTTTTATTTTGTCACTTTCTCCATTTAAAAGTATAACACTAACTTGTTTAAGTAAATGCATTAATCTGTAACTTTTGAATAGGCAATTGCTGACTATTATTGTGATATAGTTAATTTAAGGCCTATGCTAAAGAGGAGGCGTTAACATGACTCAAAAAACAAGTAAAAATTTATTAGGCATATATGATTTACTGTTGGCCGCAGGTGCTATTTTTACAGGCATATTAATGATCCAGTCAAGCTATGGCGTATTCTCTCAGTATCCAAAGGAGTGGCTGTCTAAACTTCCTTTCGAGAGTTGGATTTTACCCGGTATAATGGCAATTCTGATATTTGGATTAGGCAATATTATATCCGCATTACTTATTTTCAGAAAAAATGGTAACACATCATGGAGAATATCTGCACTTATGGGCGGGATATTTTTGATAAGTATTGTGGCTCAAAGACTCGTTTTAGGTGAATGGTACATGGCAACTGTTCAATTTCTCATTTTAAGCATCATTCAATTATCGCTTAGCGGATATGTATTTTTAAGCAATCAAAAATAATCATAAACATTCTAATGATTTGCAAACAAAAAGCAGAAGGCTATGTTAACCCTTCTGCTTTTTTCAATTTACAACTCAACGCAAATACGATTTCGTCCCGTTTCCTTTGACCGATACATGGCACTATCGGCTCGATCGATGACTTTGACAATATCTATATCACCTTTTATTCCAACAAGCGTTGACACGCCAATGCTTACCGTAACATTTATGAGATGGTGTTCATAAATAATTTTCAAAGTTTCAATGGTCACTCTTATGGATTCAGCCACTTTTAAAGCGTTATGCTGATCCGCATTCGCCAAAATAACAACAAATTCCTCTCCGCCATATCTCCCAATAATATCAATATTTCTAATTCGACTCTTACAAGCATCTGCAACGTGCCGAATCACTTCATCGCCTGCTAGATGCCCATACTGATCATTGACCCTTTTAAAAAAGTCGATATCAATCATTAAGACTGAAATGCAGTCATAATAACGCACCGCCCTAACAGATTCTTTTTCGGCTTCCTCCATCAACTTTCTTCGGTTGTAGACTTGAGTCAGCGAATCATAACTTGCCAAATGATTAAGCTTTTCAATAATGGCTTGTTGCTCTGAAATGTCTTGAAAAAAATAAACAATCCCAAGTGTATGCCCTTTTTCTTTTAACGGCGTAATGCGAAATTCATATGTATTTCTACAGTCTTTTTTTCCGATTTCAATTACAAAAGGGCTCTCAGTATGGCCAATAATCTCCTCACCCCATTCAAACTCTGACAATTGTTCCCCAATATGGTGAACGCATAACCACCCAAAAACCTTTTGTCCAGCGGTATTGAAATCTAGAAGCCTATTTTTATGGTCCACCACAATAATGCCATCGCTAATTTCTGAAAAAGTAATGCCTTTCACAATTTCTTGGAGTTCTAAAAAGCCAAGTTTAAACAACGCAATGGCGTAGCAAATAACTAAAATAAATAACCCAAATGGGGTTAAATCTAGTCCATAGGGCGAAAAACCAAACAAGTAAAAAATATTGATAACGATTGGCCATATAGTCCCAAAAAACATCAGGAATGCCTGCAGCTTCATTTTTTTCATTGACCGACGCCAAATTTTATAAAAAAGAACAATGCCAATTGCCAAAATAATGTAGGAATAGAGGCTGTAAAAATAATACCAAGGCCCTTTTGTTATATTTCCCAAAATAAAATCATCGTACTGAACCAACGCAATATTGGCGTAAAGAAGGTGATGATAATCGTTTGTAACGCTTAAAAATAGCGTGGTTATAGGAATAATCATAATCAACAGTATCAAGCGATAGGAGGCACTTTTATTGTAATAATATTTATACGCAAACAAAAACCAAAATACCGTCATGAAGGGTGCGCCAAAATACTCAAGTTTTAAGCAAAACTTAAACTGTTCTAGATCTTGCGCGCGAAGTTCAAGCGCATAGCCGAGCACAAAAATGGCCAACGACAAGCACATGATTGAAAACTGAGCCGCATTTCTATTTCGTGGTTTTGTAAGAGAAAAAATAAAAAATGCAACGAATGAAAAGCCTATTCCAAAGAGTATATTTGATAAAAGAAAAATCATAAAAAAGCCTCCTGGTAATGCGTAAGCTAAGCACAACTAAATATAACCTATCACTTCCACATTTAGTTCGGTTCACTTTTTTATACATACCCAAACTTTACTTTTTTAGACATAATCCGTTGCCAAGTTCTATTATTTCATTTCAGATAGCGTTTCTTTATTTCCTCCAAAATTCCAATTGATCTCTGTCAGAATAATTGAAAAAAGTATCAGCAAAACGCCAAACACTTTTATCACATTTACAGTTTCTTCAAATAGTGTCCAAGCAATCAATACAGCGCTCACCATTTCTAACGAACTGATAACACCAGCTTGTGAAAGACTTACGCCCTTTCTGACCCCTGTAAAATATAAAAAATAGGCCAGCGCTGCTGGAAACATGCCAATCCCCAAGCAACCCACAATAACGCTGCCATTCCAATCTAGCAAAAAGGCGCCTGAACCAATGGCCTCTGGCAGTAAAAATAGAAATCCCCAGAAAAAACTATACGCAATGATGGTCATTGGCTCATAGCCTAAAAGTGCCTTTTTACCAAGCGCCCCCATAATCGCGAACGCAACTGCCGCAAGTAGCGCAAGTACAATTCCGTTAACTGACAAGCCATTGAGGTTTAACTGCCCACCTGTTACAGCTATCGCACAGCCAAGCACGCAGAGTAATGCTGCAAATACCTTTTTCATGGTAAGTACCTCTTTAAAAAACAGCACCGACAACGCTAAAAAGAATACAGGCGATGTATAGATCAATACTGCTGCATTGGCAATTCCAATCATTTGAACGCTGTTATAATAAAGCAAATTAAAGCCTGCTTGAGAAACAAGCCCAATCACAGCCGTTAATAGCAGACCTTTTCTATCAATTTTGAGCTGCTCTGGCGATTTAAAAAGCATGAAAAACACTAAGAGCATGCTTCCAATTCCAAGCTTCATAGCCGATACCAATAACGGACTTGCGCCCTCTTTCATCAAAAACTGAGCAAAAGGACCCTGGGTCCCCCATATGATAGCGCCAAGGGCAATTAAGCACTGCCCTTGATATTTTTCAAGCCAACCATTCATGATTTAACACTTCCATTCTTCGCACTATTTTATTTTGGGTGAACCCACTTCGGCTCCACATCTGTAGGAAAGTGGCTTGTATCGCCTAACATCGTAACCGTCCAACCAGAATCATCTTTTTCAAAACAGTTAAGGCAAGTGGAGTTCATGAAGGGCCCCTTCCAAAAATCTTTAAGTTCTTTATTTTCTACATAAGCAATCAGGCTTTTTAAGACGACCGCATGCGCGACAATCAAAACCGTCTGACCTTCATGTTTTTTAGCGATTGCTTCCATTTCTTGACTCGTTCGCTCGATGATCGCTTGAAAAGATTCACCATCGGTTGGAATAAATGCTTCTGGATTATGCCAAAATTTTTCAAAACGGTCCAAATCAAATGACTCAATTTCTACGGTTGTACGACCTTCCCAGTTTCCAAGAAATATTTCTTTAAAATTATCTGAGGCATTGATTTTAAGTTTTTTATGAACATTAATAAGCTCGCTCGTCTGCATAGCTCTTCCAGATGGACTGCTGTATATATGATCAATTTCAACCGTTTTAAGTCTCTCCGAAAGCCACTGTCCTTGCTGTTTTCCCATTTCTGTTAGCGGCGAATCCATGTGCCCTTGCATTCTTCTAAGCGTGTTCCACTCTGTTTCCCCATGGCGTGTCAAATAAATTTTTGTCGTTCCCATGAAAAGCCTCCCATTGTCTTAATCGTTTTAAGAACCGCTTAGCCGATGTCTCTTCTATTCATCCTGCGGATCCCCCAGAAAATGAGTCCCATCATATAAATAGCGACATAAGCCATCATCCAAACACTGGGCTCCACACTCTTTCCAGGCATGGTCATTCCCATAATGAGATTGTACCCACCTACGCTAGAGAAAATAGTGCTGATCATCTTTCGGTAAATCACTTCAAACGGTGCAAAAAGACCCGCAATAATACCAAAAGTACTTAAGTCAGCGATATTTGCCAGAGACCCAACTTGTTCCATTATACCACCAATGATTCCAAGCAGGTAAAAGGAAATGACAAAAATACCGTTGTTTACGGTTTTAAAAACGGTGCTGCCATAAACTGCCAAGGCCGCTATTGCGAGAGGCTGGAGTGCAAATAACAAAAATCCTTTGAACAACGTTACAAGACCAAACAGTTGGAAAAAATTTTGTTTTCCAAGTAGGGCAAATAGAATAATGCCAATATATAAAACTGCCGCATAAGCCAAAATCATCAGTGATATGCCTACATATTTTCCAAGCACATAGGATGCTCTTGGAATCGGTTTCGTTAAAATGGTCAGTACCGTGCCATCCTCGACCTCGCTCGAAATGATGCCTACTGACAGCATGATGGTTAAAAAAGCAAGCAGCATGCTAGAAAGATAAAATCCTAAAATCGAGATCAAACTGGATAGGTTTACAAGCGCACTGATGAGGGATGCGCCTTGGTCAAATTCCCTTGGCTGCATGTAGAGCACAAACCCTAATATGCCCCAATAAAGCAGTGTGAGCAGTCCAATGACATGAACCACGCGTTTTCGATAAACTTCTTTAAATGTGGATAAGGCGATTTGCCACATCTACTGTTCCCCCTTTTCCACCAACTGGATAAACAATTCTTCCAGTCGATTGCTGCTTGGTTTTAAACTGTATATTTTACCGCCGCTTTCAACGATCATCGCCGCAATTTTAGGCGTATCTTCAGGGTCTCTAAGCGCAATGCGAATGCATTTACCATCATTAGTATAATCTTCATCAAACAATTCAAGCTGAGACATGAGCTGAAGATTCATATTCTCTGCTTCTATTTCAAGAATTTGCTGTCCCTTTAAAAGGTCTACTATATTGCCTTGCTTGATAATGCGTCCATGGCTGATGATGGCCACCGAATCGCAGACCTGCTCCACTTCACCAAGGAGGTGGCTGTTGAGAAAAATGGTTTTGTTACGTTTTTTAAGTTCCAAAATAATGTCACGTACCTCTTTTCGACCGATGGGGTCAAGCGCAGAGGTCGGTTCGTCTAAAAAAATAAGTTTTGGATCGGACAGGAGCGCACTCGCCATGCCAATGCGCTGTTGCATGCCCTTGCTATAGGTTCCAATTTTATAATTTTCTGAGCCTTTCATGTTCACAATTTCAAGCACTTCTTCGATGCGCCCAGCCATCATTTTCTTTTCCAATTTGTAAAGCGATGCATGGAAGGACAGAAGATCTCTGCCCGTCATCCATTCTTGATATTTAAACAGTTCGGGAAGGTAGCCAATGCGCTTTCTCGCTTCTAAATTGCCTAAAGGCTTTCCGCATATTTCCGCACTGCCACTGCTGGCAAAAAGTAGGCCCACAAGCGTCTTAATGAGCGTGCTTTTCCCCGCACCGTTTGGACCAAGAAAACCGAAGACTTCCCCTTCTCCAACGGCAATATCAATATCGATACACCCTTTTAAATTCGCATACTGCTTGGTAAGCCCTTTGGTTTCTATGATCCAGTCACTCACTTTATTTCGCCCCTTTGATTAACGCTTCCAGACCCAATTGGTCAAAGCTGCCGTTTATAATTTTCAAAATACCGTCTTCTAACCACACGGCAGAACCACGCTTGTAGTCTTTGTTATTTTCAAAACTCGCATAGACTGTAAGTCCATTAATATCAATTGGCTTCATAGCACCGTCAATATTCGGCAAGTAAAGTGTTTTATCAAGATCTGTCATAGACTTCAATTTACTTTGAAGTTCAGCAGGCAAAATGCCTAGAGAGGATATTGCAGATACTAATTCCTGCATATTGGTGCCTTCTGGGGCAATAATTTCAGGCAGTTTTGTTTGCGAATAATTGACATATTCATTTTTATCATTTAGCTGGTAATCCATCATTACCGTTGCAGGCATTAAGATTGAAAACTTTTTACCATCTAAATTTTTGTCAAACAACTCTTTTGCACCAAGTGTTGTCATCATGCTGTTCACGTTTTCTATATCAAGCGTAAATTCAACCTGAAGGGGTGTCGTCATGTTCACAGATGTAGGCGTTTTATCTTTCAAACCTTCAATTGGCGTAAGTTGGAAATTCACTGCCGACTTCGCAGCTTCAGCGCTAATTTCTTTAAACTCGCCACCCGTTTGCTTAATCTGCGCTAAATTATCGATGTTAATTTCGCCCTTTTTATTGGCGATTGCTTCTTCTATCTGCTTTAAATCGCCTAGTGAAATATCCACCGTTTTAATGTCATTTGCTCTGAAAATTGAAACCACATCTCCAACTGCCGCTCTCACAGGTTCAATGGTCATCCCTGTCACCAGTATGCCAAGGGTACATGCTGCGATTAATACTTTTTTATAAGCTTTCATATGAGTTGCTCCTTTTAGTGTTTGATTGTTTTTCTTAAGTGAAGTAACGCGCGCCAGAGGCACCTGAGAGATTTCTACAGCTTCTCTATAGTGCTGCAAATGAACGGCGCAGCATTGATCTGCTTCATACATTTGAACCTTTAAAGCCTGACAAGCCTCACATGTCGCTAAATGCTTTTCAACATGCGCACGTTCTTCACAGGTTCCTTCACTGTCTATATAAGCTTGTATGAGGTTTACACTTAAACAATTCACGATAATCCCCCCTGATTGTAACGATTTTCATATGCCTCTTTGAACTTTTTTTGAGCTCTGCTGATGATGGTGCCCACTACATTGATGTCCATACCAAGGCAGTCAGCAATTTCAGCGTATTTATAACCAGAATGTTTCATTAACAGACAGATTCGGTCTCTAGGAATCATCTGCTGCAGAACAGCTTTCGTCAGCCTGCTCTCTTCATTTTGTATGGCGCAGTCCTCAGCCGAAGATAATATGACTTTTTCAGGCTGTAGCTGCCTGAGTTCTTTCTCACGATGTGATTTGTCGTCTCTCATATAATTATAAGCCGTACGTGCAGCTACCGTATTCAGCCATGCGATCACATTTTCATGTTCAGGCGGAATGCTTAGCAGTTTGATAAAAACTTCCTGAGCAAGTTCTTCAGCGACGTGCACATCGCCAGTCAAGTAGGCGATTCGCCGTACAATGGTCGCATAATGCTCTTGATATTGTTCTTCAAATACGGTTTTTTGTGTTTTCTTTCTAAAATCAAAGAACTTTAAATTTCCCATCCCGGCCAATCACCTCCCCCGAAGGAATCTATTCGCTCCGTACGTAGCTTTTAGGTCCCATACTGTATCAACACATAAGTCTATTGTTTTGTAACAAAATTTTTAAAATAATTTAAGAAGGCTAAGTATTAACGTGGCTCAATTTTCAGTAATAAACCTATGGGCAAATATGAACGGTTTCCTCTTAGAGCTTACCCACATTTCTATGTTTTCACGCATATACTAGTGCATATTTTAAAACCCGTTCTTTCAAGATTACCACTTGAACTTCAAGGTCAATTTTGGACATAAAAAAAGACCTGAAGATTAATCTTCAGATCTCTAAGTTTTTAGTTAAAATTACAAGCTAACGATGTTCTCAGCTTGAGGGCCTTTAGCGCCTTTAGTTACTTCGAAAGAAACTCTTTCGTTCTCTTCTAAAGTCTTAAAACCGTTTTTTTGAATTTGAGAGAAGTGAGCGAACACATCTGTGCCGTCTTCTGCTGTGATGAAACCAAAACCTTTTTCTGCGTTAAACCATTTTACTGTACCATTCATAATGAGTACCTCCAAATTTATCTTTTCTTTTTTTCATTTGCAAAGTTACTCACCTAAAAATTTAGAATTGGTATGAAAATGGAACACCACATGCCGGTTTAAATTTTAAAGTTGAAAACGTTTTAATGCATAATGTAAGAATAACCTTAGTATACCCTACATCAAAAGTAATAGCAATAGGGTTTTTCATATTTTCTTTAAAATTTTAATAAAACATGTGCTGCAATTGTGAAAATCAGTCCAAAAGCCAGTAATCGATGCGCTTTAAGCCACCACGCTTTATAATTTTTATTAATGAAAGCCCCATAAAAGCCTAAAACAAAGATTGTTCCCATAATAATGGCCGAGATACTTCCGGTTAAATAGATCATACCATTTGAATACGCAATGAAGAAGTGCGTTAGAACAGCTGTCACGGCAACAAACCCTGCCAACTTGTGATTTTTGATAATCAACTTCATCACCTTACGGTACAGGTCAATCAATTGCTGATGTTCTTTTCCAAGCTTGCTCACATAGCGCTTGTGAATATACTTTGAAAAAAAATTCAAAATAGCAATGCCAAAACTTACTGCCGTTACCCAACCTAAAAACCCAATAAAATCACTTGTGTACATTTTGAGAAATCCTCCCTAGTCACGTAATAATTATTATGCTTTTAATTCTATCACTTAATACTGAAAAAAACTGAAAAAATCTACAATGTCTCTGCACATAACCATTCATAATAACGTTTTACACCTTTGCCCCACTTTTCATCCGCAGCATACGTCTTGTTAAGCCAAGCAATTGGATCGCCCTTTCCCGGCCATTTTCCTATTCGCTTAACAATGGTATTGCAGGCGATTTCGCTGCTGTCTTTTATATTGGTATTGTATCTTTTCCAGCTGCCATAGACATTGAAGGGGTTGTTGGCCATTTCGAGCGCATAATCTCCGTTGGTATCAACAAGTCCCTGCTCCTGCCCAGCAATTGCAAATAGAAATCTTGGGTCAATATCATGTGATTTTGCGGTTTCTATAATCGATTCAAAGTAGATTGGCTCAGCTAATTTTGAACGTTTGATAATAAGAATTTTTCTCAGTTTTTCAATATCAAACGCCTTGTATGCCATAAATTCAGGCAATTGACGTTCTGTTTTTTGACCCCTATTCAACGTAACTGGCACTAACTTAGGCAAGACACCAGTCGCTAAAGTCGCAACTGACTTAACTGCCGCTTGATTGACCAATTTTTTATTTGTAAAATCTCTAAATTTTATTTCTTTAATACCTTGTTGATCTTGAAATATTTCCTTTTCATTGACGACCGCTTCTAACCTAGCCAGTTCAATCAATTTATTTTGTGCCATCAAATCTTGATTACTTGTATAGAAGTGCCATCCTGAAAGTGCAACAAGTGCCATGATAATACTTGCGAGACTAATACTCATCAACTTCCAAGCGTTCATCACTTTGTCTTCTAAAATTGTAATTAATGCATTTGGATACCATTGATAACACAATGCTAGGGCAGTATCGCCTTCTTTTAGAATAACGTATTGACTTCTTTTAATTGAGTTGCTTTTATGTAACTCCAAAAACTGCTTAACATATGTATTTAGCCGATATAAATCAACCGATTCGCCGGTATTAGCAACTAGCCAAGAAGATGCTATTTTGCAAATTTCCTCTTGCCCCGTTTTTATAGACAGAATCTCAAGAAATATGTCTCGTTTGCTAATGCCACTTCTTTTAGATTCAAGTATTGTTTTAAACAAAGATTGCTTGATCTCTCCCCAATAGCGAGCGTCTATCCCATTAAGCGATTCTTCCACAATTTCATGCATTGAATTTGCCAAAATTCTTGTTTGACTTAATTTTGAATGTTCAGCGTCATTATGTCTAATATTTCTTTTAAATTTTGCCAAATCTTCTGAAGTAATTACCATGTGATGACTTAATCGACTCAGTATGTATTCCATATTTCGACAACTCCTTTTCAGCATTAAACCGCCTAAGCCTTCGAACTAGGACAATTTAGACTTTATTTAGAATCATTTCGTCATCTCAGATTAGTCCATTTTTTGGGTTATACCCACTTTTTCGCAAAGAAAAGCACTTTCCTTAAATTGGAAAGTGCTTTTCTTTATTAATAATCGGCTTTACTCACTTTTCTAAGTCGCCCTTTAATTTGTTTTTCTTGTAGCTCGCGCAGTACAAGTTCACCTTTATCATTTAAAATTTCCACATAAGTAGAAACGTCCAAAATATTGATAATGCCTATATCTGCCGCTGTCATACCTTCTATGCTGCAAATTGTGCCAACGATATCTACGGGTCTCATTTTTGTTTTCTTGCCCGCGTTGATATGCAGCTTCAAAATTTCTTCACTTAATTTTGTACCTTTGTGTTCTTTTAAATCTGGCGCTGAATTTATTTTATCTGCGAACTCATCTTCGGCTTCGATAACGAGGTCTCTATGAGGTCGTTCGCCAAGCGGAATTTCGTTGCCAATAAAATTATGAATCTCATTAAGCATACGCTTATCAGAAGGGGTCACAAAGGTGATTGCTTTTCCGATATTTCCTTTTCTGCCCGTTCTTCCAATTCTATGCACATAATTTTCGCAGGTATTAGGCACATCATAATTCACGACTAAACTAATCTGATCGATGTCAATGCCTCTTGCCGCTACATCCGTGGCAACGAGGTATCTAAAATGTCCTCTTTTATAATCTGCCATAACTCTAAGGCGATCAGATTGCTCCATACCACCGTGAATCTTATCTATTGTAAAATTCAATGCTTCTAATTCGTCATAAACGCTGTCTACTTTTAACTGGGTGTTGCAAAAAATCATGCAGCTGTCAGGATTTTCGATAATGACCAAGTCTTTTAGCAACTCTAGTTTTTGATTTTCTTTAATTTCAAACTGCAATTGTTCAATTCGATCAGCGGCTGAATCTTGGTCTTCGATTGCCACATGAATCGGATTCTTCATATAACTGGTGCATAATTTGCTGATGTCCGCAGGCATGGTTGCCGAAAGCACAACTGTGACGCGG
The DNA here is from genome assembly GCA_043770095.1 of Eubacteriales bacterium. Taxonomy (GTDB): domain Bacteria; phylum Bacillota; class Clostridia; order Peptostreptococcales; family Acidaminobacteraceae; genus JBGSUZ01. The sequence goes on from JAYVIR010000013.1 coordinate 56,788, forward strand.
TCTTTTGGAAGTGATTTAATAATGAATTCCACTTGCTCAACAAATCCCATTCGAAGCATTTCATCGGCTTCATCAATTACGAGGTACTTGATTTTTGACGTGTCTAGCGTGCCTCTTTCCAAATGGTCAATCATTCTTCCAGGCGTTCCAACCACGACATGCGTCTTCTGCTTGAGTTCCTTCTCCTGATTATAAAAAGGCGCTTTCCCAAAGAGTGCAGACACTTTTATTCTTTCAAATCTGCCAATATGGAAGAAATCTTCTTTGACTTGGATGGCAAGTTCTCTGGTTGGCGTGATAACCAGCGCTTGAGGCTTGTTCTCTTCCCAGTCGATTAGCTGACAAATGGGAATGGCAAAGGCTGCCGTCTTTCCGCTGCCAGTCTGAGATTTAACGATGATGTCTCTGTGCTCTAACATCGCTGGTATAACCTGCTCTTGAACAGGTGTAGGGGTAGTAAAGTTCAGCAGTTCAATGGCCTTAAGTAGGGCTTCGCTGATTGGATAATCTTTAAATTTCGCTTGACTCATTTTTCACTCTTTCTCATTATAGGTTCTAATTTGTATAGTTTTGGTTTGATTTAACGGACTATCTTTTTTTGCCTGTTACAAAGTCAATCACACGATTTAGAAGTGATTTTTTTGTGATAGGGGCTGCCATTTGAGGCGCCACGACTTCTCTCAGAGGTGCTTTCGCTTCAACGTGAACATGCGGCGCCTTCGGCTCGTCAATACGAGTTGGGCGTGCCTGATGCGCAGGTTTGTGCGGCTGTGCCTGTTGATTTCTTGGCTTGTCAGATTGCAATGGGGACGATTGATGTCTTGGCTTGTCAGATTGAGCCTGCGTCTGTTGATGTCTAGGCTTTTCAGCGCCTGTATGCGTCTTCGGTTTATGAACTTGCACTGTTTTCGGATTCTCAATACTCGGCTGCGCAGGTTTTGGCTTATGCTGCTCAAGCTTTGCTTTTGCCTTTGCAACTGCCCATTTCCCTGATGCCTTCTGATCACATTCTCGAACAAATTCATCGGTTGGGAGATCTTCTTCTTCAATGAGAACACCAACGTGTTCTTCTATCTCATAGAGATTTCTGATCTCGTCCATCGTTACAAGCGTAATGGCACGTCCGCCGTTTCCTGCGCGTCCTGTACGTCCAATTCTATGAACATAGCTGTCCTTATCCATTGGAATGTCATAGTTGATGACCAATGACAAGTCGTCAATGTGTATTCCACGAGCCGCTACATCAGTTGCAACAAGAATTTGAAATGCGCCTTTTTTGAACTGCTGAATGGTTCTCATGCGGCTGCTTTGCGTATTCGCACCGTGCAGAGCTTCAGAGGTAAACCCTTTTCGAAGTAAAAAAGCATGCACCTTGTCCACGGCAATGCGTGTGTTGCAGAAAATCATACAACTATCAGGTTGTTCCGTTATCAGCAAACGGTTTAACTGAGTGCGCTTATCGTTTGCATCAACTCGATAATAGACCTGGTTGATGGTGTCCACAGTCTTTGTTTCAGATTCAATTTCGATGGTGACGGGCTGTTTCATGTATTCTCTGCAAATTTTTTGAATTTCATTTGGCATTGTCGCCGAGAATAGGAGCGTTACTCGGTTTTTAGGAAGCGCCCTGATAATCCTGACCACTTGGTCAAAAAATCCCATATCCAGCATTCTGTCGGCTTCGTCCAGTACCAAATACCGAATATTTTTCGTTACCAAATTGCCTTGTTTTATATGATCAAAAACACGCCCTGGGGTTCCAACCACAATGGATGCACCCTTTTTCATGGCTTGAATTTCAACATTCATATTGTGCTGTCCATAAACGACAGTCGTGTTAATGGCCATGTGCTTTGACATCTGCTTGAGGTCATGATCCACTTGAACCGCCAATTCTCTGGTGGGCGTCAAAATTAACCCTTGCGGACCAGGCGCTGTTGGATCTATGGCTTGAATCATTGGAATACCAAAGGCACCCGTCTTGCCACTGCCCGTTTTGGACATGACAATTAGATCCTCATTGTTTAGCACATGAGGAATTGCTTTACTCTGTACTTCTGTTGGCGCAACAAATCCCATCTCTTCAATGGCTTTTATAATCGATTCTGAAATGCCTAAATTGTTAAAGCTATTTTCCATATTGCCTTCTTTCTTCTTCTATTTTCTTTAATTATAACAGACAAATGCAAATTAACCTCATGGATTGTTTTTCATAATCATCAAAATTGCTCTTTAAGGATAGAAAATATAAAAGTAGTACCTTCTCCCAAGTGACTTTCAGCTATAATCATCCCTCCAAGTTTTTGTGTAACTAGATTATGAACTACAGATTTTCCATAAAGCCCGTTGATCAACTAAAATACTTTTAATTTGAGCTGGATTGCTAACAGAAGCGTAACTTTCTATTGCTGCTAACTTAGTTTTTCCTACAATAAAGACACCACCAAACAGATCATACTGAAAAATAGAATGATAGAAACTTTTGAATCTAGGCTCTTTTGCTTCATGTAATGAGGTTTTTTCATTCTAATTCCCCCTACATAAATTTATTTTATAGCAGATTTATTTTAATAAATGTAATTCAAAACCTTCTATAAGTAATTTTTATGCGCTTTATAATAGAGCCAGCCATTTTTTTTTGCATATCGTCTGATACGACTATTACTGAGGGGTTCTTCTTCTAGCAATAAAACCATAATTCTTTGACCATTTGACTGTTTGTTTCTTACCTTAATTTTTTTTTCAATCAATTTTACCCATAGGAGCGATTGAACATTACCAATAGGAGGGTTTTCCCAACAGATGCCATCTAATAACGCGCCTGAATAATCCAAAATAGAATTCAGACCATTATTTTGTATGAGTAAGCCTTTGGGATACTTTTCTTTTATTTTTTGCAGCAAGGAGAGATAAACTTCATGAAACACATACCCATAGTGATTTAAAATTTTCTGTTCTTCAATGTTCGTGATGGTGTCAATAAAGATCCCATCGTAACCTCTAATTTCAATCAAATCACTGACTTCTTTCAGCAAATAATTTTGCCAGATTTGCGAGCTGAGATTCGCTAGGTAATTTCCAAAATTCGAATCTTGCATGGGCGCATGGTTTTCCCATAACAGAATAGAGTCATCCAAATTTAGCCGTTCTTTTTGATCGGGTATTATTTCAATAAAACTCATATAAGCAATCAGCAACGCGCCATTAGATTTTAAAGTAGCCACACTTTCTACACTTTGAGCCTTAGGTTCCACAATGATCAGATCATATTTTGACAGTACCTCATAATTGCCATAACCATAATAGACAACAAAATTTTCTATGTTTTTATTCATAGTGCACACGATTAGCGAGTTCCGTCCTCACAAAGCAGCTTTCACATCTGTTCCCATGTGCTTGGCAGCTGTTCCTTGGCATTTCAAAACAATTTTTATCATTAGTGCCATACACAGGACAAGTTAAGCAAATATCTAATGGCGAACACCTCATTTCCCAACAAGGACCAAGGGTTTTTCCAGCAAGATCTAAGCGCGCTCTTTTCTCAGCAATCCAATTGCACAGCACCTCTACATAATGAGAATCGAGTTGAGTGCCTGCAGCCGATTTAATCTGCTGCAACGCCACATTAAACTCTACAGGATCACGTCCTTCTCTTCCAATGAGTTTTGCTGTAAAAAATTGAACCACTGAAATGATTCTGCCCCCTTCGGAAATTTGAGTTCCCAAAAGTCTTTGCGGATATCCCAAACCATCTACTCTTTCATGATGCTCTAAAATATACTTTGCGATTTTGGGATTGGCAATTGTCGCCTCAACAATTGAAGCACCTGCTTCGCAGTGAAATTTCATCAGTTCGAAATCAGCCTCTGAATATTTGTCTGATTTTCTAAAAAGTCCGCCAGCAAGCCCTACCACACCTATATTACTAAGATAAGCAGCCAGCGCAATTTCTTGAACGTCATTCTCAGGCAGTTTAATACCCTTTGCCATGATGTAGGCATACTTATACATCATATCCGAACGTCCAACCGTATTGGGGCTAAGATCGTCTAACGTCTGTGCGATTATTTTGAGAATAGAAATATAAGATTTTGAAATATCCTTAAAAACAATGCTATTTTCCATGACTTCCCCAATTTTCGTTGCCATCATGAGCACTGCGGTCATTTTATAGTCTTCAAGTACCAGATCTTCTTTATACCAAATGCACATATACCCTTGAAATTGTTTGTAACTAATGTCTATTAGAAAAAAAGCACCTATATCCAGCTCTTTAAAACTACCAGGAATGGTTTCAAAATCCTTTTCACTTTTTCTTATAAAAATATGATTTCGGTCTTGCAATAAATCAAACAAATCATCTGAACTCTGCATATTCGCTGTAATAGTTTCTATTTTTTCCGACTCTACCATGAACGAAACCGGCACTGAAAATTGACCTTCTTCATCCAATTTAATTAGCAATCCACCTTCAGCACCCGAAGTTTCGATGGATATATTGGTAATGGCATTTAGCATATTAGAATAATTATAAAAGGTGTTTTGAACGTTTTCCACTGCCTTTGACTTGCTTTCAGTAATATTGATGCGTTCTTTTAAATCCATGTTTTCTGAGATTAAATCTAGCAAGGGTTCGATGCTTTTAGTGCTGATTTCAAGAATCATTCTTATTTTTTTATTCATTTTAAAATATTTGGACACAGGTCCAATACAGATAAAACATTTTTGAGTGCCTATAGGAATGGCAAGCAAGGGGACATCGCCTTCTTTAAAAACATTTAATCGACTCGGTATTTTGCTCACGTCAAATCTTTGTGGCGCTTTAAACTGCTCCTTTTTATATGGCAATAGACCACTATAAGAAGGGGCAATATCCGTACTTTCACCACTAATCCTTGTATTCGTGAGCACATAGCAATCTTCTTTTGGTTTGTAACAATAAAAATAATACCCCGTGGCACTAACCACCTCTGCGTATTTCCCAAGCACCTCATTCATATTTATTTCCATATTTCGAGTTGGATTGATTGCTTCTAATAATTTATTTTGGAACAGCAGTAACGCTTGATTGGATTTCGATTTTTTTCTGATGATTCTAAGACCTATAAACATTAACAACAATAACGCAAATAGAACGCCAATCGTCATTAAGCTATAAGGCGGATTACTGAGCATTTCTATTTGTTTTATAAATACTTTTACATTCACAGGTATGTCATTCATGTTTTCACCTCCAAACTTTTATTGTTTTTTAAGCACGCCGCTGTTTTCTTCTTCATGAAATTGAATTGCCGAAAACTCCGATAATTCCCTTACATGTTTTTCTAGCACTGCAATCTGAATCGATTGGTAAATAGTAATCATCAGTAAAATAACGTTTCCTAGCATAAAAAGGAGTGCTGGCGGATAGTCTATGCCCGCCCCTTTGGCCAAGGTATCTAAAAAATCTGGAAATAGGGTCAGCAATCCAAAACAGATGACCGTAAAAATATAAAATAGCGCATTTCGTTCTAAAATTTTGCGTTTCAAAAGCAGTGAAATTACATAGGTTAAAAACAAACCGCCAACGAGTAAAATCGTAAGTCTAAGTTCAAATCTCATTTACGAGCCCTCCTTTGAATTGACTTTTGTCGGAATACTACAACAAGAATGCTCATGCACATTTTAATCATATAATATACTGGTTTTAACCCAGCATGCATGCTGATGCCATCCTGTCGTTGTTTAAAGGTAGCAGGCACTTCCACTATTTTGCATCCTCTTAAAAGCATTTTGATGACCACATCTGCATCCGGGTAATCTTCGGGATAATTGTCTAAATTCGCATAAAATCCAAACACACTTCGGTTAAGCCCTTGAAATCCCGAAGAAGGGTCTGTAATATTTTGTCCCGTCAGTAGCTTAATCCACCACCTGAATAAATGAATTGCCAGCAATCTTAAAGCACCCAATTCATATTTTTCCGTCGACAAAAACCTTGAACCAATCACAATATCAGCCTTATTTTTTTCGAGCTCGTCGATAATTTTAGGCAAATCTTCAGCCAAATGTTGCCCATCGCTATCCATTTGAATCACATATGAATACCCTTTATAGAGGGCATATTTGAAACCCGTTTGACAGGCAGACCCATACCCTGAATTATAATGCAAATTAAGCACTTCTGCTCCAGAAGTGCTTGCCACTGCCTCTGTTTGATCAGATGAGCCGTCATTGATTACCAAAATATCTAATGGCAAACTCATTGAAAGAACAGATTCAATCACATAAGCGATGTTCTTCTCTTCATTATACGCAGGCATAATCAATAAATACTTTTTCATAGAATTCACCTTATCTAGACGGCATGAGTTTAAATACTTTGGCTAAATAATAAGAGCTAATACAGATAGATATACCCGAAAATAAGCCAAATACTAATTGAATTTCAATAGGCTTATTTATCATAAGCAAATGCCAAACACCATTCATCAAAAACGCAAGCAATAATGGCGGTACATTGATAAAGATGACTTTTAAAAGAAAACCTACTTCGTCTCGGCATTTTATTTGAAGTCGTCTGAGGAGTAATGCCGTTAATAAAATTGCCCCTATTATCGATCCGGCAAAGGAACCAATGCCAATACCCGATATTCCATAATGCTGAACCAGGAGGTAATCCAGAACCCCATTTAACAGCAAATTAAGAACGAGCAGCAAAATAGGTTCAAAGGCTTTACCCATCGCAATAAGCACCCTTATATTCAAAAGAATAACACCTTGTCCAATTACGGAAAGTCCATATCCAAGCATCACCTCAGCACTTAATAAGACTGACTCAGAATCAAATGCATTGTGTTTAAACAGAACCGTCAAAATGGGTTCTCTTAGGACGCTTAATCCAATTGCCATAGGCACAGACATTATTAGAATGGTTCTCATCGCCTTCAAGTAGAGCGCGCTACCTTCTTTTGAGTGATTCGTGCTAAGCAGCCTTGCAAATTCAGGCAGTGCCACTAACGCGATGGAAAAACTAAACACCAATATTGGAAATTGTGACAGCCTATTGACATAATTAATGGCTGCCACACTACCAGGAGCAAGTTGTGAACCTAAATAGCGCTCAAAATAAAATATGCCTTGTGTTAAAAATACCATTGTTAGATAGGGAAAAAAAGCTTTTAAAAATAATTTACCATACGGCTTATCTTCTTCTATTGAGTTAGATGAAGGCGAGTTCATTACCCGCTTGAGGTAATAAGATGCCACCCATACAATGAGCACCATTGATAACGCAAGATAATAGATGCCCACACTTCGATTGATTTGAAAGAAACTTAGAACAATGAGCAATATAAGCGTCAATGCGTTTATAATCGTCGCCGAAATGCTTGCAAGCGCGGGGTGCCTCACCACTTGGAGGTATGCCATTCTTAGGGTAAGCATCGGATAGACGATTATTATTGGCGCCATACAGATTAATAATTGTATTGATGTGCGTTTGTCATAATTTGCGAAACCACTGCCCAGCAAGTTGATCAGAGGCGTGGCACCGACAACGATTGTAAGCGCTAAACCTACAGCAATCACTATCACCATTTTCATAATAGATTTATAGGCCGTTTTTAGCCCACGCTCTCCCATTTGGGTCAATGCAGCTGCAAAGACAGGAATGGCAGCAACGCCAGCCGATACCGCAAATAAATTATTGCCAATCATATCTGGAATAAAAAAAGAAAGAAAATAACTGTCAGCTTCCTTTGTTGTCCCCAAATACCCAGCTAATAAAATGTCTTTTGAGAGTGCAAAAATAGCATTGAGTAAATTTACTAGAATAACCGCCATGACAGCGCCACCTAAAAGTTCTTTCATCTCTTTAAATTTCTGATTCAACCAGGCCATAGTTCGCCTCCGTTATTTAATCATACGCTCAGTGAAATCTGTATTTTCGATGGCCGTTCCTAATGGAATGCATTTAAACTCTGAAAGTGCTTTTTCTAGTTTCAGTCTATTTTTAGGAATATTATAGTGATGAATAAAGTGTTTAAACCACGTTGTTTTTACTTTTGGAAGGTTTAGATCATATTCCCAAGGATGGCAATAGACCATGACCAGTCCTTTTGAAGACTGTCGTTTAAGGCAATTTTTAAAGATCACATATGGTAATATTCGCATATAAAGCCCACCTGAAAAGGGTATTCTTAAGCAGCCAAAGGTTAGTACTGTCGACGGAAATTCAATTATATTTTGTTTTTCCCCGCCAATGACTGGTTTGAACGGTTGCGTTGGAGAAGATGAAAACCCAGAGAGCGGCGTCCAAAATGGTTGAATGCTTGAGTCGCATTTAAATCCCAAATGAGACAATTCATTCAATACCCAAAGTTCATCCTTGCCAATTGACCAAGAAGGCGCCCTGAAATAAATTACTTCTTTTTTTATAATGCCTTCTAAAATTTCTTTTGCTTCGATGATGTCCTTTAAGATATACGCTCTTTCATGATTGTAAAATAATTGATGCCAATTGCTGTGGCAGCCAATTTCATGGCCTCTTCTATCAATTTCAAGCACCAATTCAGGGTGTTTACGAGCCGCTTCTCCTAGTATGAAAAAAGTGCCTTTCGTATTGTGCGCATCAAATAGATCCAGTAAATAGAGCGTATTTTGTTCTAAGCGATCTTCAAATTCATCCCACTTATCAATTGGAAAATTATAGCCATTCGTATGGTACCAATCTTCAACATCTACCGTAATCACAACATTTTTTTTAAGGCGATTCATACTTACCTCCAGAAAATTGCTTTCCACATTTTAATGTCAAAAATATACCTTAAAACAGATAGCGTAAAACCAAGCATCACCATTGGATCATGTAGGTCGAACGTATCGTCTAAAACACCTTGCCTCTTTCCAACCCAAAATGGCGGAATCCATTTGACTCGCCTCCCCTCAGTGAGCAGTCGCAGTAAATCTCCGGGAAATAGCCATCGACATTTTATACCCAATTGATAGTCATGGCACTCTTCATGCTCGTTAAAGGCAGCTTTCTTGTAAAGTAATGGAAAATCTACCCCTGAAAAAATGGCACATTGAAGGGATGCCCAAAACCTTGTGTTAATTTCCATGAAATAGAACTGCTGGTTTTCTGGATTTTCCATAAACTCTAACTCAGCAATGCCTACCCATGACAATTGAGACATCATTTTGATGGAGGCGGCTAACAGCTGATCTTGTTTGGTGCTTTCTTGAATCGTACTTGGTCCAAGTGGTTCTGGAAATTGCCTCAATTCTTTTTGCACAAATGACGCTGTCACATGATGCCTATCATCGAATAAGAGACAAACATCGTAGCGGGTGCCTTGCGGTATATATTCTTGCAAGATTGGGTTCTCATAGTCTTTGGTAATTTCTTGATAGGTACTCAGCAACGTTTGCCAGTCATTTACAATGCGAATGCCGCGCGACCCCCAACTTCTTCTCGGTTTAATAACAATGGGAAATTTTAGTTTTTTTTCTATAGAGAGCAATTCGTCAAACGAATTGACAAAGTGGCTCTTTGGCGTCTGTACGCCTGCATTCATAGCACATTTAACGGCATTGCCTTTATCCGTTGCTACTAAATAATCTTCATACGCTGGAATGAATACCTTTGTAATTTTTTTTAAAGCCTCCTGCCTTGAGACGACAATCTCCATTGACGCATTATCCATTGGAATCAGCAAATCGATTTCATATTTGATTACAGCTTCTATTAACCAATTAAAATAGGATTCTGCATCCTCATTCGGATTCGGTGACAATAGAAATTTGCTGGCATATTTTGAAAATGCTGTTGCATTAAAACGAGTACTTTCTGCTACAAATACGTTTTCGCCGCTTTTGCCAAGTGAACGGGTTGCTGCCAATGTCTTTCTTTGAAGGGAATCCGTGAGTAAGATATTCACTTTATAAACACCTCCAGAGGCTTGCCCGTTTTCAAGTTGATGGGTTCATTTATGTCTTGCACAATCCAGTAAATTTTAAAAACCTCATCTTCATAAAATACACTGACCTGCTTAGGATTCGCTTTCATAAATGCTTCAGACCAGTAATAAGCCTTTGATTCAATAATATTTCTATAGTCACTGTAGTATTTTGTCAGATCACCTGAAATAATGGGCATCGCCGTAGAGGCATCTTTCATATTGACGTTTTTCAGACTTTTAAAAGGAATTTTCTCTACAAACACAAAAATATTTTTTGTTGGAATTTCAATTTTGGAGGTCTTTTGATCCGTTTGTTCAAACATCAGACGCCACAATTGATAATGATAGCCATATCCTATTATTTGTTGATATTGTTCCTGCGGCGCAATGAGAGTCATCGTACCCCTAGGCACTTCTTGAAGCAAAGCATTATAGCCGAGCGCTGCCTGCTCATATTCATACTGATAACTTTTAGGAATGTTGATGCCATTAAGCCCTATTAACGCGATCAATATTAGAACGCAAATGCTTGGCACTACAAATTTATTACGCCCCTCTCTAAATGGCGCGCATTTTGAAAATATCAGCCCCGCAATTACAGCCACATAGACAGATAAAATTGCAGGTATTTCTTCATTGGCCGAAAGTGTTTGCAGAGGCATTTTTAACATATCATAAGGCCACTGAATCAATCGATAAAGCTCTGATACAAAACTGACATTTAACGGTTTACCCATTAAGTAATAAATGCCCATTGGAATTATTGGCATCAAAATGGCCGCGAAACAGTATGCAAACACCTCTTTTGACTGCTTCATTTTGATTGTTTTTTTAAGGTTGAATAAAATAATCATCAGCACTGTTAATAACGTAACCGTCCCAACTGTCACACTTGTAAAACAGGTGATTGCAAGTCCCATAGCGGCTAATTTCACAAATCGAATATTGCCATTTTTTATATAGAACAGTAAGTGACTGAGTACGGGCAGCATAAACATCATTGCAAACTCCTGCGGCAAAACGGTTGTTTGTCTCCAATAAGCCGTTGGCAAAATAGATACAAAAACATAAATGCTCACTGCAAAC
>JAYVIR010000014.1:0-2583 GCA_043770095.1 Eubacteriales bacterium
TGGTGAAATCGAAAATTGGATGCGGCGATTTTCTTCCCAATAATTGATAGTTTCTGTAAAGATTAAACCGTTTTCAAAAACAGCCTTTCGTATACCGCCTACGCCATCATGCGTCAAAGTGGCTTCTTCGAGTTTTGGAATTCCAAATGTGTGAAATATACTGTATTGTTGTTCATCGGAATTTATGTGTGGAATATTAACGATATTTTCCCATACAACATTTGCTGGAGCATGTATTCTGATTTCATTCTCCACAACTCTGTGGGATTCATTTATTGGCAATTTCATTTCAAACGGAGTTACTAGATAAGGAGCAAGCAGAATGATGCCAAGCATTGTATTTTGAGGAGCGGATGACTTTGACGAGTTCGATGTTTTCTCGCGGAACAAGAACCCTCCCAGACTTGAAAGAACAAGGAATATTGGAAGAGCCATTAGGATACAAATTGCCGCTTCAAGAGCCAGTGCAATACTTCCAATTGCCACAATTAGGATGGATACCCAAGGCATAAAGATTGCGTACATGACTGATTTTCGATATTCACCTGGGGCAAGTCGAATCGTCAATGCGCCGATAGCAAGTGGTACGAGAAAAAGAAAACCACAAGTCATCGTCCCAAAAAGAAAAGAATAATCCTTTGAGGCAAATGTAAGCCTGACGAGCAGAGCATATAGCAATGCAATTGGAAGACCAGAAAATGTTGAAATTAAAACTTTCCATCTATTATTATTCATCGCCTTTACCTATGAATTAATGCGTGAATATTCTATTTGCGATTTCCTGTTTGCAATTGGTTTTAATTCTTCTCGAAAGGGTAAGTCTTGAGGTAATTTTAATCCCCAAACCAACCCCACTTTTTTTAGAATATTCAAAACCCACCAACCAACATCTGGCTGACCCTCATATATTCCCATCTTTGCTGATTCAGGGAAAGCGTGGTGATTATTATGCCATGCTTCACCCATAGTGATTAAGCCTGCAATATCTACGTTATGACCCTGAACCGCCGCACCTTCAATTTCCCAATCTCTTGTTCCGCTGTTATGTGCAAAATAACCAACGAGCCAATGACCTGTTAGTTGAATCGGGATGCGAACGCAAATTCCCCAAATAACCCATGACCATCCACCTAATAAGTAAAATAATATTATCCAAGGCACTTGCTGTAACATCCATGTTTTTTCCATGAATTGATAAACCTGGTCTTCTGCTATTTCTTTTTCTGCTTCAAATCCTGGAGGATAGTCAAGGGCTAAATCACAATGGAGCTGCCACCAACCATCTTTGAAAAAACCGCTTCCATGTTTTAAGTAGGCATGGCAATCGGGATGACGTTGCGCCCAATCTCTAATATCGTGCGCTCTCATCATCCCAAAAGGCCCAGCCATTCCAAAGACAGTTCCAAGATGAATAAACAAATATTCTATCCATTTAGGGCATTTATAGCTCTTGTGTATCAATAGCCGGTGCATACCTAGTGAATGTCCTAGACATGCCGTCATTGCAGTAAAGGCTAGAAACAAGAGAAACGAATCAATCGAGTGGTATAGTATTCCGCCGATGATACCTATAATGAGATGAGAGGTAATCCAAATTGACTTTTTCCACGACCAATAGACATGCCCTTCTACTGGGTTCGTTTTATCGCTTACTCTGACCATGCGGAATACGTCTTTATCTATATCCATGAAGTTCTCCTTTGCAAGTGTTATCTGGAAAAGCGAAACTACAATTGTGCAAGACGGGTTGCCTAACGGTTTGCGTTACCCGCGCTGGGTCGGGCGGCGGAACGCTGTCCGACTGGAAAAAGGCTGAGGCGTAGAAAAATGCTTGGAATCGCGCCAGAATCCCCAGCGTCGGGTGCACGCTTTGTTAGCCCGCGCTCTTTGGGAGATTCGTTATTTTGAATGACTCCCATTGAAAATTGCTGGTGTGAAGAGCAAAAAAAGGCGTTGGTAAATTGACTGAGAAATTTGACAACATGTCTGTAAGCACATATCCCTTTCTTTCAATTATCTCACCGTTCTGCCTATATTCTTTTATTGTGTTTGGAAAATCTCGAAATTCCATTCCAGAATAAGCAACTTCATCGCCGTTTTTGAAAACCCATGCAAACTCAATGTCAGTGTCTCCACCCCACATAGAACAGTGATAAAAAGCCAATGTGGTTTTGTTGTAAATGCTTAGTTGTTTCATATACTTCAAAAATGCTTGTGGAGGATAAGCTTCTAAATTGTAATCTGGATTATCTTGCTGAATCAAATTTGGGAGAATACTTAATTCAATTGTTTCACTCTCATGTATGTCAAACCATGAAATAATTTGATTTTTATACCATTCCGCGTAGTGCGATGAAGGGTCTCCAACAGGGCGAACAACGAGCAAGCCATTTGACGGTAAGCCATGTTTAACTTTTGAATCATGCCAGGGATAATCTGTTAAATTGCGAACCCAATATACTCCTTTCGACATTACTGGATTTGCCAGAAATTTATCGAGGAGGGGCGTAGATGCTTCAGCAAAGAGATGATAAGCGTACCAAGTCATGTGTTATGCGCGGAGCGGGCTAACGAGACTGTCGA
>JAYVIR010000015.1:0-50995 GCA_043770095.1 Eubacteriales bacterium
AGCTGATAATTAGCCTGAGTGTCATCTCCAAATTTATTAAGGTATTTGGATTTGCTCTTTTCCGCTTTTCGAATCACTTGAGGTGACATTTTATTTCCAAATATTTTGCTTGAACGATCCATTGATTTCTCCTATTCTCATAAAATCCGCTATTCTTTAAAGGCGCTATCCATTGGCTTTCACGCCGATTCTTTACTTTCTGCTTTTAATCCTGAAAGAATTTTCTCTTCATTATACGCCATTAACAGAAGGAGTCCGACAAAACAAAATACAGCTGCAAAAATACCAGTCAGTCGGATACCCATGACATTGCTGCCATTCACTTTGAAGAGTAGCAAAGCACTGAGTATCAGCATAGAGAGCATTTGACCAATTTTAGACATAAAAGTTCTGACGCCAAAGAACATGGCTTCTCTTCTAACACCCGTTTTAATGGCATCATATTCTGCGATGTCTGCAATGACAACGTTGGGAATAATACCGAAGATTGCCATTGGGATGGCTGCCAATAAAATGAGGATATAGGCTTGGAGGCCTGGATCAATTGGCAATTTCCCGAGCACGCTGCCATAGGCATAAGTCACAATAAATAAGAGGAATGCAACTATGAGCAATTTCTTTTTCCCGAATCGTTTTGCCAAGAAGTTAACTGGCGCGTAAAAGAGGAATGAGCCTACGCCGAGCATGATGAGCAAAATGCCAAGCATGGCTTCTGGCAAGTCAAGCAGCACTGTAATATAGTAGAGCAATGTGTTTTGGAACATTGTCATAGCTATCCAGTAGACCAAATCGGAAAAAGCAAAAATCCGAAATTCTCGGTTTCTAAATGTTGCCTTCATTGAGTCGAGCATCTTCACTTCAGAGGGCTGTGCATCGCTGTATCGTTTTTCGTCTATGAATAGCACTGGAATGTATAAGAAAATAAGCGCAATCACTGCAAAAATGGTGAAGGTCAGGCGCATGGAGAACAATTTTTCGTAGCCTGAGTTCATGAATATTTGCCACACTGCTGGCGCCTGCGAAGCAATTGCAAAGCCGAGGAACCAAGTCACCGAAATATAAGTTGATAAATTAAGGCGTTCTTCAGGCGTGTGACCAATTTCTGAAAGCAGTGCAAAATATGGCGTGACATACATGGTGAAAAATAAGTAAAACAGCAATAGCATTACCGTTAAGAAAATCGCATTAAAAACGCTTTCGCCTTGAACTGGGTTCCAAAAGACGAGTACGGTAAATACCGCAAATGGGATGGCAGATTTTTTCATGAAAGAGATTCTTCTGCCATCTTTTGATTTGCTTCGGTCACTTAAAGTGGCTATCCACGGATCGGTAATGGCGTCAAAGAGTCTGCCGCTCATGGTAATGAGCCCTATAATCGATAAAAAACCAAATACCACAATTTGTGGGATCATCACAGCGATTCCTGATTTTTCTGTGGGAATGTAGTAATAAATTAAATAAGTTCCGATAATGCCTGAGAGCAGTGACCAGCCAAGTTGTCCCATTGCATAAGCCATTTGTTTCGAGAAGGGCAGTTTTTCTTTCATTTGTTAATCCTCCAATTAAGGTCTTTTGATGTAGCACATCGACATTTGAATCATCGTTTCTAATTGTTCTTCGCCCGATACAACCTGATCACTTTGAAGCAGATTCCCTCTCATGATCAACTTTTGAGATAAACTCATCAAACTGTGGGTCGTCGTCATGTAAAAAATTTGACTGTCCAAATCCACTCTTATAGAACCGTCTCTTTTTCCCTCCTCGATGGCAGTGAGCATGGTGTCTTTTATACGATTAATGGCTTGTTCATATTGTTCTAACCGTTCTACTTCAACGTGCTCTTTCACCAAATAATTATCAAACTGCTCGAGAAAGACGAAAAATTCTGGATATTCTTTGTAGATTTTTAGAAAGACCTTTAAGAAATATTCTACTTTTTGCGCACCGTTAAAAGCGTTAAATGACGCATTCTCAGGCTCGACATACATTTTATGAATCTCTTCGTTCCAAAGCCAGTTCCCCGCTTCTAATGCCAATTCCAACTTCGTTTTAAAGTATCTATAAACCGATGCAACGCCCACACCAGCTGCCTCAGCAATTTGTGTCATCTTAACGTCTTCAATGCTATGATATCGAATGACTTTAATGGCGGCGCGAATCACCTCTTCCTTGCGTTTTTCTTTATCTTTTATGATTTCTAACTTTCTTTTTTCTTTAAGATTTTCTTTCATGAATAATCGCTCCTTTTCATTAGCTGATAGTCGAACTATCAACTAGATACAGTGTATATCAAGTTAAAATTAAAATCAATTCAAAAAATAAAAAAACTTTTTCAATTTTCAGACTTCACATAAATGTGTTGTCTTAGAATGAAAAAGTTTTTGTCGTCTTTATATCACCACTATTTTACTTGAAACTCAACTGTAGTCGGAAGACCTTGCCATTCATCTCCATCGGAACGATAATAAATCCGCTGCACTGAACCATCTGTTTTCTTCATGTCTACCACAAATACTTGGCATGGCTCAATTGGCATTGGGTAATTATTGTATGGCAGAACATTATCTATTATAATATTGTGTTTTAAATTGACATAAGCGCCTTCAAGTCGTGAAAATTCACGGGATGTATAATCTTTGAAACCTATGCTCTTTGCATAACGAAGTAATGAAATTATTAAAAATGAGAGGCGTTACTTTTTCTTCTCTTCAACAATGATGTCAACGCCAAGGACGCCGAGAATTTTCCGTCTTTTTTAACAGGTGTTGTCAACGTTAAAATGTATTTATTCAGTGTTGCATCTAGGTAAATATCAAAAACACGAACAACATCAGATTCTTCAAGTGTTTCCATGTACCACAGTCTTGCTGTTCGATCGTAGTCGCTAGGGATCTCTTACAATGGATGTACGAGCATCGTTTTATCGACAAGAGCATAGCAGCAATAGTGTTTTTACATAACTTAATTTCATGAGTGCTCTCCTTAAAACAAAATAAAACCTCACTTAGCAGGAACATAACCCGCTAATTCACTTTCCGTCGTACTGCTTTTATAATAAGTAACAGCTTAAATCATCCATATAAACTATACCATATTTGTAAATATAATAAATTACTTTTTGACGTTTATTAAGGAAATTTATACTTAAATGCTATAATATAGAAGAAATAACGCAAAAAAGTGCCTCATAAAAAATGAGGCACACGTTCTCTATTTAATCCCTCAAGCACTTCATCCCAAAAGACCCTAACAAACACATGAAGAAAAGCAAAATCCATACCGCTTGAAGTCCGAAATAATCTGTGAACAGACCCATGCCAGAAGTCGCAATCACTGCGCCTAGAGCAAAAAAGAAGGACGAAACGGCACTGATTCGCGCTCTGAAATTTTGAGGAGAGTGGTTGGCTAAGTAAACACCAAAGCTAGATGCCGCAAGCACTTCGCCTATTGACCAAATCACCGTTGAAAACAAATACATGCCGATGTTATCAATAAACGCAATCATACCAAAACCAATGGCATATAAAATGCCGCAAAACGCCATGATGGTCAGCGGTTTAAGCCCCTTTGTCAAATGGTTCAGCGGCAAAGTAAGCGCTAATACCGTAATGGCATTAAGACTCATTATATAACCAAATATAGCAGGCCCGCTCAGGTTAAACTGCTGATTGAGCTGTAAAGGCAGTGCAAAAGTATGCTGCGTATAGGTAATGCTAAACAATAAATTGATCACGAAAAACCAAAGAATTTCGGGTCGTTTCAACAGCACGCTAAGTGTGTTTCCTTTTTCAGACTTTTCAAGTTCGCTATGCTGCTGCGTTTCCAAAACAGGTTTAGATTCTTTGATTTTAAAGATAACCAACAATACCGCTAAATAGGATGTAATGGCATCGCCTATAAAAATCCACGGCAAATGGTGGTTGAACAAAAAACCTGCCATTATTGGCCCAAAGGCAACCCCAAGGTTAATGCCCATATAGGACAGTGAAAACCCAGCCTGTCGCTGTTCGGGAGGCAGTACATCGGTTATAATGGCACCTAAGATGGGTCTCACGCCGCCGCTAAAAAATGCCGAACAGATTACGAGCACCACAAGCAATTTTGAAGTGCCAATAAACCCGCAAATCAGCAGGAGCGTTGCCGCACAGGATTGAAAAATGAGATAAATCTTTTTCCTTCCGTACTGATCCGAAAGTTTCCCGCCTAAAAAAGCCCCCGGCATGATTGCCAGTGCGCAAAGTGTCACCACAAACCCCGTTTGGCTCATGGTAAACCCAAGTTTTTTCACCAAATACATGGTTAAAAAAGGAACGACAAAATCTCCGAATCGGTTGATGACTTGAACAAAAAACAAGACGTAAATGCTTTTGGGAAGTCCCCTATACGTATTAAACATGTTCACGCTATCACATCCCGTCAGGGCAACTAAGCCGCTTCTCTATTTGTCGTAAATGCAAACTTCGTCCAAACCGTCCACTTCAGAAATTCTAACTTTAATAATCTCTTTAGTCGATGTTGGGACATTTTTTCCAACGTAATCCGCTCTAATTGGGAGTTCTCTGTGACCTCTATCAACAAGCACCGCAAGCTGAATGGTCATCGGTCTGCCAAAGTCCATCACCGCATCAAGTGCTGCACGCACGGTACGCCCTGTATAAATCACATCGTCAACCAAAACAACGTGTTTTTCTGACAAATCAAAGCCAATATCACTGCCATTCACAATTGGGTTCTCTCCCACTTTGCTCAGGTCGTCTCTGTAAAGCGTAATGTCCAGTTGACCAACCTTTACCGTTTTTCCTTCAATTTCAAAGATTTTTTCAGCAATGCGGTTGGCAATCGGTACGCCTCTTGAAAGGATGCCGACCAAAACCACTTGATCGACGCCCTTATTCTTTTCTATAATCTCATGAGCGAGTCTCGTAATAGAGCGGCCAATCGCCTTGTCATCTAATATTTTCGCCTTAAAATCCATTACAGTCCAGCCTCCAATTTGTCTAATATTCTTTGGAAATAACCAGGAAGTTCGCAGGTGAATCTCATGAATTCTCCTGTAACAGGATGCGTAAAGCCAAGGCTGCCCGCATGAAGAAGTTGTCCATTGTGCTTTAATTTACAAAGAGGGTATCCATATAGCGGATCGCCTACAACTGCATGTCCAATGTGCTGAAGGTGTACACGAATTTGATGTGTTCTTCCAGTTTCCAATTGGCATTTTACCAAAGTGTAGTCATGATAATGTTTAACCACTTCATAATGTGTAACCGCTTCTTTGCCCTCAGTCATAACACACATTTTTAATCGATTTTTAGGTGATCTACCAATGATCGTTTTAATGGTGCCTGATTTATTTTTCATTTCGCCGCAAACAAGCGCATAATAAATGCGTTCAGATTTATACGCTTTTAACTCTTCTGCAAGCGCTCTGTGGGCGAGGTCAGTTTTAGCCACCATTAGTAATCCAGATGTATCTTTGTCTATTCTATGCACAATACCTGGTCTTATAACGCCATTGATTGTCGAGAGCTGATCTTTGCAGTGGAACATAAGCGCATTGACGAGCGTTCCAGAGTAGTTTCCTGGCGCAGGGTGCACAACCATACCTTGAGGTTTGTTCACAACGACAACTTGATCGTCTTCATAAACAATCTCCACTGGAATATCTTCAGGCAGTGCCGCTAATAATTCTGGCGGCGGAATGGTTAATTTCACTTCGTCTCCAACTTTTAATTGATGTTTTTTGACATCATTCGTCTTTTCGTTAACCGTTACGCGACCGTCCTTGATCAATTTTTGGACATAGCTTCTAGAAATGCCCTCAATAATCTGGCTCAGGTAAATATCCAATCTAAGTCCTGGTTCTCCATCAAACGTAAATTCGATGATTTCATCTTCAATAGTATTCAATTTAATTCTCCTTAACATACATGCAAGTGGCTTTCTTTATTAAAAAACAAAATGAAGAGGTTTCCCTCTTCATTTTCTAATAGTAAGTTAAACTTTCTGTCATATCTCTATTGTACAAACATTAAGCTCTTTTTTCAACGAAAAGTTTTACATCGCAGCCATTAAGCTCGAATGATTCAAATGCTTTGTCGTCTGCTTTGGCAAGTAAAACCGTTAGAGTCTCACCCATGATGTAGTCTTTATGCGCTGCAACGCCTTTTTCAAAGGTTTCATCGCACTGATAGTAAACGTTGATTTCGTCGAGCACTTGGAAATCTGCCGCTTTTCTCATTTGTTGAATTCTTGAGATCATTTCTCTTGCATAGCCCTCAAGAATAAGGTCTTCCGAAAGCGTTGTGTCTAAGATCACAAACACGTTATTTTCAAGACTTACAGTGAAGCCTTCTTTAGCCGTGATGTTAACGAGTACATTTTCGCTTGTCACTTCGAACGCTTCACCATCGAGATCAAGGACTAATGTTTCGCCCCCGTCCACTTGTGGCGCCGCTACTGCTGGGTCAAGTTCTGCAAGTTTTTTGCCGAATAAGCCCATTTTATTGCCAAGAACCGAACCAAGAACTTTGAAGTTTGGTTTCAGCGAGAAGTTCATGTAGTCGCCAAGCGTTTTGGTGAAGACCACTTCTTTGACGTTTAGTTCTTCTTGAATGAGTCCGACTAAGTCTGAAATCAATGACTCGTATTTTCCGTCGATGATGACCTGCTGAATCGGTTGTCTTACTTTGATTTTTACCGTTTCTCTCGCCGCACGACCAAGTGTCACCAAGTCTCTGATTAAGTCCATGCGCTGTTCAACACGGCTGTCTACCAATTCTGGGTTACATTTAGGGAACGTTGATAAGTGAACTGATTCTTCACCCGTTAAATTTCGATATATTTCTTCGCTCATATAAGGCGCAAATGGTGCTGCAAGTTGACACACTGCAACGATTACTTCGTAAGTCGTATTGTACACAGCCTTCTTGTCTTCTGTGAGCGTTGAGCCCCAGAATCTTCTTCTTGAACGACGGATATACCAATTTGACAAGTCCTCATTCACAAAGTCTTGGAGTTTACGAACGGCTTTCATGGTGTCATAGACTTCTAATTCGTCTGTCACTTCTTTAATGAGCACGTTTAATTTTGACAAAATCCATCTGTCTAACTCTGGACGCTCAGCCGGATTAACATAGAAGTCAGTTGCTTTGATTTGGTCCGTATTGGCATAAAGCGTAAAGAAGTTGTAAACATTTTTAAACGTTCTAAAGAACTTGCTGTCCACTTCTTTAATGCCTTCTTCGTCGAACTTTGTAGGCATCCAAGCTGGAGAACAGTGATAGAGGTACCATCTCACAACGTCAGCGCCGTATTTATCGAACATTTCAAATGAATCTACTGTGTTGCCTTTTGATTTGGACATTTTCTTGCCCTCTTTATCGAGGATCAAGTCATTTACAAGCACATTTTTATAAGGTGCTTTGCCCATTACAAAAGTTGAAATTGCAAGAAGTGAGTAGAACCAGCCTCTTGTTTGGTCAATCCCTTCACAGATATAATCTGCTGGGAATAATTCTTCAAAGTTTTCTTTGTTTTCGAATGGATAATGGTGCTGAGCAAAAGGCATTGCCCCACTATCAAACCAACAGTCAATAACTTCAACAACTCTTGTCATTGTACCGCTACACTTGTCACACTTTAAGTGAATATCATCCACATATGGTCTGTGAAGTTCTACCGTTGCTGGGTCGAGTTTTTCAATGGCTCTGTCGGCAAGTTCTTGTTTCGAGCCTACAGATGCCAAATGACCGCAGTCACAACGCCAGATGTTAAGCGGCGTGCCCCAATATCTGCTTCTAGAAATAGCCCAGTCATTTACATTTTCAAGCCAGTTTCCAAAACGCTTCTCTCCAACATAAGGAGGGAACCAGTTAACTGTGTTGTTATTAGCCACCATTTGATCCTTAAGCTTCGTCATTTCAATGTACCAGCTTGGTTTCGCATAGTAGAGAAGCGGTGTTTTACAACGCCAGCAGTGTGGGTAGTTGTGCTCCATCGTTTGCTTCTTGTAGAGTTTGCCGTTTTCTTTTAACCAAATGATGATGTCTGGGTCAGCATCCATTACAAATGTGCCTTCCCAAGGTGTTGATGTATATTTACCACTTTCATCGACTGGCTGAAGCACTGGAAGGTTATAACGCATGCCTGTTTGGTAATCGTCCTCACCAAAAGCAGGTGCTGTATGAACAATTCCTGTACCATCGTCTGTTGTAACATAGTCTGCACATGTCACGATAAACGCTTTTTTCTCAGCTGTAACAAATGGCATAAGCTGCTCATATTCCATGAACTCTAAATCTTTGCCTGTCATTTCTTCAAGAATTTCATATTCTTTGCCAAGCACTTTTGATGCAAGGTTTTTCTCAATATACATCACTTCATCGTTTTCTCTTACCTTGATGTAAGTTTCTTTCGGATTCACTGTAAGCGCAACGTTAGCCGCAAGCGTCCAAGGAGTTGTCGTCCAAACAAGGAAGTATTCATCAAAGTCTTTGCGCTTGAATTTAACAAAAACCGTTGCCGTCTTAATTTCTTGATACCCTTGAGCCACTTCATGAGAAGCAAGGCCTGTACCGCATCTTGTGCAGTATGGCAAAATTTTGTGACCTTCATAGATGTAGCCTTCTTCAAAGAACTTATTAAGAATCCACCAAACAGACTCAATGTAATTATTATCGAGTGTGATGTACGGGTTATCTAAGTCGATGAGGTAAGCCATACGCTCCGTTTGATCTCTCCAAACACTCTCATATTCGAATACAGACTCACGACACTGCTGGTTAAAGGCTTCAATGCCATAAGCTTCTATGCCTTGTTTGCTGTCGAGGTTAAGTCTTTTTTCAACTTCTATTTCAACTGGAAGACCATGCGTGTCCCAGCCTGCTTTTCTTTTAACTTGAAAACCTTGCATCGTTTTGTATCTGCAAACTGCATCTTTTAACGCTCTTGCAATTACGTGGTGAATACCAGGTCTGCCATTCGCAGTCGGAGGGCCATCATAGAAAATAAAACTTGGTTGTCCTTGTCTTGTTTCAATGCTTTGGTGAAGCAAATCAATTTGATCCCAGTGTGCTCTAATGTTCTCTTCCGATGAAGAAATTTGACCTTTGTACAATTCTTTGTAGTCCATAGTGTCCACTCCTTTTTTTAATCCTAATGTTCGTTGAAATCAAAAAATCCCTGAGCTATTAATAGCTCAGGGACGAAAATAACCTTATTTCCGCGGTACCACCCGAATTGCATGAAGTCCTAATTTAGAGTGTTTCGATAAATACTGGTGCTTATCAACACAACTCTACTAAAAATTCATACCTCTTATTAAACGCTTAACGGCGCAACCCGATTGAAGTTACTCTTTGTTCACCTCAACAGCTCCAAGACGATCTTCACTTTTGTCACTTCTATTGGCTCACACCTTCACGCCAACTCTCTGCAACCGTTTCAAAAGTTACTGTTCTTTTCATAGCTTTTACTTCATAATCAATTACTAAAAATTATAACGGAAAATCATATCAGCGTCAACACATTTTAGTAATTCTTATTTTGATGCGGTCTTTTTTAGAAGTCCCTTCGACAGCAGTTAAGAACATTCGCCCTTTTCCTCTGCAAGCAATCAAATCCCCTTCTTTGAGCATATGATTGGCATGCGCAATTGGCAAATGATTGAGTTTCACTTTGTCTCCTTGAATGAGAGCAAGGGCAGCACTTCTTGAAAGATTATAGCCAGCCGCAAGTAGGGCGTCTAGCCTCAAACTCGGAACTGTTTTAAAAAGTTCTTCTGTTTCAGCCACTGGTAATTTAAGCTGATCTAGAGGTTTTAGTTCACAGTCCACGCTGTATCTGCCTATTTTTTCTAACTGTCCGCTAATATAGGCAAGCATGTCTACATCGCCGATAATTTGTATTTCATTTTCCGAAATCCAAAGATCGCCTATTCGGTTTCGTTGAAACCCGAGAGACATAAGCGCTCCAAGAACGTCTCTATGCGTCAGATCATGTGTTTTGGCACGTACCGTCGCCACTATTAAGCCAATTGGAAAATCAGATTCTTCAATCGTCAAATAGCTTGGAGCAATGCCAATCATCTTATATTCTGTAGAATCATGACCGCCAAATGTCAGGAGCTGAAGATCCTCTTTCAACTGCCAAAACAATTTCTCGCATGTTTCTTGTGCCACAGGACTTAAAAAAGCGGTAAACACCTTTTCATGGTATTTACCGCTCTGCATAACCTTGTCTAAAAATTTAGCGGCTATTACTTTAAGCTCTGGATCTGCCAAGGTATTTAGCAGCTCGCGCTTCATCATAAGTACATAACGACTGCATTTTTCAACATTTCAATCACCAAAAATAAGAGTATTGGCGAAAAATCGATTCCACCCGTTATGCCTATTTTATTTTGAAGCTCTCTAAAAGGACTAAGTAAAGGATCCGTCACTTCAAAGAGAAATCTGATGATTGGGTTGTTTAAATCTTTAACAAACCAAGAGAGTACCGCACGTACTAGAATCATATAAACAATGATGTTTAAAAACTGAATGATAGAAGATTGAATCAAGCTCATAGTTAATTATTCCTTTCTTGAAGTCCATGCAAAAATGCCTTTACTTTCTAAAGCAGTTCTCACGTCTCCGCCAATTTCAACATTGTAAGGTGCTAAGATAAAAATGCCTCTTGAAATCTTTTGAATATGACCATCTAGTGCGTACAAAGCGCCACTACAAAAATCAAATATTTTTTTACCTAAATCGTTGTCTAAATCTTCAATATTAAGAATCACTGGTTTTTTACTCTTTAAGCTGTCTACAATAATTTTTGAATCTTCGAAGTCCTTTGGTTGATAAAGAACAACTTCCATATCATAGTTAAGTCTTGGCATAACGCCTGAAGGCGCTGACATAGGCGTTACAGTTGAAGCATTTGAGGTTGTTGGCTTAGAGATGTTGACAACTTTACTCTGAGAGCCGCCATATAAAGCTTGAGAGGTGCTTTGATTACCTGCATAATTGCGATCATCGTAATCATTTGACTCGTCATAATCGTAATCTTCTTCATACTTTTGATCGGTTTCAAAACCCATCATATTCTTTACTTTGTCCATAAATTTATCAGCCATAACAAACCCCCGCTATTTTATATAATTTCTAGCGCCAAATATCCCTGTACCGATTCTCACCATATTGGCACCTTCTTCGATGGCAATTTCATAATCATTGGTCATTCCCATGGATAAATAAGTCATATCCACTCTATTATACATTGTTTTCTTCAAGGTTTCAAAAATATCCTTCATTTCTGCAAAATATTTTCTAAGTTCCTGTTCGTCATCTATATTGGGGGCGATGGTCATTAATCCTTTGATCCTTACATTTGTAAGCAAAGAAACCTGCTCAACGAGTTCAAATACCTCATCTCTTTGAATTCCAAATTTCGTGCTTTCATCTGCAACATTAATTTGGATGAGAATATCCATTACAGTCTCTAACTTCTCACACCTTCTTGAAATTTCTTCTGCTAGGCGCAAACTGTCCACTGAATGAATTAATGAAACCTTATCTGCAATATACTTAACTTTATTGGTTTGCAAATGACCAATCAAGTGCCATTTTGGTTCATTTAGAATATGGTCATACTTATCCATGACTTCTTGAACTTTATTTTCTCCAATGTCAGTAATCCCAAAAGTGATCGCCGCATTGATGACATCGATTGGCAGCGTTTTCGTCACCGTTACAAGTGTAATTTCTTCTGGCTGACGCCCACTTTTAATGGCTGCTACTGCAATACGATCTTTAATATCGTTCAAATTGTCTTTTATATAAGCATACATTTTCAAAAGCCTCCTATTTAATTGAATCTCCAGGCCGAATACCCACTGGATTGATGACCACTTGACTGTTTAAATCCACAGTCTTGATACGCTTCGGGTCTCCATTTTGGATAACGGTAATATAACCTTGCTTAATAATAGCATATTTATCATCATTTCCTAAAATTTTTATCGGTCTAAAAACCACTTTTTCATCCAATCCTACAACGTATACCCCTTGTATGCCGTTGAAAGTAATGATTGACGCGTTTTGAATTTTTAAACCTTGATAATTGTCTCGAATGACCCGCACGTCTAAGAAACGATTTTGGTGGAAATTCTCATAAAGATCAATCATCTTAATCACCAAAACACCTTTTTGATTATTTTCAAATACATCCGTGACTTTTCCTGCATATACTTTGTCATTGATGCTTACGCCAATTTCTTTATTTTTCTCATAAGAATCCATATCATCTCGTTCAATCATGCAAAGTAAAAACCAAGTACTATTATCAACGATTTTAACCATCGGGTTTCCTGATTTAACCGTACTTTGTCCCCATGTTCCAGGAATAATTTTACTTGAAAAAATCAAATCATAATCCAAGTTGTACAGATTGTCTAATGTAAGCGTATCTTCGAACCCATCCGTTTGGAAGGTTGCAATTCCAGACTCCGGACTGCTAAAATCAATTTTTTTGCCAATTTGAACTTCGTTTGCATTTAAATAAGTCTTTTTAAAAGAAGAAATACTGTCTTTTAACAAATCTTGCGACTCAGTTAACTTCTTTTTTCTTTCCATTTTAAGCTGCAAATCTCGCTGAAGTTCTTTAAGACGCTTAAAATTGGATTGTGCTGATGCGGCGTAAACTTCTTTACGCAAAACCTCTATTTCTTCATTTACTTTCGTTAAATCAATTTTCAACATTTCAGTTGCTTTTATACCAGTTACCTGACTAGGTTTAACAATTTCTTTCTTTTGGCTTTCTTCCACTAAAACAGTAGCAAGCCTTTGAGTCTTTTGTACCTTGTCGCCTTCTTTAATAAACCATTCCACCTGTCCTGAAAGGTTAGCGGTAACAATGGTCTCTTGGCGGAGTACAATTGCCTTACAAGCTTTTTCGATGTCTAGCGTATCATATAGAACCTTGTAAACTTTTTCTTCAACTAAAAACCGTTGCACCCCAATAAACACTAGATAAATAATGCCTATTAAGATCATGACGGTAAATGTTAAACGTTTATAACTCTTAATTCGCATCTAGCCACCTACTGATTCCAATGTTTTTTATAGAAAAAAAAATAAACGTACTATCCGTTCACAGAACGAACGTACTTCCCGTTCACAGGACGAACGTACTTCCCGTTCAAAAAAAAGACTACCAAAAGGTAGTCTTAATTAAATAAAATTAAAAAATTCTTCCGTATTTAGCAACAACTTTTAATTTCTTAATGTGAGTAACTCGAAGTTCTACAATTTCGTCTCCTTTTGTAACCATACATAAAGCTCCTATTTTACGCTTAGCACCTAACACTGTCCCTTTAATCATTTTATTATCCTTAAGATAAACTTTGATTTCGTCTCCAATATTTAGCCTTGTATTTCCCAATTTAAAAACTTTGTAGTCCAAGCTATCCAATAGATTTTGAGTTACTTTTTCTGATTTGATTGGCACTTGCAATTGATTAAATTCTAATTTTTCTTTAAGATAAGCCAGAAAATAACCAATAAAGCATAATAGCAACGCCACCAACAATAACTTCTCGATATATTCGAAATCCATGTCAATCACCATACTTCCTTATACACCTATTATATGGCAAAACTCATCATCTGTAAACTTGATTGTTATTACAATTTTACTTTTTTCCATAGCAATGCTTCGTTTGATGTTTCTTCCATCTCGTGTTTTCGACGTCTGAGCATCAAATTTTTAACAGAACTACTCGTGTCACTATTTTCATATAATACCCGATAGAGTTCTCGAGTAATCGGCATCTCAACATTAAATTTTTCTGCTAAATGATAGGCAGATTGAATGGTATAGTAGCCTTCAACCACCATGCCAATCTCTTTTAACGCTTCCTCTACTGATTTTCCTTGTCCGATCAAAATGCCAAAACGACGGTTACGGCTATGCATGCTGGTACAGGTTACAATTAAATCACCAATACCAGAAAGACCGTTGAATGTCTCGGGATTCGCACCCATAATTTTGCCGAGTTTTGAAATTTCAAAAATACCACGGGTCATCAGCGCCGCTTTGGAGTTGTCTCCAAATCCTAAACCATCGCTTATACCAGCGCCAAGGGCAATAATGTTCTTCAGTGCGCCTCCAAGTTCAACTCCGATGACATCGGGATTGGTATAAATTCGCAAAAAATCATTTCCGAATAAATCTTGAACAAGCTCTGCAGCTTCTTGGTCTATAGAAGAAGACACAAGTGTAGTAGGAATGCCATTTGAAACTTCTTCCGCATGTGAAGGGCCAGACAATGCCACAAATAATGCATCTGGAATAATCTCCGTCACCACTTCCGATATTCTCTTAAGCGAACCTACTTCAACCCCTTTGGTTACATTAATGATCAAAGGACGAATGCCTACATAGGATTTTAACTGCTTAATAACTTCTCTAACCGATTGAGAAGCAACAGCGAGTACAAATACATGTACGCCATCTATTGCCTCTTCAAAATTGGAAGTCATTAAAATCGAGGATTTTAATGCTATGTTAGGAAGGTATTTTTTATTCTCACCTGTTTTCGCCATCGACTGCATCTGCTCTGAATTTCTTCCCCAAAGTCTGACCTCATGGTCATTCTCCGATAAAACTTTAGCAAGAGCTGTTCCCCAGCTACCTGCGCCAAGTACTGCAATTTTCATAGCTTCACATCCTTTAAAACTATAATTTGTTCTCTTTTTTCTCTCTGATAATAAAGTGAAGCGGCGTCCCTGTAAAGTCAAAGTTCTTTCTCAAAGTATTTTCGATGTACCTGATATAAGAGAAGTGAGCAAGTTCCTCATCGTTTACAAATATAACAAACGTCGGCGGCTTGATAGAGGTTTGAGTCATGTAGTAAATCTTGAGCCTCTTGCCCTTATCTGTTGGTGGCTGATTGAGCATAATGGCTTCATTAAGAACGTCATTAAGCGTACCAGTTGGGATCCGTTTAGCAGCTTCAGTTGCAACCAATTTAGCTTGTTCAATTACCTTGAATATTCTTTGCTTGGTAACTGCAGAAACAAACATCACTGGCGCATATCTAAGGTATGCCAATTCTTCACGCATGACTTTTTCATACTCTGAATACGTATGATTGTCTTTTGCAAGAAGATCCCATTTGTTTACTACAAGAACAATTGCTTTTCCAGCTTCATGCGCATAACCAGCGACACGTTTGTCTTGCTCTGTTACGCCACTTTCTGCATCAATAACCATCAGACAAACGTCTGAACGTTCAATAGCAGACAAAGTTCTCATCATACTGTATCTTTCAATATTGTCTTCAATTTTACTTTTACGTCTTAAACCAGCTGTATCGATGAAAACATAGTCATCCCCTTGGTAGGTAAAAGGTGTATCTATCGCATCTCTGGTTGTACCAGGGATTTCACTTACGATAACGCGGTCCTCACCTAAAATACAGTTGAGAATAGACGATTTTCCTGCATTTGGTTTACCAATAATGGCAACTTTAATCACATCTTCATCATAATCTGCGCCAATATTATCGCCAAAATGTTTCACGACTTCGTCAAGCAAGTCACCAAGGTTAAGTTGGTTAACTGATGAAATCATCATCGGTTCACCAAGACCAAGGTTATAGTAGTCGTAGAAATGTTCTGGTATTCTAAATTGGTCAATTTTATTGATGGCTAAAATAATCGGCTTTTTTGAACGCATCAACATGCTGGCAATTTCTTCATCACCTGTTGTGTACGTCGTCTTGCCATCTAACATGAAAATGATAACGTCTGCCGTATCAATCGCGATTTGAGCTTGTGCTCTCATATGCGTCATGATGATGTCTTTTGAAGGCTCGATACCACCTGTGTCTATCAATGTGAATTTGTGACTGAGCCACTCACAATCTGCATAAATTCTATCTCTTGTAACGCCTGGGGTATCTTCAACAATCGATATTCTAACCCCTGCAATTTTATTAAAGAATGTAGATTTACCTACATTCGGTCTACCAACTACTGCTACAACCGGTTTTCTCATAATTTGCACCTCCGCAATACGTTTTCATATACAACTCTTTGGATCCAATCATTCTAATTTCTTAGTGCTTCGACCATTTGTTCAACATAAATATAGCCATCAACCTCGGCTATTAGGATTTTTCTACCCAATTGGGTGGACAACGACTCCACTGTCATGTTGTCCAAAAAGAGGTCTTCATCTGCTTTCATCATGGATCTAGGAATAATCACAAAATCGCCCAATTTCAGGTCTTTGCTTTGCTCTAAGATATCTTCCCCAACAATTAGTCCGGAAACTGTGATAGATGTTCCAAAAAATTCATTGTTAATTTTTACAACTTCTGTTTGAAGCGGTAATTTCTCATTGACCTTCTGTACCATCTGCTTCATGAAAGCATATGCCGAATGCCCTGTAAACAAGGTAGCTGTTTTAGGGGAAAGTCCCGTAACGAGACACTCTTCAAGCGCATCTTCTAATTCGATTTTAAACTTTTGCATCAATCCAACGCCATTTTCAAGTTGAATAAACCCTTCATAGTCGTCATAGTCAGGCAATTTTGCATCTGCCATAACATAGAACTCATCTGATAAAAAGGCAAATCGTGTTTCAAGGCGCTCTAAAAACGCTTCTTGAAGCCCGTGTACCTGATCGATGACTGCTTGAGATTCTTCTTTTGTAAAACCTCTAAGCGGTGCTAATCCTTCTCTATATTTGGTCAAGCCAACAGGCACGATTGCCACGCTAACAAGACTTGGATTAAGTTTTGATAAATCTTCAAGGGTTCTTTGTAGTTCAATGCCATCATTTTCGCCAGGGCAAAGAACAATTTGAGCATTGACTTCAATACGATGCTCAGCAAGTAATTCAAGGCGCTCCATTATATTGCCCGCGAAGCGATTATTAAGCATTTTAACTCGCAGCTCCGGATTCGTCGTATGAACGGATACATTAATCGGACTAATCCGGTACTCAATCATTCTCGCCAAATCTTTATCTGAAACATTTGTAAGTGTCACAAAATTGCCTTGTAAAAAGGACAATCTTGAATCATCGTCTTTGAAATACAAGGTTTCTCGCATGCCTTTAGGCATTTGATCGATAAAACAAAAAGCGCATTGATTCCGGCAAGACTTTGCTTCATCCATAATCGGATTCTCAAATTCGATGCCAATCTCATCATAGAACTCTTTATCTATATTAAGGATTTCTATTTCCCCGTTTAACTTTCTAATTTCCAATTTCACATGCTCATCTGCCGTAAGGAACATAAAATCAATAATGTCTTCAACCGGTCTTTCGTTGATTGAAATGAGTTCCTCACCAACAACTACACCGAGCTCGAACGCAATTGATCCTTCCATTACAAGTGAAATTCTATTTTTTACTTCTTTTCTTAAGCATACTTCCATAATAAAGACACCACACCTTCTCAATATACACTTGACTATATTACAACAGGTTGGGCCTTGTGTCAAAGAACCTGTATATGTTCACTTAAATTGTTGCTTTTTTTATTGCATTGAGATAAACGCTGCCATTCTGCCAGTGTCGCCATGGTCTCTTCGATGTGAAAAATAGGCTTCTGATTGACAAATCGTACAATCTTCGCTCACTTCTATTTGGCTATCTAAAAGACCTGTTTGGATTAGATCATCGTAAATGACGCGCTTCATATCCATTAGGTAATGCCCTTCTTTAGAGGGCTTAAAACAATGCGGATACTCTACAAATTGTTCATAAACCTCTTGATCCACTTCATAACAACAAGCACTCGCCGCTGGTCCAATGACCACTTTTAAATCGCTTATTCTTGAGCCGTAGGTCTTAGTCATAAACGCTATGCCTTGATTGGCAATTTTTAGATTAGTACCCTTCCAACCGCTGTGCACCATTCCAATGACTCTCAAAATAGGATCATAGAAAAATATAGGGGTACAGTCGGCATAAAATGTCATTAAAAGCGTCTTCGTTTGTGTTGTAAACACGCCATCTGTTGACTTGATTATATGAACGTCATAACCATCCCTAACAGTCTTTTCAAAATCCGCCGATTCAAAATTCACCAAGTGATCTTGGTGAATTTGTTCAGTAAAGACAAGGGTTTTAGGCTTCACATCCGTATCTAATGTTTGAATAAGATGCTTAATATTTTCCCATGCTTCGTCTTGATAGTGGAAAGACAAAAGACCCATATGTTGATTGCCAAAAGGCAAATCTACAATGCCGCCATTTTTGTAAGTGAAGCCATGAATACACTCGCTGTACTGTTCTAGTAGTTTAAACGTTTTATAATTCATAATGCTTACCGTTGTTTTTCGGCTAATAATTTTGTCAGTTCATCAATAAAAGTATTGATGTCTTTAAATTGTCTATAAACAGAAGCAAACCGGACATAAGCGACTTCATCCAACTCTTTGAGTGAGTTCATGATCATTTCGCCTATCAATTGTGACGCAACCTCTTTCTCCATGCTGTTATTAAGATAGGTTTCAATTTGATCTACGATGTATTCCATCTGATCTATAGAAACAGGTCTTTTTTCACAAGCACGAATTAATCCGTTTAACACTTTATTGCGATTAAAGGATTCTCGAGTGCCGTCTTTTTTGACCACAATTAGCGGAATTTCTTCTATTTTTTCATAGGTAGTAAATCGATTCTTACATGAAATACATTCACGTCTTCTTCGAATAGCACTCCCTTCTTCTGTCGACCTCGTATCAATGACCTTCGATTCTTCATAATGACAAAATGGACAATGCAACTTAGTCACCTCCCTTAAACTGACAAAAACCACCTGAAACAGGTGGTTGAATTTGCCTATCTTTTCTTTCTTAAGAACGTTGGAATATCATACTCTGTTGCGTCTAATAACTCAGCTGCTTCTTCAGCTATAACCGGCTCTGGAACAACAACTTCCACTTTAGGTTCTACAACCTGAACTGGAGGCGGCGTTGCCTGAACAACTTGTTGCGGAGAGTATGGTGATACGTATTGCGGCATTTGCTGTGCATTTTGAAGTGCCAAATCAACACCATCTTCAAATCCAGTTGCAATCACTGTAATACGAATTTCATCTTTAAGAGATTCATCAATAACAGCACCAAAGATAATGTTTGCCTCGAAATCAGCAGCTTCTTGAACAATTGCAGCCGCTTCATTGATTTCATAAAGGCCAAGACTTGGGCCACCCGTGATATTAAGCAAAACGCCTTTTGCGCCATTGATAGTCGTTTCTAGAAGTGGTGAATGAATCGCTTGCTTAGCAGCTTCCACCGCTCTGTTTTCGCCGCTCGCACGACCAACGCCCATGTGAGCAAGTCCACGTTCATGCATAATCGTCTTAACGTCCGCAAAGTCAAGATTTACAAGGCCAGGTATTGCAATAAGATCTGAAATACCTTGTACGCCTTGTCTTAAAACATCATCTGCAATTTTGAACGCATCTACAATAGACGTACGTTTTTCAACTACTTGAAGCAATCTATCATTTGGAATCGTTACAAGCGTATCAACTCTTTTTCTAAGTTCTTCAATGCCTTTATCCGCATGAAGCATTCGTCTTCTGCCCTCAAAAGTGAAGGGTTTCGTTACTACTCCAACCGTTAAAATACCCATTTCCTTTGCAATTTGAGCAACAATTGGAGCTGCACCAGTACCTGTACCGCCACCCATGCCTGCTGTAACAAATACCATATCAGCACCTTGAAGTGCTTGATATACGTCATCTCTGCTTTCTTCAGCTGCCTTGCTTCCAATTTCAGGATTTGCACCAGCACCTAAACCGCGAGTTAACTTTTCACCAATTTGTATTTTATACTCGGCTTTTGAATTATATAAAGCTTGTTTATCTGTATTAATTGCAATAAATTGAACACCTTGTAAATTGGCTTCGATCATGCGATTTACGGCATTATTACCACCGCCACCTACACCAACCACTTTAATATGTGCAAATTGTTCTGTATCCATATCGAATTCTAACATGAGTATCCCCCTTAGTATGACTTGTATCCTCAGCGAATAAAATTCGTTCCTTAAAAGAGCAAGCATTTCAAACTCTATTCTTCGTCTTACGTAAATAACGCGTTATACGTCAAATAAAGTATCTTTCTATATAATACCATAATACTTGGTGATTTAAAAACAGATATATGCAAGTTTTTAATAAAGTTCTCTACATTTTACGTTTTTTTTCGATTTTTACGAAAATCTTCAATAAATTGTCTGCGAATAATCGCTAAGTTGTTAAATAGTCGGACTCCAAAGGCAAAAACAGCGGCATAATAAATGGGTACACCAAGGTTATCTCCAATGTAAGCGAGAAACGCTGCCAGTATTGCATTTGTAAAAAAACCGGATAAAAATATAACTGGATCAAATTTACCATCTAATGACGATCGCACAGCTCCGAAAACTGAATCGATTGCAGCTAAAATTGCTACTGAAAAATAGACTGAATAACTCGTCGCGATCGTCAGTGGTATGAGAAATCCTAAAGCCAATCCCAATACAATGCCTAATATTGCAATAATCATTTAACGACGCCCTCCACATTTTTCATATACTTTGTTCCTTGCAGACTTGGGTATGCAGGAACTGTAATGCTAACACTTGTATTTGTTTCGACAAATATACCCATATCTCTTAGAATATTCGCATAGCCATCAGGTCCGTCTACTACTTCAAGCAATCTATTTTTATCCCCAATAGCACGAATAATAAAAGGTTGTGCAAATACCTGGTCATTTATGCGAATGGTTGGGCCAGTGCAATACAATTCCGTTTTCGAGAGCAAAATGCGTTGTCCGTTTATACTAATAGCTTCTGCACCCGACGAACGTATATCCGCTATCAAGGCTCTCATATCATAATCATGAACGATTAAGTCGTTCGGATTTTCATTTTCTCCCAGTTCTCTTTCAGCATCTGTGACAATCACCACTATTCCTTGACCTTCAAGTGCTGTAAGTCCTGCAAAAGCCTTATATTTATTTAAATTTTCTTCAATAATCGATCCGATGCCACCTTCACCATACTTAGCATCCTCATAAGCACTCTTCTTATCCTGTAACTCAAGCTGCTTTTCATGAAGTTGGTCTACTTCTGCTTGTTCTTTCAAAAGGGTGTTTTGCAAGTTGCTAATGTCCGTGAATTGAACATATTTATATCCCAACTGAGAAAGCCTAAGTTGAAATGCAATCAGCATGCCAAGGATTACCATGAGAATGAGGATAACACTTTGACCTTTTTTCAATTTCATGAAATCACCCCACTGTCTGCAATCTATTCAACCACATTTGAATACCTAAATTCAATCAATCCATTATACTTTGGAATTGTTACTTTCTCCATTTTTTTTATATCAAGTTCATAATTTTTTTCCCTAATGACAGAAACAATGCCAAAACGTCCAGTTAACGCACCTTCTAGCGTCTGAGAATTACCAATTACTTTTATAATAAAGGGTGCCAACTGAGGCACTTTATTGATATTGATATTTTCACCTGCTGCGCGTATTTCTGTGTGGCTAAGAATCCTTTGATTGTTAATGGAAATAGCCTCTGCACCTGCCGCATTTAACTCATTTACCAAATTCACGATTACTTCATAATCATAAACCAGATTATTTTCATAAGTACTATTTATATCTTTAGAAGGATTGTCTATAAAGATTTCAATGCCTGGCCCGTATACATCTGTAAGACCGGCAAAAGCCTTATACTTTAAAAGTGATTCATTTAAATTTTTGATAACCACATTTCCTTTAGATTCCGCGCTCTCAATTTCAGAAAGTTTGCCTTCTAAACTTTGTATTTCCGAAGTCAATAGTTCTTTCTCATTCTTTAATTTTGTCAATTCTCCAACCAGTTGTGCCGATTTTTGACTTGGTGTTTGACCTTGTAAAAATTTATTTTGAACTGTCTTAAATTGCAAAGACATAATGACACCCAATAGAATGCATACTGAACCGATCCACAATGCATCACGTTTTAGTTTCACTGCCAAAACCTCCTAATTGCCGAATGGCTTGTAAATGGGTAGACCATCACTACTGACGTCGATAAGACCCGATTTGATTTTTTTCGAATTTAAATTATCATATATTTCCGCAAAGTTGTTAAACCGGATTTCTGCATTCTTTCCATCACCAAATGAGGCTTTTAAACCCTGCTTGGTATACACAATCAAACAATCATTCGAATAATCAATTTTAGCTAAAAATGCAATATGAGATTTATTCATTAATTGCTTCAATTTAACAATTTGCTCTAAAATTTTATATTGGTCAACAGTAATTTTTTTTCCAATTTTAAATTCTTTAAACGTCAAACCTTCCAAAATAGTGGCATCATATGCCATCTTATCCACTCTAAGAACTTGTAACTGATCATCCAAAACAATATAGAAGCCTGCATTAGGAATAGCAAAACTATCATTTCTATATTTGATTTCTAAAATAATTTTTTGTGGCCAACTTTTTTTTAGTTTCGCATCCAAAATATACGGATGTGATTTCAATTGACTGATTACCTTTTTTTCACTTAAAAATGGCAAAATGGTTTCACCGTATTTAATATGAGCAGCCTCTAAAATTTCACGTTCTGTTGTAAATGAATTTAAATTTACTTTAACGTGATTGATTTTAAATAGCGGTGTAAAAAAAGTTGTACTTACTAAAAGCGCAGATAAAGCGCCGCTGATGATCGCTAATTTTATTTTTTTGCGTTCTGTATTCTCTCCGTATTTCATGATTGACTCTCCAATTTAAAACCTTCAATTTATACAGGTCTTACAAAGCGATATTAAAGCAGCAATAAGAAATCTTTCACAATTTCGTCCGCTGCTTTTGCGTTAGGCAAAGATTCAAAGGCTTTTTCCATTTCTTTGAGTCGATTGCTATTTTCTAAACATTCTACAATAAATTGTGATATTTTGGTATCTATCAACTCTGATTCCTTAATCATCATGCTCACGCCCATTCGCTTCATTTCTAAAGCATTGTACGTTTGATGATCATCAGCCACATTGGGTGAGGGAATTAAAATAGATGGGGTTCTCACAGCTAAAAGTTCCGCTAAAGAGGTTGCTCCTGCTCTCCCGATAACAAGGTCAGCGGCGCAAATATATTTTGGAATGTCAAAAATATAATCTTTGACACTGGCATTCGAACCTAATTGAAATCCAGCTTGGTCAATCGATTTTACAAACTTTTCATAATAACTTTTACCCGTAACGTGTATTAATTTCACTTTCTTTTCGTTTTTAAAAAAATTAAGGACCAATAGCATGGTATCATTAATTTTTTTAGCGCCACCGCTACCACCAAATGAGACTACAAAAAACATTTCAGGATTAATTCCCAATTCTGATCTACAAGCTTTTTTATCAAGCGATTCAAAAGCATTCCTTACAGGATTTCCCGTAATAACGACTTTGCTTTTATTTTTAAAATATTGCGCACTCTCAGCATAACTTAAATAGATGCGATTTACAAATTTCGAAAGAATTTTATTGGTTTTTCCCGGATAAACATTTTGCTCATGAATCGCGGTTTTTACGCCAAGAAGAGCTGCCGCTAAAACGACAGGGCCTGCGACATATCCGCCAGTTCCAATAACCAAATCAGGTTTAAATCTACGTACAATTCCGAACGAATCCTTTAATGCCCAAGTTGCCTTTTTTACCGTATTCATTTTATTAATTGTATTTTTCGAGTTAAAACCCTTAACGTCTATTGTTTGAAAAGGAATGCCTGTTTTATGAATAACTTCATTTTCCAATCCTTTTTTCGTGCCCACATACAAAAATTCAGCATCTGGATGCCTACTTTTAATCTCTTCTATTATTGCGAGTGCAGGGTAAATATGTCCGCCAGTGCCGCCACCA
Organism: Eubacteriales bacterium; assembly: GCA_043770095.1. Classification (GTDB taxonomy): domain Bacteria; phylum Bacillota; class Clostridia; order Peptostreptococcales; family Acidaminobacteraceae; genus JBGSUZ01. Next base: position 23,914 of record JAYVIR010000015.1, read on the forward strand.
GTTACCAATACTTTCATTTTCATTCTCCTTCGATGCCTTCAACACCACGATCATGACGTTCCACTGTTTGTCTAGAAATATTAAGTAAAATCCCCATCAGTGTCAATAACAAAAATAAAAAATTACCCCCGTAACTAATAAATGGCAATGGTAGTCCTGTAACCGGCATAGATGAAGTTGCAACAGCCAAATTTATCATTACTTGAATACCAACTAACGCTGTAATACCCGTAGCAAGAAGGCTTCCAAACAAATCTGGCGCATTAATGGCAATTTTAATACCTCTATAAATTAAGGTAAGAAAAATCATTATAATGACAACACTGCCAACCCAACCGAGTTCTTCACCGATTGTCGCAAAGATAAAGTCATTTTGAGGTTCTGGAATATACAATTTATTGAGTGTGCTTTGACCTAAACCTACACCAAAAATGCCACCCGTACCAAGCGCATACAACGACTGAACTACTTGATAACCATCGCCTTTTGTGTCTTTAAAGGGATCTAAAAAAGTTGTAAACCGCTTCATCCGATACTCACTTGTAGCAATTGCCAGAATAATTGCTGAAATACCTCCAGCTGCGAGCGCCAACAAGTGACTGATTCTAACACCAGCAACATAGATCATCACAATCACCACCAACGATAACGTGATAGCTGTGCTTAAGTTTGGCTGTAGAATAACCAATCCTGAATAAATGGCAATAATTGCTAAAAATGGCACCATTCCTTCTTTAAATAAATGCAAATAGCGACGTCTTTTTACCAACTGATCTGATACAAAAACAATAAGAGCCAACTTTGCAAATTCAGAAGGCATGAGTGTTGTCGGCCCAATATCTAACCAGCGCCGTGCACCATTTATTTTTACGCCAAGCGGCGTAAACAACAAGAGCAATAACACTAGACTCGTAATAAAAAGAGGCCATGAAATTCTTCTCCAAAAATGATAATCAATATTCATGGTGAAGCCCATAGAAATGAATCCAAGTACTACCCACAAAATTTCTTTTTTTAAGAATAAAAATTTATTTTCCCAAATTGCCATTGCATAGTAGTAACTAGAGCTAAAAACCATCATCACACCTAGAAATACTAAAATAACAATGCACAACATCAAGGTTAAATCGATTGATTTGAATTTTTTCATTGATTTTACTCCAATGCTGCAACGCAGGATTTAAAGTGATCCCCTCGTGCTTCAAAGCTAGAATACATGTCCCAACTTGCACAAGCAGGCGATAATAAGATTGTTTCGCCACTTTTAGCCATTTGATAACACAGGTTTACAGCCTCGTCCAAATTTGCAACTCGAGTGACCGACTCAAAATGATGTTTCTTTGCTGTGTCTATTAAAAGCTCAGCCGTTTCGCCAAAAGCAACCATATGCTTAACGGTGCTGCCAAAACTTTCGATAAACTCGTCGAAAAGACTGCCTTTATCCATCCCGCCTACGATTAAATACGTAGGTTGTTTCATAGCTTCAACAGCTTTAATAGATGAATCCGGATTGGTGCCCTTGCTGTCATTAAAGAATGTTATGCCATTTAATATTTTAACAAATTCCAAACGGTGTTCAATGCCTTTAAAATTTTGAATAGTCGTCTTAATGACTTCTGGTGTCACACCGCCATAATAGCTTATAGCAACGGCTGCCAATACATTTTCAAGATTATGCGGGCCAGGAATAAAGATATCATCCACATTCATAATCTCGATAGGCAGAGCAGTTCGATAGTCTTCAACCACAATTTTACCACAATCTACATAAACACCATTTTTAAGTTTTTCCAATCGGCTAAAGAATACAACCGTCCCTTTGGAAACACGATTTTTAAGATTCCTTGTTAATTCATTGTCAAAATTTAGCAAGACAATCCCTGACTCATCGGTATTTTCAAAAATACGACACTTTGCATCTATATAATTTTCCATCGTCTTATGACGGTTCAAATGATCTGGCGTCAAATTAAGAATGGCGGCAATTTCACATTTAAATTTTTGGATACTTTCAAGTTGAAAACTACTAATTTCTGTAATAAAAACAGTTTCACCATCGCTATCAGGCGCCTTTTCAACGACTGCTACGCCAATGTTCCCAACCACATGTGTCTTCTTTGAAGAAGCTTTGAAAATCTCGCCTGTAAGCGCTGTAGTCGTCGTCTTGCCGTTTGTACCAGTAATCCCATAGAAATGACCTTTAGCAAGTAAATAGCCTAATTCAAGTTCACCGATGATACGAATGCCTTGTCTTTTAGCATGTGCAATATAATCCAAATCTGTAGGAACGCCGGGACTAAGAACCATACAATCCAAATTTTCCACTTGTAAAGGGCTACGACCAATGCAAGTTTCGTCATATTGTCCAAGAAGATCTGCTAACAACTCGCTAAAACAATCTTCATTTTTTGAATCGTGTAAAATCACATAGGCACCTTGCGCTTTTAGTGCTTTTATCGCTGGAATACCTGACTTTGCCAAACCTACTACCATAACGCGCTGATTAGAAAACATCGTCATTCCTCCTAGAAAATCAAAGCTAAAGAAAGTAGTGCCATGAGAATGGTAACAGCCGAAAAGCTCAAAACAATGGCCTTTTCATTCCATCCGCTAAGTTCAAAGTGATGGTGTATTGGTGCCATCTTGAAGACACGCTTTTTGGTTTTCTTAAACACCAAAACTTGAATGGTGACACTTAGTGTTTCTATGACATATATAAGACCCACTATAGGGACAAAAAGAACCAATCCTGTCATCATTGAAATTGCTGCGATTGCGCCACCAAGTGCCAAAGAGCCTAAATCTCCCATAAATACTTTTGCAGGATATTTGTTGTAATACAAGAAACCTAGAAGTCCCCCGCAAAGCGCAAAGCCAGATGCCGCTAAAGACGCCATCCCAAGACTCATTGCCATTATTGCAAAAAATCCCATATTGAAGAAGGTAACCGTACTAGAAAGACCATCTAAACCATCGGTTAAATTGACTGCATTTGCGATGGTAATTACAAACAAAACCATAAAGGGATAATAGAGTAGTCCCATATCCCAGCTGAAATTCGCAAAAGGAATAATGATGCTGGTTCCAAAATAGTGTGCCACAAATCCCGTCAGCACGATTGCAACAAGAAATTGGCCTAATATTTTTTGTTTTGGCTTTAAACCTTCATTTTTCTTATTTTTGATAATGAGGTAATCATCAAAAAAACCAACAAGCCCCATCCCCGCGGTTCCTAATATAAACAGGAGGGTTTCTCGATCGAAGTTTAAGGTAATTGCAATTGCGCAAAGAAAACCAGTCAAGAAAATAAATCCACCCATTGTTGGCGTGCCAGATTTCTTCAAATGGCTCTGCGGGCCTAACTCTCTAATACTTTGACCAAATTTAAGCTTTGTGAGCAAAGGAATTAAGTACCACCCCAAAACTAGAGACATAAAGCATGCGAACGTGAAACTCACTATATATAACAAATTCATTTAATAATCCTCCATAAATACAGAAGTGACCTAAAGCTTTTCAAGTGCTAGTGCCGCTTCTTCACGATCGTCAAAATGCGTTTTCACCTTACCAATGACTTGATAAGTTTCATGCCCTTTTCCTGCAATTAAAAGGGTATCCCCTTTTTTAATTTGGTTAATGCCTTGAACGATAGCGGTTCTTCGATCTACTTCAACAACAACATTCGCTTTTTCAAGTTCAGAAATTCCCGCTAAGATGTCTTCTAAAATGAGCAGCGGGTCTTCCGTTCGCGGATTGTCACTCGTTAAAATAACACTATCTGCTTTTTTTACTGCAATCTGCCCCATCAACGGCCTTTTCATTTTATCCCGGTCGCCACCGCAACCAAAAACGACGTATAAACGACCCATTGTAAATTCCCTGCACACTTCCAATACTTTATCCAAAGCATCGGGCGTATGCGCGTAATCAACAACAACTGTCGCTCCTATTTTGTTTGGAATCACTTCAAGTCTGCCTTCAACCGGTCTAATAGCCTTTATTGCAGTGCTAAGCTCTGACGCATCGCAACCCATTAAATCTAAGACTGAGAGAACAGCCAGTACATTGTAAACATAAATTTTCCCTGGTATTGGAATCATCACATAAATTTCGCCTTTAGGATATTTCAAGGTGAACTCACTGCCATCATGGTGTGAAATAATATCAATCGCCTGATAATCTGCTTCAGATGTCAATCCATAGCTAACGACGGTCTTGCCAAGTGATTTCAACTCATTAATAAGCTTTGCGCCATAAGCGTCATCTTGATTAATGATTGCACACTTTTCAGTTTTTAAGAACAGTTCACGTTTAGCTTGATAATAGTCTTCCATATCTGAATGAAAATCCAAATGATCTTCTGTTAAATTTGTAAAAATACTGTAGTCAAATGAGGTTTCATCGACTCGATGCGTTCTGAGGGCATGAGAAGAAACTTCCATAACACATGTGTCTATTGGATAAATTGACATTTCTTGAAACAGCCACTGCAATTTTATAGATTCTACTGTTGTGTTGCTCGTAGGATAAAACTGATCGCCAATTCTATTCCCTGTGGTTCCAAGGACAGCCGTGTCTTGGCTCAGTGCCTCGAGACAGTTCCCTGTCAATTGGGCAATCGATGTTTTACCGTTTGTACCCGTCACGCCTATTACCGTAAATTTTTTAGAGGGACTTCCATAAAATTCACTCGCTATTTGAGCCATCGCCTTCAAGGTGCTTTCGACCCAAATAATGGTGGCATCTGGAAAGATGTTTTCCCACTTAGGATCAACCTTGCTGAGATCTTCAATTACCAAGATGCGACAACCTTGAAGTAAGACCGTCTCTAGAAAATCGTGTGCATCCAATTGGTAGCCTCTAATAGCAATAAATAAGCTGCCTTCTTGAGCGAGCCTAGAATCGTTGCAGATCTCAATCAAATTCGACGATAGGGTCCCTTGAATCACTTTATAATTAACATGTTCAAATACATCTATTAATTTCATACGCTTCCCTCATTTTCTTAACAGTTTCGAGGTTTAATACCTCGCCTATAAAGTCAAAAACAATTGAAAGGCAATACCATCAGACATTGCCTTTCAAATTATATCACATTTAAAGCTGTAAATAATCACAGATTGATTTTTTGATTATTCCGTTGTAGAAATAATCACAATTGAATTGCTATTGACGCTGGTTCCTGGAGCTGGATACTGTTTTATGATCAAATCTTCAGGATTTTCAGTGGCTAACTCACCACCATTTAAAATGAGTGAAGAAGCAGCTAAAATTTCACTGGCCTGCTTATACGTTTTTCCAACTAAGTTTGGAACGGCAATCTTTTTAGTATTTTGAGGCATATTAGGTTCAACTTTTAAATACCTTAGCACATCTGTCAAAATATCATGTGCAATAGGCGCTGCAACTTTTGATCCAAAGTTGTTGTCTTTTGGCTCATCAACAACTACCAATACGATCATTTGAGGATTTTCCACAGGTGCGATTCCAATAAACGATGAATAAGCCAAGCTTTTTGAGTAAGCGCCATTAACAATTTTTTCAGAAGTACCAGTTTTACCACCAATACGAATACCTGGTATATAGGCTAATTTACCTGAACCTTTAAGAACAACTTCTTCCATCATGGTTCGCATAGTTTTAGCTGTTTCTTCGCTAATAACCCGATTCATGACTTTTGGCTCAAAACTTTTAATGATCTTGCCATTTGCATCTTGGTAAGACTTAATAATATGTGGCTGCATTAAATTACCACCATTAGCAATAGACGAAATAGCTGTTATGACGTGAAGCGGAGAGGTTGAAATACCATGTCCAATCCCCATCGTTGCCAATTCAACTGGCCCTGTCGTCTTAACCGTCTGAGCTAAGGTTGTACTCTCAGAAGGCAAATCAATGCCTGTCTTATTGATCAATCCAAACTTTTGCAGATAATCGTGGAATTTAGTTTTCCCAACACGTCCCGCAATCTCAATGAATACAGGATTACAAGAATTTTCCAACCCTTCAGTTAACGTTTGAATGCCGTGTGGGTTGATCCTGTTCCAGCAATGGATCTTTGCGCCCGAAACAACTACATACCCCACACAATTGAACTTTGAGTCTTTGGTAACTACTTTTTCTTGTAGCCCCATTGAAGTCGTCAATATTTTAAGGGTAGAACCCGGCTCATAATTGTCACTAACAATTGGATTTCTCCAAATCTTATTAAGGACGTTCGACTTGTCTTCTGGTTTCATTGTTTCTAAGATTTTTGGATCTACCAATTGCGTCAAATCTCTTGGCATATTGGGATTAAAGTCAGGTTTTGTTACCATTGACAACACTTCACCCGTTTTAGGATTCATGACTATGGCCATAATCTTTTTCGGTTGGAAGTCTCTAAGTCCTTTTTCAACAGCTTTCTCTGTAAAATGTTGTATAACTTCATCGATAGTGAGTTGAACATTATAGCCTTCCACAGGTGGTATTAATTTTTCTTCTCCCATTGGCAAAACACGCCCAACCGCGTCGGTGTGCGTAATGAGTTTCCCAGCTTGTCCACTAAGTTCTTTATTTAACTGATTTTCAAGCCCAGATAGACCCTCTCCATCTGCACTGACAAATCCCAAAACTTGTGATGCAAAATTATTATAGGGATAAACACGTTTACTGCCGTCTGTCACCCAAACACCTGGAATTCTTTTATGTTTTATTAAATCCGCTTTCGATTTAGGCAACCCTTTTGCCAATCGAACCAATTTCTCGGTAGATTTCGTCAACTCAATTTTCAATTCTTCTGGTGTAAGATCCAATATCTTCGAAAGCGCCTCTGCGGCCTCATCGATTTTTTCAGGTTTTTGAGTCTCAATTTTAGCCCACACAGTGAACGTTGAGACACTAAAAGCAAGTTTTACGCCGTTTCTATCGTAGATGTCTCCCCTTTTAGGTTCAATAGGAATTTCTTTGCTTTGGGTAAATTCTGCTTTTTTCTTATAAAAATCATTGTTAATGACTTGAATAAAAGCCAAGCGTAAAATCAAACCAAAAAAAACAAGGCTAACTATAAGAAAAGTTGCCCTGAGACGAAATCGATTTTGTTTATTAGGCTCTAAATCCATCATTTAAAGCCTCCTTTCTCATAAAAAGTTTTTGCTTAAAGTGTTTTCTATTTGATGGCTTTAAGATTAGTCTTTTCACCAAAAGCAAACTTTAGAATATAATCATAAACATGACCGCTCAAGTTTTCATTTTTACTTTTTTCTTCTTTACTAAGATATTTGTTTTGAATAGGTTTGTCAAGGGCATAGTGCCAATTGGATTTGATGTAAATAATTTGTTCTGGTTTTGGATATTGCATGTTTAGCTCAGTTACAGCAACACGTTCAACATTGTCAAGTGAAACCGTGCTGTCCAAAGTTGACTTGATTTCTTCAACATCCATCTTCGTTTGCTCTATTTCACTTTTTAGACCATTTACCGCATATTGTTTTTCATAAAGCGTTGCATAATTGAAAATCATGACCGCTAGCGAAGCAAAAACAAACGCACAAAGCATTAACATCTTTAAAAATCTAGCAATTTTTTTTGCTTGCTTTTCGCTAAACATTTTTTCGACTTTACGCTGCATTTCTTCATTCTTTTTTTCTAGAGTTGCTCTATATTGATAGCTTTCATAACTTTCAAATGCTTCTAATTTTCTAGCTGCCTGCATATATTGAGCCTCCTTGCACACTATATCAACGCTAAATTTTCTCAATCACTCTCAGCTTTGCGCTTCTCGATCTTGGATTTTCTTCAATTTCAACTGCTGAAGGCAGGATAGGTTTTCTAGTAATCAGTTTTACCTGTGACTTACCGCCACAGACGCAAATTGGAAACTGCGGTGGGCATTTGCAAGCCGTTGCTAAGTCTTTAAAAGTTTGCTTTACAATACGGTCTTCTAATGAATGGAAAGTAATAATACCCATTCTACCACCTGGGTTAAGTACGCTCAGACCATCTCGAATTACTTTCTCAATAATGCCTAATTCATTGTTTACTTCAATTCGGATTGCCTGAAAAGTCCTTTTTGCAGGGTGTGGTCCGTCTTGTCTTGCTTTGGCAGGAATTGCTGCCTTTATAATATCTACCAACTCAAAAGTTGTCTTTATTTCATTCTCACGTCTAGCTTCTACAATAAACTTCGCTATTCTTGAAGCCCATTTTTCTTCTCCGTAATCTCGAATCAGCTCATAAATTGATTTTTCTGTATATTCATTGACAATTTGCCATGCTGTGACTTTAGAATTTCGATCCATTCTCATGTCCAAAGCACCGTCGTTCATATATGAAAAACCACGATCTGCTTCATCCAATTGGTAAGAAGAAACGCCCAAATCCATAATCATGCCATCAATGCCTTTAAGTCCAAGGTCTTTAACAACTTTTTTAATCTCAACGAAATTATTATGTACTGGAATAAACTTATCTCCAAATCTTGCGAGTCTTTCTCCTGCCGCTTTATGTGCATCTAAATCTTGGTCTATTCCGATGAGTTTCCCTTCGTCTCCCAAAAGTGATAGAAGATACTCAGAATGCCCACCACCGCCAAGTGTGCCATCTACATATATACCGTTCGGCTTTAAATTTAAGTTGTCCACTGTCTCTTTTAACAACACTGTCACGTGGCTAAAATCCATTCTTACTCACCCCTTATTGTTTTTTATATTCCGAGTTCGGCCATTTGCTCTGCAATCTCATCATAAGAGATATTGTCTGCATCGTTGTAGCGTTCCCAATTTTCTGTACTCCATATTTCTATCCGTTCACCGACGCCAATGACGACGACTTCTTTATCTATGTCAGCGTGCTCTCTAAGTGATTGTGGCACTAATATTCTACCTTGCTTATCAAAGTTTCCTTCTGTTGCGCCAGCAAAAAAGAGTCTAACAAACGCTCTAGCATTTTTGTTGGTAAGTGGAAGCGTTTTAAGTTTTTCTTCGAAAATTTTCCATTCGCTTTCGGGAAACACAAAAAGACAGTGATCCAAGCCCTTTGTGATGTAAAAAGCTTCACCAAGATTTTCTCTGAATTTGGCTGGCATGCTAAGTCTGCTCTTAATGTCTACCGCATGCTTGAATTCTCCAATAAACATAAAATGCACCTACTTCATAGGGATTTTTACCCACTTTTTCACACGTTTCACCACTTCTTATTAAAATATACACTATTTTTTGATTAATTACTACAAAAAAAAAGAAAAAGAACCCATAAAATTGGATTCTTCTTCAATACTATCAAAATTGATATTATATTGTTTTATCTTGCTTTAACGCTTTTGATTTGCCCCACTGGTAGATGAAAATTCCCAGTCCAATCAACACCAAACTGATAACTTGAGCCGTTTTAAAAGGCCCAACCATCAAACTATCCGTTCTAAGTCCTTCAATTAGGAAACGAGCAACAGAATACAAGATTAAATACAAGGAGAATATTTGGCTATCAAAATGCTTTTTATTCAACAATCTTAATAAAAATACAAAAACTAAGAAATTCCAAATAGATTCATACAAAAATGTTGGATGTACTTTTACGCCATCAACCATGATGCCCCAAGGCAAACTGGTCGGCCCACCGTGAGCTTCCCCGTTAAAGAAGTTTCCCCATCGTCCAATAGCTTGTCCTAATATCAATACTGGCGCTACGACATCTGCCAATTTTATAAATGGCATGTTTTTCTTTTTGGTTACAAAATAACCCGCGAGAACACCGCCAATAACACCGCCATGAATTGCCAGTCCGCCGCCTCTAAGATTTAGAATTTCCAACGGATTACTCAGATAGGAATTAAAATCATAAAACAAAACATAGTATAGTCTTGCACCAATAACGGCTGAAGGCAAAACCCAGATAATCAAGTCCATTAAATCGTCTTCTAAAAGTCCCATTGCCTTACCCTTTTTAAGAACAAAAATAGAAGCAATCAACATGGCTAAAGCCATAAAAACACCATACCATTTGATGTCAAAATTAAATATTGAAAAAGCGACTGGGTTCATTATGCTTTATCCTCCTGCTTAACGACTGACATCGCAATATGACTCTCTATAAAAGTGTCTTTAAAATAATTCAAGCCTTCTTCGGATGTGGTTTCTGCGACGGACTTTATATAATCGAAAAGATCTAGTCCTTTCATGAAGTAACTTGTGTATGTTCCAGATAAATATTGAACCGAATTGGCAGAGCTGACTAAGCGTCCAATCATTTTTTTGCGAATGCGCTCAAATCCATTTGAATCAATGCCTTTTTCAATCATTTCTGCTACAGCTATTTTTAATCTTTCAAGAACCAGTTCTGGCGATTTCGATTCTCCGCCGAACATATAATACGCATAGCCCTCTCCAAAGGTAAAGTCCATTCCAAAACTACTATTGATAAGGCCTTCATCATATAACTCTTTGTAGAAATCAGAGCCTTTCCCAAAATGGGTGTCCAATATAATTTTCATTGAAATAGCCGTCTTCATAAGATCTGATTTATTTTCGAAATCATTATGGCCCTTTATGCCTATTTCAAACAATGGCATTGGCACATCAAAAACAGCTTCTATATAGGGTTTATAAACTTCTTTTATTTCTGTCGGCAAAGTTTCTTTTTTTGCCATTTTGCGCGCCAAGAAATTCTCACTCAACTCATTATTGACCGTTTCAAGAAGCATGCTTGAATCTATATCTCCCGAGATGATCAGGACCATGTTTTCAGGTGCATAAAACGACTCATAGCAGGCCTCTAGCTGTTCTTTTGTGATTGCGTTGACACTTGCCTCATCCCCGCCTATATCGTCCTTCATAGGATGGTCTTTATACATCGCCTTGAGGAGGTTAAAGAACACCAAATATTCGGGGTCGTCTTCATACGATTTTAATTCTTGAACAATAATGCCTTTTTCCTTTTCAACGTTCTCCTCTGTCAAATTAACCCGTTGAACAAATCTTAACAATTCGCCAAGACCTTCTTCAAATTGATCAACTGTTGAAAAATGATACACCGTTGCGTTGAAACTGGTATAGGCATTTACCGAAGCGCCTAAAGCCGCAAACTTATCAAAAATATTTCTATCTGGGTCTTCAAAAATTTTATGTTCTAAAAAATGAGCAATGCCTTTTGTCATGCAAACCTTTTGCCCATTATGTTCAAAGCAATTATCAAACGATCCATACTTTGTTCCAAAATAAGCAAACTTTTTAGTATACCCCACTTTAGGAATAAAATATATTTCAAGACCGCTTGAATGGACATGCTTGTATAACGTTTCCTCAAGGACTTGATCTGTAGAAATCTCCCACTTCATCATTAAATGTCACTTCCTTTCATGAAATAGACAAGGTCTTTTTTTATGCGCTTGCCCGCTTCAATAATCTGCTCTTTTGTTACCGCTTCATATTTGCGCACATAGTCCTCTATTTCAACCGTGTCTCCTAGCATGCTTTGGTTAAAGTAAAAATTAGAGAATGAGTTAGGATAGTCGCTAATTGATCTAAGCGATGCAACAATTGATTTTGTCGCCATTTCAATATCTTCATCACCAAAATTGCCCTGTAACATCTCTTCAAATTGGATGTCAATCAGTTGATTTGCAAGATCATATTTGTCAAAATCAATCCCAGAAACAACATACATAATGCCTTTTAACTTGTCAACTTTACTACCAATGAAATAACAAAGACTTTCTTTTTCTCTGAGATTCATAAACAGTTTGCTGCTTGGCATGCCACCAAAAATGGCGCTAAAAAGTTGAAGTGGGTAATACATTGGATCAAATCGATCGGTATACGTTCTGTAACCAATGACCAATTTTCCTTGCTGCACGCTCATTGATTCGTTCACAATTCTAAGCGATTCTACAGGGATATTGACGATTTCCTCTGGAATTTCAATCACATTTTCAATTTTGGACGAGAAGAACTCTTTTATAAGTGGTTCTGTTTGATCAAAATCAAAATCGCCAATCACAATCACATCCATCTTAGAATGGTAAATGACCTCTAAATAATGTGCATATAGTTGTTCGTTTGTGATTGTTTCTAAGTATTCTACATCGCCATATTCATAAAAACGATATGGTTCTTCATTGCACATTAATTCAAGACATCTTGTAATGGCGTAACCCGTTTTGTCATTGATACTCGCTTCTATTTCTTGTCTTAGTAATTGCTTTTCCATTTCAAATATTGTTTCTTCAAATTTATGGTTCGCTACCAGCGGATTGTAAACAGCCTCATGAAGAAGCTCAAGACCATCTACCATAAGGTTTTTCCCTATGATTGGACTTCTTGGAAACTGTACTTTCATTTGAACAACATGTCGTTCTCCAATTTTCGTCACATCGCTTACAAGTGACATGCCATAATGTTCGTCCAAATGCTGATTCAATACTTGCGCAGTTGGAAACTTAGCAGTCCCTTGATCAATCATTCTGGTCAAAAGTGCATTGAGCGTAGCTTCTTCTTTTGTTAAAGGTCTTAAAAAATACAAACTTACAAGATCTGTTTTAAATTTCTTTGATTTTACGAAGTGAAGATTCACATTCGGTGCTATTTCAATCATTTTAAGCGCATCAATCATTTCTTTATCAGTCCTTTTAATAGTCATTTTTATCATTTAATTAACCAGAAGCGTCAATTTCATTTCCATTATATCACAATTCCGCTGTTTTTAAAAAAAAATTAGCAGGACAAAGCCTGCTAATTTAACCTCGAGTAAAATTCAACAATTAAATGATCATTGATTAATACCGGAATTTCTTCCCTATAAGGCATTCTTGCTAATGTAGCAGAATACGCTTCAATATTTTTTTCAATATAAGGATAGTTGGATATTGAAGACTGTTCAAAATTTTCATTGAATCTTTGTGTTAACCTTGATTTTTCTTTTAGCGAAATGACATCTCCAACAGATATACTGTAACTAGGCACATCTACTTTTTTACCATTAACAAGGAAATGACCATGCACGACCATTTGCCTTGCCTCTCGAATAGTTGTTGAAAATCCCATTCTATAAACAAGATTATCCAATCTTACTTCAAGTATTTTTACCAAGTAATCTCCGGGTTGCTGACCGCTGCTAAAAGCTTTTGTCGCATAACCTCTCATTTGTTTTTCCATTACGCCATAATATGCGCGAAGGCGTTGTTTTTCAAGAAGTTGAAGTCCATAATTCGAAAGTTTTTTATCTGCCCGTGAATCGCCTGATTTAAAACGATCCATTGCTTTTGGGTGTCCATACACATTCAATCCAAGACTTCTACATTTTTTAAATCTTGGACCCATCATTTTAGCCATTTTCATTACCTCCAAAAAATACTTTGAGAATGCCGCGGTAAATAAAAAGCCAATTTAAGAATAACATATTTTCGCGTTAATTGCAAATGATTTTCAATTAGCTTTTTCGATTTATATTGAATGTTTCTCTCGCTTCGAATATAATTGCTAATGGTGTTTAAGATATTGATTATAACCAAATCCCATTTGCAACCAAAATGAACTGACCTATAGAGAGGAAGATAATATGAAATTAGGAATCGTCGGGTTGCCCAATGTCGGCAAATCAACCCTGTTTAACGCAATTACAAAAGCTGGCGCTGAGTCAGCAAACTATCCATTTTGCACCATCGAACCAAACGTAGGCGTTGTTGCCGTTCCAGACAAGAGATTGCCAATACTTAGAGACTTATACAACTCTCAAAAAGTTGTGCCAACAGCAATCGAGTTTTATGACATTGCTGGTCTTGTAAAAGGCGCTTCAAAAGGCGAAGGCCTTGGCAATAAATTTTTAGGCCATATTCGTGAAGTTGCTGCACTTGTCCATGTTGTACGTTGTTTCGAAGACGAAAATGTGGTTCACGTAGAAGGCAAAATTGGCCCTCTAAGTGATATTGAGACCATTAACCTCGAACTCATTTATTCTGATTTAGAGTTAATCGTTAAACGTATTGACCGCACTAAAAAAGCCCTTAGAAGTGATAAGTCTCTTCAAATTGAAATTGATTTAATGGAAAGAATTGATGCGGTTCTCGAACAGGGTCAATCTGCCAGAACAATGGAATTTACTGACGAAGAAGATAAAATTGTTAAAACCTTTAACCTTTTGACTTACAAGCCAATCATCTATGTGGCTAACGTTTCAGAAGAAGATGCAACAAGCGGTGTTGACAATGCTTTTGTAACAGAAGTGAAAAAATTTGCTGACTCTGAAAATGCGGATGTTGTTGTGACATGCGCTAAAATTGAGCAAGAAATTGCTGAACTTGACGATGAAGACAGGATTGCATTCTTGCAAGATCTTGGTCTTTCTGAATCTGGTCTTGATAAACTTGTAAAAGCAAGTTACCACCTTCTTGATCTCATTTCATTCTTAACAGCCGGTCCTCAAGAAATCAGAGCTTGGACCATTCGTAGAGGCACAAAAGCCCCTGCAGCTGCCGGTAAAATTCACTCAGATATTGAGCGTGGTTTTATCAGAGCAGAAACGATTGCTTATAGCGACTTAATCACAGTAGGCACTATGTCTGCTGCTAAAGAAAAAGGCCTTGTAAGACTTGAAGGCAAGGATTATGAAGTTAAAGACGGCGATGTGATTTTGTTTAGATTCAACGTGTAAGCAGAAAATTAATCGTTTAAATAGCAACCCCCTTAGAAGCTGATTATATCAACGTTCTAAGGGGGTTTTGTTATTTGAAGTTTTAATAAAATCGTTTAACATCACAATTTTCGTGATTTTTTAAAGTTCCAAATCATCCGATATTTCTCGCATTGCATTTAAAGCAAGTTCGGCAAACTCTGCAAATGAAAGTCCCAACAATTCAATTGAACGCATTGCATCGCGATTTGCTCCAGCAGCAAAGCGCATTTCTTTCATTCTTTTTGTGATTGAACTGACCTTTACGCTGGATATTTTCTTGTCTGGATAAACCAAGGTAATGGCATTGATAAAACCAGTAATAGGGTCTGCCGCATAAAGCGCACGGTCTAAAACAGAAATGATTTGACTTTTGTTTTCTGGATTGTGTGCCAAAATGGCATTGTAAACCGATTCATTTCCAATCTCATGAGATTTCATGATTTCAACAGTTTTAGGACCATGAAGGCCCATATCGCTCGCCCAATCAACTTCATCGTTATCTAGGTCATGAAGAAGCCCTGCAAGCATCCAATCTGAAATAGGTTGCTCATTTAATCGGATAGCAAGCGCCTTCATAACCGCTTCTACAGCCAATGAGTGTCTTAAAATATGAGGTGTTTTCACATAAGAATATAACATTTCTAAAGCTTTCTCTCTAGTCATTTGAACCTCCCTTTTAGGTGTTTTAAGTTGCTCATATTATATACTAAAATGAAAACAAAGTGAAACCCCGATATCCTTTTTTTCAACAGAGATATCGGGGTTTATTTTTTATAAATATCAACTCAATCACTTGAGTTCGAAGTTGCACTTACTCCTCAGCTTCATCATAGACCACAGAACCTTCTTTAAAAATTGGCACATCCATCACAAACGTAGTGCCTTCTCCAATAACACTATGACAATTGATTGAGCCATTTAGTTTCTGTCCGACTAAATTGTAGACAATATAAAGACCCAAACCACTCCCGCCTTTCGCACGATTGGTTGTAAAGAACGGTTCGAAAATTCGATCTAGAACTTCCGCTTCAATACCTGCCCCGTTATCTTTATAGGTAATCAATAGCCTAGTATCATTCGCAATCAAATTGGCATTAATTTGAATTTTTCCGTTTTCTTGATTTTTAAATCCATGAATAAAGGAATTGATGAAGAAATTAGTGAAGATTTGCGAATACGCACCAGGATAGCTATAAATGCTTAGGTTGGGATCGCATTCAATCACGATTTCATATGGTTTGTTCTTATATTCATGCTTTAAACTAAGCAAAATCATATCAAAATAATCGCTTAGGTTAAATTGAATCATTTCTTCTGTGCTTTGATTGACAGAAATCTTTTTAAAGCTATTCACCAAATTGGCTGCACGGGTTAAATTGGTGTCTAATATTTCCAAACTTTCTTTTGAAGCGTTTAAAAACTCGCTGAGTTTATGTTTGGACAAGCCCCCTTCTTCAAAGGTTGCTCTTAATTCTGAGCTGATTTTATTGAGGTAGGAAGTAATGGTAACGCCTATACCAAGCGGCGTGTTGATTTCGTGTGCTACGCCAGATACGACCGCACCCAAAGATGCCATTTTTTCTTGTTCCACCAACTGAGTCATTGCATTTCTAAGAGATTTCGTTCTTTCCTCTACCATCAGTTCCATTTCTTGATAAAGTTGATGAACTTCTTCTTCAATATTCTTCTTTTCAGTAATATCAAAGATAACGCCATCTATATAAGATTCGGTATGATCCACATAGATAAATCCGCCTCTTTCAAAGACCCACTTAACATCACCGTTTTTAGCAACAATTCTATATTCTAGCGAATAATAGGCATGCTCTTCATCTGTGAGTATTTTATTGACCAGGTCCACATCCTCTGGATATACTAAGTCATTTAAATAAAGTTCTGGCGTTTCTCCCAAAAAACTCTCTACAGGATAGCCAGTCAACACTTCAACCCAGCTGCTAATGGTTTTCATTTTCCATGGCGATTTCGTTTCACACCTAAATACAACTCCAGGTATATTGCCGACCAATCCACTGTAGCGCGCTTCGCTAAGTAAAAGCGTCTGTTCTTTGACAATCAGCTCATCAATCATTTCCTGAAGATTTTGGGTTCTGACCAATACCATTTTTTGCAGTGACCGATTATAGTACACCATATAGGCGCCAGCAAAAATAACAATAAGGACACCAAAGAAAACAAAAACAGTTCCAACAATCAAATTTTGTATAGATGGTTTAAACAATTGATAAGTTCGTTCTCTTGGCGACATCATTAAAATGCGCCACTCAGTACCTGTAACTTCTTTAGAAGTTCCCAAATAGGCTTTATTATCAAGTTTTACGCTAAATTGTTTTTTATCTTTGTATAATTTGTCTATTTGAGGATAAGCACGTACAAGCATTTGATAATCATTAGCGGAATTACTTGTATCTGACAATATCAATCCCGATTCATGAATCAAAATAAAAAAATCACCATCTGTCATTTGAGATTTTCTGAACACATCTGACATTTGATCCATTGAAACATCAATGCCAATAACCCCTTTCGTCTGGCCATTTTCATCTATGACACGTTTCACTTGGCTAATGAGCATGTCTCCTGTTCCAATATCTCTATAAGGTGCCGTTTGAATATTTTTTCCATTTCCTGCCATTCCTGCAGTATACCAAGGTCTCACGCGTGGGTCATAATGCGGAACAATTTCGACTGGAGGCCAGCACAAATAGCCACCATATTCAGTGGATAGATAGACATATATTGTGCCCTTGTGAGCCTCACCATAAATTGATAAAACTTCAAATATGTGTTGTTCCTCTTCAGAGCCATCTTCCACTTTTATTAGTTTTCTCGCTGAGGAGTCCATATAAGTTGTCAGACCACCTTGCACGCCTATAAAGGACGGAAAATTCGACAACATATCCAAGTCATTATTCACGCCAATTAAAAACTGGTTGATTGATTTATCCAGTATTTCCATTTGATTGTTTGCCGATTCTTGAAAATTATCACGAATTGTATTCTCTATTCTTTGATTTAAAAAAAGAATGGATACAGCTGCAATCGACATCACTATCAAACCTGCAAATGTAATAAATTTTAGCGGAATTTTTCGTTCGTATTTCACTCAGACCACCTCATGATATAAGTTTTATATTTAAGTGGTTCAAAATCCTGCTTGAACTTATATACTATCAATAGAATACCCACTTCAGTATCAAATATTCACCAAAATCATTGCAATCATGGTAAGTCCCAATGCAATCCATGATTTTTTGCTTATTTCTTCTCTAAAAAATAAAAAACTGCCTAAAGTAATTAATGCAATTGCCCCAGAACTGTAGATAGGAAAGGCTACCGTTGCTGGAATACTTCCAAGTGCGCTGATTAAAAATACAGAAGATAACAAATTTGGAATGCCCACAATACCGCCAATCAAATAATCTTTTTTGGCCGAGGTGCCTTCACCCTCTATAACGTTAAAACTTTTAAACAAGCTCAGACAAAATGCTACGAAAAATACAACAAATAGAAACAGACTTTTATCCGCTACTTGTCCCATTTTTTGAAACATTTTATTAGAGAATTCAGCCATGCCACCTGCAAAAAACAACATAATAAGCGATGTTTTCTTATTTTTCAGCCCACCCTGACCAGGTGTATAATTCACATAGATCATCGCTGCAATTGCCAGACAAATCCCTAATGTTTGAATCAAAGTTGGTATTTCATGCCAAATTACAATAGCAATTACCATTGGCAGTAAAATACCGAGCTTTCCAAACATCCCCGAAAGACTCGCGCCATTTTCTTTCACGCTTTTTTGATAAAAAACTAAAGATAGAAAAAAGCAAAATCCGGCTGGAATGCCCACTCCAAGAACACTGCTCCAGTGAATTTGGGTAACGTTAAACTGACTGCCTTGTTTGATGACATTGCTTAAAAATAGTATTAAACTCACAAAAAAAGCGACACCATAATTCGCCGTAGTCACCCGATAACGATTATAGTTGCCGCTTTCTGTAATTTTAAAAAGCCAAGCAATTGACGAACTTGACAAAATGGCTAAAAATAATGAAAACATGATGAACCTCCACTTATTCTGACAATACGTTGAATTTTACTTTCAACCTTAGCTGATAGGAACCAAATTCCCCAAGTGAATCATAGCATATTTTCATAGCAATTTACAATAAAAGTCTATATTCTAAACTGCCTCTGAGCATTCTTTAGACACACATCAAAACAGTGCCACCCTAAACTACCACATTTAACCCTCGCAGGCATTTGAGAGAGACTCTCAAATATAATGGCATCGCCTAATGAGTCTTGCTCATCTTCTGTTAAAGCTTCATTGTGAATCATTTTAAAGAATAGATCCACCTTATTTTTAGCATCTTCTAGCGACAAGCCTTTAATGAGGTCAATCATAATAGAAATAGACGCTTGGCTGATGGCGCAGCCCGTTCCTTGATAAGCCGCATCTTTGATGACGCCGTCCTCCATTTCAATCAGAAGGGTCAAATCATCGCCACAATTAGGATTATGTCCCCTTTCTAGAGTGGTCGGATGATCCAGCAAGTGCCGGTTGTGCCTGCTTTTATTGTGCATCATGATAATTTCTGTATACAGCGCATCAACGCTCATAACCAAACACCTCCCTAACATAGAAAAGACCTTCAATAAGCGCATCCACATCTTCCGCGGTGTTATATACTGAAAAACTTATGCGACAACTAGAAGGTACTTCTAAATAGGCCATTAGAGGTTGACAGCAGTGATGTCCCGCTCTAATGGCTATCCCCTTATGATCGAGCAAACTTGCCACATCGTGAGGGTGAACGCCTTCCACTGTAAACGTAATGAGTGAGCCTCTACTTTCTGCAGAATTTGGCCCAACAATCTTGATAAATGGCAGTTTACCAAATGCATTTAAAGCATACCGAACCAATGCTTCCTCAATGCGATGGATTTCTAAAACCCCAATGCTTTCTATATAGTCAATCGCTGCTCTCAGCCCCACTGCGCCTGTTACGTTCTGAGTTCCTGCTTCAAGGCGCTCTGGAAGTTTTGCAAAACTAGTCGTCTGCTCGCTGACATATTCAATCATGTCGCCACCTCTGAGGAATGGTTCAATTTTCTCAAGTTGATCGCTTTTACCATATAACACGCCAATCCCTTGAGGGGCAAATATTTTGTGTCCTGAAAAAACAAAGAAATCGCAGTCTAACTCTTTAACCGAAATTAGCATATGCCCAACTGCCTGAGCGCCATCCACCACCGTCACTGCGCCAACTTTCTTTGCCCTCTCAATCAAATCTTTAACAGGATGAACCATCCCATAAGCATTTGATATCATAGGAAAGGCTACAATGGCAGTTTGAGGATCAATGCCTAATAAACTTTTGCTTGTAAATTCACCTTTTTCGTCCAGATAAAGATAGCGCAGCTCTGCTCCTGTCTTTTGTGCGACCATTTGCCAAGGCAGCAAATTGCTATGGTGTGACGTAATGGCCACGACAATATTTTGTTCTTTGGTCACATGACTCAGTCCGTAGCCATATGCCAATAAATTGAGTGCTTCTGTCGCATTTTTGGTGAAGATGATTTCTTCTGACTTCGCGCCGCCTATAAACGCTCCCACCGATTTCTTGGCTTCAAGATAAAGCGCCGTCGCTTTTACGCTCGATTGATGTGCCCCCCGATGAGGGCTACCATTTTCATAAGCCAGTTGATTCGAAATTGCTTCAATGACAGACCTAGGCTTTTGGCTTGTAGCCCCACTGTCTAAGTAAATCAAATCAGGTTGTTTATCGAATATTGGAAAATCCGTTTTATAACGACTCATATAAGCCTCCGATCAACCTCTTCCATTACGAGAGACTGCAAGGTATCATCACCTATCTCTCGAATGATTTCTTCAAAAGAAGCCTTAATAATCATACGTTTGGCCTCCAGTTCTGCCAGACCCCTGCTCATAAGGTAAAACAGAGTTTCAGCGTCTACTTGTCCAATGCTGGCAGCGTGCTCACCTACAACATCGTCTTCGCTGCACATGAGTGCTGGAAATGAGTCGGATTTTACATTAGGGGATAATAGGGTCACAAATTCCTGCTCTCTCCCCACAGACTCACTTGCCCCAGTACTGAAAAACAAATTTCCCCTGAACGTCTTCTGCGACTGTTCTGACAAGGCACCTTTGGCTAAAATAAATGATTCTGATTGTTTGCCACTATGCGTCATCGTAAATGAAAGATCCAACTTTTGATCACTTTCACCGTAATAAGCTGTCTTCATTTGGGAATGACTGTGTTTTCCAAGTAGTTCTGATTCGTAGGATATCGCTTTATAATCCGCGCCAATTTGAAGATCTACGACTTCTAGCTGAGCGCCCTCTTCAACAAGTGAAAGGTTCATATCAAACGCATGTGCGCTTTTTGATAATCTTTGGATTTTGACGACTTTTACCTGCGAGCCCGCTTTTGCCACAATTTTTGTTTTTCCAAAGTAGTTAAGATCTGATTCGTCTTGTGAACTTAAGTCCAAAATAACTTCTAATTTACAACCCGCCTCAACAACAATCAATTGTTCGATCAAATAATTATGATTTGCCTCACTTAAAAAATAATCCAATCTTACTTTAGGCATTTCAAAGGTTTTCGCATTGGATACAATCAAAATCGCATCTTGACTAAAGCCAGAAACATAACTTTCAAACTTAGCGCCTAAAGACTTTTGATGTGTGCCCTGAGCCTGCCAAAAAACTTGATAGTCTAGGTAATCAGGGTTTTTAAATAGTGCTTTCATAGGGTTAATTTTAACCTTGGCGTGCTCGCACTCAATTTTCAACTGAGACTTTGCGACTGTCTGTTCAAACAGACCCTCTGGAAGAGGCGCACGTTTCCACTTAGGCACCGCCAATTGGGTAAAAAGTTCTTGCTGTTTTTCTATAGGATTCATGTTGTTCTCTCCTTTTTCTAACCGATGGTGCCTTCTAGCTCTAGGCTAATCAAGTTGTTAAGTTCTACTGCATATTCTAGTGGAAGTTCCTTCGTAATCGGTTCGACAAAACCTCTGACAATCATCGCTTTTGCCTCTGCTTCCGGAATGCCACGGCTCATCAAATAGAAAATGGTTTCATCGCTTATTCGACCAATTTTCGCTTCATGTCCAATGTCGGATTGATTGTTCATAATTTCAATGGTTGGGAGCGTGTCTGATCTTGAAAAAGAATCTAGCATTAACGACTCACAATTCACTGTCGCTTTAGAATGGATCGCATCTTTGGTGACTCTTAAAAGACCTCTATAAAAAGCATGTCCGCCGTCTTTAGATATGGATTTTGAGTTAACGATTGAAGTCGTATTGGGCGCTAAATGAACCACTTTTGTGCCCGTGTCCAAATACTGTCCCTTCGCGGCAAACGTGATTCCCGTAAACTCACTGCTTGCGCCTTCGCCTTTTAGAATGCTCATTGGGTAAAGCATGGATACTTTTGAGCCAAACGAACCCGAAACCCATTCAATCTTTCCGTTTTTTCCAACAATCGAACGTTTTGTATTGAGGTTATACATATTTCTTGACCAGTTTTCAATGGTTGAATATCTGAGTTTTGCCTCGTCTTTGATATACAGTTCAACCGCTCCAGCATGTAAGTTTTGAACCGAATATTTAGGCGCGGAGCACCCTTCAATAAAGTGAAGCGATGCGCCTTCTTCTACAATAATGAGTGTATGTTCAAATTGACCCGCACCTTTTGCATTCAATCTAAAATAGGATTGAAGCGGAAAGTCCACATGAATACCTTTTGGAACATATACAAAAGAACCGCCAGACCAAACCGCACCGTGAAGGGCTGCAAATTTATGATCTTTAGGGGTAATGAGCTTCATGAAATATTCTTTTACAAGCGCTTCATGATTTTTTAGCGCCGAATCCATATCCGTATAAATGACGCCAAGCGCCACTAAATCTTCTCTCATTGAGTGGTAAACAACTTCAGAGTCGTATTGAGCGCCTACGCCTGCAAGTGACTTTCTCTCAGCCTCAGGAATTCCCAAGCGTTCAAATGTCATTTTAATGTCTTCAGGCACATCGTCCCAACTCGTGCTGAGTTTCGCATCTGGTTTGACATAATGAACAATATTCTCAACATCCAGTTCGCTAAGATCTGCACCCCATGTTGGGACAGGTTTTGAATGATAAATAGCAAGAGACTTCAGCCGATGGTCCAGCATCCACTGAGGTTCATTTTTTTCAGCAGAAATTTGCCTGATGATTTCTTCTGTCAGGCCTTTGTCTGTTTTAAAAACATGCCTTTCCTCATTCACAATGTCATAGACGCCTCTATCAACGTCTTCAATATAGGTTTTTTTCGCCATTCGTTTTCGCCCCCTTACAACGCTTCTGTTTTAAAGTGATCGTAGCCGCTTTCTTCAATTTTTTCAGCCAATCTCAAATCGCCGCTTTCGACAATCTTTCCATCTACCAAAACATGAACAAAATCGGGTTTAATGTACTCTAAAATCTTGCTGTAATGGGTAATGACAATGATTGCATTTTTTTCGCTTGCAAGCTTCTGAACCGTTTCATAAACTTCTCTAATGGCGTCTATGTCAAGCCCTGAGTCCGTTTCGTCCAGTATTGCCAATTTAGGCGCTAAAACTGCCATTTGCAATATTTCATTTTTCTTTTTCTCGCCACCTGAAAACCCTTGGTTTAAGTAACGGGTTAAATATTTTTCATCCATATTTAATTGCTGCATATGCTTTTTTAGGTCTTTTTGGAAAAGTGTCACACTTGGCATTATGCCGCAAAGTTCTTTTTTAGCGGTTCTTAAAAAATTCTCGACCGTCACGCCAGGTACTTCTTGAGGGTATTGGAAAGACATGAACAGTCCCGCTTTGGCACGTTCATCTACTTTCATTGACAGAAGGTCTTTCCCCATAAAATCAACCGCTCCGCCAGTAACTTTATGCGCCGGGTGACCCATAAGCACATTAGCCAGTGTAGACTTACCCGCACCGTTTGGCCCCATAATAACATGAATTTCACCAGCACTTATTTCTAAATTAATGCCCTTTAAAATGGGCTTGTCTTCCACCATTGATGTGAGTTGATTAATAGATATAATTTTATTTGACATGTAAAGCCTCCTAATCCCGAGTGTTTTTATCGGATATAATTAACTTCATTCTAACCAATAATTTTAGAAAGGTCAATGCTTTTGATAATCATTATCAAAATTTAATTATTATAAAAAAAGTGCCTATCGGCTTCGATCCAAACATCGGATAGAAAACTGATAAGCACTTTAGTCTTTTAAAACTATTAGAATATAGGATCTCCCGTAGGGTTACGATCCGTTTTAATTTTTGCGATGCCAATATTAAGAATAAAGAAGCCAACTGCAAGTCCAAGAAGTACTGCAATATTATAATTATATAGAGAATAATCGATGCCAGAGATCACTTCTTTAAGAACGTTAACTGAGTAAGTCATTGGCATGTAAGGGTTAATAACTTGGAAGAATCTTGGAACAAGTTCCATTGGGAATGTACCACCACAAGCTGTTAATTGAAGAATGAGGATGAGTACTGCAAAGAACTTACCCACTTCACCAACATGAACCAAGAGGAATCTCATGATTGAAACAAATGCGAGTGAAATTGCCATACATGTTAGATAGAAAAGTGCTACATTTTTAACTTGAAGATTAAGCGCTGTTCTTAAAACAAACGCAAGTACCAATGATTGCGATAAGCCGATTGCTGTATAAGCAAAGAATCTTACATAGCCTTTTGATTTGCTGTTTGATCTTCTAAATCTAACATTCGTGTCCAAGTAAATGGCAAAGAACATCATTAGTGCACCTACCCATAATGAAAGTGACACAAAATACGGTGTAAATGCAGTACCGTAATCAGGAATTGCATTGATTTTTTGTTCTTCAAATGTAACGGGATCAGCCGTGTAAGTGTCTAATCCGTTCATGTTTACAACTTTTTCGTTCGCCTTAGTAACAGACTCAGCTACCTTGTCTTTAGCTTCTAAGACGCCAGTGTCTAATGTATTAATACCATCTTTGAGTTTGTTTTCACCCTCAAGGATTTTTGCTGAATTGGTAACCAATAATTTTGAACCTTCTGTTGCCTTACCAAGACCTGCTTGAATTTGGTTCATGCCTACAGCTACTGCACTTGCACCTTTGCTAAGTTCAGTCGCTTTTACAGCAGCTGTATCCATACTGCCCGCTACTAATATAACACCTTGATTGATTTGATTATAAGCACCAGAAAGCTTTTCTGATCCTTCTGAAAGTGCAGGGCCTGAACCTTTAAGCGATGCACTTGCTTCTGCAAGTTTTACCTGTCCCGCTTTGCTTGCTTCCATTGTTTTTAAAACAGCTTGCATGTTAGGATCTTTCATCGCTTCTGGATGACTGCCTAAATACGCTTTTAAAGAAGTGCCAATTGCCACTTGAGCTGCAGCACCTTGATTAATACCATCTACATATTGACCAACACCTGCAGTGTACTTTTTAAGACTGTCATTCAAACTCAATAATCCTGTATTAAACGTTTCTGAACCCGCTTTTAATGCTACTGTTTTCTCCGCGCCTGTTTTTAACACTTCAGAAAATTGAGATGCACCGTCTGCAAGCTTTGTAGTACCATCTGTTAACGCAGTGCTGCCATTTTTTGCACTGATTAAGCCTTTATCAAGTGTTACAAGGCCATTATTGAACTTAGATTGACCATTAAGCAAATCACCTGTTTTTTCAAACAATGTGCCTGTGCCATCTTTCATTTCTCCAAGACCATCTTTTAACGCCGTTAAGTCGCCTGGTAATTTAGCAACTTCGTCTGTCATTGCTTTAACAATTTCTTCTGAAATGCTTTCTGAAATACTTGCTTCAAGTTCTGCTGCAACTCGACCCATTATTTGACCAGCCAAGAAATTGCGTTTTTCGTTTAGATTGTAAATAACTAACCCTTGAACGCGCTCAGCTGAATCAGCCGTTGCAATTTCTTTTGTAAAGTTTTCAGGAATGATTATTTCTGCATAATATTTTTCGCCTTCAACGCCGGCTTTAGCATCTGCAGAATCTGTAAAGACCCATTTAACTTTGTCATTTGTTTTTAAATTATTAATGATTTCTTCACCAATATTTTTTTGAGTCCCATTAATCATGCCGCCTACATCTTGCGTTACAACTGCAACAGGAAGTTCGTTCAACTTGCTATACGGATCCCAAAATGCATACAAATATAGATATGAATAAACGAGCGGAATGGTAATAACAGCTGCTATAACAGCCACCATTTTGTATTTCTTCATTGATGCTTTCACTGCTTCTTTCATGTAATCCTCCTATAAATAACACACTTACTTGTGTGGTTCTGCAAATACGTCGTCAAAATTTTCGTTAAGCACATCCAGTATAGATACCAGAGCTTTCAATTGCTCCTCATCCATAATGCCGAAGAGCCTTTCCATTAAAGTGTTTTTTAATTCATGAATTTGTAGAAAAGCACTTAATCCGACTTCGGAGAGTTTAACAATAACCTGTCGTCTATCTTCTTCGTCTCTATCTCTAACCACATATCCTTTTTTAATCAGTCGATCTACAGTAACTGTAGGGGTTCCCGTACTTACACCCAATTGATTGGCAATCTCAGACATCTTTTTACGATTGCCGTCTTTTCCGATTACCATAATGGTATTAATTTCAATCATTGTAAGTTCCTCTAAAAAGTCTTTATAAAAGAACCTTTTACTCTCAAGGCGGTTATATCGATCATACAGCTGCAAGAACAACCCACCAACCGCTAACAAATCTTTACTATCTTTATTTTGCATTGTCTCACCTCACTTATATTCATTCGTTATTCAAACTATACTACCACTTTCAAATAATAGCAAGTATAAATAGTTCGAATTTCAAACTATTTTTATTTCGAACTATATTTAACGCAAAAAAATAGCACCGACATATTTGTCAATGCTACTCCCCTACTTACTTTGATGTTATTTGATGACAATGTTTAAACTTAAAAAACAGACTCTAAAGCAACGTTTGCACAGCTTCAAGCGCTGCATCATAGTTAGGATGATTCGTCACTTCGCCAAGATACTCTACATATTTAACAGAACGATCTTTATCAACAATCACAACGCCTCGCTCAAGAAGTCTCACTTCTTCAAGAATAAAGCCGTACTTCTCTCCAAACTCCAAAGCTCTGTGATCTGAAATAACTGCGCTATTTTCAATGCCATGAGCACCACAGAATCTCTTTTGAGCAAACGGTAAATCTACAGATATTGTAATGATAAATACTTCATCAGAAAGCTCAGTCGCTGTTTGATTAAAATGAGTTGTTTGGAATTCGCATACACCAGTATCTACTGAAGGCACTACGCTAATAATAACCACTTTGCC
>JAYVIR010000016.1:0-14441 GCA_043770095.1 Eubacteriales bacterium
ATTCTAAATCGTGTCCTCCGTCGCCTTTAACACGCTTATACATAGCCTTAACTTCGGGTATATGTTGCTTAACAAATTTCTTGCCTTGTTCAGTCAAGATATAAGTATTTACATATTGTCCTTTGTGATATGCCTTTTCCATTTTGATAAATCCTTCCTGTCTCATTCTCTTCAATCTTGAATCGCTTACATATGTGTTAAGCGTTTCCTTTTGACTTCTCCCTGTCTTTGCCAAGTTGTTAAAAAGAAGTTTGTCCTGATTGGTTAATGTGTATTTAGATTTTGCTTGCTCTGGCTTTTGCTTCTTAGCCATTTGTTTCACTTCACTTTCATTTAAGGTTTTGTTTTAAATTTTGGTTTAGGTTTTAGATTTAGCATTTTAGGCTTTGGGCTACCGTTTTCGCCACGCTTCAAAGCAACGGAACGCTCCCCCAGTTTTATCGGGGGACACTTATATGATTTAAGCAATTTTCAATTGCGACCGCTTGCGGGAAATCATATAAGTGAGTGGGCTTTCTGGATTTTTATAGAGTGCTTTCACCTGAACGATGATTTTTCGTTCGGGTGGAAGTGCCTATAAAAATTAGTATTGGTTTGCGTTCAAATAGGTGGTTTTCCTATTTGATAAGCTAACTAATACGTAAAGAAGGCAGTTGGTTTGAAGGTGGCGAAAATAATGTTAAACGGTTTTGACTTATGCCCTTGATTTCAACGCCTACAAGATTTTTTCACAATCGTGAAGGCGATACGTGCCTTTACGCTGTGAAATCTTATTAAATGATATGCTTCCACTTCAAAATTATTCCATCGATTTTCAATTTTGATATGTTAAACGGTTCTATATCGTTTAAATGATTTATGTTAAACGCATTTTTCAATTTCATTTGAACGAAAAAAAGAGTATTGTCGAAAAGACAATACTCTTTTGAAAGTGTCTATTAAATTTAAAGGAAACGGCAATTTGATTTTTAAACTTCTGTTGCCAAAGGGTCAAAGCGTTCTTTTACGCTTTGACATATTTAATGAAAACGGATTAGATTTTAGACTATTACTTATGTTTGCTTCTCCGTTTTTGGCTTTTAGCAGACGGTATATAAATCGTCTATACTTTGTATATATATTTCCTCATTTTGGTTAAAAAGTATGAACAAGTTATATAATCGTTCAATACAGTTTCTATCTGAACATTTTAAAAATTATTTTTCTTTTTTTTCAAAAAAGCCGTTCAAAAACTTGTTTTTTAAAATAAATATGCTATAACTTTAAAGCAACATCGTGAACCTTTAAAAATTAAGAATGAGTAGCTTGGTTTCTTTCCACTTGCGACCGTCTGTTTCGATAGGCCAAGAGCCTTACAGCGGTGGAAGGAACAAAATTTATGAAAACTCTTGAAAATGTTTTTTTAGAAACTGAAACCAAGCACTCCGAAAGGAATGAAAAAATAGATGCAAACCATCAATCCCGTATTACCTTGAAAAAATCGCTTCCGCTCTTTGCAAATGCACTTTCTGCAAGGAAATTAGCGCCAAGCAGTATTTCGGCTTATGTAGCCGACCTTTCGCTCTTTGACAATTTCATAGCTGAGTATACCAGCAAAGCCTATGTGAAAGACATTAACCGTGTCGATATCACAAACTATCAAAATCATCTTTTGAAGTCGGTTTATAAAAAAAATACTGTCGACCGAAAATTCGATGCCTTGAAAGTCTATTTCAGATTTCTATTTGATAATGCCTTCATTCCAAATGACCTTCTTAAAAATTTCGTTTTTAAGCGAAGTAAGAATGCTTTTTCCAAGGATGAAGACAATACCATCAATTATCTGGAAATGGATTTAGTCGAAGAGATTGTCGATTATGCTCGGTTTATAAAAGGAAATGTCCACAAATACAGGGACATTGCAATTTTGGAGTTGCTAAAAACGACTGGTTGCCGTAGAGATACGGTTCTGACAATAGATTGGTCAGACGTGAATTTTTCAAAGGGTGAAATCACCTTGAAGCACCTCAAGACCAACTCTGTTGGAAAAGTAAAAATGGCTCCCGGTTTAAAAGATGCGTTGATGGACCACTATAACGCCACCATAAACCCGTCAAGTTGCGTTTTTAGAAGTCAAAAGGGTGGAAATCTAAGCAAAGATGCTTTGGCGGGCGTGATAGACAAATACGCCGTTCTAAGCGGTGTTCAGAGACAGGTTGATTTTAAAATAACTACCCAAACTTTTAGGCATAGTTTTATCACCTTCTGCGTAGTAAATAACGTGCCACTGGCTAAAATCGCCCTTATTACAGGTCATAAAGACCTTGACACCTTGAAATACTATACTCATCTTGTTTCAAAAGATACTGAATGTGTTGCCAATCTTTTTAGTTAAGCCCTTCGGGGCTTTTTTTATTTGTTGCCCAATCTGAAAAACTGCGCTAAAATGGAGCCACATAACAAATAGGAACGAAAAAATGTTTAACACCCAAACGATGGTCTTGAAAAACCCGACATATCCCGGCAATACAAAACCCGCTATCCATTGCGGATAGCGGGTTAGGGTTTGAGTAAGCCTGTAAGCCGAGTTCTGTATTAGACAATCATCTATCTACGCCAGCAGTTACCTGATGGCTCTAGCGACCTACCATTAGGACAGGAAACGAGCAGCTTCCCTTTCAAGGTCCGTTCTTGGTCTTGCTCCAGGTGGGGTTTACAGAGCCGCAAAGTCGCCAGTGCGCTGGTAAGCTCTTACCTCACCATTCCACCCTTACCATCTCAAGAGATGGCGGTATATTTCTATTGCACTATCCTTGGGGTCACCCCCACTGGGTATTACCCAGCACCTTGCTCTATGGAGCTCGGACTTTCCTCATGCTTTTTAAGGGCACGCGATTGTCTGGCTTACTCAATTAACTTAATTATGATACCCTATATCGCTTTAAAAAGCAAGCTTTTCCTACCTTAGCAGAACTCAAATGGATTGATATTGACCTCTGAAGAGATGATTTTCACTTCATAGTCCCTATGGTCGCAGGCTTCTTTTAAAACCCTAGACAATTCAGCCATATAAGGTGATTCCGTTTCATAATGTCCTGCATCGATTACAGAGAGCCTTAAATGTTTAGCAATCTGAGCTTCATGATATTTCACATCTCCCGTTACAAAGACGTCACAGCCCATTGCAGCTGCCTTTTCAATATACTCTGCGCCTGCACCCGGACAAACTGCCACTTTTCTAATGATATTTTGAGTGCTCTTAACCAATTTTACCTGCTCTACATCAAGCACATTCTTTACTTCTTCAACAAAATCGTCAAGTTCAATGCTCTCAGGTAAGTACCCGACGACGCCAATGCCAAAATGCTCAATTTCATTGGCAAGCGGCACCACATCGTACGCAGGCAGTTCGTAAGGGTGTACTTTCAACATTTCTATAACAACTGTTTTGATCAGTTCTTTTGGTATCAACATTTCTAGGCGATCTTCTCTGACAATCGCCGTCTGATTGACTTCGCCAATATAGGGCGTTGAGCCTTCTAATGGTCTAAACGAGCCAGTGCCTTCAACGAAGAAATGACAATGATCATAGTCGCCGATTTGACCGCCGCCCGCTTCTGCAATGGCATCTGTAAGGAGCTGCGTATGGGTAATCGGAACAAAAACAACCAGTTTGACATACTCTGTCGTATGCGTAACTTGAAGGGGTTCACAGCGCTCAAGCTCAAGCATTTCTGCTAAAAAATCTCCAGTGCCGCCAACACCCGCATCTAAGTTCGTATGCGCGACATAAAGCCCAATTTTGTGCTGAATAAGCGACTTGATCAGACGACCCACTTCCGTTTCATCTGTAACCATTTTTAAAGGCGTAAAAATGAGTGGATGATGCGCCACAATCAGATCTACATTCTTCTCAATGGCTTCTTCTAAGACTTCTGCAGTCAATTCAAGCGCCATCATGACTTTCTCAACTCTGGCGTTCGGACTCCCAACAAGAAAGCCTACATTATCCCAACTTTCTGCCAAGTGCTTAGGAAATTGTTGTTCAATGAGTTTCGCTATATTTTTACCGTTGATGAACATCGCGTAGAACCTCCTCTATCTTTTGAAGCTTATGAGATACTTGTTGCAAGGTTTGTGCAGACCCGTCTGAGCCTCTATGTTCAATCTCTTTTTTAATTTTTTCATACTTTTTTATTTTGTGATGAAGAAATTCAATATAGGCCT
The DNA here is from genome assembly GCA_043770095.1 of Eubacteriales bacterium. GTDB lineage: Bacteria > Bacillota > Clostridia > Peptostreptococcales > Acidaminobacteraceae > JBGSUZ01. Next base: position 4,207 of record JAYVIR010000016.1, read on the forward strand.
TTAACGAAGCCGTTTTCATTTCGCTCACTGGCTTTCTAAAACCGATCTCATACTGAATAGGGTCAACAAGCGTTGTCACGCCCTTTCGGATGCAAAAAATCTCATAATACTTGCTGCCTTCACGGATATTGAGTTCGTTAAAAATTTCAAAACCATTTTCAAGCAACCATCTGCGAAGTTCGGGCTGCTGGGTCATGGGTTGTAAAATCAGAAAATCCAGTTGTTTTGCAAAATCTGTTCGGTCTATGAGAATGTCTCTAATGAGCATGCCACCCATACCGGCAATGACTGCTATGTCTATCTCACCCCGAGTGTAAGGGTCTAGTCCTCCGCCAAATCTGACTTCTATTTGATCTTCGAGCTTTTCTTCTTTCAAAGTGCTAATGGCATTGTCTATTGGACCTTGACTAATATCCGATGCAATCGCTTTTGATACAAGATGGTGTGTGACCAAGTGTGCTACCAAATAACCGTGATCGGAACCCACGTCGCCTACTCTAGAACCTTCTGGTATCATTTTTGCGATGGCAATGAGCCTTGGTGTCAATTTCATGTGAACCACTCCTTATACAAGAAATAGAGATTTACCGTAGTAAACCTCTATTCGTTATTATTAAATATCTTATTCTAAATAATCTTTGAGTTTTTTACTTCTGCTTGGGTGCTTGAGTTTTCTAAGCGCCTTCGCTTCAATTTGACGAATTCTTTCTCTTGTCACGTCAAATTGCTTACCTACTTCTTCAAGTGTTCTCGCTCTGCCATCTTCTAAGCCGAATCTGAGTTTAAGCACTTTTTGCTCTCTAGGCGTGAGCGTTTCAAGAACTTCCATTAATTGCTCTTTAAGCATTGAGAACGCAGCGGCATCTGCAGGTGCAGGTGCGTCTGTGTCAGGAATGAAGTCACCCAAATGGCTGTCTTCTTCTTCACCGATAGGCGTTTCAAGCGATACTGGCTCTTGTGCAATTTTAAGAATTTCTCTTACTTTTTCAACAGTCATGTCCATCTCTGCAGCAATTTCTTCAGGCTTTGCATCTCTGCCAAGTTCCTGTAGCAATTGTCTAGAAACACGAATCAATTTGTTGATGGTTTCAACCATATGCACTGGAATACGAATGGTTCTCGCTTGGTCAGCAATCGCTCTTGTAATCGCTTGTCTGATCCACCAAGTCGCATAAGTGGAGAATTTATAACCTTTTCTATAGTCAAATTTTTCAACAGCTTTAATAAGACCTAAATTGCCTTCTTGAATGAGGTCGAGGAACTGCATGCCTCTACCAACATATCTTTTAGCGATGCTGACAACAAGTCTGAGGTTGGCTTCACAAAGCTTTTTCTTTGCTTCTTCGTCGCCCTCTTCCATTCTCTTTGCCAGTGCAATTTCTTCTGGACCACTAAGAAGCGGCACTTTACCGATTTCTTTGAGGTACATTCTTACTGGATCGTCAATGTTGATGCCTTTCGGTAAAGAAATGTCATCAAAATCTTCTTCTTTTTCTTTTTCTTCATCTTCGTCTTCTTCGAACGTGTCATCGTCATTGCCATCTTTATCGCCAACGACTTCAATGCCCATCGTTGCTAAGGAATCATAAATGTCCTCAATTTGCTCTTTATCAATGTCTAATTCAGACAAACCATTTTCAATCTCAGAGTACGTTAAATTCCCTTTTTTCTTACCTTTTGAGGCGAGTTCTCTTACCAAATCGATATGTTGCGGATCTATCTTACTACTCATTTATTTTCACTCCCCTCAATACTTGCTTGCCCTTCATCATTTCCTGCTTTAATTGTCTCAATTCCGTTTCCTTTCTGATAAAAAACAACTCCGTCTTCATAGCGACGTCTGCTGTCATATGACTAGCCTCTGTACTCTTAAACAACATTCTCTGCGCTATAACCTCATCAATCTTTTCGTCCATCAGCAGCAATTGGTAGCTTGCCAATGTGACGTTTAAATCTTTATCAAAATACTCAGAAGTGACCATTGCCTTATAAAACCGCTCTATGGCTAGTGCTGAATCCATATCAAAGAGCTGGCTAATTTCGGAAATTTCAACTTCTGCGTGATTTTGATAATAAGCTTCTAGAAGGTGCATCAAACTTTTAATTTCTTCACTGCGTATATGCTCAACAGAAACTTTAGCGGTTACGGCTAAAAATCCCTGTCTGTTGTGAAGTGACATTTCTAAGAGTTTTTTTTCTATGTCATATACTTTACTGCGACCATCCGTGTTGATCACGACTTTTTCAATAACAGGTTTTTGCTCGCCGTATTTACCGCTTGCGTTATTCCTATTTTGGTTTTGGTTAGATGGTTTGGAATAGAATGCATTTTGTCCACTGACTTCTTTAAAAATAACCTGACGGTCGTACTGCATGTCGTTTGCCAGCATGTCGATGTAGTGACTCCTTTCGACTTCGCTTTCTAAACTCCGAATCATCAATGCGGCTTTTTTTACATAATCCAGTTTGCCTTGCTGCTGATTTAAATTAAAGGAAAGCTTTAACACTTTGAGTTGATAAGCAAAACTTTCTTCAGCATTTGATAACATTTCTAAAAATGAAGCTCTGCCCTTTTGACGAATGTATTCGTCAGGGTCCATATTGTTTTCAAGCGTAAGCACTTTGATTTTAGCCTCAATGCCTTTCATAACCTCAATGCTTCGCATAGCAGCCTTTTTTCCAGCCAGATCGCCATCAAAGCACAAAACAATTGTTTTGGCATAGCGGTCTAAAATTTTGCCATGTTCTAAGGTTAGTGAAGTCCCGAGTGTCGCGACTGTATATGGAATTTCCTGCTGATGCAGTGCAATAACGTCCATATAGCCTTCGACGACAATAACAAGCCCTTGGTCTCTAATCTCTTTTTTACCCTGAAAGAGACCATATAAAGTAACACTTTTATTAAAAACCGGCGTTTCAGACGTATTTAAGTACTTTGGAAGGGTTTCATCCATTACTCTTCCCCCAAAGCCTAAAAAATTCCCCTTAACGTCGCGGATGGGAAACATGATTCTACCACGAAAGCGGTCAAAATAGCCATTGCCATCTTTCTTTTCAGACAAGAGACCCGCTTGTAGCATTTCTTTTTGCGTTTTGGGACTCGTACCGACAGCTTTTAATAGCCCATCCCACGTATTTCCCGAGTAACCAAGACCAAAGTGACTGATCATTTCTTCGGTAATGCCTCTATTATTAAGGTACACCATTGCATTTTGGGAACGCTTCAGATTTTTATAATAATAAACGGCAGCTTCACGGTTGACATGAAAAAGCTTCTTTTTAAACTCTGAATAATCAGGTTTACCCGTTTCAATCTTATACGGATCCAAATCAATGCTAAATTGATCTGCCAAGAACTCAATGGCGTCAATAAAATCTAAATGCTCTTTTTCCATCGCAAATCCGATGGCATTTCCTGAAGCTTGACAGCCAAAACAGTGATAGAGCTGTTTGTCTTCGGAAACTGAAAAAGACGGCGTTTTTTCATTATGAAACGGACACAAGCCCGAATGGTTCTTGCCACTTTTTTTAAGAGGCAAATACCTTGAAATCAAATCCACTATATTAACACGATCTAATATCACTTCCGATATTTGATTGTTATACTTTGTCATTACCTACACCGACCTGACCTTTATATATGTGGGACAAAGTTTACTATTATCAATAAATTCGACAAAAAAAACTTTTTTCCTTCATGAAATTCAAACTTTTTTAGAAATATAAGAAATTCTAAATAAACGTATAAGCTGAATTGAAGTTTCAACTTAATAATAGCTGTCTTTCACAGGCATTAAATCCAAAAGTTTGGCACAAATAAATCTTTGTATTTTTGGACGGCGTAGCGGTCTGTCATTCCAGCGACATAATCTTTCACCGCAACAATGCCTTCACCAGCTTCATATCTGGCAAAGTGCTCCATCGGCATCGCCTGTGGGTGCGCTTTGAAATAATCGTATAGTTCTTTAATGAGAAGCATGGCCTTCGCTTCTTCTTTTTTCGCATCTAAATTTAGGTAGACTCTCTCAAACATAAAGCGTCTAAGCGATAAAAAAGCTTGGCTGACGTCCGGGCTAAATCCGATATGCTCAGCGCCAAGAGACTGATTGATCATGTCTCTAATAAGAAAATTGATGCGCTGACTATGACTATGCCCCAGTAAATCCAGTTCTGATTTAGGGAGGGCTTCTGTTTTTAAAACGCCTGCTCTCACAGCGTCATCTATGTCATGGTTAATATAAGCAATTCGGTCGCTCGTTTTGACAATTTCACCTTCGAGGGTCATAGGCATTACATCGCCTCGATGGTTCAAAATACCGTCTCTGACTTCCATGCTCAAATTAAGTCCAGGTTGATCTTCTTGATGTTTTTCGAGTATGTCCACCACTCTCAAACTCTGCACATTATGTTCAAAGCCGCTAGGGTGAATTTGACTCAGCGCATACTCCCCGCAGTGTCCAAAGGGTGTGTGCCCAAGGTCATGACCGAGCGCAATCGCTTCCGTTAAGTCTTCATTGAGGCGAAGGGCTCTTGCAATGGTTCTGGATATTTGCGCCACTTCCAAGGTATGCGTCAGGCGCGTTCTATAGTGATCTCCCTCTGGCGAGAGAAATACTTGTGTTTTGTGTTTTAATCTTCTAAAAGATTTTGAATGGATAATCCGATCTCGATCTCTTTGAAAAATAGTTCGAATGTCACAAGGTTCTTCAAATACAAGACGTCCTTTTGACTCAGAAGCTCTTACTGCCCGTTCTGAGAGGATTTGATGCTCTAAGGTTTCCGTTTTTTCTCTAATGGACATGAAAACACCTCCTATTATCAAAATTCAACATAAGCCTTTAAAATCCTTCTTAAAAAAGATATTAACATCTAACTTTAATCATTTTGAATCATTGTCTTCTTAAACAACTAAAAAACGGGCACAAAACAATCGGCCCGTTCTTCAAGTCCTATCTATTATATACTCTTATTTTGTGCAATTCAATCAAAAATTATTTTTTTGTTGAATTGCCGCCTGTGCAGCAGCCAATCTTGCAATCGGGACTCTAAATGGTGAACAGGACACGTAATTAAGTCCCAGTTCGTGGCAGAATGCAATTGATTTTGGTTCGCCGCCATGTTCTCCACAAATACCCATTTTAAGATTTGGTTTTTCTTTTCGTCCAAGATCCACAGCAATCTTCATCAATTTGCCCACGCCGTGTTGATCGATGGTTTCGAATGGGTCTTTTTCAAAGATGCCCATTTGTCTGTACGCGCCAATAAATTTGCCTGAGTCGTCTCTTGAGAAACCAAGGGTCATCTGAGTTAAATCGTTTGTGCCAAAGGAGAAGAAACTTGCATCTTTTGCAATTTCATCTGCAATGAGCGCTGCGCGAGGCACTTCAATCATTGTCCCTACAGCATATGACAAACGAGTTCCCAGTTCTTCAAAAATACGCTCTGCCGTCTGATCAACCAACTCTTTAAGCTGTTTAAGCTCTTCCTTAAAGCCAACGAGCGGAATCATAATCTCTGGTTTTACTTCTACGCCTGTTTCTTTGAGAACGCTTATCGCCGCTCTAAAAATAGCCTCTGCCTGCATGCCGTAAATTTCAGGCCAAGTGATTGCCAATCGGCATCCACGGTGCCCGAGCATCGGATTAAACTCTTGCATGCCGTCGACGATTTGTTGAAGCTGATAGGTCTCTAAGTTCATTTCTTTTGCGAGAACAGCCACGTCTTCTGCTTTATGAGGCAAGAATTCGTGAAGTGGCGGATCAAGCAGTCTGATGGTCACGGGTCTTTCGCCCATTATTTTAAAAATAGCTTTAAAGTCATTTTCTTGGAAAGGCAGTAGCTTGCTTAACTCTTCAGCTCTGTCTTCAACCGATTGTGAGAGAATCATGCGTCTGACAACAGGAATTCGATCTTCTTCAAAGAACATGTGCTCTGTTCGGCAAAGTCCAATGCCTTCAGCACCAAAGCCTACGGCAACGCCTGCATCTCGCGGATTGTCAGCATTTGTTCGAATTGACAGGACTCTGGCTTCATCTGCCCAGTCCATAAGGGTATTAAACGCATCGCCGAGAACAGCGCTTCTTGTTTTTATTTTCCCTAAATACACGCTGCCGTCATTGCCATTTAGAGAAATGTAATCGCCTTCGTTAACGATCACATCGTTTGAAATGAAGCGTTTTAAATGCTCTTCCACCGTCAGTTCGCCGCAGCCAGCCACACAGCATTTACCCATACCTCTTGCTACAACTGCTGCATGCGAAGTCATTCCGCCTCTTGCTGTTAAAATGCCGACACCAGCAACCATTCCTTCAATGTCCTCAGGCGATGTTTCCATTCTTACCAAAACGGCTTTGATCCCTTTTTCCATGGCTCTGACCACGTCCGCAGCATTAAAGAAAACTTGACCTGTCGCAGCGCCCGGAGAGGCTGGAAGTCCTTTTGTAATGAGCGTTGCTTCTTTTAAAGCTTCTTCTTCAAAACATGGGTGAAGCAGTTGATCAAGCTGTTCTGCATTGATTCTAAGAAGAGCCTCTTCTTTTGTAATAAGCCCTTCACTTACAAAATCTACTGCGATGCCAAGCGCCGCCTGAATGGTTCTCTTTCCAGTTCGCGTTTGAAGCATAAACAGTTTGCCTTTCTCAACGGTAAATTCAATGTCTTGCATGTCTCTATAGTGTGTTTCGAGAACTTTCGCAATGCCCACAAACTGTTCATAGACTTCTGGCAGAATGTTTTCAAGCGCTTTGATTGGATTTGGGGTTCTGATGCCTGCAACAACGTCTTCACCTTGCGCATTCATGAGGAATTCACCCAAAAACTCTTTGTCACCTGTAGATGGGTTTCTCGTAAATGCAACCCCTGTGCCACTTGTGTCTCCTAAGTTACCGAAGACCATTTCCTGTATATTGACCGCCGTTCCCAGATTATGAGGAATGTCGTTGATATTTCGATAAACCGTTGCTCTTGGATTGTTCCAAGATTTAAAGACGCTCTCAATGGCTAAAATCAGCTGTTCGTAAGGGTCTTCTGGGAATGATTTTCCCGTTGCGTGTCTTATTTTTTGCTGATACTGCTCAATAATCGATTTTAAGTCTTCAGCCTCAAGTTCCGTGTCGAGCGTCACGCCTTTGAATTCTTTGAAGTTTTCAAACACATGGTCAAATTGATATTTCGGAATGCCAAGCACGACATCTGAAAACATCTGCATGAATCTGCGGTAGCAGTCATAGGCAAAACGTTCGTTTCCGGTCAAAACAGCTAAACCTTCAGTTGTCGCTTGATTGAGTCCAAGATTTAAAATCGTATCCATCATGCCAGGCATTGAGAATACAGCACCCGAACGAACCGATACCAATAATGGGTTTTCTGGATTTCCAAATTGTTTTCCAGTTTTACTTTCCAGAAGTTTAAGAGCGCTTAACACTTCCGTTTGAAGTGCCTCTTTTAAAAATGTTTTTGACAAAATATATTGCTGACAAGCCTCTGTGGTGATTGTAAATCCTTCAGGTACCGGTAGTCCAATCCGCTTCATTTCAGCAAGACCAGCCCCTTTTCCACCAAGCAAAGCTTTCATGTCGCCATTTCCTTCTTCAAAAAAATAAATCCACTTACCCATATCGTCCACTCCCTTTTTAATTATTCAGCATGTTTTTTAAACAATTCCTCAATAATATTCGCTGTCTCTTCAACCGCTTTATTGGAAACGTCAATGATTGGGCATCCAATTCGTTTCATAATGCCTTCTGCATAATCAATCTCTTCTAAAATGCGCTCCATGTTGGCATAGGTCGCTGTGTTATGTAGTCCCAAGGCTTTCAAACGTTCAATTCTAATTTCTTCAAGCTTAACCGGATTCGTGGTCAGCCCGATGATTTTCCTAGGATTGATTCGGTATAATTCGTCTGGAACAGGTACTTCCGGCACCAATGGAATGTTGGCAACTTTCATGTTTTTATGTGCCAAATACATACTTAGCGGTGTTTTAGAGGTTCTTGAGATGCCAATAATAACCACGTCTGCCTTGGTAACGCCTCTTGGGTCTTTGCCATCATCGTACTTAACCGCAAATTCAATGGCTTCTATTTTTTTAAAATACCGTTCGTCAATTTTATGAATAATTCCTGGTTCGTAAACCGGTTTGATTCCAATAAATTCCTCGAAAGTCTTCATAAGTGGCGAAAGTAAATCTACGCAAGGAATTTTGTGTCTTGCGCAATCTGTCACGATTTGGTGTCTGAGATTTTCAAGAACCGTCGTGAATACAACGATTGAACGGTGCTCTGCAGCTTCTTCGATCATTTCTTTGATTTGTTCTTCGTTATTGATATAAGGGTATTTTTTAATTTCATATTCAGTGCCTCTAAATTGTTCCGCCGTTGCTCTAGCCACCATCTCTGCCGTTTCGCCAAGAGAATCTGATGCTACAAATATTTTCAGCTTATTGCTCATATTATTCCTCCTGTTATTGATTGCCCATTTCTACAAATAATTTTGTGATGCTGGTTTTACTGATTCTACCAACGACTTTAAAATATTGCATCCCGTCAATCAGTAGTTCTTCAACCACAGGAAGTGCATCGATTTGATGCTCAATAATTTTTTTCGCCGCCACATAGATTGGATCCTTAGGGGATGCCATAACGATGTTTGGCATTCTCGTCATAATCATACCCACTGGAACGTTGTTTATATCAGATCTTCCAATAGCGGCTTTCAAAAGATCCTTTCTAGAAACCACGCCTACCAAATGGTCTTCTGAGGTGACACAAATTAAACTGACATCCTCTAGGAACATCATGACAATAGTGTCATACACAGAGAATTTTACATCGACCACTGAAGCTCTTGATTTCAAATCATTTACCCTGATATTTTTAAGATAATCCACTATGCGATTTCTGGTGGAGTCTTCTATGACGCAGTACCCTATTTTAGGCTTGGCTTCCAAATGCCCTGACATGACCAACAAATTTAAGTCCGCTCTGATGGCTGACCTTGTCAAATTGAGATGTGCAGCAATTTGTTCGCTAGCAATGGGTTGATTTGTTTTTACTATTTCTAAAATTTCTAAATGTCTGCTTTTAAGTTCGATGGTTCCCACCTCCGTTTGTCTTATATGCTACTCTATTTAACATAATAGTGTATCACATAGGACTTTTCAAGTCTTTTTTGTGAAATAAAACACAAAAAAGCACACTTATTTTAGTTTATAAGTGTGCTTTTACGTTTATATAGTTCATTTAAGACTTTTTTAAGCGTATTAAAACTTAAAATTCTAATCTTGTTTCAATATAGTTTACCAATTCATCGATTTTAATGCGCGTTTGAAGCATTGTGTCTCTATCTCTGATGGTAACCGATTGATCTTCAAGTGAATCGAAGTCAAACGTAATGCAAAAAGGCGTGCCAATTTCGTCATGTCTTCTGTATCGTTTGCCAATACTACCTGCATCGTCATACTCAACGTTGAATTTCTTAGAAAGAATTTCAAATACTTTAATGGCGTCGTCATTGAGTTTCTTCGCAAGCGGGAATATAGCGGCTTTAAACGGTGCCAAAGCAGGGTGTAATTTGAGAACCACACGACTGTCATCGCCTTCTAATTGCTCTTCTGTGTAAGCGTCAATAAGGAATGCGAGCGCTACACGGTCAGCTCCTAAAGATGGCTCAATGCAATATGGAATGTATTTTTCATTGGTCATTGGGTCAACATATCTGAGGTCTTCGCCAGAATGCTCCATGTGCTGCTTAAGATCGAAGTCCGTTCTGTCCGCAATGCCCCAAAGCTCGCCCCAACCAAATGGGAATTTGAATTCAATGTCTGTTGTTGCATTAGAGTAATGAGAAAGTTCTTCTGCCTCATGGTCTCTAAATCTAACGTTCTCAGCAGTCATTCCAAGGTTATGAAGCCATCCCATACACTGAGCTTTCCAATATTCATACCATTTAAGGTCTTCGCCTGGCGCACAGAAGAATTCAAGTTCCATTTGCTCAAACTCTCTCGTTCTGAAGGTAAAGTTACCTGGCGTGATTTCGTTTCTAAACGATTTACCAATTTGACCAATACCAAATGGCACTTTCTTTCTAGAAGAACGTTGAACGCTCTTAAAGTTAACGAAAATACCCTGAGCCGTTTCAGGTCTTAAGTAAATTTAAGTGCTCGTGTCTTCAGTAACGCCTTGGAAAGTCTTAAACATTAAGTTAAACTGGCGAATGCTTGTGAAGTTTACACTTTT
>JAYVIR010000017.1:0-49663 GCA_043770095.1 Eubacteriales bacterium
GTTAAAGAAGTTGCTTCAATGATGACGCCTGTTCCTGGCGGTGTTGGAACAACAACGATTGCTATGCTGATGTACAATACTGTAAAGACGTGCAGCCAACAATTGAACGTTCCTATTTGTTTTTAATGAGATAAGTTGAATGAGAGAATCAACTTACTATAAGGTAAAAATGGATTGGAGCGTGATTATTTGTTCATTGAAATCGGTGGCTATATTGTTATTTCGGCCCTCATGGCGGGTGTTGCCATTTTTGCCTCAAAGGCTAAAGGCGGCAGCAAAACAGTCGCAAGAGATGTTTTAAAAGAGTATGGCATTATAAAATCTGCCATCATTAAGTATAGAAAAGAAAAAATTGGGATCATTCATGATTTGGCAGAACTAAGTCCTTATCTTGAAGAAGGCCAAAAAATTGATTGGAAATATTATCGATTGAGTGGCGATGAAAAATTTTTGGTAACTGATGTTGAAGTGCCAGCCGATGCAGAGGCAATTGTAAGTTCTGTTGGAGGCGATTCTTATGTAATGGATTCTCAGGTGTACTTAAGTTTTAATACGCTAGTCAGTAAAAAAGAAGACAATGATTTTGAGCCAGTTGCATCATTTAAAGTTTTTCCTGAGCGGATTACGACAATGACAAATGTCGTATATGATACCAGCGAATCTCGAGCGGTAGATGGCATTATTTTAGAATACCGTTGGGAAAAGGCACTTCCTATTTTTGATCTTTTTGGCATGTATAATCTTAAACTCAGGATTAAAGATAAGAACGGGAGATGGTCACTTCCGTTTGAACGGAAAATCGAGGTTTTTCGCGAAGAGGGTCTGAGTATGGTTGCGGCTGGTGGTACTTCATTATTTGTCATTCATAAAGATGGTACTGTAGATGCACAAGGCAATAATGATTATGGTCAATTAGGCATGTGCAGTATTTCACCTTTTAATGACAGAGAAATAGTACCCTTGCTATATTCCGTCGTTCAAGTCGAAGCGACCGATACGCATAGCTTGGTGTTAAAAGTTAACGGAACGGTGTACGGATTTGGTCAGAATAATTTTGGACAGTTAGGAACGGGCACAAAGGCGGATGTGATGATTCCAAAAGAAGTTTGGGGTATTAAAAACATCATCCAAATCAGCGCAGGCGAGAATTTCAGCGCTGCTTTGGATTCTTACGGAAAAGTCTATACATGGGGTGACAATGCCCATGGACAGCTAGGAGCTGAACGCGCTGGGAATCGAGAAATTCCGGTAATCATCGACGAACTCTCAGAAATAAAACACATATCGCTAGGTTATAACCATGGACTTGCTGTTCGTCAAGATGGTACCGTATATGTGTGGGGAGACAATGAGGTAGGCCAGCTTGGGCTAGGATTTAAGAGTAAGTTTTCTGAAGTCGTTATGACAGGACTTAAGCATATTGATAAAGTGATTGCTGGTAAGAATTTTAGCATGGCTATTGATAAAAAAGGTCTTGTTTATGGCTGGGGCACGAATGGGAAATACCAACTGGCTCAGGTAGGTAAAAAAGAAGTCCTTTTCCCTACTGAAATAAATGGTCTTAAGGATATTGTAGATATTAAAACATATGGTTTGTATTCGATTGCGCTTGATAAATACGGAAAAGTATTTACCTGGGGCCAATCAAGTGTTCTCAACGAACATTTCCCAGACAAACCTAAATTGTTAGATTTTTTGCCGCTTGCTAAATCAATCGCGATTGCAGATCGATTTGCCTATCTATTAACAGCGGATGACCGGGTGATTAGATGGAGCGGAGATTCGAAAAATATTGAAGAAATGCGTTTTAGAGATATGGTAGTTCGCATTGATGACAATGTTTAGCGTAAAGAAATAAGCTAGTGCTAAAATAGATATGCTTTATAAATTAAAAACAAAAAAAGTCGGACATTGTTCGATTTTTTTTGTTTTTTGTTCATAAATTTGTCTTATAAACGTTTGAATTATAAATAAAGTATGGTATAGTAGTAAAAAAGTTTAATTAATTAGGTTAATTCTTAAAAATGTTAACTAAATGCGGTTTGTACGAACAATGCGAACTGCAATTCAAAATATGAAAAGGGTTGGTGAATAAAAATGATACAGTCGTTTAAGAAAATTCTCGTAGCAAATCGCGGCGAAATCGCCATTAGGGTCTTTAGAGCATGTTCTGAACTGGGCATTAGAAGTGTTGCCATCTATACCGCGGAAGACAAAAATGCACTATTTAGATTAAAGGCAGACGAATCTTATCTCATAGGCAAGAACAAGGGGCCTGTAGAGGCTTATCTTGATATTGATGCGATTATCAAGTTGGCGGTTAAAAAGGGTGTCGACGCCATTCACCCAGGGTATGGCTTCCTTTCTGAGAACCCTGAGTTTGTCCGAAAATGTGATGAGGCAGGCATCGTTTTTATTGGGCCAACCGCTTCAATGATGAATCAGCTAGGCGATAAAATAAAAAGCAAATTAGTGGCAATCGAATCGAACGTGCCCGTTATCCCGGGCGTAGAAAAGCCGATTGAGTCAGAAGAAGACGCTGTGAACTATGCAAGGCACTGCGGCTATCCAATTATCCTTAAGGCATCTGCAGGTGGCGGCGGCCGCGGCATGCGGATTGTCAGACGTGAAGAAGACCTCATACGAGAATTTCATAGTGCGCAAAATGAAGCCCGAAAAGCTTTTGGCGTTGAAGATGTGTTTGTTGAAAAATATTTAGAAAGCCCGAAGCACATTGAAGTGCAACTCCTTGGAGACAGCCATGGCAATTTGGTTCACCTCTATGAAAGAGATTGCTCCATCCAAAGAAGACATCAGAAAGTCATTGAATTTTCACCAGCACTTTGCCTTACTGAGGAGAAGCGTCAGGCAATTTGCAACGATGCTCTAAAGATTGCCTCAGCAGTAAACTATCAAAATGCTGGAACTTGTGAATTCTTGTTAGATCAAAATGGCGACCACTATTTTATTGAAATGAACCCAAGAATACAAGTTGAGCATACTGTTACGGAAATGGTGACAGGTATTGATTTGGTTCAATCTCAGATATTGGTGGCAGAAGGTTATGAGCTAAGCAGCCCTGAAATCGGCATAGATTCTCAAGAGGCAATTCGACTTAACGGATATGCCATTCAGTGCAGAATCACCACAGAAGATCCAATCAATCATTTTGCGCCAGATACGGGTAAGATGGATGTTTACAGAACGGGCGGCGGATTCGGCGTCAGATTGGATGGTGGCAATGGTTTTACGGGCGCTGAAATTACCCCGTATTATGACAGTCTCCTAGTCAAAAGTACGTCTTTCTCAAGAACCTTTGAAGATGCAATCAGAAAGCAAATTCGATCGGTTAAAGAAATTCGTGTGGAAGGTGTTAAGACGAATACCGGCTTCTTGATCAACGTACTCAACCACGAGACGTTTAAGCGTGGAGCTTGTGATACCAATTTCATTGCAGACAATAAAGACTTGTTTGATATTCGACCTAAAGCAGACGTTGAACTTAGAATTTTGAACTATATCGGCAACAAGGTGGTTAATGAGCGAGAAGGAGAACATTTTGAATTCGACGTAGCAAAGGCACCTAAATATGACAGCAGCAAAATTTTATTTGGCACTAAACAAATTTTAGATACTCACGGCGCAAACGGTCTGGTCAATTGGGTCAAGGATCAGAAAAAATTATTGCTCACAGACACCACCATGAGAGATGCACATCAGTCACTTATGGCCACGCGCCTTAGAACAGACGACATGCTTCGCGTGGCAAAATCAACTGCTTATCTAGGTTCTGATCTGTTCTCGCTAGAAATGTGGGGTGGCGCTACCTTTGACGTTTCTTATCGATATTTGCACGAATGTCCATGGGAACGTCTCAGACTGCTTAGAGAAAAAATTCCAAATGTTTTATTCCAAATGTTAATTCGCGGTGCAAACGGCGTTGGCTATAAAAATTATCCCGATAATGTGGTACGTGCCTTGATCCAAAAATCGGCTCAAAATGGCATTGACGTTTTTAGAATTTTTGATTCGCTCAACTGGTTAAAAGGCATGGAAGTTGCCATTGACGAGGTGCTCAAAACGGGTAAAGTCGCAGAAGCGTGCATTTGTTATACTGGCGATATTTTAGATGACAGAAGAGACAAATACAGCTTGAAGTATTATGTGGATATGGCAAAAGAAATTGAGAAAACAGGCGCGCATATCCTTGCCATCAAGGACATGTCGGCACTGCTTAAGCCATATGCCGCTCACAAACTCGTCAGTGCTCTCAAGGACGCAGTAGACATGCCAATCCATATTCACACACACGACACGACGGGCAATGGGGTAGCGACTATTTTAATGGCAGCAGAAGCAGGTGCGGATATTGTAGATACAGCTTTCAATGCGATGTCGGGTTTAACTTCTCAGCCTGCGCTTAATTCTGTGGTGGCAGCGATGAAAAACACGCATAGAGATACTGGGATTGACCTTGCTTCCATCGAAAAAATCAATGACTATTGGGCAAACGTCCGTCCTATTTATGGACAGTTTGAAACAGATTTGAAGGCCAGTACAGCAGAAATCTATAAATATGAAATACCAGGCGGTCAGTATTCCAATTTGAAACCGCAAGTCGAAAGTTTTGGGCTCGGACATCGTTTTAATGAGGTCAAAGAGATGTACAGAACGGTCAATCACATGTTTGGGGATATTGTCAAAGTAACCCCTTCAAGCAAAGCGGTTGGCGATATGGCAATTTTCATGATTCAAAACGGACTGGATGCACACAATATCTATGAAAAAGGCGCAGAACTTTCTTACCCAGACTCAGTTGTATCCTATTTTAGCGGGATGATGGGACAACCACAAAATGGCTTCCCAGAGGCACTTCAAAAACTTGTGCTAAAAGGTGAAAAAGCAATCACTTGCCGTCCGGGAGAACTGCTTAAGGACGAAGATTTTGCCGCTGACCAATTATACTTAGAAAATAAGTATAAGAGAGCTTTTAGTCAAGAAGAAGTCATCAGCTATTCGCTGTACCCAAAAGTTTATGAGGAATTCTTAGACTATATTGCAAAAAATGGCGATCTTTCTAAAATGAATTCTGCCGTATTTTTCCACGGGATATCAGAAGGCGAAACTTCCGATGTCACCATTGAAGAAGGCAAAATACTCGCTATTAAACTTCAGGAGATAGGCAAAATTACAAATTTCGGAACCAGAAGAATTGTCTTTGAAGTTAATGGAAATCGACGTGAGATTGAAGTTAAAGATCAGGCGAGTCGTGTGGTCGAAGAAAGAGAAACCGTCACAATGGCAGATCTGAACAATCCAAAAGAAATTGGTGCCTCGATTCCGGGGACGCTGACAAAATTGCTTGTTAAAATGGGTGATATAGTCGTTGAACATCAATCCATTGCAATTGTAGAAGCAATGAAAATGGAAACTGTCATCACCACGCCGGTAGCTGGTGAAGTGGGCATGATTCATATCCATGAATTAACGCCTCTAAAAACTGGGGAATTGATTATTACCATCAAATAGAGTATTCTAAATTATAGCCTAAATTATTTTTGCCTACTTGGGTTTCTGAGTAGGCTTTTTGCTTATTAGGTAACTATTGTGGGTATCAAACCAATTAATAAAGTCTTTTTCAAAATTGGTTGGGGGGAAATGCAGTGAACGATGACTTGTTATTCGCAAATGAAGAAGCCATAGAAAAAGCCATCATTGCAAGTTCTGAGCAGGAAACCGCTTCAAACCAAGGCTGTTGGAAAATCATTATAGCCGATGATGAGGAAGAGGTTCATGCGATGACTAAAATGGTTTTAAAAAAGTTTGAGTTTGATGGACGAAAACTTGAACTTCTTAGTGCTTATTCTGGCGCTGAAACCATTGAAATGATGAAATTATATCCGAATGTAGCCATTTTATTGCTAGATGTGGTCATGGAACGTGACAACAGTGGCTTAGAAGTGGTCAAACACATTCGAGAAGAACTCAACAACCCGTTTGTACGCATCATTTTAAGAACAGGACAGCCGGGACAGGCGCCAGAAGAAGATGTGATTAGGCATTATGACATCAACGATTATAAATCTAAGACAGAATTAACGGTTCAAAAATTATACACTTCAATTATTGCGTCTCTAAGAGCTTTTAAAGATATGAAAACCATCGAATACAATCGAATTGGGCTTGAGCACATTGTCAATTCAACGAGAACCCTTTTCGAAGAACAATCAATAGCACGTTTTTCTCAAACGGCTCTTGAACATATTGACGATCTGCTAAATATAGATACGGATAGGCCTCAATTCATGGGTTCTGGTTTTATTGCCTTAACGCATCGAGATAAAATGGAAATTATTGCTTCTATTGGTTCTTATCCTTCCCAGAATGATACAACTGTAAATTTGTCAGAATCAGACGCTTTTATCGAAAGAACAAGCAGTCAATTGGAAATGAGAGAGTGTGGGTTTGTAGAAAATAAATTTATTGTCAAATACGAGGCACTTGATCGATATCAAATTTTGGTATTCCTAGAAGGTGAACGCCAACTTAATGATTTTGATAAGTACTTGCTCAAGTCTTTCTCTTCAAATCTATCCATTGGATACGACAATATTTTCCTTAACAACGAGATTATTGACACACAGCGTGAAGTAATCTTTATCCTCGGTGAGATTGTTGAGACGCGTTCAAAAGAAACAGCCAACCATGTGCGCCGCGTTTCTGAGTATTCTTTTATTCTTGCTCTTGCAGCAGGCTATTCTGAAGAGGAATCAGAAATACTCAGATTGGCTTCTCCTATGCATGATATTGGAAAGATTGGGATACCGGATTATATATTAAATAAGCCTGGAAAGTTAACGCCAGAGGAATTTGATATCATTAAGAGTCATACTCAAATTGGGTATGAAATTCTCAAACAATCCAACCGTAAAATCATGAAAACGGCTGCAACAATTGCACTTCAACATCATGAACGCTGGGATGGCAGCGGTTATCCGAGCGGCATACATGGAGAAGACATAAGCTTGCTAGGTCGCATCACTTCCGTGGCAGATGTATTCGATGCTTTAGGTCATAAACGTGTCTATAAAGATGCTTGGGAAGAAAAAGATATTTTTAATTATATGCAAGAACAATCAGGAAAAATGTTTGATCCTCAATTGGTACTGCTATTATTTGAAAATATGGATAAGCTTAAAGAAATTAAACAACAGTTTCCGGATTGATATGATATAATGAATGCGACTATAATGATGAGGTGATTGATATGAGTGAGCGTAGAATTGCAGATAGACTTCCTATTAATATCAGTTTGAAAATAGAATCTTTGTATCGACAAGATCATGACGTTTTAGAAGATCTCAGCGAGAGTATTGTTGTTCAGAATATTTCCAGAACAGGTCTTGGTTTCGAGGCATCCCATGAGTTGCCATTAAATTATTACTTTAATGCCCATATCACAATCGATTTTGAAAAGCATTTTTATGGGGTTCTGAAAATTATCCGTAAAGAAGTTGCTGAACAAAGATACTTTTATGGTTGTGAATTTGTAGGACTTGCAAGTGTTTTAAGCTCTTACATTGACGATTATCAAAAAGAAATGGAAGCTGAACTTGAGTAAATTATCTTTTAACTTGAGACATTAAATTTTAAATAGAAAAAGCGCATCACTCTTTATTATAAAGTAGTGATGCGCTTTTTATTATTTACTGCCTTCTATAAAGGCAAATTCCAATGCTTTTTCAAAGTGCTCGAAGAAATGTGTCTCCCCTATGTCACTGACAATTTCAGATTTTTGGAGAATCGCATAGGGTTGTTCTTTTAAGCCTGAGATGAGTAGCGTAATTTTATGATGCTTGCAGATCTTAATAAAACGCTTCAAGGCTTGGACGGCTGTAGCGTCCATTGAAGGTACGTTTTTAAGTCTCAGAACAATGTATTTTGTTTTGCCATCCACTTCGTTGATCGCTTCAAGGAACTTGTCAGCCGCGCCAAAGAAGAGCGGTCCGTTGACTTCATAGACTTGAATGTGATCTGGAAGTTTTCCGAGAATGGTACGGTCAAAGGAAGGTGTAAAGCTGTCATCCTCTTCTGCCGCATCACGAGTAAGTTCCTTGATTTCTGTCACGTCTGCCATCCGTTTCATAAAGAGTAAAGAGGAGAGGACAACACCAACTTCAATGGCTTTGACCAAATCGACAAAGACAGTTAAAAGGAAGGTTATGATCAGTACTGCGACATCACTTTTGGGAGAACTAAAGAGTGCAATGAATTCGCGCCACTCACTCATGTTGTAAGCCACAACTATGAGTATAGCGGCTAGTGAGGCAAGCGGCACCATTTGTGCAAGCGGCATAAATAATACCATAATCAATAAAAGTACAACAGAATGGACCATACCTGCTACTGGTGTACGACCGCCGTTTTTAATATTGGCAACTGTTCTGGCAATAGCCCCAGTCGCTGGAATGCCACCAAAAAGACCTGAAGCCATATTGGCAACACCTTGCGCAATAAGTTCTGTATTGGAGCGATGTCTGCCACCAATCATACCATCAGCGACAACCGCTGAAAGCAAGGATTCAATAGAACCCAGTAAGGCGATGGTAAATGCAGGTCCAATCAACAACATCATTTTGTCTATGCTAAAGGCTGGCAGTTTTGGAATGGGTAAAGAAGAAGACAATTCACCAAACTTAGAACCGATGGTAACCACTTCAATGCCAAAGACTTGAACAATAACGGTGGTAACAATGAGCGCAATTAGTGAGCCAGGCACTTTAATTTTGTCTTTTGGCCAAAACACGATAATAGCAAGTGCCAATAAGCCGATCAGAAGCGTCGGTAAATGAGTGGTGCTTATCGCTGTAATGTAAGATGTCCATTTTTCGACAAATTCTGAGGGGACTTCTTCTATTTTAAGACCAAAGAAATCTTTAATTTGAGAGGAAAATATCAGGATTGCAATACCGCTAGTGAACCCTGTAATAATGGGATAGGGAATAAATTTGATGACACTGCCCATCCTAAACAAGCCCATTAGAATCATAATAAAACCACCCATCATGGTCGCCATGATCAATCCGTCGAGACCATACTGGGTGACGATACCAAATACAATGACCATAAAGGCACCCGTTGGACCGCCAATTTGGACTCTGCTACCCCCTAAAAGTGAGGTGAGAAAACCTGCGATAATAGCGGTATGTATGCCTTTTTCGGGAGAAACGCCAGATGCAATGGCGAGCGCAATAGAAAGTGGCAGTGCGATAATGGCAACAATAATACCTGCAGTGAGATCGCTAAAAAATTGTTCTTTTGAATACCCTTTAAGAGTGGTGAGTAATTTTGGTTTAAAAATAGCCATAATAACCTCCTTGGAAACGGTAAAATAAAGTGATTTAATTTATGAAATCATTTGTTGACTTAGATAGTTGTTGTTGGTATAATTCAGTCGTATGCGTCTGGAATTTAAAAAACTATTTTATAAAAGGAGGTAGCGGTTTTTGGCAGCACGACTGCTAAAGATCCAACAAAAAAATGAATAACAATGAAAAACAATACGTAAGCATTAAAACTGGCGATCCGAGTGCACTTGGTTTACTAGGTCTCGCAATTGTTACACTTGTTGCAGCAACACAAAAGCTTGAAATTACATCTGGTCTTTCTTATGTCATTCCTTGGGCAATATTCCTTGGTGGTTTCGTACAAATTTATGCAAGTATCCTTGACTTCAAAAAGGAAAATGCTTTTGGCGGTACTGCTTTTGGTGGTTATGGTTTCTTCTGGTTAGCAGTTTCAATGAGCTGGATGACGAAACTCGGCATCTTTGGCGAAGCGGCTATGAATGCGATTGATCCTAAGCAACTTGGTTATGCTTTCTTAGGCTACTTAATTTTTACAATGTTCATGACTTTAGGCGCAACTGTGACAAACAAAGTCTTGTTCTCAATTTTCTTCATGATCAACTTCTTATTCATTGGTCTTGCAGGCACAACTCTTGGCTTCATGCCTGAGTTCATGCATTCACTTGCTGCATGGTCAGAATTAATTATCTCAATCCTTTCATTCTATTTATGCGGTGCTAATGTTGTGAACATGCAATTTGGCTATGAGTTCTTATGGGTTGGAAAGCCTATGAACTACTTTAAAAAGAAGTAATTATAGGACTTATATATTTATTGGATTTAAATCGGGTTTCTCAGTTTGAGAGAGCCGATTTTTTTATGCATCTTTTGAATGAGGCGACAGAACCTGCTAAAAAACGTATAATGGAAGTAAGTTGAAGTTTTAAATTATACAAATGAGGTGATTCGTTATGATGCAAAATACAGTTGGTAAAACCGCGTTAGTGGTTGAAGGTGGCGCCATGCGCGGTATTTTTGCGACGGGTGTCATGGATGCCTTTATGGAGGCAGATTTCAATCCGTTTGACCTCTACATAGGCGTTTCGGCAGGTTCTACAGCACTTGCAGCTTATGTGGCGGGGATGTACCAAAGAAACTATAAAATATTCACGACGTATTCCATTGAAGGCGACTTCATCAGTTGGAAAAAGTTTTTCAAAGGTGGCCATTTGGTGGATTTAGATTGGCTATGGGAAGTGACTATTAGAGATCTGCGTCTGGATCTTGAAAAAATTTGCGAGGGACAACATGAATTTTTAGTGGGTGTCACAGATGCCCTTACTGGAGAAGCTGTTTTTTTAAAGCCTGATGTTTCTAATTTTGAGGAAATTACAAAAGCCTCAAGTGCGCTTCCAATTTTATACCGAAATCAAGTGAATATTGATGGCAATACTTATGTAGATGGGGGGCTCGCAGCTCCGATTCCAATTGAAGAAGCGTTTCGGCAAGGCGCGGACAAGGTGATGGTCATACGCTCAAGACCAAAAAACTTTGAAATGAAAGAGAAGCCCTTAAATCAAATGTTGGGTCGCACCTTAATGAAACAGTACCCAGCAGTTGTTCGGGCAGTAAAAGCAAGACCGCTGGTGTATGCTAAGTCGATTGCCTTTATGAGACGACCGCCATCAAGAATTTCTATCCTAGAAGTCAACCCGCCTGAGGATTTTAAAACGCAGCGGTTGACACAAGACTTAGATCAATTGAATATGGATTATGAACTTGGAAGAGCAGCAGGTCGCCAAGCTATTATTGACTTTACTGCGATTTTAGCGACTACTATATAATGGTTTAAAGCAACTGCAAGAAATGCTGAACAATCAGTGAGGTACTTGCCACGGCAAACCAACAGCAAAGGCCGAGCATAATAGGTCTAATGCCATTTTGCAGTAATTTTTTTAAGTGCGTATTGAGACCGATGGCAGACATCGCCATGACGATCATGAATTTTCCGAGTTGTGTGAGGTTGTGACTAACTTCTGTCGGAATCCCAAGATACGTATTGGCAATGGCGCTTAAAATAAAACCAAGTACAAACCAAGGGAATATTTTGACGATTGAAAAGTGCTGCAAATCAGCGCTTTTTTCTTTTTTAGAACGGACAGTCATCATCGCCAAGAATAAAGTGATTGGAACAATCATCAAGGTTCGAGTTAGTTTCACGATGGTCGCAAAAGTGAGCGCAGTCGTATTTCCTGAAAAGGCGCTCCAAGCGACGCCAGTAGCAACGACGGAAGAAGTGTCGTTGACAGCGGTTCCTGCCCACATGCCAAATCCTAAATCACTCAGGTGCATCATGCGCCCAAGAGGCGGGAAAAGAAAAACGGCAAGAATGTTGAATAAGAAAATAGTTGAAATGGCATGGGCGATAGAATCATCGTCCGCCTCAATGACAGGTGCAGTAGCGGCAATTGCTGAACCGCCGCAAATAGCGGTGCCAACGCCGACTAAGATGGTCATCTTGTCGTTTATTTTTAAGAATTTACCCACAAAATAAGCCGTGATAAAGGCGGCACTTAGGGTGAAAAGCATCACGATCAGTGACTGGCTGCCAACTTCAATGACCCTGAATAAATTCATTTCAAATCCTAAGAGGATAATAGAAAGTTGCAACAGTTTTTTAGAAGTAAATCGAACCCCTTCAGGCAGATTCATGCCAGAAAGGAAATGAAACGATTGCCATTTGGGCAGCAGCATTGTGAAAACCATGCCTATTAAAATTGCAAAAACAGGGCCACCAATAATAGGAAGTGAGGCACCTAGACACCACGCAAAAATCGCAATAGCAAAGCAAAGCATTATACCGGGTAATATCTTAATTTTTTTAGCAATCAAAACGGAATCTCCTCTTCAAAAAAAAATAAATTTAGTTATGTGACTACAATCATTGTATGTAAAGTACGGATTAATGTAAAATACAATTAATAGATAAAATCCATAGGCATATACCTATAAGGAGTGAATCAAACCGTGACATTAAGACATTTGGAAATATTTGTTGCAGTGGCCGATCAAGGCAGTATGACTGCGGCTTCTCAAAAGTTATACATTTCACAGCCGACCGTCAGCCAAGCGATCATGGAGCTTGAACGTTATTATGGCACAAAACTATTTGACCGAATGGCAAAGAAGCTTTACTTGACACAATCGGGCGAGCGGTTGTTAAGTTATGCACGGCATATTACAACCCTTGTTTCTGAAATGGCGCTTCAAATGACCCAAGTAGAAGCGATGGGCATTTTACGAGTGGGAGCAAGCGCAACGGTTGGTATTCTATTTTTGCCTCAGCAGGTTAAGCGGTTTCAAACAGCCGTCGCAGGGGTTCAAATTCAAGCAGTCGTTAAAAATACAACTGACATTGAGCAGCAAATACTGCGAAATGAACTCGATATTGGATTGATAGAAGGAGATGTGCATTCGGCGGATCTCTTGGTACACCCGTTTGCAGAGGACGAATTGGTCATTGTTTGCGGGAGAACGCATCCGTTTTATGGTCTAAGAGATGTTGAACCGTCTACGCTTCAAGATCAATTTTATATTATGAGAGAAGTGGGCAGTGGCACGAGAGAACTTTTCGAATATGCGATGGCGGCAAATGATTTAAGTTGCCAAGTCGTATGGGAATCTACCAGTTTTGAGAGTATTAGAGGAGCAGCGAGAGAAAATATTGGATTGGCTGTATTGTCTAAGGAATTAGTTACTGCGGATCTTTTAACGGGTGATCTTTGGCATATTTCTACTCCGTTTTTAAACCTTAAGCGCAAGTGGTGTGTCATCTATCATAAAAACAAATATATGACCACTGCAATGAAGGCATTTATAGAAGATTGTGACAATTTATTGTGACTTTTTCACATTTCAATCTCATGTATAATGATAGAAGATTAGAAAAGATCAATTGAAAAATGGAGGAACGACATGAAAACTTATTTAACCCCCGCAGAAATCACGGAGGTAACGCTTCAAAATGGCATTAAAAAAGCTCAAATGCCCGCAATTGCACAGTTAATGCTAGGATTTTTAGCGGGTGCGTTTATCGCTTTTGCAGCTGAAGGCTCAAATATGGCTGCGTTCAATCTCTTCGCACAGCCGACAACTTACGGTTTAGGAAAAGCACTTGCAGGTTCTATATTTGGAACTGGGCTAATGCTCGTTGTCATTGCTGGCGGAGAACTTTTTACAGGTAATACGATGCTACTCGCGGCATTGTTTGAAAAAAAAATTAGCCTCAGCCAGATGCTCAAAAACTGGACGCTTGTTTACACCGGAAACTTTTTAGGCTCACTTTTCATTGCCTATATGATGGTTCAGTCGGGTCTGTTTAATAGCGGTGACAATGTGCTTGGCGCAATGACCATCAAAATTGCGGCCTATAAGACTGGTTTGGGGTTTAGCGCAGCCTTTTTCCTTGGCATTATGTGTAACTGGTTAGTCTGTCTTGCGGTTTGGATGAGCTACGGTGCTCAGGATATGACAGGCAAGATTTTGGCGATTTTCTTCCCTATTTGGCTGTTCATAACGTCTGGATTTGAACACTCCGTTGCTAATATGTACTATATACCAGCGGGTATTTTGGCAAAGAGCAATGACAAATGGGTAGCGGCGGCTATGGAACACGGCGTGACCGCTGAAAAATTAGCCCATCTGAATTGGACGAGCTTTGCGGTAAATAATTTAATTCCCGTAACGCTTGGTAATATTGTTGGCGGCGGATTGTTGGTGGCTGGTGTTTACTGGTTTACGTACATGCGTGTGATGAGTGCAAAAAAATAAAAAGGTGAGACAAAAACGCTTAAAACCGTTTTGTCTCACTTTTTCTTTTACAGACTATTTGCCAATAATATTGACTTCGCTAAACAAAATAATTGGAGAATGACCCTTATGATAGAAGGTACTTCTCATCACTTCATATTCAGAACCAACAGTTTCAAACTTTTGGTGCCTTTGATATCCATAATCAGTTATTTGATTGCCAAACAGATCTAAGTCACTTATACTGTTGTTATCGGTAATAGGTGGAATTTGAGTATTAAATTTGCCTTATGAAAGGAGTTTTTGTATGAGTGTTTTGACAATTTTGGTTATGTTAATTATTGGCCATTTAGTTGTATCGCTTTTGTGTTATGGCTATTTTAGAAAAAATCCTAATTATGTACTTAAATTGTCCTTTGTGGCTCAAGTTTTATTAGTAATAGCTTATTTGTTGATAATATATAGGGCTGTTTTTCCAAATATGACAAATATAATTTTAGGGAATTCTTTACTTGTTTCGGCACTGAGTATCCAATCGACTGCTTTATTGATAAGTATAGATGCGTGGAATAATAAAGTACGCAAGATTTATATAGTTGTTCTATCTATTCTTATGAGTACATTTTACATATATGTTTTTTTTGAAAATAAAGAAAGTATGAGAATTGTTATAATAACATTTACCAGTATGTCAGTTTTTGTTTATCCCATGTACAAGTTGATCTTTGATGAAAGGAGTACTTTTTTAAGGAAGATTCTTGGGATAACTTGCTCTGCTTCAGTGCTTATATTCTTAATACGAATCATATATGCAATAAAACCAGATAGTGCCATGACTTTACTTGGAAGCAATATAACCAATACACTTACATTTGTCGCACTTTATGTTTTGATGATCGTCAATGGCGTAGGTCTTCTTTTGGTGATTAAGGAAAATGATGATATAAAGCTAATACTAGAAGCAACTCGTGATAATCTTACTGGAATTTACAACAGAGGCTTTATAATAGAGGCATGCAACAAGCAGATTGAAATGCATAGAAGAAAAAAATTAGCATTGACGTTTTTGGTGATAGATTTAGACCACTTTAAAAATGTTAATGATCACTACGGACATAATGTTGGGGACAAGGTTTTGAAACATTTTGCAAATACAGTATCTACCCTTCTTAGACCGTATGATTTGTTTGGTCGAGTAGGTGGTGAGGAATTTGTGGTTATGCTGCCAAATACTGAATTTGATGATGGATATAGAATTGCTGAACGACTTCGGTCTGAAATCGAAAAAACAAGTGTCGAATCTGTAAAAATTACAGTTAGTATTGGATTACACGTTACCGTGCCTGAAGTGGAAACTGATTTTGGCACTATTTTTAAAGCGGCCGATGAAG
Organism: Eubacteriales bacterium; assembly: GCA_043770095.1. Taxonomy (GTDB): domain Bacteria; phylum Bacillota; class Clostridia; order Peptostreptococcales; family Acidaminobacteraceae; genus JBGSUZ01. Next base: position 15,548 of record JAYVIR010000017.1, read on the forward strand.
AAATGTATATTGTTAAGAATACTGGTAGAAATTCAGTAGGTTTTCAAATAAGAAATTCAAATTAATGATATTAAAATGTCTTATTTTAATACATTAAAGTTAAAATAAAAGCCGTGAGAGTAATCTCACGGCTTTTATTGACACATATAACTGACAATTAAATTTGTCACTAAAAAAATTAATCAAGTTTAGGTTCAATATGAATAATCGCCTCAGTAATTTCATATTCATCTAGAAGCATCTTTTCGACCAGTTCAGCAATGTCATGACCTTGAACCACAGTGATGTGAGGGTCAACAAGAAGAATTAAATCCATTAAAGTGATGTTGCCGTGAACTCTGGCTTTAATATCGTCTATGCCCAGAACGCCAGGAATAAGTGAAACGCTGGTTGTAATTTGGTCGAGAAGCGCTTTGTCAAAACCGTCTGTAAGGTTGTGAGTGGCGTCTACAAAAATATCCCAACCGGTTTTAATGATCAATAAACCTACAATCACCGCAGCAAGTGGATCAATCCAAGGCAGTCCGAATTGTGAAGCGATAATCCCGACAGCCGTTCCGATACTGACATAAGCATCTGAAAGGTTGTCTTTAGCAGCAGCCAAAAGTCCTGAACTGTTGATCTGCTTGGCAATTTTTAAGTTGTGGCGATAAACCAAAAAAATGACCAAGGCACAGAAGAGTGCTGTTGCGGCAGAAATTAAATCTGGCGCTTCTGCTTTAAAGAAGATGGTGTCTAAAACGGCTTTGTATAAAACATCCAAACCAACCGCAATCATAATTAAAGAAGCAATTAAAGAGGCAATGGTTTCTGCCCGAAAATGCCCATAAGCATGTTCATCGTCTGCGGGCTTGCTGGAAATTTTGAGTCCGATCAACACGGCGATAGAAGCAAAAATGTCGGTTGAGTTGTTAAGACCATCGGCAAAAAGCGCTTTTGAACCGGAAAAGTAACCAACGCTCAGCTTGATAGCCGAAAGGGCGATATAAGCAATGATACTAATGGTTGCGCCACGTTCGGCGAGTTTTAAATTTGCGTATTTCTCTTCCATGTGAATTGATACCCTCCTTGTTTCGTGTGGTTAAACACGATGCGGTGGAAACTCTGCCCTACCCTAGGCATTGGGAGCAACAAAAAGAGACTTCTAGCGCAATAGTAAAATGCGCTAAAAGTCTCGCTTAATAGGCTTATTCAACCTGTTACGATAGAACCAGACCTGACGGTCAGCATGTTGACTCTATCACCTCTTGCGAGGCAGCTACTCCCTTTTAGTGAGTATCCATCTGTGAGAACCTCATCATAAGATTCTGTTTTTAACTCCTATAAGTGTAATCAAAAATCAATTATTTGTCAATTCGAATTTGGTTGGTTAGTGAATTTGCCGATGCGGGGATTGTTTTTAGCGTTTAAAGGTGCTTTAATGGAAAGAGGAAAAATTTCCTTCTCATGCCAAATTGAAGATGAAAGGAATGATGAAAAAATGATAATCGTTCTATTTACAGGCGGCGGCACTTCGGGTCACATTACCCCTAATATTGCCATAATAGAGGAACTGAGAAGCAAATGGTATGCCACTGAGTACATCGGTATGAAAAATAGCATCGAAGAAGCATTGATCACAAAACTGGGAATCACAGTATGTTGATGCTACTGAGAATGTGATTAATGTTATTGAAAAATACCTTAGCTGAAGAAAGAGAAAGGATAGATGAAAAAACATGATTAAATATTGCATCAGTGATCTAAAAACAGTTATGGAGAATCCAATATTTTCGCAAAGTATAAAGGACAAGAAATCTATTGGCGGGATCGTAATAATCCCTTCTTCACCTGAAAACTTAACGAAAACAAGGGTGTATGGTGCTGAAATTATCGATACATTTAAGGCGAATGATATTCAATTTAATCAGGTTAAATACATTGATACACTTGAAGATTTATCGGGTATAAGCAACTCTATTAACGATTATTCAGTCATTTTTTTAATGGGTGGTCGGACGAAAATTCAAAATACTTTTTTATCTCCAGAACATGAGGAAAGCAGCGAGGTTGAATTCTTAAAAGGACTTGGATTGGTCGATTTTCATCTAGAAGTTCACTTTGACATTCATAATACACTTCAAAAAACGTTCATAACCAGTTCAATCGATGAAGCCTATTGCATACCTGATAGCGGCGCTATTATTGAGTGTGAAGGTCAGATTTCTATAATAGGAGATGTTTATCAATATACGCAAGGTCAATTTGAAAAAATGGTGGGAGCTTATGAATAGGCGAGTCCTACAAAAAAGTTGAATATAATATTTTCTATATGATAATATGAAGGGGTAAAGACAAATTAGCACTTAAGTAGTTTCTAAAGGAGGTATGCTGAAAAATGGTGGTTTTAGACATTCTTGTAACGGTTATTGTGGTAGGTATCTTTTACCTGATGTTACCTAAATTCAGTAAGATTGGCGGTATGATTGATAAGAAAATTGATAGCATCAAAAATCAAAATACAGAAATTATCCCCGAAGAACCAATAAAAAAAGATGACACAGATGTGTCTCCAAAGGAGAAATAAAATATGGAAAACCAACAAACCCCACAAAAACCAGCACGCAAAAAAGTGAATTTAGGCGCTTTTAATAAAGGGATGGTTGTTTTTGTCATTGTCATTTTGGTGCTGGTATTTAGTATTAAAATGAGCATTGCCGTTGTAGAGGCTGGATTTGCAGGTATTATTTACAATGCAAATGGCGGTATTGAAAAGCAGGTACTCAATCAAGGTTGGCATATTGTGGCACCTTGGAAAAAAGTCATTCAGTATCCTGTATCCACAGAAACCATGTTCCTATCAGCAAAAGGCGATGAAGGCCATAGTTCGGACACATCGATTAACGTAGGCACCAATGAAGGCAAAATGGTCAATATCGATGTTGCCGTCACCTATCATTATGATGCAAACGAGTTGCCGACCGTCTTCACAAAATTCAGAGGTCAGGACTACACACTCATTGAAGGTAATTTCTTGAAGCAAAATATTAAAAATAGCATTAACAGTGCCACTTCGGCTTATAGTACTTTTGATGTTTACTCAGCCAAGAGAAATGAAGCTTCGCAGAAAGCATTTGTAAATGCCCGTGATACGCTTGCCAAATCAGGCATCGTGATTGAAACATTGGTGATTACCGATGTCAATCCAGACGAGCAGACAAAGGCAGCTATACAGGCCAATGTGACTGCAACGCAAGAACTCAGAACGGCAGAGCTTAAGAAACAAAAGGCTGAGATAACCGCTCAAACTGCGGTAGTTGAAGCGCAAGGTATTGCCAATGCACTTCTTGTTCAACGACAAGCTGAAGCAAAAGGTAATGCCATTGTAAGCGCATCTCTTACACCTGAGCTTATTGAATATACAAAATGGGGACAAAAGTGGGATGGTAAATTGCCTGTTACTATGACGGGTGGAAGTTCAACGCTTCTCATCGATCCATCTAAAAAATAGTTTTTTTTATAAAACAAGCTCGAAAAAGCACTTCTCAAAAAAAGAGAAGTGCTTTTTTTATGGACTTCTGAGCCAATTAATCTGCGCTTTGAAGGCCTAAAATTAAATTACTTCTCACTACGAATGCGCCCCATAATGGTTTCGTCCACATAAGAACCGTTTCGAATGATCGAAGCGCGCTTAACACCCTCAACTTCAAAGCCAAATTGCTTGTAGAGAGAAAGTGCTTTTTCGTTGCCTTCTAGCACACCCAGTTCTAGGCGATTTAACATCAACCAGTTGTCTGAAAGATCAATGAGCGTTGCCATCAGTGCTTTTCCAATCCCTTTTCCATGATAGTCTTCATGAACTGAAATGCCAATGCTAGCAGAGTGTCTGAGCCTTGGATTTGGATTTCCGTGTAAGCCTGCCATTCCTAAAACAAGGTTATCATCATCGGCTGAAACGGCTACAAAAATATGATTCCAGTCGTTAATGGTTGCTGCAAATTGCTCGCTTTTTTCAAGGCGCTCGCTCGGAAGTGAAAGCATGTTAGGGTAAACGCCTTTCTGTCTTCTAATCGCATTCATTTGATGGGCGTCCGAGGCGCGAAGAGGTCTAATTGTAAAATTCATCTGAAATCCTCCTTAGATTATGATAAGAAAATGTTAAATATGTATTAATATAGTTTTTTAGATTATACCATTTGGGGTATAATGGTCAATAGAAACTTTTACATATAAAAGAACTCAAGGAGATCAAAGATGAAAAAGATAGATAAAACCCTTGCCATTAGCGTTAGACAACCCTATGCGGAGTCGATTATCAGAGGTGAAAAGGTGATTGAATATAGGTCAAAGCATACCCATGTCAGAGGCACCATTTATGTCTATGCGGCTAAAGGCAAAGAGGACACGCCCATTTTTAACGCTTATCAAATTGCAGAGGGCGAAGTGAGCTTTGGGAAAATCATCGGGACAGTGGAGTTGATTCAATCTGAGCGAAGCTATGAATTTCCAGAGTGGTATGAGTGGCATTTTGAGAATCCAAAGAAATTTGAGGAGCCTCTAACGCCTATGAATAGAGCTTTACCTGTGTTTTGGTATCCAGAGTTTGAGTAGAAATAGACACTGACTTAAACTTAATTGACAGATATGAAAGTGAGAAAATTTAATGAATAACTTTTTAAGAATATTAATAGCAGTAATTGCCTTACTGTTTTTTATCATGTTATTTTTCTTTTCCGGAGCATCTATTAGATGGCTTATAGATGCTCCGACTGCCATAGCATTAATTGTTGGAACCATATTGATTACATGCCTTCGCTACAAAAATAACATGGAAAGTCAGCGGCTTCAAAATGCAATTCATTCGAGCCTTGCTATATCAGCGGTCATTACACTCAGTAGTGGAATCTTTGGCGTTTTGTCATTAGGAAGAGATACCGAGTCCATGATTTACGGGTTTGGCGTTGCGTTCATTACCGTACCTTATACCTTAGTCTTATGGATTGGTGTGTCAATGTTCTTTCATCTCAGATCATCTAAAAAATTGGCTGAAGTGCCCGTAGATTTGAATAGTGAATCAGATGAGCATTTAGTTACAAAAATGGATGAATTTTACATAGTGCGTGATTATTCAATGTGGCAGTTGACGCCAAGAGAAACCGAAATAGTGGAGCAGTTGTTGCTAGGTAAAAGCAATCGTGAAATTGCCAGTGCGCTTTTCATTTCTGAAACAACAGTCAAACGACATTTGGCGAATGTATTTATTAAGACAAATGTGGCAAGCCGACAGGCGCTTATGGCCGAAATACATCGAAAGGTGTAGGGATTCAGCACGAAAGTTGCAGATGGTTACATCCTTTGAAGAATAGTGTTTTGAACGGGTTTATGGGAATATAGACTCAAGGAGGTGACACTATGAAAAAATATATTTGCATTGGTGTTACAGTAGTTTTTACATTATTATTAATCGCAATGAGTAGTCCTTTTAAGATGTTTATTGACCTTCCCACGGCTATCGCAGTATTAGGGCTTGGCGGCATAGGTACCTATTTGCTTCCTGAAAAGGGCGCCAACAATTTCATTCATGCTGGATGGCTCGTATTTGGCATCGGTTTGGTTGCAGGCATGTATCATTTGAATCCAACTGACGGTATAGAACAAATGGGCGCAAATCTCTCAGTTTCCAGTATTGCAATGGTTTATGCCTATTTGGCGGGTATACTATTTGATTTTTCAAAAGCTAAAAGTTAACCAACAATATTACTCTTTGTACATTAAGGAAAAAGAAAGTTAAAGGTGCCCTTATGAAACTCTTGAATTATATTCAAAATGAACAGGTTAAACTCGGGGTGAAAACCCCTTCGGGTATAGTCGATGTAGGCCTTATGGTTTCAACACTTGGCATTTCGGCTCCTAGTAGCATGGAAATATTGATAGAAAAGGGTCAGGAGGGCATAAGGGCACTAGAAAACTGTCTGAAAGCAGGCGACCTGTCATCGTATTACATTACCTCAAAAGACGTTAATCTTGAGTACGCACCAATTGTTCTCAGACCAGAAAAAATTCTTTGCGTCGGCCTGAACTACAAAAGTCATAGCGAAGAATGTCAAATGGACTTGCCCGAAAATCCAGTCATATTCAGCAAGTTTAACAATGCGCTTGCAGGGCATAGGCAAATGGTAAAAATTCCAGAAACAACACAGCAGATGGACTACGAAGCGGAACTTGTGATGGTCATTGGAAAAACAGCTAAAAATATCAATCGAGAAGAAGCGCTCGATTATGTCTTTGGTTATACTGTTGGAAATGATTTGTCTGCAAGAGACTTGCAATTTAGAACGCCTCAGTGGTTACTCGGAAAGACTTGTGATCACTTTGCGCCCACGGGACCCGTTTTGGTAACTGCAGACGAAATTGACCCAAGTTCGCTTAGTATCAGCTGTAAAGTCAACGGTGAAATCAAGCAGTCGTCGAGTACCAAAGACATGATTTTCGACTGTGCCACCATTATCAGCTATCTGTCGCAGCATATGACCTTAATGCCTGGCGACCTTATTTTCACAGGAACGCCAAGCGGTGTCATTCTAGGCTATCCAGAAAGCGAACGCATCTGGCTAAAAGATGGCGATTTGATTGAAGTTGAAATTGAGAAGATTGGTGTTTTGGAAAATAGAATTGGGAAATGAGTCTTCGCTACTGAGACTATGTGATTTTGAGCAGCTCATGGACAATTCGAGCAAATAAATGAGCGATTACGGTTGCATCGCACCAAATAGGACAAGCCAAGCTAAAATTGACTTTGCAACTAAACTTAAAGTAATGTAGAATTTTTCACCGTAAAGATAATCTTTCCATTTACCAATTTTTTTGTATTGAAGCACCATGTTAACAGGAAAAGTATTAAAGGCCACAAAATAAGTGCCCACAATGGCCCATACAAACCAAGGAACCATATCGAAATTACCATTACCAAACATATAGAGAAGGATTGCAATCCATGGACCTATGCCAGCGAACGCTCCCCAAATAAATGGCCCCCAATTTACTTTCTCTTTTTCTTTTCCTGAATTCAATTGCTCCATAACAAGACCAAATAGATTCATGGTAGCGTTGAGGATAAAGATCAGTATTAAAGAAGCAATATCATAAATGCCAAATAGAGTTGCAATTAAGATGATCATGATGGAAGAACTGAGGGCATATTCGAACCATCTGAATTGGTTTATCCCTTTTTCAAGGTCTGAATTGTACTGATCATTGAGACGCTTGGGGATAGAGATAAGGGCATGTGCAGCAGCTGATAGCAGTAGGAACGATGCGACCAAAATACCAAATGGCAATTCAAAGAGTACTTTCGATGCTGATTCTAACGTTTGTGTCTGGGTGTTAAAGGCTAAATAAAATTGTGTGATATTTGGTTTAAACTCCGCAATATTCTGTATGACAGAAGTTGCCAAGAACAACATAATTAAGCCCTGTATGAAGTGTAGTCCGCCCATGATCATATTAAACCGTCTTAAGCCTTTTGATGTAATTTCTTTCATATTGATTCCTCCTTGTAAGACACTATTGACTCTAAAGTGTATCCATTATTTTTAATGAAGTATTTTAGTATATACCCAATCACTAGAATTTTAAGAATAGTTCTGAAGTTTTTCTAATTGTCATACAATTAAGAATTTTGTGAATAACATACATATTTGCGATTCTTAAAATTCTATATACTGTAGATTGGTCATAAGAATCAATTGACTACAGGGGGAGGACAAATGGGTATGAAAAAAATGATTGTACATAACGGGCTTGCGGTGGTTATATTTGCTGCACTTATCATGCAAAATATCAGTGTTGCAATTGCTGGTTTGGTAGTCTTATTTTTTGCAATGAACTTTTTGATTATTTCAGGTCGAAATGCTCAAGGTTCAGATGAAGGCACTGTATCCAATTTAGTGAAAGCAACTAAGGGCGAAAAAGTAAATATTACAGATCGAACCCATCCAGTGGTTAAGGAAATGGTTGATTTTATGGCGAATCTCAACAGGTCTTTATTAATTTCTTCCTGCCAAGTCATTAGAATCATGAAGAAACTTGTTTCAATCTCAACCGATTTGACCATCACTTCAAAAGACATCAACAAAGCGATAAATGATGTTGCCAATGACATGGGTGATCAACAGGGAAAAGTAATGGAGATTTCAAACGTTTTAACAGATATGATAGGTTCAATTAAGGAACAGAGTGCTCATGTGGAGCAAGCCTATCAAGCAAGTGTAAAGGCTTGCTTAGATGTTAACGAATGTGAGAAAGCAGCAGATGAAATGAATAAGCAAATGATAGAAATAAACGATTCGGTTTCCACATTGGTACAAATCTCTTCTGGTCTAAAAGAAAAATCTGCAGGAATCAGCGGAATTGTGGATAGCATTACAGCTATTGCGGATCAGACGAATTTATTGGCACTAAATGCGGCAATAGAAGCTGCAAGAGCTGGAGAAAGCGGTAGAGGGTTTGCTGTCGTTGCAGAAGAAGTTCGAAAGCTTGCGGAACAATCAAGAATTTCTGGCTCAGACATCGTCAAATTATCAAATGAAATACAAAAAGACATCAGCGAGTCCCTTTCGATGATGGAAGTGGTGCAAGGTAAAACGGTACTCGGCACTAAAGTAGCTGTCAAGACGACAGGCGTACTTTCTGTCATAAAAGCCATGATTGAAAATGTTTCTAAAGAGTTTAAAGCTGTTCAGATAGCGAATTCAAACCTTAGTAAGAAAAGTGAGCAAATTCAACATTTGGTGAAGCCACTTGCTGCAATTGCAGAAAAAACAGCTGGTTACAGCGAAGAAATCAGTGCTTCATCGGATGAAATGGTTAACACGCTCACAAATATGGATAAACTCATAAGCGAACTGGATCAAGAAGGTGCAAGTTTGCAGGAAAAGATATCAGAACGTTCCATAAACGTAAGCGAACTCGTCAAAATTGGTGCAATACTTCAAAAGATAGACGCTGATAGAGCAATCAAACAAGAAGATTTGGTGTCGATTGCCAGAGAAGTTGGCAGTGACTCATTCTCAATAACCGATGACAGCGGCACGATTATTATGTCGTCTAATGTAAGCGATATAGGCTTTAATCTGCCTTCGTACAGCAGTGAGGACAGAGACGTTCTTGAAAAACGCAGAAATTACTTTGCAACGCCACTGATCAAACCTGAACGAACAGAGAGTTTTTGGAAATTTATCACGGTGCCAAGACTTAAAACAAAAGGCATCATCCAATTTGGATTCAATATTGATCGGTTCTTAAAATAGATAAGTGGTATTAAAGATTCCACATATGATATTAATTTACGAGATGCACCTGAAGGTGATAGGCCTTTGGGTGTTTTTTTGCTTCAAAATAGAATCGAACAGGAAAAGTTGTACGGTGAAATCTTGTATGATAGGATTATAAATCAGAACGACAAATGCGTTTGATTAGTTCGATGTCATTAAGAATGGTAAGCTTTCAAGCCAAGTCAAGTGAAAGAAATGAGGTTACTCAAGACGATGAAAATTGTTTAAAGTAAAATACCTGAAGCGTTTAATGGATACAAAATCCTTCAAATATCAGATTTACACAGCAAGGCATTTGGAAAGAATCAGAAATCAATTGTTAAAAGGATTATGAGTGAAGCACCAGATGTTATTTTTATAACAGGTGATTTGATTGATTCAAAGCATTACAATGAAGAGGTTTGCATTCAATTGTGCTCTCAGTTGGGGTTAAAGTGCTAAGGAATGATAGTGCATTGCTTAACATCGAAAACAGTAATATTCTGCTAATGGGTGTAGATGATCCTGATTTTCAAGGATATGATCACCTGAAAGTAGAACTTGATGAAATGTTAGCGGGTAATGAGGACTATTTTTCAATATTACTCTCTCATAGGCCTGAATTATTTGAGTTGTACTTAGAAAAAAATGTTGACTTGGTATTTTCATGACATGCACATGGCGGTCAAATTCGATTGCCCATTATAGGCGGCATCATTTCACCAAATCAAGGCTGGTTTACCGAATATACAAGTGGCGCATATCATAATGGCAATACAACGATGATTGTGATTAGGGCTTTAGGCAACAGTATTACTCCTCAAAGAGTCTTTAACAGACCTGAATTGGTGGTTTTGACACTTGGTAAATAATACACCTTAATTGTAAAATCAAAACAAATAGAGTGCCATACAAGCATAATCTATTTAAAACCCTTTTTCAAAAGGAGCAAATGATGTATAGAATAATGATTGTTGAAGATGAGCAAACAATTGCAAAAGTGATGCAAAATCGGCTTGAAATGTGGGACTACACGGTCATGTGCGTTCAGGATTTTAAAGACGTGATCGGCCAATTTACGGAATTCGATCCTCAACTGGTATTGATGGACATTTCGCTGCCTTATTTTAGCGGTTACCATTGGTGTTCTGAAATTCATAGGCGCTCTAAAGTGCCAATTATTTTTGTTTCCTCTGCTTCTGATAACATGAATATGGTAATGGCAATGAATATGGGAGCAGACGATTTTATTGCCAAACCCTTTGATTTAAATGTCTTTGTGGCGAAAATACAAGTATGGATGCGCCGTGCATACGCTTATGTCGGTCAAACCAATCTGATTGAATTTGAGGGGACGATTTTAAATTTGACGGAGGCGACACTGTGCTATAATGAGCAAAAAATTGAGTTGACGAAAAAGGGCATTGGATACAGCGTTCACGGAGGTGGCGGACAATGAAGCGAATCTCTCTAGCGGTCACATTGTTTCTTATTTCAGGCATCTCCTTTTCGCTTATTTATTTCATGTTTGGGTTACCTATGGAAGCAATTGTATACGCATGGCTGTTGTCGGGTTTTATGGGGATGGTCATTTTACTACTTCATGGATTGCGTTATTACAAGGCCTGCACCAAGGTCAAGACTATTAAGAATGCAGCCGATATAGTGGGACTTTTATCAAAGACGCTACCAGTGTCAATGGATGAATTGGAACAGGATTATCAAAATTTGGTATTAGACATGATGGCAGAGCGGCAAAAGGTCATTACAGATGTGGACATTAAGTTTAGCAACTCACAGATTATTACACCCTTTGTGTTCATCAAGTAAAAACGCCGATTTCAGCGCTAGATTTGATGCTCAGTCCTTATCAGCTCCAAAATCTTTGTGCGGGTGCTGTTTTTTACGGCGCAGGTACCAATATGTTTCAACTGATGACTTGGAGTGATTATATAAAAACAGGTGGGGCTGAAGAAGGTCTGTCTATTCCAAGTGACGGTGAACATGGAATCCTTAAGTTTTTGTTCAGAATTCGTTTAAGTGGGGTTAATTTCTTTGGTGTAGACTTAAGTCATAACACTAAGGAGGATCTTAACATGATGAAGATAATGAACAAAATCACAAAAAAGAATGCCATCGGTTTGATAGCGGTGCTACTGATTGCGGCTGCCGGTACAGGCGTGTTTTTACTGCAAAATAAGGAACAACCTGAGGCTGTGAAAAATACAATCAAGCTTGAGCAGCAAGATTTGTCTGAGTATCTCAAAACGGATGGCGTTGTTGCTGTAAAAAATGAAGGCAATAGCTTTGTGCTCACGGCCGGCCTTATTGAAAAAAGACTGGTTCAGGTAGGCGATGCGGTTCAAAAAGGCGATCTGCTTATTCAACTTGACTCAAAGGATCTCAGAGAAAGGTTGCAACAATCCAAATATCAACTGACGCTAGATCAGGACAGCCTAAACGATGTAAAAAATAGCGGAAACGGCGCTGTCCTAGCAAGCTTGCAGCGCGCTAAGACAGCCTATGAAAAAGCCCAATCGGATTATCAAACCAATCAAAGTCTTTACAAGAGCGGAAGCATCAGTGAAGCAGAACTCAAACAATCCAATGCAGCTTTAGAAAATGCCAATGCGGATTATGCATCGGCTAAAGAAAAAAATCAATCTTCAAATTTGCCTGCTGAAACACAAAAGTTGGTAGAGAGAGTTAAGTTAGACCAACTCACGATTAAAAATTTAGAAGACAGCATTGCAAAGGCGGCCATCAAAGCACCTATTAGCGGCACGGTTACAACCATTGCAGATGACACTATTGGCTATTTGAATGTGGGCGCAGTTGCTGCAACCATCGGTGACTTAAGCCAGCTTAAAGTAGAGTCCATGATCTCTGAATATGACATTTTAAAAGTTAGAGTTGGTCAAAGTGTTGAGGTGTCTACGCTTGGGAATGAAGAAAAAAATTATAAAGGCATCGTCAGCTCTATAGAGCCTCAAGGTGTTTCTCAAAACGGAGAAGTCTTTGTGAAAACAATCATCGACTTACTGGAATCAGATGCTCAAATCAAACCCAATTTTACGGTATCCATTTCCATTTTAACGGCTCAAAAGAAAGGCGCTCTTGCGATGCCTTACGAAGCGGTTGAAAGAAATACGGACGGCAGCTATTTTGTGACAAAAGTAACCGATACAAAAGAAGAAAAGATCTCTGTCATCAAAGGGGTTGAGACGGACCTCATGGTAGAAGTTATTTCGGATCAAATTGCCTTAGGAGACAGCATTCTTATTCCAAGCACTGGTGCCGACAAAAATAAAAAAATGGTCGGCCCTCAATCGGGAAATAGCCCTTTTGGTGAAAATCCAGATCAAAGCACTGGTGAGGAGTAGGCAATTATGATAAAAATAAATGGATTAACAAAAATATATGGCATGGGAGATACAACCGTCAGAGCGGTAGACGGTATCAGCATCAACATTGAAAAAGGCGATTACGTGGCCATTATTGGGCCTTCGGGTTCTGGAAAATCGAGTTTGATGAATTTGATTGGCTGCTTAGATACCGCCACAGAGGGTCAATACATTTTAGACGGTTTAGACGTCTCTCAGATGAGCGAATCGGAACTGGCGGATGTAAGAAATCAAAAGATTGGTTTTATCTTTCAGTCGTTCAATCTGCTTCCGAAATTAAACGCCATTCAAAATATAGAGCTGCCCATGATTTATGCGGCGGCTTCGAGTAAAGACCGATATGAACGTTCTCATAAAGCAATTGCCATGGTTGGGCTAGAAAATCGAAAACACCATAAACCCAATGAACTTTCAGGCGGACAAAAACAACGCATCGCTATTGCAAGAGCACTTGTGAGCAACCCTTCCATCATCCTAGCGGACGAGCCAACCGGAAACTTGGATTCAAAGTCAACTGAGGACATTCTCAATTTGTTTGATACACTTAATGCAGAGGGCGCAACCATCATCATCGTGACCCATGAAGAAGACGTGGCAAAGCGTGCAAGGCGTGTCATTACCGTTAAAGACGGCAAGATATTCCAAGATAGGAGGGCGTAAGATGCGATTGACAGAGCTTTTTAAAATTGCAATTATGTCCATTCGGGGCAATAAAATCAGATCCCTTTTGACCATGTTGGGACTTATTATCGGTATTTCTTCAGTGGTCACGATTCTCTCCATCGGCGAAGGCGCCTCAAATTCTATTAGCGGCAATTTAGGGTCGCTTGGCGTCAATAACGTCCTCATCAGTGAGTCTATAGATGAGACCATCCTTCCAAATGAGCGAATCACCATTTCAGATTATGACAAGTTAAAGGGCGCATTCCCCGACAAAATAGGTCAAATTACCCCGCAGATTAGTCGAATCGCAGAAATTAGAGAAAATATTGACTCGTCAAAAGTAACTTTGATCGGCGCTGTCGCAGATACGCAGCTGATTGGCGACTTGGAACTGGTTGAAGGGCGTTTTATTACCGAACAAGATACTTTGACTAGGAAGAACGTGATTGTCATCGATTCGGATATAAAAAAAGAACTGGTAGGAGATGGCGTGGCTGTTGGGAAAACACTGGCAGTACGTTCGGGAAAGAGTACGAATAGTTATGTGATAGTAGGGGTATACTTAAAAGAACCCTCTAGCATGGGCATTTCCAGCAATGACATTTACTTGCCTTTTACAACGCTCGACAAACAATTGAATTTGAAAGGGCGTCTAGACGGCATCAAAATAGCCTTTTTAAGCAGTGATCAAATTGAGTCCGATGCCAGCCAAGTGGTGGCTTATTTAGAACGGATCCATCATAATGAAAATAAAGGCAAATATGAATATTTTAGCATGGGAAGCCTGATCAGCACCGTTACAGACACGCTTGGAATGGTCACTTTGCTCATTAGTGCGGTTGCCGGCATATCGCTTGTGGTTGGCGGCATTGGCGTTATGAACATCATGCTTGTTTCCGTCACTGAGCGAACCAGAGAAATAGGCGTCAGAAAAGCTTTAGGGGCAAAACGCAAAGACATTTTGCTTCAATTTTTAGTGGAGGCAGTCATTATTTGTTTGATTGGCGGCGCGCTTGGAATAGGGTTTGGGTTTATCTTTACAAAACTTGCCGAAATACTCTTTGCAACACCGATGAAAATCTCACTTTATTCAGTGCTGCTATCCACCATTTTCTCATCGGCTATGGGCATTATTTTTGGGGTGTATCCTGCCAATAAAGCCTCTAAACTAGACCCAATCGAATCTTTGAGATATGAGTAAGTGGATGAAGCAGATAAAAATTTAGGAACGCTAAAGCGTTTAATCAAATTGGGGGTGGTCGTCTGTCTATCAAAAAAAGGCTTATTATGGCGTATATCATGTTGGTTATTTTGCCCATGTTTTTATTGGGAGCCTATATAACAGCTGTAAATTCGCCAGTGTTGGATACCATTGACGGCGGATTTATTCAACTAGACAAGAACTTTGAAGATGCCTCCCTTTTACCTATTTTAAGAGATTTACAAAAAGAATATGCAGAGGATCCGCAAAAACTTCTGGATGCGGGTTATCTCAAGGCTTTTAGCGAGAAGCATGAAAAACTGATGATCCTAACGGTCAGTGTCGCAGAGCGCACTATTTTTAGTCAAAATAAATATAGCGAGCGCAGCGACCTCAACTCGAAGAAAGGAAAACGTGAAAACTTCAACTTTCCCATTAACAATCAGATGGTGAAAGTAGACCTTAATTACATGCCAATGAATTTGAATATTAACGGTAATGACGTTAGGGCAATTTTCGAAAGACGGTTTAAGTGGAGCGTCATCTCTTATTTGATCTTTAGTTCGATGTTTATTATTTGGATATTGAAGTTTTTTTTAAAGCCTTTTAATCAGCTGCGTGTTGTGGCGCAAAAGGTTGGTCGAAAAGAATATGACTTCCAACTAGACACCGCTCGAAAAGACGAAATAGGCGATACGTTTAAAGCGTTTGACCTTATGGGCAAATCAGTCCAAAGTTACGAACAGAGTCGAAAAGAATTGATTACCAACATTTCGCACGATTTAAAAACGCCCATTACAGCGCTCAAAGGCTATATTACGGCGATACAGGACGGGTTAGCGAAGTCGCCTGAAAAAATGGATAAATACCTAACGATTATGAATAAAAATGTGACCCATCTGGATCAATTGGTAGACGATTTATTTCTACATGCCAAACTCGATGTGGATCAAGTCAGTTTTGATTTAAAGCCAATTGTATTTGGGAAATATATGGAATATTTAATTGACGATATTCGAATGGAATTGGAATCGCAAGATGTTCGAATTTACTGGAATGACAAAGATTTAGACGATAGCATCTGTATGATAGATTCCTTTAAAATGAGATTAGCGATTCACAATTTGGTTGAAAATGCAGTAAAGCACTTTGATAAGCCGACAAAGTATTTGTCCTTCCAACTCATTTCGCATAAAAGCAATCATGAAATTGAACTGATTATTGCGGATAATGGACAGGGCATTGCGTCTTCGGATTTAGAAAGCGTGTTTGAAAGGTTCTATCGAACGGACAGCAGTCGAAATACGAATATTGGTGGCACAGGGCTAGGACTGGCAATTTGTCAGCAAATAATGGACAAGCACAGTGGCAGAATATTTGCGACGAGCAAAGTCAATTGCTATACGGCCATTCACATTATATTGCCAATACAAAGCTGAGGGTTAAATGGCAGCGACTTAGCCTATTGATGGAGGGTTTTTATGAAACGCGTACTCATTATTGAAGACCAAAGGGATATTGCGGAATTAGAGAGAGACTACATCGAGATGCACGGATTTGAAGTGACGATTGAAACAGAGCCATTTAAGGGCTTGGATGCGGCATTAAAAGGTGATTTCGATCTTATTATTTTAGACATTATGCTTGGGGAATTGGATGGGTATCAGATTTGCAGAGTCATTCGCCAACAAAAAATGACGCCAATCATTTTTGTATCTGCACGCTCAGAAGATTTTGACAAAATTAAAGGTTTAGGCCTTGGCGCAGATGATTATTTGACGAAACCGTTTAGCCCTACAGAACTGGTGGCGCGCGTAAAAGCGCATATTTCAAGATATGAGAGCATTGTGCAAAGTGTACAGAATAGAAACATAGAGGCTGAAGTTATCCAATTTGGTCATATTAAAATTGAAAAAGCGGCTAGGCGTGTTACCAAGATCAACGAAGTGGTGAATATGACGACGAGGGAGTTTGAACTCCTACTTTTTCTTGCCGAGAACCCGAATATTGTTTTTAGCAAAGAAAAACTTTTTGAAGCCATCTGGGGATTTAGCAACTACGGTGACTTAAATACGGTTGCGGTTCATATTAAGCGCATCAGAGAAAAATTGGAGATTGACCCTAGCAATCCAGCCTATATTGAGACTTTGTGGGGGTCGGGGTATCGATTGAATAGTTAAGCGCAAAATTAATGATTGAAATCCACTTAGCTCGTAAAATCTGAGTGTCAAAAGAAGCAC
Source organism: Eubacteriales bacterium (assembly GCA_043770095.1). Lineage (GTDB taxonomy): Bacteria > Bacillota > Clostridia > Peptostreptococcales > Acidaminobacteraceae > JBGSUZ01. Next base: position 32,346 of record JAYVIR010000017.1, read on the forward strand.
CCGTCAAGTTTGACGGGTGCTTCTTTAATGGTCTTATTATCATTACTTTATCAAATTCTAAATTTACCTGCCACTTCCTCCAACTGTTTGGTTTTATCTTTCAGTTCTTGTGACTGAGACAACAACTGGAGTATAAGCTGCTCTTGTGTCTCAGTGGTAGCAGAGACCTCCTCAGATGAAGCCGCAATCTCTTCTGCTACTGCGGCTATATTGCCTGTGGATGTATCAAGTCCTCTAATTTTCCCAAACAGAACTTTGATCGCTTCTGTGGAACTAGCAACTGAATCTACGGTAGACATAGAAGACTTCTCGATATTGTCATAGCCCGCACCCAATTCATTTTGAGCGACTTCCTGACGGCTTGTATTGTTTGATAGATTACCCATTTCACTATTGGTATTTTGAACGGATCCCAGTGTTTTGGAAATGGCGTCCTTGATATCGTTCACGGTTTTGCTAGACTCATCCGCAAGCTTTCTAATTTCCTCAGCGACTACTGCAAATCCACGACCCGATTCACCCGCACGGGCAGCCTCTATGGATGCATTCAATGCCAACAGGTTAGTTTGGGATGCAATTTGATCTATAGAAGCTGTTTTCTCCAATACGATTTGAGTGTTGTTATTGACGGTATGGATGAGGTCTTCTATTTTTTTGATGATGGAGATGTTTTCATTGGCTATTCCCACAAGCATTTGCATTTTACCACGACCATCTGTAATGACATTCCTTGTGTTTTCAGAGGAAGCGGAAAGAGCATCGTTCTGATCCAATGTGGACGTGAGCCCTTCAGTCACATGCTGGGTGACCATTGTGATGTTTGTAATGTCTGTTGCGAGCTCTGTAGCTCCTTTTGCGACTTCGGATGTTGCTGAAGTGATGCCTTTGGATGAGGACGACAATGAGTCGCTACAGGCTTCAAGAAGATCGGTCTCCTTCATCAGTCCAGCTACTACTTCGTTAATGGCACTGATCATCTGTCGCATACTGTCTTGCATGGAATCGAAGGTCTTTGCCAACACACCGATTTCATCGCTTCTATTCTCAATATTCTTGAGAGCGGCTTCTTGATTGAGGCTGAAGTCACCACTTGCAAGACGTTCAGCAACAGTAGTCAAAGAAATGATTGGTAAGCTGATGTTCTTTGCAAGATACATGGACACGATGATGCAAAGCACGATGATAGCTGCTGCAATACCACCTACTTTATAAAGCATGCTATATAGGCTTTTTACTTGCTCTGCTTTTGGAAGCACTGTTACTAGGTAGAATTGATCATTAATAATTGGCATGGATAGAATAGAAGCTTCCCCTGTGCCAATGACCTTTTTGCCAGTCTTGTCAAAGGTCAAATCTGTCTCCCCTTTAAGATAGACAGCTTTGTCTGAAAGCAACGATTTGCCGATTGGTGTGAGTTTGTCTATTGTTGTATTCTCATCATAGCTATAAATCGGGTGAGCCATGATATGCCCTGACTTGTCTAATAGGAATGCATACCCCGTTTCTCCTACCTTCATGGCATTGGTAATGTTGATCATGTCATCTAGGGCTACATCCGCAGCAATACAGCCTGTGGACATGGTTTTTGTAATAGTAGTAACCATGAGACTGGTTGCAGCATCCACATAGGGTTGAGTGACGACAAATTCACCCTTGTTTTCTTCTGCTGCCTTATACCATCCGCGCTGGTTGGCTTTCCAGTCGGGCATGTCAATTTCCGGTTTGGTGCCATCGCTAAATCTGCCAGTGCCATCTGGTAGACCCAGATACACATTTAAAATGTTTTCTGACTTTACTTTTTCACCCACTTTTTTTAGGTAAAGAAATAAATTTTCGTTTGTAATCAAATTAGGATCCTTTGACAAATAATCTTCTAGTGAAACAGATGTAATATCCAGATCGCCTTCGACCATCCTGAAGAATGATGCAATTTCCTGTTGGCTGATTTCCGCCGTACTACGCATGTCAGTTTCAAACTTTTTTTCAAACTCCGCGGACACGATGAAGAAAACTGCCATCATGATGAATACAGCGAGCAAAATCGCTGGCAATACTGTGCTCAAAGTGATTTTTTGCCTAATGCCTAATTTGACCATCAATCATTCCTCCTAATAAATCACAACACATTAGAAATAGTGCTTTGCATACGTTTGTTCAATTCTACGCAATTTTCAGTCAATTGGCAATGGAAAACATTGCTAGCGAACGCTTCTGATTGAAACAAAATATTTGCAGAGGAGGTGTTGTAAATGATACAATAACGATGGAATTTTCTGAATCTTCCACAAACTCAATAAAAATGAAAGGGAATGTAATTTGGCTTGGAATTTGGTTATTCATAAATTATTCTACAAGGAGAATACTATCATGAGCGGCTATAACGCAGTATTAAGAAGAAATACGGAAAATGCTCCCAAAGGTATCGGTCCCTATTCGCAAACTGTAGCTTTTTCTCATTACAATAACCTTTCAGCTCAATTACCCATCGACCCAAAGTCTGGCAAAGTCGTAGCAGGTGGTGTAAAAGAGCAGGCAGAACAGTGTTTTAAAAATATCAAGGCAATTTTAGACAGCATCGATCACGTTATGAGCGATGTTGTTAGAATCACAGTATTCGTTAAAAACATCAAAGATATTGACGCTGTAGAAGAAGTTTATAAAACATTCTTCCCAACTTACGTTCCTACACGGACAATGCTTGCAGTTGCAGCTTTACCGATGGATGCTTTGGTGCAAATTGAAGCACTTGTTTCAAACGGTGTAGGTACAATTCCCAATGCACCACAAGCGGGCGACCTGATAAAGCTTGTCAATAACACGGCAAATGCACCAACAAGTGCTCTATCTTCACAAACCGTATCTTTCTCTCATTACAATAATCTTTCCGCTCAATTACCCATTCATCCTCAAACTGGTAGGTTGGTAGATGGCGGTGTAAAAGAGCAGACTGGACAGTGCTTAAAGAATATCAAGGCAATTTTAGAAAGCATCAACGTTCCTCTTGACGATATTGTTAAAATTAATATCTTCCTTAAAAATTTCACGGATATTGAAGCCGTAAACGAAGTGTATACAACCTTTTTCCCAGACTCGGCTATCGCTAGAACTGTAGCCTACGTCCCTGCACTTACAACAGTTGCAGTCTCAGCTTTGCCTATGGATGCTTTGGTACAAATTGAAGCCGTGGTCTCACACGGAGATGGAACACCTCCACAAGCTGTTGAGGACAGACATGGGCTCATCATAAAAGCAAACAATACGGAAAATGCACCAAAGAGTACTCTATCGACGCAAACGGTAGCATTTTCTCATTACAATCACATCTCGGCTCAATTGCCGTTAGATCCAAAAACTGCTGAAATGGTAGTTGGTGGTATAAAAGAGCAGGCTGGACAATGCTTAGAAAATATCAAGGCAATTTTAGAAAGCATTGAGCACGTTATGGACGATGTGGTAAAAGTGAATATTTTCCTTAAAAACATCGCCGATATTGACGCTGTAGACGAGGTATACACAACATTCTTCCCAGGCGGTTTTCCTGCACGAAGAACAGTTGGCGTATCAGCTTTAGCACAAGGTGCTTTAATTCAAATCGATGCAGTTGTGTCAAACGCTGAAGGAACACCTCCAAGAGCATAACAAGGGGCTGTCTCAAATGAAAATTGAGACAGCTTTCGTTTTTAAAAGAGCGGAGGAGAGGACTCTAAAAAAGAAATAACTTGGCAAGATCAATCTAAAAGTAGGAATATTAAATTGCTTAGACTTCGTGTATAATGCTTTTAAAGAGGTGATGCAAATGACACTCGTAGAAAAATTTTTAAAAGAATTTGAAGAATTGCCTGAAGAGAAACAAGCTGAAGTTATTGATTTTATTGAGTTTCTTCGGATTAAGGAAGAAAATAAAATTGTAGAAATGATGGATTCAGTCATCTCCGATAATATGGAAGCATTGTTGGAGCTCGCAAAATGAAAAATTTAGAATTGAAGCAAGTAATTTTATTTCATGAAAAGATAACGAATGCAACTGGTGGGAGTAGCGGTGTCAAAGATATTGGGCTTGTCGAAAGTGCTATTAACCGTGGAATGGCAAGTTTTGCTGGTGAAGAATTTTATAAGACAATTGAAATGAAAATTGCGGCAATAACACATAGTTTGATATCAAATCATGGTTTTATAGATGGAAATAAGCGGATTGGGATTTCTGTAATGCTGTTATTATTAAAAATGAATTCAGTTGAAATTGTATATTCACAGCAAGAGTTGATTGATCTAGGCATAAGCATAGCGTCTGGAAATGTTGATGAAAATGGTATAGAGTCCTGGATTATGAAAAGAAAAATGAAATAGAAGATTAAGACGTTGTTACACAGCGTCTGGAACCAATCAACGCTCTACAATTCTTTATTCACAACAAAAAAGACACTTATCACAATGTGAAAAGTGTCTTTTTACTATAATCTTACAAAAATCTTAAAGGTGATCGTAAAATATTTAAACATAAATTTTAGGAGTACTCCAAAACTGAAAGCAACAAGATTGCTGTTATGAAAGCACCCAATGGCAATGTTTTTGTTTTACTCAGTGCGATTGACGAGTTGTCGAGCGCATTGTGTAATCGATATAACATAAACGGATGAACTAGAAGGGGGACTTTTTTTGCCGAAAAGACTCGATTGGAATAGATGGTGTGAGGTATTTCAAGATCCGACATTCTTTGAGCCGATAATTGCCGAAATTTGCGAAGACTGCGGGTGGGACAGACCAGTATCTATCAAACCGCTTACACCTGGAACAAATGCGGTATTTGCAGTCGATGGGCGGGTTTTCAAAGTATTTGTGCCCGATGATGTGAAACCATGGAAAGAAAATGATTTTTTGACTGAAGTGTTTCATATTGAGCGTGCTGTCAGCTTGGGTGTTAACACACCCAATATTCTTGCCAAGGGAAGAGTGATACATCAGCATATATGGCATTACATTTTGATGGAATATATAACAGGCATAGGGGCAGGTATCGCATTAAAGCGGTTTGGGTCGCAGGAAAAACTTGATTTTGCAAACCATATGAGAGACCTAATCGGTAAAATGCATAGGAGTGACACAACGTTTGAAGTTCATGCCAACCTGATTGAGCGTGTTGTTGAAGGCAAGCGTTGGGGCAAATACTGTGACACACTTCAAAGAGAGTTGTTTGATTATCTCGCAGCCATTGATTTGTCAGTCTGCAGCTATGTCCATGGTGACTTGACGTCTGAAAATCTACTGATTGATCATGATGGCAATGTCTCTGTTATTGATTTTGCGGACAGCGTGGTGGCGCCAATTTACTATGAGTATGCGCCAATTTGCTTTGATTTATTTGACTGTGACATGGAAATGATTGAAGCTTTTTTTGAAAGCAAATCAATTGACCATATTGTTGATGAACTACTTAAGGGGCTTCTAATTCATGATTTTGGTGGAGACATATTGAAAACACTAGTGGACAAGACGCCGGGCTATTCGATAGAAAATTTAAAGCATTTAGACGATGTTAAGGCACTAATTAGGAATATTTTAAATAGCGGGATACTCGAGGGGTGTTTAATATGCATGTAAAAGAATCGTCTGAAAATAAAGAAATAGACATTGCTACAGGCGTCGTCCATGAAACGCCGGATGATTTAAAAGAAGTACTCATCTCAAATTTAGGGTTACTTACTAAATGGAACAGCCTAACACCACTACAACGCAATGAGTGGATTTGCTGGGTGACTAGTGTGAAAATGCTTGAAACAAGAAAAAATCATATAAAGCGTCTATCCGATGAAATTCTTGATGGAAAGCGCAGACCCTGTTGTTGGCCGGGCTGTCCTCATCGTGGTTCAAATGTGAAGAAATAGAACTTTGTGCACATAACAAATGCCTTAAGATTATTCTTGATATTCTAGTAAATCGCCTGGCTGGCAGTTTAATGCGCGACATAAGGCTTCAAGTGTTGAAAATCGAATAGCTTTGGCTTTACTGGTTTTAAGCACAGAAAGATTAGCAGCAGTGATGCCAATAAGTTCCGCTAATTCGTTCGAGGACATTTTACGCTTTGCAAGCATGACATCCAAATTCAGTATGATGGGCATTTGATCCTCCTAAATGGTTAAATCGCTATCTTCTTTAATCTCGGTAGCCTGTTGTAATATAAGTGAAAAAAGTCTTGAGAATAAAGATAGGCAAAGCAGTAAAGCGGTGATTAGCCCAAAAGACAGTCCATAATGTTCATTGGATAGAATTTGAAGTGAATTGTGTTTGTTATTAACAAAGGATTCAATAAGAGCAAGCACTAAGAAACAGTTTGAAATTTTAAGCAAATACTGACTGTTGACGTGTATAAATGTGTCTTTTTTTCCAAAGGCATTGAGCAATTTTTTATGAATCATAATAGGCCCTGATGAGCGCCTTAATCAAGAGATGCTAAAATCTAAACTTGTTAATTTCAATCTGTTGATCCTTTGCAGCCCTACTTACTTCTTCGGCTTCTTTGGTGACCATTTCCATCATAGTGGTTTGAGTAATTGCTGATGCGGCCATTTCCTCAGATGCAGCTGCATTTTGTTGAGAAATGGCTACGATACTGTTGAGTTGATCTCTAACCGCAACACTTGTAGATGTTACAACTTGATTTAACTTTACAAATTCTTGTGTCGCATCATTGACTTCACTGAAGACGTTAATTGAAGATTCTGCAGAAGCATACGCGGAGCCCACCTTTGCCTCTTGATCTTTTGCAGCAACGGCTACTTCTGCAATTTTATTAGTGACCGTTTTGGTGTCTGCAATGATTGCTTGGATAATACTATTGATTTCAATGGTTGAACCAGACGAATCTATCGCAAGTTTTCGAATTTCTTCTGCTACAACTGCAAAGCCTCTACCATGTTCACCTGCTCTTGCGGCTTCAATAGAAGCGTTTAGAGCCAGTAAGTTAGTCTGTGTTGCAACGCTCTGAATTCTCTCAAGTATAATATTGATGTCATTCACTTTTGTCTGCAAGTTTGTCACTGTGTTCTGTGACTCAGCGGTTAAATCCAAATTTGATTTCGACAATCCTTGAACAATTAACAAGTTTTTTATATTATCGTTGTTGATATTTTGTAAATGGTCTACTGAGGCTGCTAATTTTTCTGTATTTATTGCCGTTTTATCAATTTCAGTGCCTAATTTATTTAAATTAGTAACCGCGTGTTCAACCGCCATGGTGGTCTCTGTTGCACCCTTGGCAACTTCGTCCGATGAAGCACTGATGCTTTCACCGCAGCAAGACACTTCTTCTGAAATTTTTGTCAACTCTTCTGAGGAATGAGCCAGCAAATTTCCTCGCACCTGCATACTGCCGAGTAATGAACGCAACGATTCAATGGTCATACTAACCGAATCAAACAATGGCTTTATTTCATCTTCATATGCATAATTGAGCTCGACGCCTAAGTTGCCGTTTGCAAGTTCATGCATAACTTTCTCAATTGGGTTCAAACGTTTTAAACTATTCGTGATAAGGTAGAAAATGACCAAAATTGAAAGCGCCGCAGAGATCAGGCTAAGTAACGCCAACTTTGTAGTGGTTTCCTTTACAATAGCTTCTAATAATTCAGTGTTTTCTTTAATACCGATATTTAAAGAATATTCTATTTTTCCGTTTTCGTCATAGATTGGAGCAAATGCCTCAATGGTTGGCAAGCCTGCTATGTTGTCAGTTTTATCGCTGTCCCAATTAAATTTGGATGCTGCTGGTGCTTGATCAGCTAAGACAGCATCCAACGCCACTTTATCGACACTAGGGTCATACTCTAAATTTTCTTGTTTGCCATCCACGCGCCTCGGGTCAGTGTGTGCCACCGCAACATAGCCATTCGGTGTATTTTTAGTTATGACGGCATAGTTTATCGCTTCAGACTCACTCAATCTTTCGAGCAAGTTTTGGAAGCTATAAGCTTCAAATTTAGTATCTGTCGCTTTTGAAACTTGAACTACAATACCATTAAGTTTGCTAGTGCCATAAATATGGGTTTTATTGTCTATTGTTGATTTTCGAATGATATTCTCATTGAGCGAAGAGCCATCTGGTGAATGTATGGTCGCCGCGGTTAATGAGTCTGGCTCATATGTATATCGAACTTGCTCTACATCTGATAAATTTGAGGCAATAATGCTCTGAGTCACAGGATCTACAATATTAATCTCGCCCAAGTTACTGTCCAGAGCCAATTTTTTAATATCCATCCCTGGTTTATACATATTCGCTATTACTCGAGACGTAGCTGTCAGCGAATCGTGCAACTCAGAAACAACCAAATGATGCCCAAGCTCACGTTCTTGCATCAGCATTGCCCACTGTATCACTTCTTTTTCTGCCGCAGCAAGAGATAGCTTGTCCACGGTTTTGGCAACCGCTGAGTTTGCCATTGCAATCATTGCAATAGATGAAATTAGTGTTACTGTCGCTACTGCAAGGGCTAATATTTGTCTTATTTTAAGTCGTTTATAAAGATTCATTGTTAGAGCCTCCTCTTCGTAATTTATTAAGATTCATGGTTGATACTATTTATTCTCATTAACCGAGTACTTAAGAAAAGTTGCTATATGCGAAATTTGATTCCTTCATTTCTATTCCTGCAACCAGAACTTCTATTAAGCCGTGTATTGAAAACATTTTGTGTGTGGTATAAAAACAATTCATGAAATCCTCTTTATTGATAATGATTATCATTCCAGTACGAAGTACTATATCACTCATTAAGGCTGTCGTCAATAAGTGAATCTGTTAATACCACATATAAAGCTAAGCAAATATCAATTTCATTGATTGTCGCCTTGGTCACTCAGATTTAAAAAAATGAAAAATCCGACATTAAACAAATGACAATAATAAAGAAATGCACTAAAAATGGAATTATACTATAATAATTTGGAAATAGTGGAATCGTTCAATCGCTAATAACAGCCCTATTCTTGAATGAACCTGACACCACACGAGAAAACGACGTACGAGAGAAAGGAGTACATAAAATGTCTGTAAAGAAAAAAGGTGGCATCCTATTTGTAGCTTCCCTTTAATTCATTTCCATTCTTATGTCCCAGATGAATCAAGTATCAAGTGCTATTTTTTTGATAGCGATCATAATATACTGCTTTGCAACGATCGAAGACTATTTGGCTGTAAGTTTATCAAAAATCTAAAAGTATATTTCGAAATTAGGCAGCATAAGGAATGATTAGGCTATAGTGAATAGGCAACCGTCAGTTAAAGGAGTGATCAACATGCACGTAAAGGTATTATCCGATACCGATAAAATCGCCTTAAATCAAAGAGTTGAAAAGATAAAAAAGTTTCAAGAAGAAGGCACATGCTTCTCGTGCGAGAACTTTGTTACAGGCGATATATTCCCAGATGACGGCTTGATTTTTTACGAAGACGAACTGGTGAGATGTCAATTTGAGAAATACCCAAGAGCAACTGGACATACCGTTATCGTGGCAAAGGCGCATTACGAAGACATTTCCGAAATGCCGCTTGAACTGGGAATACATATCTTAAAAATATCAGATGTCATTATTAAACTGCACAAAGAAATTATAGCTGCGGAAAAAGTATATATGTGCACCATATGCGATGGTAAACGAAATCATCTCCATTTTCAATTGTTCCCGCGACTAAAAGGTGAAACGATAGGCTTTGGTAATTTCGCCAGAGAGGAAGGTATTCTTATGGATTATCACGAGACGGTGGGACTTTATAGGGATAGGATGAAAGTGTTAATAATTTGTAGATAAAATAATACAGAACTTAAGAAAATTTTGTTTGGAGAAGCATAGGCAATTTGTGATCAATTCCTATGACTATACAGATGCCGCCGCCCTATTAGATGACAACGAAAAAATGATTGGGTCCGTCATAGTCGCAGATTTTGAAACCAGAGAAGCTTCAGATAGGGGTTCTTCAGATATCAGATGTAGCGTTCATTGGAGAATTAGTGAATAGTGCTGGTTGGCTTGAATACATAGGCGATCGTAATGTCAAATCGCTGGATGATGCAAAACCCCGATATTGATTTTGCCTTCTTGCCAGAGTTTCAGGGTTGTGGCTATGCATATGAGGCCACACAATCAATACTTAGCCATTTAGATGCAGTTAGTGAAAAACCCACATTTGTTGCCATGACTTTAGCTCACAATCAACCGAGCATAAGGCTGCTAGAAAGATTAGGCTTTGATTATGTTTCTGAAATTGTAGATCATGGTGAAACGCTGGCATTATACCAGAGGGAACATCGTTCATAAGAATAAGGTGTGACTATTTGTTTTAATTATATAAGAAAAAAATGGCTGCCTTATAAATAAGGAAATAAATTCCTTTTTAACAGGCAGCCATTTTTGATGTTTAGAATACACTTATTTACTTGATTAAAATTTATAACGTAATGGTTTGACCAATTCCACGGGTAAGCGCTGCTTGGAAGATGCGCTCAGCGGTGACCGTATCTTGTGGAGCAATGCCAACACTTTTAAAAACAGTGATTTCATTTGCATTTTGACGACCTTTAATTTCGCCTAGAAGCAAATCACCAATCTCGCCAGTTATTCTTGAACGGTCAAAGAGGCCAGCCGATAGCGGAATCATAATGTCTCCAGCTTCTTCTTCGCACGCCTCAAAGGCATCGATATAGAGTTTGTCACAGTTGGAGATTAAGGTCTCATCTAGCTCTTGCATCGTGAGTGTAAAAGAACCAACGCCATTTACATGTGTGCCAGGTTGTACAAGAGAACCATTGAAAACAGGTGTATTGCTGCTAGTAGCACAGGTGATGATATGCGCCCCTAATATCGCCTCGTCAGAAGAAGTTGCTTCAATAATGCGAACGTTGAACGACTCGGAAAATTTGGTATTCATGGCTAAAGCAAAGGCTTGTCTCTTGGCTTGATCTCTAGAATAAATTCTCACTTCTTTTAAATTACGCACAGTCAGCATTGCTTCAAGCTGGCTCTCAGCTTGTCCGCCAGTGCCAAAAAGTGCGGCAATTGTTGCATCTCGATTTGCCAATAGGTCTGTGGCAACACCTGTGGCAGCTGCTGTACGTAACTGAGTCAAACTGCTGCCTTCCATGAGACAAAGGGTTTCACCAGTATGACAGTCTAGTAGTAACATTGTGGCAGAAACGACAGGGCGTGTTGAAGTCATATTGCTTGGAAACACGGAAACTATTTTAATGCCTGCCTTTTGTCCCGTTTCAACGGAACCGGGCATAAACAAAAAACAATTACTAGGATCGGCTCCCACTAGTTTTTGTCGCACTGGCGCTTCTGTTTGTCCAGATGATTGAAGTTGGTAAGCCTCTTTAACGGCCTCGATGGCATCTTTCATGGTAAAGAGTGACTGGATATTTTCTTTTGTCAATATAAGCATAATTATCACTCCAATGATTATTTTACAAGTTAAGTAATGGATTTAATCTGTTGCTTCTATATTTTAACATTTCTCAAAGCGCCCTTCAAGAACATAAGGAAATATATTTCTGTAGCTTATGCGCATAAGATCAATATACAAAGTCTATTCCAATGCATACATTGCAATACAATAGGGTATTATTTTGATACAATAGTTTTTTAATAATCTTAAAGGGGAATTAACATGTATATTATCATTCTTAGTATTCTCATATCACTGTTCAATTTCTACATGGGTTTTTATGCTTATTTCAATCAAAAGAATGCGTTATCTAATCGGATTTTTCTTCTTATGACAATTTTGTTTTCTGGGTGGGGTCTATCTGGTGCATTTTTTAATACGATGAACATCCATCAATTCGCAACCGTCTGGATGTTGACTTCCTACGTCATCTGGACCCTTGGCACGGCGCTCATTCTTCAATTTTGTTTGAGTTTAAAAGAAGACAATGGTCATCTAAAGCCAATCACGTTAGCAGTTCTCTACACTCCGGCTATCATCATGCTTCTTGGAATGATTGCATTCAACGGGCTTATTCCATCCAATCAAATCTACGAGACACCTTTGAAAATTGTCTTTGGAATTCCTGGCGGGATGGGTTTTTACTGCCTATACACTGCCATCTCTGTTGCTCAACTGGTCAATATGGGCAAGAAAAGCAATGACTTCAGGATAAAACGCCAGAGCCAGCTCATTAGCAGTGCTCTCGTCATCACGTCGCTTTTGACAGCCGTTTACGGCTTTATACTGCCACCTCTGGTCTCAAAACCACTGCCGGTTTTGTTGCCGTTTTTTCCAACCATTTGGATTGTCTCCATGTGGATCTCAATTACAAAATACGGATTCCTTACCCTTACCATGGAAGTCGCTACAAAAAAGATACTGGATAATATTCAGGAAATCATCATTCTGACTGACCATAAATGTATCATCGTCGATGTGAATAAGAAATTTGAAGAGACTGTTCAAGTTAAAAAAGGCGATATCAAAGGCAAATCTTTGTACGAAGTACTATCAAAGAATGAGGCTTTGCTTCATCAAGTGGAGAGAGTTTTAAAAAGTGAAGTGCCGTTTTTCTTAGGCGATGTGGAGTTCTGCTATGGCTCTGAGCAATGTCTGCCTATACGCATACACATTTCGTCTATAGTGGATCATTTAAGTCATAACATCGGAGTGATCATTGCCGCCAACGATTTGACCCTCGAGAAAGAATATGAGAGGTTGTCCATCACTGACAGTTTGACCAATGCCTATAATCGAATGAAAATTGAGCGGATCATTAAACGTCTGATTCAAGATCGCAAGCAATTCTCTATTATTTTATTTGATTTAGATTTCTTTAAAAAAGTGAATGATACGTTCGGTCATGCCACTGGGGATCATGTCCTCATCTCGATAGTCGACGTGGTCAATCAGGAGCTACGTGCCCTCGATTTCATGGGACGTTGGGGTGGTGAAGAATTTATCATCGTCTTACCCGATACAACAGAAACAATAGCATTCCAAATCTCTGAGAGAATCCGAATAACTACTTCTGAATATGATTTTGGATTGAACAAAAGTGTGACAATCAGTTTAGGAATTTCAGGTTACGAAGGGTCAAATAGAACACTGGCAGAGCTCGTCAATTGTGCAGATGAGGCTCTATATGAAGCAAAGCATACCGGGCGGAATAAGACAGTTTTGCATTCGGATATAAAAAAAGATATGAATGAGGAATAAAATGGACTCTGTGTCAATGACACAATAAAAAAGAATTACGCAATTAAAAGCTGATTTCTGTTTTCAACAGGAGTCAGCTTTTTTAAGTTCCGTTGATATCTTTCAGCGCAATTGGCTCTTCATTCAAAGTTACTTTCGCATCGCTCATGGTAAAAGGATTGTTGATTACCACTTGACCATTCTTCAAATGGTTTTTGATATTTGGTAAATATGGTAAGATGATGTTAAAATCTTACTTTAGACGTCACTGTTTCTTAACTGAGATTTATAGAAGTTTGATGGCGTTATACGAAACTAAAGGAAAATATTTTTGGAGGATAAATGGAAAATTGGAAGGGCTGTTTTATATCTGAAGGATTGAAGGATCCGACTAAACTGAATCAATATCAGTGCTATAAATTTAGAATTACAAAAGACAATCTAGATTTAGATGAAAAGGGAACAAAAGGGCGTTGGCATATGTTCTGGATAGAGGTAGATAAGTCTGCATTTGAAGAGTTTAAAGAAAATTTGAAGTACAATTGGTATGGTCATTTTTGGAATGGAAACGATATTGTTGCGATTTTTGAAGGTGCATGCTTCAAGCTAAAAAAGGATGATAAGCAAACTTGGCAAGAAGCGATTGCATACGGAAAATCTCAAGGGATATTAGAGGCGCAATTAGATTTTTTAACGGACTAGGGAAACATAGAACAAATATCTGGGAATAAAAATGTTCGGATTTTCAAATGAAGTACCTTTTATTGAACAAATTTAGGGTTGCTATCTTGATTTTAAATATTTTCATGCAAGTTCAGAATATATGAACTGTTGCCATACAAAGAGTGGGCAAATCGAATAAATGGCGGACGTTAAAAAGCAGACTAGATGAAATTCTGTTAAATGAAAAATTGCCTTTCTGCATTTAATTGCTTTCAGAAACGCAAATAAGGAGGAGTCACTCGATGCTAGAAAAATCAATCCCTCACATCGGCGTAATAATGGTTAAAAAGCCTCAAAAAAATTACCCGAATTATAAATTGCCGCAAGGCTATACCTTTGAACTGTTCAAAGCCGGCGACGAAAACACATGGTGCAATATGCAACTTGAAACTGGTCAATTTGAAAGCCTGTCTGAGGCCTTAGAATATTTCAATGAAGAATTTTCAAATCGTCTTGAGGAAGCTCAAAAATCGATTTATTTTGTGAAGTCGCCAGATGAAAAATATGTTGCAACGGCAACCCTTTGGGACGGAATTCATTTTGGAATGAAACAAAAAAGAATCCACTGGGTTTCAGTAAATCAAGCCGAACAGGGAAAAGGTTTGGCAAAGTCACTAATGACAAAGCTCATGGATGTATACTCAGAAGATCAAACGGCAATTTTCTTATATCTGACTTCACAGACTTGGAGCTACAAAGCGCTGAACCTATACCGTGAATTTGGGTTTGATGCCTACAGAGGCGAAAAACCATTTAAATGGAGCGGTACGGAAGAAGACTTTAAGGTTGAAACTGATTTGGCGTGGCAATTGATAGAGGAAAAGATAAAAGCTTATGAAGGCGCAAATTTGTCAACAAAAGAAGAGGTTGGAAAAATGCAAGATGACTATAAAGAAGACCTTTTAAGAGCTATTGGATATCTAAGATTTGTATTGATTCCGTTGTATATATGGTTTCGTTTAACAATATCTCTGAACTTTGGTTTAGGAGCAATCAACCTAATTGCCGCTGAAATAATGTTTTTTACGCCGATCGTTATTTATATGCAGTATAAGATTTTAAAGAAAGGATGCAAAATCATATGATGAGAAGCAACCCAATAAAATTTATCAAGGGTAGTGTAACAACGATATGGAAAGAGAAACCACTAATGTTGATTGCGACAGTAGTGTTACTTATAGCCGTTTATTGTTCGTGTAGTGCTGCAGGTCAAACGATTGGAAAAGCTTTTTATTATTTTAGTCATTAAAACAAATCTGGAAAGCTATATCCCCAAAACTATTTTAGCTAAGATGAGGAGCGTGTGTTAATGGATAAAGTTAAATTTGCGGTATTTACAGATTTACATTATGACCATGTACCTGATGGCTATAGGCGTCTTCAAGAGTTCATAAACAAGGTTAAGAAAACGGATATTGATTTTATTATTGGATTGGGTGATATCTGCTATCCAATCGAGGAAAACCGAGTTATTATGGAGGAGTTGAAAAAAACGGGGGTACCTTGCTATCACACTATTGGTAATCACGATACTGACATGTTTTCCAGAGAGCAGGTTATGAGTTTTTTGTGCATTAAAAACAACTATTATTCTTTTATCAAAGATAATATAAAATTTATTGTATTGGACGCTTGCTATATTAAGAACGCTGACGGACACGCACCATATTATAAGAGAAATTACAAAAAAACATCAGATAGTTATCCTTATATTCCCCCGGAAGAATTATCCTGGCTAGCAAATGAATTGAATGATAATTGTGAGTATTATATCCTTTTTTCTCATCACAGTCTGGCGAACGAATACGCCCAAAGAGGCGTGTCCAATCGTGAGGAAGTAAGGACAATTCTTGAAAAAGCTAATGGAACGGGAAAGCGGGTTTTGATGTGCATGAATGGACATGACCATGGAGATGCAGCTGTAGAGATCAATGGAATCTGCTATTATACTCTAAATGCTATGTCATATATATGGCATGGGTTAAAAGAAACTTACAACTATTCAAAGGAAGTCCATGAAAGATACCCAGGGCTAAAGGATATGATATTGTATCAAGATGGACTGCATGCTATTGTAACAATAACTGGCGATGGACAACTTAAAATAGAGGGAATGAAAGGCAATTATCAAAATATAACACCAACTGATGTGGGAATATGGAATAACAGGTGGAATGGCGTTTCCGTTGAACCGATTGTATCATCAATAAATACGTAAGGTATTGGGCATAATCCTCAGTTTGTGGTCTTGTCACGGTGAACCGTATCATAAGTAGGGGAGGTTTTTTCTTTAATTAAAAATTAAGAAGCTACTTAACTTCTAAATGATGTTATGAAAATAGATTATAGTTATATCCAAAGTTGTTGGAGGTAAGTGATGGGGTTATTAACTGATTTTAGATTAACCGTTTTAGAGCAAAATTTAGGTGTTTATGGTGTTTGTGTTTATCAAAATTGTAAGGTTATTGCGGAACATAGATTTAGAAATGATGATAGGGAAAATTTATATTCAGGATCAAAAACATTTGTCTCTGTAGCTATAGGAATAGCAGAGTTTGAGGAGATTTTATCTATTGAGGATTATGTAATTAATTACTTTCCAGAGTATAGTGAGATCGCAAGTGCAGATACTGAGAAAATAAAAATCGAACATCTTCTTATGATGGCATCTGGTCACTTGGAAGAGTATCATTCAAAATATAATGATATGGACCGGACAGAATTATTTTTTTCGACAGATGTGAAAGTAGAACCAGGAACAAAGTTTTTCTATGAGGATTTGTCAACTTATATGCTAGGACGTATTATTGAAAAAATAAGTGGTGTTAGTTTATTAGAATATATGAAACCACGTTTGTTTGACAAACTAGATATATGCAATCCACAATGGCACAACTGTCAATTGGGTCATACATCATGTTCGGGTGGTTTGTTTTTGAAAACAGAGGAGTTTTCGAGAATCGGTATTTTGCTTCTCAATAAAGGAAAATATGAAAGTAAACGAATTTTATCGTCAGACTTTATTGAAAGAATGCACTCTAAGTTAATAGATACATCTTTTAAATTGGATTCCGAATCACAACAAGGTTATGGTTATCAGGTATGGAAGTGTACGTTACCAAATTCGTATAGTGGTCTTCTGTCAAGAAAAAGGACAAGTTAAATGTAGATTTTTTCAATCTTTGAGTTATCCTATGTATTCGGCTTCATAAGCGTATGGTGATTTCATGTCGCAAAAGCTGTGAATACGTTCTGTGTTGTAAAATGTTTCGATATATTCAAATATCAAATCATGCGCATGCTTAAGATGCTTAACCACAAATCGATTAAGCCATTCGCGTTTTATAAGGGCGTGAAAGGATTCTATACAGGCATTATCCCATGGAGTTCCCTTCTTCGAATAACTTCGGATAAAATG
>JAYVIR010000018.1:0-4193 GCA_043770095.1 Eubacteriales bacterium
GTGGCAAAAAGGTAAATTTAGTTATCGTAAATTTAAAATATGACAAATTTAAAATCATCAGCGTGCAGGCAGGGGAAATTAGTCACTCAAATAATCACGGCCAAGACCGGGATTAAAAAAACATTTCGAGGAGTGAAAACTGAAACCATTGAGCAAGGGCAAATGACAAAATTTGAAACCGAGGACGGCCGGCTCGTGATGATAAATGACGACAATGTGCTTTGTGTAGAGATATTTAAACAATAATTAAAAAATTATGGGAATACTCAATTCAGCCGCCAAAATAGTTTTTATATTATTAAGCGTCACGGCATGCCTAGCTTTTGGCTATGATGTTGTGACAGGCAAGGTAATTTTTGAGACTAAGGATTTTATGCTACTGGCTTCTGGCGCTTCTGTATTCTTTTTCTCATATAAGGGCAATAATCAAAATAATTATCTAGGAAAATGAGTCACGAATGTACGCAAACAGATAAAATAAACAGGCTTATTGACGGCTTTGATAAGCTGGCACATGATTTTAAGCACAACATGGATCATGCTCCGGCCAAAAAGACTGTTGAGATGGTGGCTGATGTGCAAAGCGAGCTAGCGGAACATAGAAAGGAGCAGCAGGAACATGAAATTATTTGGGCAGAGTGGATTAAAAAACAAGATAGAATTTTAATATTTGTAGAAAAAAATCTTATACCAGCGTATGAGCGTGAAGTAAATGCGGAAAACGCCAAAAAATGGATAAAGGAGCAGGCCAAGAGTAGCAGTTTTTGGATTGGAATTTTTATGAGCATTATTGGGCTTTTCTGGGCGGTTATTTATATTATCAAACAATCATTAAAATAGGCACGGCTGTACCTTAACAATTTAGGAGGACGACATGAGAATAAACCAAATATTTGAATACCGGTGTATGGTTTGTGGTTGTAAATACGGGTGTTATGACTCATGTCGGACTGTCCAAAAGAAGAAGTGCCCGTGTGATGATATTTGCCCGAAACCTAATGAAGATCCGAGTACCGGCTATTGTGAGAAGCATTTTCAAGAGGCGTTAGAAATTTCTAGGATGAAGAGAAATGGCGAGCATGAAAAAGTGCAAAATTCCTAGAGGCATGTCACGACATCACCGCAAGCCAAAGAGCCGAGGGGGAAGTTGGGACGAAAGTAACATTTCAATTATAACTAAAGAAAAACACCGAGCATGGCACTTAATTTTTGGAATAATGACTCCGCATAATATCTGTCACGTCGTCAAGCAAATAACGGATACCTACCTAGATCCGGCTTATGAAATTATAGTCCGTAAAAAGGAGGTGTAAGATGTTTGTAATGATACGAGTATGTGAAATATGTGGAATAACTATGGCTTGCTACGTTGATGACACTATTCATAATTGCGAAAAATACTATGCGTGCAATATCAATATTTGCTGCGATAGGATTATACCTTATGGAGTGTGCCGTGACTGCGTGGCTACTGATAAAAGACTAATAACAGGCAACGCCTGAAAAGTGCTTGCGGAGCTTTACAACCTCCGCAATTTTTTGTATAGTATAATCACTGCGCCATGTTCTTTTATATCTATCACCAGCAAAAATCTACATTTATTTTTTTTTGGATTATTTTTTCTTTACTGATATTTAGTATAAGTGGCGCAAAGCTAAATATCACATATTGTCCGCCTGAAAGGGCGGTTTTATGTTGATTGACTAAACTCCAAAATAGGAGTATAATAGCAATATTGAAAACTAAATAAATATTAAATGCTAGCGCAAAGAAAAGAACCAACTGGTTTGTAATCAAAAATCCGAAAGGACGCCTTGCTAGGGCTAGATTGCAAGCCAATTGGTTTTTTTGTTTGCAAAAAAAATAAAGATATGCCGGATAAAAAAATAAGAGGAGGTTATTTCCAGATAGCCAGACAAATATTTAATAGTGATATCTGGAAAAACAAGCCGTCGAGCTGGATCAAGGTTTGGATTTATATTCTAGGGCACGTCAATCACAAAAAAACAAGTGATTTTGACAGGGGTGAGGGATATTTTAATTTTTCAGAAGATAGGAAAAATATCGGCCTTGATATATCGAGAGACCAAATCAAGAAAATTATAGGGTGGCTCAGGACAAGCACCATGATAAGCACCACCAAAAGCACCAGAGGAATGAGAATAAAAGTGCTTAGATATGAGGATTATCAGTGTATTGAAAATTATACAAGCACCACCAAAAGCACCAGCGTCGGCACTGTAAAAGCACCAGAGAAGCACCAGAGAAGCACCACGATAAACAAGAATGTAAAGAATGAAAAGAATGATAATATATCTAGCGAGCCCAGCTCGCAGGAAGAGAGCCCACCTAAAAAAGAAATAGTCCAGCGCAAATTATCAGACCCGGAAAAACTCATAGACTTTTTTTATCAGACAATCAACCCGGAAATAGTATGGGGGAATAAAACCACAAGAAAGGCAGCCGAGATAATGACTAAGCGTTACGGGGTTGAAGGATCAATCTCAATGGCCAAGAAAATGATTGAAGCCCAAATGAAAGATAAATTTGCGCCAAGAGTGACTACTCCGCACCAGATGATGACCAAGGTGAGCGCCTATAAATTCTATTTTTTAAATAACACTAATCAACTAAGGGAAATTAAAGAGTTATAAATTTATGATAACCTTATCAGCAATTGTGATGACAGTGTGGGTATGCAACGCTAATATGTGCGTGTCGCTAAATTCAGACGAAGATCCACTGTATATTTACCGAGACAAAAATTTAATTACTTATATTCAAAAACCATAAAAATATGGAACAAAAATTAACCCACGTCATAATGACGTACTCAAAAATTCATTACAAAATCACGGAAGAGCAGGCAATTGAAGCGGCTAGCTTGCAAAACAACGAAGAGCGCTCAATAGCTGGAAATTTAATCCGCCGGGCAAATATATCTGATATTGTGACCATGGAAAAATACTACGAGACTTTTCCAAACAGGCGTCCCACAATGTCCGATATGTATAAAAAACTACCCACGGGAGGATTTGAAACATTAGTCAAAAATTCACCAGACAGAGCGTTGAGAGGATTTATCGCAGGATTGCAACGGCATATTAATAAAACAGATACGCCAGAAAAATCTCCGTCACGGCTATTACTCGCAAAAATGCAGGATAAACTGAAATATGGAAAAGAGGTTGAAAACTATCCGAGCAATTTTAATTTAAAAGCGGTTAATATTTAAAAATATGAGAGAAATATCTGGTATATTTTAGGAGTCGTCTAAACTTCCAATTGGATCAAAGATAACTTTCGAGGAAGAAAAACAAGTATATATAGTTAGAGCCTCAAATATTGCTTTTGCTATTTGCACTAAGCCTTTCAACCCTCAACATACAGTTTTATATACCATTATTAGCTGGTTTGAGAATGTGAGAGGAAAGGAAAATTTAATTTTTGGTTTTGGAGCGGAGACAGATGAGGAATGTGCGGAGATGTTAGAAAGACTGACGCAAGGAGAGAGTGAAGTTTCTCATCGGAATAGAATACCGTTAAACATAACTAAATTTATAAAAAATATATGAAAAAATCAACCTGTTGCAACGCACAAGCTATACCATCAGGAAGCAAACATGTGTGCCATAAGTGCGGTTTAATTTGTAATTTTTATAATAGAAATACTAATAAAATCAAGGCTGTTGATTTTTTAAAGTTTATATCACAAGAAGAAAAACAAAAAATAGAATATTGTCTAGCAGCAGGAGAAG
Organism: Eubacteriales bacterium; assembly: GCA_043770095.1. Taxonomy (GTDB): domain Bacteria; phylum Bacillota; class Clostridia; order Peptostreptococcales; family Acidaminobacteraceae; genus JBGSUZ01. The sequence goes on from JAYVIR010000018.1 coordinate 3,760, forward strand.
AAATCGGATATGGAAATTTAATAGCGCACTTAAAAACAGCATGAATTGTTATATTGATGAATAAATGGGGATTTAATTATGATCAAGCGAGGCAGGCAGCAGATTGCTCACCATACGATATAGAAGATAATATTGTAAAATTATGAACTTAGAAGAAACAGAGCTATATATGCGCCATATTGCGGTAGCGAGAGAGTTATGGAGGCTAAAAGAATGGCAAGAGGGCTGGAATTATGTGGTGAAACACAAAGACGCCTTTCCGCAGGAAAAATACGAGGATATGACGTTTAAATTTATGCAGAAGATAGTGTAAAAAACTAAAATTGACAACACGCAAAATTAGTCAGATAATAAAAATGCAATCGTCGTGGAATTGCAAACGGGAGTGGTGTAGCGGCAACACAAGAGTCTCCAAAACTTTTAATTCTCGTTCG